>NZ_JACUUJ010000007.1 GCF_014859355.1 Yoonia sp. | reverse complement strand
GTCCACACGTTCTTGCAGGTGACGGAACAGGTGTGACACCCGATGCATTTGTCGAGGTTCAGAACCTTGCCGATTTGCGCGCGAACTCTCATTCTGCTGCCTCCACTTTGCGGGTTGTGGGCTGATCCAGCCAGTCAACCTTTTTCATTTTCCGAACGATGACGAATTCGTCACGATTGCTGCCCACGGTGCCATAATAGTTGAAACCGTAGGACAATTGCGCATAGCCGCCGATCATATGCGTGGGTTTCAGCGTGGTGCGGGTCACCGAATTGTGGATGCCGCCGCGATGGCCGGTCTTTTCGGACCCGGGCGTGTTCACGATCTTTTCCTGCGCGTGATACATAAACAGGGTGCCCTGCTTGATCCGCTGGCTTACCACCACCCGCGCGGTCAGCGCGCCGTTGATGTTATAGGCCTCGACCCAGTCGTTATCGACAAGGCCCGCCTTTGCGGCGTCCACCTCTGACATCCAGACCACCGGCCCGCCCCGGTTCAGCGTCAGCATCAGCAGGTTGTCGGAATAGGTGCTGTGAATGCCCCATTTCTGATGCGGCGTGATGAAGTTCAGCACCACATGCGGGCTGCCCTCGGCGGCGTCGTTGTTGACGGCCTTGGTGATGGTTTTCAGGTCCACCGGCGGGCGGTAGCTGACGAAACCTTCACCAAAGGCGCGCATCCACAGGTGATCCTGATACAACTGCTGGCGGCCTGTCAGGGTGCGCCACGGGATCAGCTCATGCACGTTGGTATAGCCCGCGTTGTAGCAGACATCTTCGCTTTCGATCCCCGACCATGTGGGCGAGGAGATGATCTTGCGCGGTTGCGCGGCAATGTCGCGAAAGCGAATTTTTGTATGATGCGCGCCTTCCGCCAGATGGGCGTGGTGGCGGCCGGTGGGTTTCTCCAGCTCCTCCCAGGCCTTCACGGCCACTTCGCCATTGGTCTCGGGCGCCAGCATCAAGATCATCTCGGCCGCGTCGATGGCGGTTTCCAGCTTCGCGTGGCCTTTCGAGACACCCTCGTCCAGCACCACCCCGTTCAGGTCGCGCAGATGGCCGACCTCAACCGATGTATCCCAGTTGATGCCCTTGCCGCCGTTGCCGAGCTTTTCCAGCAGCGGGCCGACAGACGTGAACTTTTTATAAAGGTTTGGATAATCCCGTTCGACCGCGATATAATTCGGCGCGGTCTTGCCGGGGATCAGGTCGCATTCGCCCTTTTTCCAGTCGCGAACATGGGCCTGCGCCAATTCGCCGGGGGTGTCGTGCAGCAGGGGAAGCTGGACGATGTCGGTCTCGACCCCCAGCACTTCGGGTGCGACCTCAGAGAACTTTTTGGCTATCGACTTGAAGATTTCCCAGTCCGATTTGCTTTCATATGCCGGATCAACCGCCGCTTGCAGCGGGTGGATGAACGGGTGCATGTCGGACGTGTTCAGGTCGTCCTTTTCATACCAACTGGCGGTCGGCAGCACGATATCGGAGTAGACGCACGTGGTGGACATGCGGAAATCAATCGTCACCAGCAGGTCGAGTTTGCCCTTGGGGGCCTCGTCATGCCAGACGGCTTCCTTCGGCATTACGCCGCCTTCTTCGCCCAGATCCTTGCCCATCACACCGTGATCGGTGCCCAGCAGGTGCTTGAGGAAATATTCATGCCCCTTACCCGACGATCCCAGCAGGTTAGACCGCCACACGAACAGGTTACGCGGCCAGTTTTCCGGCGCGTCCGGGTCTTCGCATGACATTTGCAGCGCGCCGGATTTCAGCTGTTCCGCCACATAGGCGGGAATGTCCCTGCCCGCCGCCTTGGCGGCTTTTGATACCTCCAGCGGGTTGGATTTCAACTGTGGGGCCGATGGCAGCCAGCCCATGCGTTCGGCGCGGATGTTGTAATCAATCAACGACACGTCCCAATCGCCCTTGGGCGCTGTGGGCGACAGGATCTCGCCCGCGCGCAGGGTTTCATAGCGCCACTGGTCGGTATGCGCATACCAGCAGGATGTCGAATTCATGTGCCGTGGCGGGCGCGACCAATCGAGCGCAAAGGCCAGCGGCTGCCAGCCGGTCTGCGGGCGCAGCTTTTCCTGCCCCACGTAATGCGACCATCCGCCGCCTTCCTGGCCGATACAGCCGCACATCACCAGCATGTTGATGATGCCGCGATAGGCCATGTCCATGTGATACCAGTGGTTCAGACCGGCCCCGAGAATGACCATGGACTTGCCATGGGTCTTTTCCGCATTGCCGGCAAATTCACGCGCCACGGCGATGATTTTTTCGGCAGCCACGCCGGTGATTTTCTCGGCCCACGCAGGGGTATAAGGGCTGTCGTCGTTGAAATCCTTCGACACCCAGTCGCCGCCAAGGCCCCGGTCCAACCCGTAGTTGGCGCAGAACAGGTCAAACACCGTGGCCACCAACGCGCTGGAGCCATCTGCCAGCGTGACGCGCCGCGCGGGGATGGCCCGGGTCAGCACCTCGGGGTGGTCGCATTTCACGAAATCGCCTGTGGCGGCACCGCCGAAATAGGGGAAATCGACGCCGACAATGTCGTCGTGATCGCCCTCCAGAATCTGGCTCAGTCGCAGATTGGCCTCGGCCCCATTTGCACGTTCCTCAAGGTTCCACTTGCCTTCCTCGCCCCAGCGAAACCCGATCGACCCGTTGGGGGCCACGATCTGGCCGCATGCCGCGTCATAGGCGACGGTCTTCCAGTCGGGGTTGTTTGCTTCGCCAAGTTTCCCGTCAAAGTCATCTGCGCGCAGCATCCGGCCCGGCACAAGGCGGCCGTCCGTTTCATCCAGCCGCACCAGCATCGGCATGTCGGTGTATTTGCGGGCATAGTCCTCGAAATACGCGGCCTGACGGTCCAGATGGTATTCGCGCAGAATCACATGGCCCATGGCCATCGCCAGTGCCGCATCGGTGCCGGCCTGCGGGTTTAGCCAGATGTCACCGAACTTGGCGGCCTCGGAATAGTCGGGGCTGACAACCGCCGATTTGGTGCCGCGATAGCGCACTTCGGTATAGAAATGCGCGTCGGGCGTGCGCGTCTGCGGCACGTTCGACCCCCAAAGCATCAAAAAGCCCGCGTTATACCAGTCGGCCGATTCCGGCACGTCGGTCTGTTCGCCCCAGGTCTGCGGGCTGGCTGGTGGCAGATCGCAATACCAGTCGTAGAAGGACATGCACGTGCCGCCCAGCAGCGACAGATAGCGCGAGCCTGCGGCATAGCTGACCATCGACATGGCCGGGATGGGCGAGAAGCCGAACACCCGGTCGGGACCATGGGTTTTCGCGGTATAGGCGTTGGCGGCGGCGACGATCTCGGTCGCCTCGTCCCAGGTGGCGCGCACAAAACCGCCCTTGCCGCGTGTCTTGGTGTAGCTGGCGCGCAAGGTGGGATCGTTCTGGATCGCAGCCCAGGCGGCCAAGGGCGTCATCGTCTCGCGCATTTTGCGCCATGCCCGCATCAGCGCACCCCGGATCAGCGGGTTTTTCACGCGGTTGGCGCTGTAAAGATACCAGCTGTAGGAGGCGCCGCGCGCACAGCCGCGCGGCTCGTGGTTGGGCAGGCCCGCGCGGGTGCGGGGATAGTCGGTTTGCTGCGTTTCCCACGTGACGATGCCGGATTTGACATAGATCTTCCACGAACACGACCCGGTGCAATTCACCCCATGGGTGGACCGCACGATCTTGTCATGCCGCCAGCGGTTTCTGTAGGTGTCTTCCCAGTCGCGGTTCTCGCGGGTGGTCTGCCCCCAACCGTCCGAGAATTGCTCCAGCTCCTTGTTCTGGAAGAAGTTCAGTTTGTCGAGCAGATGGCTCATTGGGTTGTCCTTTCGGGTGTCTGGGTCCGGGCGACGACCTGCGCCGCCCGAGTAATCGGTTGGGTCATTGTGCGGGTTGCGTGGCGGCACCTAGCGGCGCGCGGCCGTGTTCGATGTCGTGCAGCAAGCCACCGGGGCGCGTGTAGACGACCCAGGTAATGACGACGCAGATGGCGTAGAACACCAAGAAGGCCCAAAGCGCCCCCACGGCAGACCCGGTCATCGCGATGGATGTGCCATAGGCCTTGGGGATGAAGAAGGCGCCATAGGCCGCGATGGCCGACGTAAAGGCGGTGATTGCCCCTGCCTCCATCCCGATCTGGCGTTTGGTCTCATCCGCGGTCAGATGCGGCATCAGGCGCGGCACTTCGCGGCCCATGATCACCGGGATCATCTGGAAGGTGGACGCATTGCCGACCCCTGTCAGAAAGAACAGCGCCATGAAGCAGGCGAAGAACCCGACGAAAGACCCCAGTCCAAGGAAAGTGATCACGCCAAAGGTGGCCACGATCATCAGCGCAAAGGTCCACAAGGTGACGCGCCCGCCGCCAAAGCGGTCGCTGATCCAGCCGGTGCCGGCACGGCTGAGCGCGCCCACCAGCGGCCCAAGGAACACGAAGTTCAGCGCGTTCACCTCGGGGAAGGCCAGTTTGGTCAGCAGCGGAAAGCCCGCCGAATAGCCGATGAAGCTGCCGAAGGTGCCGGTATAGAGGACGCACATCAGCCAGTTGTGCTTGCGCCCGAAGATGACCGCCTGATCGGCAAAGCTGGCGCGCGCATCGGCAATGTCGTTCATGCCCAACCACGCGGCAATCGTCGCCACAAGGATGAATGGCACCCAGACAAAGCCCGCGTTCTGCATCCAAAGCTGCCCGCCGTCCGACATTGTCACAGGCGCGCCGCCCAAGGCGCCGAACACCCCCGCTGTGATGACGATGGGCACAAGGAACTGCATCACCGACACGCCCAGATTGCCCAGGCCCGCATTCAGCGCCAGCGCATTGCCCTTTTCGGCCTTTGGGAAGAAATATCCGATATTGGCCATTGAGGACGCAAAGTTGCCGCCGCCGAACCCGCACAATAGCGCCAGCACGAGGAAGATCAGGTAAGGCGTCTGGGGGTTTTGCACCGCATAGCCGATGCCAAGCGCAGGCAGGATCAGCGAAGCGGTCGAGAGTGTCGTCCATAGCCGCCCGCCAAAGATCGGCACCATAAAGCTGTAGAAGATGCGCAGCGTGGCACCCGACAAGCCCGGCAGCGCCGCCAACCAGAACAACTGGCCCGGCGTAAAGTCGAACCCAATGGCAGGCAGGCGCGCCACGACCACCGACCACACCATCCAGACCGAGAAGGCCAGCAGCAGTGCCGGGATGGAAATCCACAGGTTGCGGCGCGCGACGGCGCGGCCCTTTTCGGCCCAGAACTGCGCGTCCTCGGGGCGCCAGTCCTCCAGCACGCGGGGCATTTCGGTGCGTTCCGGGTGGTGGATGTCCTGCATCTCGGGCAGTTGCGGCAGACGGTCCAGCGCGTCACCATGGGCGGCCCGTTCCATTGCACGCACCGACAGGTGCATCCAGACCAGCGACACGGCCACCAGCACGAACAGCAGCGCAAAGCACGAGGTATAAATGCCCGTCAGGTCCAGCAGCGCGCCAAAGGCGATGGGCAGGACGAACCCGCCAAGGCCGCCGATCATACCCACAAGACCGCCGACCGCGCCCACGTGGTTGGGATAATAGACTGGGATATGCTTGAATACAGCGGCCTTCCCGAGGCTCATGAAAAAGCCAAGCCCGAAGAGCGTGACGATAAAGGGCCACAGACCCATCTGTGTGGAAAAGGCGATCGCGCCGTCCTTGCCCCGGATGATGTAATCGGTCGGCGGATAGGACAGCATGAACAGGAAGATCATGCTGAAGCCGAAGGTCCAGTACATCACCTTGCGCGCGCCGAACTTGTCCGACAAGACGCCACCATAGGCGCGAAACAACGACGCCGACAGGCTGAACGATGCCGCCGCCATGCCTGCAAAGCGCACATCGATGCCATAGACGTCGATCAGGTAATGCGGCATCCAAAGCGCCAGCGCGACAAACGCCCCGAAAACGAAAAAGTAATAGAGCGAGAAGCGCCAGACTTGCAGGTTCTTAAGCGGCGCGAACTGTTCAGCAAAAGAGGGGGCGTTGGCACCGGTCCTGCGGCGTTCAACAAGTTGGGGGTCGTCCTTGGCAAAGACGTAGAACAACACCCCGATGATCGCAAGGCCGGCCGCCCAGGCATTGGCCACACCCTGCCAGCCATAGGCCACCATGACGAACGGCGCGACGAACTTGGTGACCGCCGCACCGATATTACCCGCGCCGAAAATCCCCAGCGCGGTGCCCTGCCGGCCCGCCTCATACCATCGGCTGACATAGGCCACACCGATGATGAACGATCCACCCGCAAGCCCGATCCCGAGCGCTGCAACCAGATACATCACATAGGTATGCGCCAGCGTCAGCGCCCATGTCGCCAGCGCCGCAAGAATCATCTGCGCCGAAAACACCAACCGCCCACCATATTTCTCGGTCCAGACACCCAGAAAGATGCGGGTCAGCGACCCGGTCAGGATCGGCGTTGCGACCAACAGGCCGAATTGGGTGTCGTTCAGACCCAGTTCAGCCTTGATGGCGACACCGATGATGGAAAATATCGTCCAGACCGCAAAACAGGCGGTAAAGGCGATCGTGCTCAGGCTCAATGCGCGATTTTGATCGGCGCGCGAGGCTGTGGCGTGGGTCTGCATGGCGGATCTCCGGCAAGAAAAGCAATGTCACCCCTGCGTGGGGTTCAAGGCCAAACCTGCGGCCAGAACGGCGCACATGACTTGATCCAGATCATGAAATTACAAGAAAATACAATGAAATAAATGGTTTAGATAAATATATCATCCTGTGCGCCGGGGTGGGTCAAGGTTTCTGCCGCGATGATCAACTGAATGATTGACTTTTATCAATCAGCCTTGCAAGACTTGCCGCGTACGAGATTACGGATGGGACACCATGCCAAATCCAGAATACCAAGATATCCGTAAACTCGATCTGTTCTCGCAGATGGCGGATGATAATTTCACATCCTTGATGCGCGGCGCCTATGTGCAAAATTTCCCGGCGCAGATCGAATTGATCACCGAAGGAGAGCCGAGCGATTTCCTCCACGTTGTCATTTCCGGTTCGGTTGATCTGTTCTCAGTCTGGAACGGGCGTGATACCAGCATGGCCACGGTCCGCCCCATATCGACCTTCATTCTTGCTGCGACAATCAAGGATGCGCCCTATCTGATGTCGGCCCGCACGCTGGAAAAAAGCCGCATTGCGCTGATCCCCAGCCAAGACGTGCGCGCAATCTTCGACGCTGACAACAACTTTGCCCGCGCCATCGTCACCGAGCTGGCGCAGTGCTATCGCTCTGTCATCAAGGCGCAGAAGGATCTCAAGCTCAGAACCTCGCTCGAGCGGGTCGCGAACTACCTGCTCAGGCAACAAAGGCACGCTGGCGGCGGGCCGGTCTTCGCGCTTGATTTCGAAAAGCGCCGCCTCGCCTCGGTGCTGGGCATGACACCTGAAAACCTCAGCCGTGCCTTTAAGGGCCTGCAGCCCTATGGCGTTAAAGTGACTGGCACCCGCGTCACTATCGACAATCAGGCGGACCTTGAGAACTTTGCAAAACCCAATCCGCTGATCGACAGTTTCAAGTCCTGACAACCATCATGGCAAGGGGCTGACACCAAAAAGAACAGGATGCACCCAAAGAAACGCCGCGTAGAGGATAGCACCGGCCACGGCCCGCGCAGGAACTGTTCCCGACCTGCGCCAGAACGGGATCGGCGCGCTTTTGGCCACCAAGCGCAGGCGCTGCCACTCCGCCCCCATTTCACGACGCTTCCTGCGGTCGATCAGACGACCGCCAAGGACCGCAAAACCGGCAAAGGTGCCGAACACGATCACATGCGCCAGATCCCCATTCGGCACAACATGGGCCGCCGCCCAAAGCGCCAGCGCCAATAGCAGCGGATGACGTGACCAACGGACGATGCCGGGCTGCGCCGGGTCGAACTGTTCGTTGCGCGCGCCACCGAAGGAAAACGGGTTGGGCCGCCCGATGGACAGCGCAAGGATCAGGCAGACCGGCCCCATGACCGTCAGTGGCACATGGACCTGCCATGGCGCCCAGTCCCACAGGGTCACATGTGGCGCGCGGCCTGCCGCTGCGATCAGCCATGCCAGCACCGCAAGCGAGAAGGTAGAATAGGCCAGCGTGAAGCCGGAAGCGCCAAGTCGCGCCTGAATCCAGGGCCGCAGCGGCGGGCGCACGGGCAAGGAATGCGACAGCAAGAACACAACATAGGCCAGGGCGAACGCGAACCATTCCATCGGTGCGCGCCTCAGACCCGCTTGGCGGCAGGCAGGCGCAGCAAAACCGCACCATAAACGACGGCGAAGCCGCCGAAGGCCAGCATCCAGGACAGCCCCGCCAAAATGTTCAACGCGCCAGAGAATTCGGGCCATACGCCGCCCGCAACCCGCGCCAACACCGACAGGATCAGGGCCAGATAGATCGTGACAGTCCCCGCCCCCGCCGTCAGCGCCTGCCCGGTATGGCCGAGCGTGGCGCGTGTCATCACGGCCAGTGTCATCAACCCGACCGCCCCAGCCATCCAGAAATGTTGCGCGCCCGCCATCCCGAAAGACCCCAGAGCCAAGATTTCAGCGGCCAGTGCCAAGGCCCCCAGCGGCACAAAGGCATAGCCCGCGTGCAGCACCGTCACCAACGGTTCGGCAAAGGTCCGGTGCCCTTTCCAACGGGACAGGCGGACCGCGTGCAACACGCCCGCCAGGGCAAGAACCACCCCGGTCAGCGGTGCCAGCGGCAGGGCGCCCCACAACACCAACGCCAGCGCCAGCACCACCAGCGCCGCCTTGTCAAAGTGTTGCATCGGCGGCACCGGCAGGACTCCGCTGCGCCGTTTCACCAGCCAGTTGCGGGTGAAGGACGGCACCACACGGCCGCCGATCACGGCTATCATCATGATGCCCGCACCAAGGCCCAGCCGCAGGCCATAGCCTTGGGCGGCATAACCGCCCTGTGCCGCTTCCCAGTGAAACAGCGCGTTGCCGGCGATAAAGACCACCAGCATCGCCAGCACCATCAGGTTGCGCCAGTTCTTGGCCGCCACGATCTCGCGCGCGATCAGCAGCGCAAAGACCACCGGAAACGCCAAATCGACCGCCGCCCCCAGCAGGGGCGACAGCCCCGCCGAAACGGCGACCGCCCCGCGCCCCGCCAGCCACAGGCCCGCCAGCATCCCCAGCCGCCAGCCGACAATGGGCAAGCGACCCGTCCAGTTCGGCACCGCGGTCAGCAGAAAGCCCGCGACGACGGCCCCCAGATACCCGAACAGGAATTCATGCGCGTGCCATGACACCGGGTCGAAAGCGGTGGGCAACATCAGATGCCCCGATAGCATCGGCACCCAAAGCGCCACCGCCAGCACCGCCCAGACCGCCGCGCCGAAAAAGAACGGGCGGAACCCAAAGGTCAGGATCGCGGGGCCGGTCCAGGCGCGCATTTGTTCGGACGTGGTGCTCATTTGTCTGTCCTTGTTTCTGGCCTTGTGGCTGCGACGCCGTCCTCGGTCAGGATCAGGCCCAGCGGGATGTCATGGGGTTGCGGAAAGATCGTAGGCAAACGCGCGGCGGAAAATGCCACACCGATGGTCAGGGGGCGCGGCGAAAGCGCGGCCAGCGTCCGGTCGAAATATCCGCCACCCCAGCCCAGCCGATAGCAGCCGTCAGCCCACCCAAGGCAAGGCGCGAGTGCGGTATCAGGCACCAACTCATCGGCCTCGGGCGGGGGAACCGGGATGTTCCAGTCGCCGCGCACCAGTCTGGTCTGGGGTGTCCAGCGGCGAAAAACCAGCGGCGCGGCGCGCGTCTCGACCACCGGCAAGGCGATGGTGACGCCCGTGCGGTGCAGATCGGACAAGGCCGGGCGCAGGTCGGGTTCGCCCTTGATCGGCCAGTAGCCGGACAGGACGCATCCGCGCCCCACCCCGCGATCGGCCAGCACTGTCACCAGATGCCCCACGATCCTGTCCGAAACCTGCGCCCGCCCGGCTTGGCCCAGGCCCTCTCTCAGCGCGGCCAGCCGTGCCCGTTCGGCGCGACGCCAGCGCGCCACATCACGCGCCTGTTCGGGGTCAATGCCCAGCGGATCAAAATATGCGCGATCCACTTCTGCCGCCATGCAAGGCGGCGATGCATATGTGCCGTCCTTGGTCATCTTGCCGGCGCGAACCGGGGGAAAAACACGTCGTTTTCCAGCGCGATGTGGGCGGCCAGTTCATCAATCAGCGTCGTCGTGCCAACATAAAGGGACCGCCAGAACCCGCAGGCATGTTTTGGCGGTGTCAGATCGCCTGTCAGCTTGCGGATCAGCGATATGGACACGGCGTGATCATCATGATCGGCGCGCGTCACCGCTATGGGGTGTTCGATGCCCGCCCCGCCACCCACGCGCATGGCCGGAAACAGAATCATTTCTTCTTTGGTCATGTGATCTTCCATCTCGTGCGCAAGCCTTGTCAGGACACGGGCAAGACCCTTGGGGGCATCGGAATCATCGGCGTGAACCTGTTCGACGCGTGCGGCCAGAGGGATCAGCGATGCAAGGTCGGCCCTGTGCATCGCATGATAATTGGTCAGGATGTGGTCGATCAGGGCGCCGGTTTCCTGCGGCACTGCGGCTGTGGCATCGTCGTGCATGGCATGTCCCTTTTGTGGGAATCATCAGCACCGAGTGAATTCGGCATTTGATTTACCGATTAAACCATCGTAATACGCATTGCAAATACCAAATCAGGAACGCGACCATGCGCCTCACCTCTTTTACCGACTACGGTCTGCGTGTGTTGATGCGCATGGCGGGCACGCCAGGTCGCGCATTCACAGCCGCCGAGCTTGCCGCCGAGTTCGGGGTGTCGCGCAACCATCTGGCCAAGGTGATTTCGGCGCTGGCGGCGGCAGGTCTTCTGGAAACCCGGCGCGGGGGCGGCGGCGGGGCGATGCTGGCCCGCGCGCCTGCGGACATCCGCCTGGGCGATGTCGTCGCGATCCTCGAGACCGATCAGGCGCTGGTGGAATGCTTTGCCGCTGGCGCCAACGCCTGCACCCTGACCCCGCACTGCCGGTTGAAGGCGCGGCTGGCCCATGCCGAGGCGGTCTTCATCGACGACCTTAACCACAGCACCCTGGCCGATTGCCTCTATCGCCCCGAAAGCGCCTGACGCGCCAACAGCGCGATGCCGCCCGAAAGAACCGTCAGCAGGCCAGAGGCAGTCGCAAAACCCCCGCAATGCGCAGCACATTACCTTGTGACTTCATCGAAAACGCCCTCCTGCACCTTTCGCTCTTGCGCGCTTTGACGGCCCGACATGTATAACCTTTTGTGAGTTATAGATCACCAACATACACGATTGACAGCTGCAACCTCTATCCCGAGTCGCCACCGTTGCGGTCGATCTGCCCGGCGCCGAGACACGGGCCAGCATCGCAGAGGTTACCGTGGCGCGGGGTTGGGACAGCATCACACGCCGCAACGGTCTGCGCGCACTGACCGATGCGGCCGAAGTGCACGGCCGGATTGGCAATGGTGACGCGATCATCGCACGGCTGGCTGACGAATTTCTGCCCGGTCTGGTGGCCACACCCCCGGCCTCATCTTCGAGATCGGCGGGCAAGCCGCGAATTTGGCGAAAACCGTCGGCTCCTTCCTGCGCGGGTTCCTGATCGGGCTCGTGGGTATCTATCTTGTGCTCAGTTTCCATTTCCACAGTTACGTCGCGCCGCTGATCGTGATGATGACCATTCCGCTGGCATTTCTGGGCGCGATCTGGGGCCGTGTTCTGATGGGCTACAAAATCGCGATGCCGTCGCTGGTAGGCGCGGCGTCACTTGCGGGCATTGTGGTGAACAACGCCGTCGTACCGAAGGACTTTCCGCAGCGCTGGCCGCAGGCTAGGCCGTGCGGTCGCGGTTCCGCCCGATCTTCGTCTCGGTGTCGATCACGATCATGGGCATGGCGCCCCACCTGCTGGAGACCTCGACCCAGGCACAGACACCCAAGCCATCGGTGATCTCGATCGTCTTCGGGCTCTTGGCGGCAATGGTCCTGATCCTGTTGGTGATGCCGGCGTTCTACACAACGCTTGAGGACATACGGCCAAGGACACCGCGCCATGCTACCGTTCCAAAAAGTCGCTGACACCGCCCCGACTCCGCAAGAGACACGAACAGTGGGAACTGGCGAAAACCGAAGCAAATTAACAAGAAAACGTTTATTTCGCCGCAATTTTCGGGCGCATTTCGCCCGGTCGCAAGCTGGACACCCAGCGGCGGTCGCGACCCCAAATAACCTGCAATGGAACACACCTGGCTGACAGTCACGCGCCTTCGCCCATTTGGCCGCACGAAAGATTCGATGGGTTATCGATACAGACTCAGGTCACTGCCGCGATTGCACTGCTTACGCGACTTTTCCACATAAGCGTAAGGTCCACAAATGCGCGGAATTGTAAGTTATTTATATATCCTGATTTTTGGTGCACCCGAGAGGATTCGAACCTCTGGCCTCTGCCTTCGGAGGGCAGCGCTCTATCCAGCTGAGCTACGGGTGCATTGCGGTTCTCTTACGCGTTCTTTCCGGTTGCTGCAACGGCCTGTTTTCGAAAATTTCAGGGTTGTCGTCATGGTCCACAACGCGCAATGTCACGTGACCCGAAATCCAGAGAAAACCAATGCGCACACCACCTTTATTTCTTCTTGTCTTGTTACAAGCTACTGTTTCAGCCGCATCGTTGGTTGTTGAAATCGTCGCCGGGCGGATGCTGGCACCCTATGTCGGCATGTCGCTTTATACGTGGACAGCGATCATTGCGGTGGTGCTGGCGGGATTTTCCGCAGGGCATTGGTGGGGCGGGCGACTGGCCGAACGCATAGGCGAAGATGCGCTGCGCCGCACCGGCTGGATCTTGCTGGCGGCGGCGCTCAGCACTGCGGGGGCGAGCGCGCTTCTTGCGATGACGGCAGGACCGATCCTGAATATTGTCGGGCATCCTGTCTGGTCGATCGTGATCATTGCAATGGCGGTGTTTTTTCTGCCGTCACTTTTCGCCGGCGTGCCTGCGCCGGTGCTGACGCAGATCGCGATTTCAGGTCAGGCGCGCTCTGGCCGGGCGCTGGGGGCGCTTTTTGCCTCGGGGGCAATCGGGGCGATTGCCGGGACGTTGCTGGCGGGCTTTGTCTTTATTTCGTGGTTGGGATCGACCGGCACGCTGGCCGTTGTGACGCTGGCTTATATCGGCACCGCATTGATCTGCCTGAGACTGGGGCGCGCGCGGCTCGTCTGGCCTTTGCTGTTGGCGCTGGCTGCGCTGGGTCTTGCGGCGCGTGGGGCCTTTGCCTCTGGCCCATGCGATGTGGAAAGCCACTATTTCTGCATCCGCACCGTTGATGTCAGTGCCGACCCGGCCTTTCCGGTGCGGTTGATGGTGATTGACCACCTTGTTCACGGGATCAGTGCGCAAAATACCCCCGATGTGGCCTTTACCGAACATGCCGCGATGCTTCAGTCGCTGGCGGCTCTGCGTGCGCCACGGCCGGACTTCAGCGCATTTTTCATTGGCGGCGGGACCTATTCGGTCCCGCGGGCGCTTCATGCCACGGGCGCAGGTCCGCTGACCGTGGCCGAAATTGACCCAATGGTGACACAGGTCGCCATGCGTGACTTCTGGTTCGATCCCGCCAGCGCCACGGTCTTGCACGAAGATGCCCGCACCGCCCTGCGGGGCCGTCCGGCGGCAACCTATGATCTGATCATCGGGGATGCCTTTACCGATATCGCCGTGCCGGCGCATCTGATCACGCAGGAATTTTTCAAGCTGGTCAAATCCCGGCTGAACCCGCAGGGCAGTTACCTCATGAATGTCGTCGATTTCGAGGATCGGCTGGATACATTGTCAGCATTCGTGCGGACATTACAAACGACGTTTCCCACGGTCGAGGTTTGGACGCAACAGATTGTGCCAGATCCCGGTGCGCGCATGGTTTTCATCGTTGTGGCGGGTGATGCGCCAACGCGGGTTGACAGTTTTGTCGCCCCTGCCCCTGATCCGATGATCTTTGGCGCATTGGCACAGTCTTGGGTTGACCAGCTGGTTGCGCGGTCGGACCTGATCCTGACGGACGACTATGCGCCCGTTGACCGCTTGATGGGGCGCACGGACTAAACCGCGCGCGTTACGCAAACAGATCGTGGCAAAGCTCCAACGCCTCGATCAGCACATCCACCTCTTTCGTTGTGTTATACATGCCAAAAGAGGCACGGCAGGTCGCTGTCGTGCCCATGTGATCCATCAGCGGCATGGCGCAATGGCTGCCCGCGCGCACAGCCACGCCTTTTTTATCCAGCACGGTGGAAATATCATGCGCGTGCGCTGCACCATCCAGCGTAAAGGAAAAAATCGCCCCCTTGTTTGCCGATGTGCCCTGCACGCTAAGCCAGTTCAACCCGTCCAGCCGGTCGCGGGCATAATCGCGCAAGGCGTGTTCGTGCGCTGCGATATTTTCCATACCGACATTTGTCATATAATCCAGCGCCACACCCAGCCCGATCATCTGGACAATGCCAGGTGTGCCTGCCTCGAATTTCATCGGCGGATCGTTCCACGTGACCGTATCGCGCCCGACTTCGCGGATCATGTCACCGCCCCCCATAAAGGGACGCATTTCCGCCATTCTTTCCTGGCGCACGTAAATCGCGCCAGAACCTGAAGGCCCATAAAGCTTGTGCCCTGTGATCGCATAGAAATCGCAACCGATATCCCGCACATCAACAGGCAGATGCACCGCCGCCTGTGACCCGTCCACCAGCACAGGCACACCTTTCGCATGGGCACCCTGCGTGATCGTCTTCACATCCACCACCGTGCCCAACACATTCGACATATGGGTCATGGCAACCAGCTTGGTTTTTGGGCTGATGGCGTCAATCACCTTTTGCGGGTCCAGATCGCCGTTACTGTCAACTTCAACCCATTTGATCACCACGCCTTGCCGTTCGCGCAGGAAATGCCATGGCACGATATTGGCATGGTGTTCCATGATCGACAGCACGATTTCATCGCCTGCCTGCATCCGCGGCATGGCCCAGCCATAGGCCACCATATTGATGCCTTCGGTGGTGCCCGAGTTCATGATGATCTCGTCCTCTGACCCGGCATTCAGAAACCGCGCGATCGTGCCGCGCACGCCTTCGTATTTTTCGGTCGCAAGGTTGGACAGGTAATGCAGGCCGCGATGCACATTGGCATATTCATCGCTGTAGGCGCGGGTAATCGCATCAATCACCACCTGCGGTTTCTGCGCCGAGGCCCCGTTATCAAGGTAAACCAGTGGCTTGCCGTTCACCTGACGCGACAGGATTGGGAAATCAGCGCGTATCTTTGCCACATCAAAGGTCATATTGTTCCTCCGGGCACATTCACGCCCACAACCGCAAGGATCATCGCCGCGCCGATCGCGGTGCCGATCAGGGCCAGCACAAGGGTGAACAGCGCCTTTCCCCGGCTTTCAAACCCATGCAATACATTAATAAAATTCAACATGCACCAGAACAAGACAACCAAGGATGCCATGCCGAACAGGCCACCCAGAAACGGGCTGACCAGCACAAGCAAGACCTGCACCGCCTCGAAAACCAGACTGATCACCTGAAACCAGACCATCAGCGTCAGCGTTGCGTCAAAGCTGCCCTGCCCGCCCAACATCCGGCCAAAGGCCTGAATGGAAATCACGAACAACACCAGAAACGACCCCACCAAAATGGTGTAAGTGAACGGCGTCAGCATGATGCCCTGTTGTTCTAGCGCATCCGGCACGGGCGACAGCATTTGCATCGTCGCCAGCAACAGAACATTCAACACCGTTACCAGCGCCAGGGCCGACCACAACGCGCTGCGGTCCCACTGTGTGGCCAGCACCTCGCGCGCGACAACCGCCGGTTCGGCGACGGACCGCCCCACCATGTTCAACAAATTCTGAAAATTAAATGCCATCAGTCGCTTTCCGCCTCGCGCAGGGATTGCACCCAGATGTACCCAAAGACCACAGCCCATGCAGCCCCCACCAGGGTGGATTGTATGCCAGGCCCAAGCAGGCCCCGCACCAGACCGTGTAGCAGCAAAAGAGGTGTCGTCGCCAGCAAAGTCCAGAAAAAAGCCAGCCGCGCGCCATACCAGCTGCCTTGCCCGCCGAACGCCTTCGCCACCAGCCGCGACAGTGCCGCCACCGCATAAAGAGCCAACGGCAAAATGATGACGACCGCATAAAACGTATAGGTCATCATGCCTTCAAAATTGATGTCACCGGGCCATGGAGATGGTTCAAAACCCGCTTGAATGCGTGACAGACGCGGCCATTGCGCCACGAAGATCAGGAAACACCCGATCAACAGATAGGCAATTGCCCGATCTTCGCGTTTGCCCTGATCAAGCAGGTCACGCATCACGGCACGCGGCGCGCGCCAGCTGCGCAACATGTCACCGGTCACCGACATCAGCGATGACGCGCCAGCCAGGATTCCAGTCGATCACGCAGATCGTTGGCCAAGGCCGGATCTGCAATTTCTTCCAGCGATTCAGCCAGAAAGGCCAAGGTCAGCAAATTGCGCGCCTGATCCGCAGGCACACCGCGCGACCGCAGATAATACAGCGCCGTTTCATCAATTGCCCCGGTGGTTGACCCATGCGAACAGGCCACATCATCGGCGTAGATTTCCAATTCCGGCTTGGCAAGGAATTGACTGTCATCATCCAAAAGCAACGACTGGCTGATCTGATAGCCATCCGTTTTCTGCGCGCCCTGTTTCACAAGGATCTTGCCCTGAAACACGCCCACCGCCCCGTTGCGCAACACCTTTTTGAACACCTGGCGGCTTTCGCCGCGCAGCGCGTCATGGGTGACGAACACCGTGTCGTCGTGGTGAAAATCATGCCCGTCGCCGACGCAAGCCCCCGCCACATGGGCGGTTGCATCATCGCCAACAATGTCAATCACACATTCATTCCGCGTCAGCACGCCGTTAAAGGTCAGCGTAAAGGACTTGAATGTGCTTTGGGCAGAAATCCTTGCAAAACAATGGGTTACAGCACGACGTTCATGATCGCGCCCCTGCACCCGCACGTGGTGAAACGCGCCACCTTCGGCCACATCCACCTCAAGACATTTCGAAAACCGCGCCGCCGCCGGGCCAGTTTCCAGCAATGTCACCTCTGCACCTGCATCGACCTTGACCAGATTGTGCAGCACAACGTCAGATGCCGGATCACTGTGCAGATAGATCAGGTTGATCGGCTTGGCTGCCTTGGCCGTTGCATGAATAACCACACCATCGGTGGCCATTGCCGTGTTCAGCGCCGCCAGCGCCCGTTCGACGGGTTTTTGGCCGCAGGTTTCCAGCACGCCGTAAATATCCCTGGCCCAATGAATATCCGCCGCCATCACATCGGCCAGCCGTTCGATCACGACCCCTTCAACGGTCAGATCGTCGGACGCAGCCGCATCCAGAATACCATCGACGAATACGATTTTCACGCGGTCGACGGCATCAAACAGCGGTGCCTCATCCGTATCAAACAAGGCCGCCGCAGGCGCATCCACCGCCGTCAGCGATGTCGGATCGGTGAATTTCCAATATTCATCCCGCCGGGTCGGCAGGCCCATCGCACGCACACGCGCCAAGGCATCAGCCCGCGCCGCATTTGCCCAAGCAGCACCCGTAGGCAGCGTCACATCCGCCAGCCGCGCCGCTGTCGTGTCCTGTTTCAGTTTTGCCAACGCCATCAGGCCACCTCTGTCAGGATATCTGCGTAACCGTTGTTTTCAACCTCAAGCGCCAATTCGGGGCCGCCGGTTTTGATGATGCGGCCATCGGCCATGATATGCACCACATCGGGTTTGATATGATCCAGCAAACGCTGATAGTGGGTGATCACCAGAAACGACCGCCCTTCGGACCGCAGCGCGTTCACGCCTTCTGCCACCAGTTTCATCGCATCGACATCCAAGCCGCTGTCGGTTTCGTCCAGAATGCACATCTTGGGTTCCAGCATCGCCATTTGCAGGATTTCATTGCGCTTTTTCTCGCCGCCGGAAAACCCGACGTTGACCGGACGTTTCAGCATTTCGGCGTCAATTTTCAGGCTTTTGGCTTTTTCGCGCACAACCTTCAGAAAATCCCCAGCGCTCAGTTCATCCTGCCCGCGCGCCTTGCGTTGGGCGTTCACCGCTGTGCGCAAAAATGTCATGTTGCCCACACCGGGAATTTCGACCGGGTACTGAAAGGCCAGAAACAAACCGGCAGCAGCACGTTCTTCGGGCGCCATGGACAGCAGATCAACACCGTCCAGCGTTGCCGACCCGTCGGTCACGACATAACCGTCGCGCCCGGACAACACATAGGACAGGGTTGATTTGCCCGACCCGTTTGGCCCCATGATCGCATGCACCATACCAGGCGCGATGTTCAGATCCACCCCTTTGAGGATTTCTTTATCTTCTTCTTCCAGTTTGACCTTCAGGCCCTTGATTTCCAGCATCTATTTCTCCTCAAAACGGTTATACGGCGGAACGGGAAAAGCCCCCGCACGGCGCGCGCCGTCGGAAGCATTTCCCAACAATGTAAACGGGATCAGAGGTTGATCGTCACGTCCTGCAACACCGGCAAACCGGGCTCTGTCGTGTCGCGCACGCTCTGCACGTAGTCGGCTGAATAGATCACCGCCATCTGGTCGGGATAATACCACATCAGATTGTGCCCCAGTCCCAGCACGGCGACCACGCCAAGCGCCTGCGCCACGCGGTAACGCAACAACCGGTATCGCAGCCCGCCCGTGACCGTCAGAACGATCAGCAATGCCAGCAAAAGATCGACAAACAGCGCGGCATTGCCGGGTTCTGTCAGCCCAAGACCGCGCAACCGCAACACTTGCGCGACAATCACCGCCCCTGCGCCAATCACCACTGACAAGCCAAACGCCTTGAACGATGGCCGCTTTGCCTTGGCGGTCCGCCGAATGGTTTCGTGCGATACGCGCTTGGGTATATTCATACCCAGTTCGGGGTCGAAATAGGATGTATTTCGCGCACTGTTGATCCGCTTGATCCGGCTGTTGAAATCGTCCAACCCACTGACTGACATGGCCTTCGTCTCCACCGCTCCGATATGATGTCGGGTATCGGCAGTAACTACGGCAATATCGCGGCCCCGCCGTGACGGTCCGGCGACGATTTGGTGCAACTGTCCCAAACATGATCAGCCAACCGACCCTTCCAGCGAAATGGCCACCAGCGCCTGCGCCTCCATGGCAAATTCCATCGGCAGGGCTTGCAGCACCTCTTTGCAAAATCCATTCACAACCAGCGCCACCGCCTCTTCTTCGTCCATGCCGCGCGACCGGCAATAGAACAGTTGGTCGTCGTCCACCTTGGATGTCGTCGCCTCGTGTTCGACGCGGCTAGAGTTATTCTTGACCTCGATGTAAGGCACCGTATGCGCCCCGCATTTATCGCCGATCAACAGACTGTCGCATTGGGTATAGTTACGGCTGTTTTTAGCCTTGGGGTGCATCGACACCAACCCGCGATAGGTATTCTGCGCCTGGCCTGCCGAAATGCCCTTGGATACTATCCGGCTTTTGGTGTTCTTGCCCAGATGCACCATCTTTGTGCCGGTATCGGCCTGCTGCATGTTGTTGGCGATCGCGATGGAATAGAATTCGCCCTGTGAATCATCCCCGCGCAAAATGCAGCTTGGGTATTTCCACGTCACGGCAGATCCGGTTTCAACCTGAGTCCACATCACCTTGGCCCGGTCGCCCCGGCAATCGGCGCGCTTTGTGACAAAGTTATAGATACCGCCAACACCGTTTTCATCACCGGGATACCAGTTTTGCACGGTGGAATATTTCACCTCGGCGTCTTCCTCGACGATGATTTCAACAACCGCGGCATGCAACTGCGCCACATCACGCTTGGGCGCTGTGCAGCCTTCCAGATAGGACACATAAGACCCTTTGTCGGCGATGATCAGCGTGCGTTCAAACTGGCCGGTGTTTTCGGCATTTATGCGGAAATAGGTGGACAGTTCCATCGGGCAGCGCACACCGGGCGGGATGTAAACAAACGACCCGTCCGAAAACACGGCACTGTTCAGCGTTGCATAAAAGTTATCCGAAGGCGGCACGACAGACCCGAGGTATTTCTTGACCAGGTCGGGATGCTTTTCGATCGCTTCGGAAATCGAACAGAAAATCACACCGGCCTTTTTCAATTCCGCCTGAAACGTCGTGCCGACAGACACGGAATCAAACACCGCATCCACCGCGACCTTGCGGCCTTCGGCGGGCGTGTTTTCGGCCCCCTCGACACCGGCCAAAATCGCCTGTTCCTTCAGCGGGATCCCCAGCTTGGCATAGGTCGCCAGCAGTTTCGGATCGACCTCATCCAGCGACTTGGGCTTTTCTGCCATGCTTTTGGGGCGGGCATAATAATAGATGTCCTGAAAGTCGATCTTGGGATAGCTGACCATCGCCCATTTGGGTTCGTTCATCTGGCCCCAACGGCTAAAGGCCGACAGACGCCATTCGGTCATCCAGTCGGGTTCGTTGTTCTTGGAAGAAATCAACCGCACGATGTCAGGGTTCACGCCCTTGGGGGCGTAATCCATCTCGATTTCGGTATTCCAGCCGTGCTTGTAGGTGCCAGACAGTTTCGAAACAGCATCTACCGTTTCCTGATCGACACCTTCCTTGACGTCCACATCATCCAAAGCAGCCATTGTTCTTCCTTCCATCAGGCAGCCATACGCGCCCGTTTTTTCGTCCAGGCCTCTGCGAAACGCAGAACCTGATCTTCTGTCGTGGCGATCCCCAGCGACACGCGCAATGCGCAGGCCGCAAGATCATCGTTCAATCCCAAAGCGCGCAACACGCGGCTTGTCTTGACCTTGCCGCTGGAACAGGCCGACCCCGCCGATACGGCAAACCCCGCCAGATCCATCGCCATCACTTGCGTCTCGCCTTTCCACCCCGGCGTGACAAAACAACTGGTGTTGGGCAAACGGTCATTTTCTTTCCCGACAAAAATAGTGCCCTTTTCAGTGTCAGCAATGGCCTTTTCTAGAATATTTCTAAGTTGTGCAACCCGTTCCCAGCGTCCTGCGGCCAAATCAGCCTGCGCCGCGATGGCCGCCGCCCCCATTCCGGCGATGCCGATCACGTTTTCGGTGCCTGACCGGCGCCCCATTTCCTGCCCACCACCCCGAATTTGCGCAGCTATATCCGTGCCTTGAGGGAAAACCAATGCACCCACACCCTTGGGGCCGCCAAACTTGTGCGCCGACAAAAACACCATGCCGACACCGACCCATGAAAAAGCAAAAGGCACGCGCCCAAATCCTTGCGTAATGTCCGACACAGCCAATCCGGCGGGCAGTGCCTGCAATATTCCGGTTTCGGAATTGGCCAGCTGCACCACCGATTGCGCCGGATCATCCACAATCACCCGGCCATCCACCACCGGCAAAACTGGATCAACCCAGGCATGAACCGCATCATGTTCAATCGGTGCCCCGCGCAAACCGCGCCCCGCCAGTGCCAGCGCCGCGGCTTCTGTCGCCCCGGATGTAAACACCACATCCGCTCCTGATGCGCCCACGGCATCTGCCACCTGCGCGCGCGCGCGCTCGACAATCGCCTTTGCCTTGCGCCCTTCTGCATGCACCGACGACGGGTTACCCACCACATCCATTGCCGCCAGCATTGCCGCGCGCGCCTCGGCCCGCAGCGGGGTTGTGGCGTTATGATCCAGATAGGCTCTCATGGCTTCATCTTGGCCAGAAAACTCCGGGGGAGGCCCGCAAGGGCCGGGGGCAGCGCCCCCTCTGCATCAGTCATCATCGACGACCTCGAACAAGGCAGGCACGGCAGGGCAAGGCGCAAGACCATTGTCAACCACATCCGACAAACGCGCCTGGTGCAAAAACACATAGACATGCGCGCTCAATCCTTCCCACAATCGGTTGGTCAGCGATTGCGCCCGGCTGCCCGAGGTGCCCCCTGATACACCGGCCCCCTTGTGCATGGCCGAAACGGTTTCATCCACCGCCGCCAGAATATCAACAACACGAATATCCGACGCAGGCCGCGCCAGCCGATACCCCCCGCCCGGCCCGCGCACCGAATCCACCAGCCCGGCGCGGCGCAGCTTTACAAACAACTGTTCCAGATAGGGCAGCGAAATATCCTGCCGCTTGGAAATCTCGGTCAGGTTCACCAGGCTGTCCTTGGGTTGCAAGGCAAGATCGGCCAGCGCAACCATGGCATAGCGCCCTTTGGTGCTCAGCTTCATGATCTCTCTCCTGTTGCGGAATCGGGCGACTCCATTGACGCGACGCGGCTGCGTGATTACTTCATCAAAAGCCACAGATCAGGAATAAATCCCGGATTTAGAATCTTTCTAATGTGCCTGAGCATTTTCGTCAAGAATTTGCATGGCCCACAGCAATAACGGAACCCGCATGCCCGAAGTCATTTTTCCCGGACCCGAAGGGCGCCTTGAAGGGCGTTACCACCCCCAAAAAGACCGCGACGCACCCATTGCGATCGTTCTGCACCCCCATCCGCAGTTTGGCGGGACCATGAACAACCGCGTGGTTTATAACTTGCATTATGCTTTTTATAACATGGGCTTCACCGTGTTGCGGTTCAATTTCCGCGGCGTGGGCCGGTCGCAGGGCGAATACGATCAGGGCGTGGGCGAATTATCAGATGCCGCATCGGCGCTGGACTATCTGCAATCCATGAACAGCAATTCCAAACATTGCTGGGTTGCAGGTTTTTCCTTTGGGGCGTGGATCGGGATGCAGCTGCTGATGCGCCGCCCCGAAATCACCGGTTTCATTTCAGTCAGCCCCCCGGCGAATATGTATGATTTCAGCTTCCTGGCCCCCTGCCCGGCATCCGGCCTGATCATCAACGGATTAAACGACCGTGTCGCCCCGCCGCAAGACACTGTCAGCCTGGTCAACAAACTGCACGAACAAAAGGGCATCACCGTCACCCATGATGAAATGGCAGGCGCAGGTCACTTTTTCGAAGACCCCCATATGGACCCGATGATCAGCACAGTGAAATCCTACGTCAAACGCCGCCTGACAGAAACAACGAGGTAGCGGATGGCTGACGCTTATGTTGACAAGGTCGCAAATGAACTGGCTGATCTGGCGCTGGCCGATCAAAAGGCGTCGGGCGATATCGGCATTGTTGACATGATCGGCGAAGTTCTTGGCGCGTCGTCCCAGACCCTTCAGGAAAGCTATCTGACAGCAGTGCGCGTCCGCCGCGCCGAGGAACGCGCCCGCGAAATCCTCGCACAGCGTGCCGCCAGCGGATACGCCCCGCCGCCGAAACCCAAACCGGCCCCGCTGCAACATGCCGGTGACGCCCCCGCCGCCGACGCGCCAGCGCCGCAGGACGCCGCCCCCCAAGGCCCGCCAATGTCAAAGCCAAGCCACCCTGACGCGCCCGCGCCCAATATGCCGCGCCGCGTGACCCGCTGAACAATGACACGGATCACGGCACAGCTGGCTTTTCTGACAGAAGCGGACAAACTGAAATCAACCCTGCGCGCAACCACGCTATGTGATGCATCCCGGCGCGAAAATTCGGGCGAACACAGCTGGCATATCGCGCTTTATGCCATGGTGCTGGCCGAACACGCTGTCAAACCGGTCAATATCGCCCGGGTGATCCAGATGCTATTGATTCACGATCTGGTCGAAATCGACGCTGGCGACTGCCCCATTCACGGCGATCATGACCCCGCCGAAATGGCCAGGATCGAACAGGCCGCCGCCAACCGCATCTTTCACCTCTTGCCACCTGATCAGGCTCTGGCCTTCCGCGCCCTGTGGGATGAATTCGAAGCCGCCGAAACCGATGATGCCATTTTTGCCAAATCCATCGACCGGGTGCAGCCGGTCATTGCAAACCTGGAAACAGACGGTGGCACCTGGCCGGCCTTCAACGTTACGGCCGCCCAGTTGCAAGCGCGCGTCGGGGTCAAGGTGGAACGCGGCGCACCTGCAATCTGGAACGCCCTGCGCCACCGGATAGATGCCTGGTTTGCGGCCTGACACCCCGCGCCTTTGCTTCTTGCGCGCATGAATATCCCGGGGTCCGGGGCAGAGCCCCGAAATATCCCGCCCTATGAAACAACGCGCTTTGCCCCTATACAAACACCTGCGACACGCGTAGTGCGCAGGACTTATTCGCCCGGAAAGCCCAAACATGACCACGATGATCCCGACCCTTGCCGCTGCTCTTGCCAAACAGGGCTATACCGAGATGACACCGGTGCAAACCGCTGTCACCGACCCCGCGCTGGAAGGCAAGGATTTGCTGGTCTCTGCGCAAACGGGCTCGGGCAAAACCGTGGGCTTTGGCCTCGCCATCGGCCCGACGATCCTGACCGAAGACGGCACCTTTGGCCCGGCCGGTCGCCCGCTGGCGCTGGTGATCGCACCAACGCGCGAATTGGCCCTTCAGGTCAAACGCGAATTGCAATGGCTTTATGCCAGCGCAGGCGTGACAATGGCATCCTGTGTTGGCGGCATGGATATGCGCGACGAACGGCGCGCGCTGGATCGCGGTGCGCATATGGTCGTTGCGACGCCCGGGCGGCTCAAGGATCATATCATGCGCGGCAGCCTTGATATGTCCGATATCCGCGCCATCGTGCTGGATGAAGCCGACGAAATGCTTGATCTGGGTTTTCGCGAAGACCTTGAATACATCCTCAGCGAAGCCCCCGACAACCGCCGCACATTGATGTTTTCGGCCACCGTGCCACCGATGATCGCAAAGCTGGCAAAATCCTATCAGCGTGACGCGGTGCGCGTGGCCACCACCGCCAAGGAAAGCCAGCACGCCGATATCGAATACCGCGCGCTGTCTGTGGCCAACCACGACATCGACGCCGCGATCATCAACGTGCTGCGCTATTATGATGCGCCCAACGCCATCGTGTTCTGCAACACCCGCGCCTCGGTCACGCGGTTGACCACGCGACTGGCCAACCGTGGGTTTGCCACTGTGGCGCTCTCGGGGGAACTGTCGCAAACCGAACGGTCGCACGCGTTGCAAGCCATGCGCGACGGGCGCGCGCGCGTCTGTGTTGCCACCGATGTGGCCGCGCGCGGCATTGACCTGCCCAATCTGGAACTGGTTATTCACGCCGAATTGCCCACCAATGCCGAAACCCTGCTGCACCGCTCTGGTCGGACAGGGCGCGCAGGCCGCAAGGGGATTTCGGCGATGATCGTGCCCGCCAAGATGAAACGGCGCGCGCAGAACCTGCTTACATGGGGCAAATTACAGGCCACATGGGCCCTGCCCCCAACGGCAGAAGAGGTCACAGCGCGTGACGAAGAGCGCCTGCTGACCGATCCGGTCTGGTCGATGGATTTCACCGAAAACGAACAGGCCTTTGCAGCCCGCCTGCTGGCCACCCATGCACCGGAAAAAATCGCCGCTGCCTATCTGCGGCTTTATGCGGGCAAGCAATCCGCACCCGAAGACCTGAGCGATTACAAAGATGGCCCCGCCGCGCCCACCAAGGAACGCGCCCCGCGTGAACACCAGTCTTTTGGTCCGTCGCGCTGGTTCAGCGTCGATGTGGGCCGGGACGGCAAAGCCGAGGCGCGCTGGCTGTTGCCGATGATTTGCAAGGCGGGCGGGATCACCAAGAACGAAATCGGTGCGATCCGTATCCAGCCCAATGAAACCTTTATTGAAATTTCCGAACCCGCCGTCGCTGACTTTCTCAAATCCATCGGCAGCGACATGAAGCTGGAAAATCAGGCGACATTATCCGCGCTTGATGGCCCGCCACAACTGGGCGAACGCGGCCCGCGCAAGACCAAGCGTGATTATGACGACAGCGCGCCTGCCAAACCAAAACGCCATGCGCCGCGCGATCAGTCCCCGCCGCCCCCATCCGCCCAAGACGATCTGGCCCCGATCAAACCGATCCCCGGTGCCGCGGATGACAGGCCTGCGCCGCGCAAACCGCGCCAGAATCCTGCGCAGAAAAAGGAACGCCGCGATCACGGCGACGCCTTGGTCGAAAAACGCCCCGGCAAGCCCCCTTACAAAGGCAAGCCGGCGGCGGGAAAACCCGGCAGACCAGGCAAACCTGCCTATAAATCCGATTCAAAACCGCGCGACGCGGCCAGCAGCGGCAAGCCACAGGCAAGCGCCAAAGACACGTCAAAACGCTTTGTCCCCCCCGGCGGCAAAGCCAAGCCGCGTAAGGCACCCAGCAAGGGCGGGCAGACGACACCACGGCGCGGGAAAACATAAACCCAACCCAAAGTCGCATTTTTGCCACAGCAATCGCGCTTGCCGCGCAAACATGCGTGCTGTAATCGCTTACATCTGCTATCATCAAAAAATAACTCGATCAGGATACGACACGATGGCCACTTCAAAGCCGACCACGGACACGCCGAAACCTGCCCCGGCGCCAACCGCACCAGCGGCCCAGCAGGTAGTGGGCAAACCAGAAAAAACCGTGTTTACCGATTTCGCCAGCATCTGACCGGCTGGCGGACCCTGGAACCAGCAAGGGCAAGCTTTGCATGATTGTCCTCCCCAATGATGCAGCTTACCTTGCTGGTTTTTCTTTGTCCGCTTGCTAGACTGCGCATATGGCCGCGTTGACCACCATCCGCAATATTGGCCCTGCGTTTGAAAAGGCGTTACAGGCCGCAGGCGTCATGACCGCTGAAGAACTGCACGCGTTGGGCGCAGATGCGGCCTATATTCGCTTGCTGGAACAGGGCGCAAAGCCGCATTTCATCAGTTATTATGTGCTGCATATGGCGTTGCAAGGGCGCCCGTGGAACGACTGCAAAGGCCATGAAAAAACCGTATTGCGCCGGCAATTCGATGCGATCAAAACGCGCATCTGTGATCCCCACCAGTCAGAACTGGAACGTATGCTGAACCGGATCGGCGTGCGCCCCGCACCTAAATGAACACCGCCCGCGCCAATGGCAGCGGGCGGTGCGATGCATGTCAGATCACCCCATAGGCCGGGGTCAGCCCCGACTTATCCGACCAGTTCAAGCCCGGAAAAGAAGAATGCAATTTCTTCTGCCGCGGTTTCGGGCGCATCCGATCCATGGACCGAATTTTCGCCGATCGACAGCGCGAATTCCTTGCGGATCGTGCCGGGGGCGGCGTCGGCAGGGTTGGTGGCCCCCATCACTTCGCGATTTTTCATGATCGCGTCTTCGCCTTCAAGCACTTGGACGACGATGGGTTCGGACACCATGAATTCACACAACTCGCCAAAGAAGGGGCGGTCCTTGTGGACGCCATAAAATTGCTGCGCTTGCGCCAAGGTGAGTTGAATCCGCTTGGATGCAACAACGCGCAACCCTGCCTCTTCGAATTTTGCGGTGATGGCACCCGTCAGGTTCCGCTTGGTCGCGTCGGGTTTGATGATTGAAAAAGTCCGCTGGATCGCCATGATAAGCCTCTTGTCTGTCTGCGGGAACGCCCCGGTTTCATGATGGCAGCGCCCTATCATGCAGCCCCGTCCATGAAAAGCCGCGAATTGCGCAGGCCTGCGACGCGCAGTATCGTATAACGATGTGGAAGCTTTTGTTTCATCCCATCTTTGGCAGGCTGTTTGCCGCCCAGATCGTTGCGCTGACTGGCACGGGCCTGTTGACGGTCGGACTGGGTCTCTTGGCGTATGATCTGGCCGGCGGCGCGGCGGGGGCCGTGTTGGGAACCGCGTATGCCATCAAGATGCTGGCCTATGTTGGCCTGTCACCCGTGGTCAGTGCGCTTGTCGCAAACCTGCCGCGCAGGGCGGTGCTGATCGCG
Source organism: Yoonia sp. (assembly GCF_014859355.1). Lineage (GTDB taxonomy): Bacteria > Pseudomonadota > Alphaproteobacteria > Rhodobacterales > Rhodobacteraceae > Yoonia. The sequence continues at coordinate 59,879 of NZ_JACUUJ010000007.1, read as the reverse complement.
GCCGACATGACCCGCGCGGCTGTCGCCTTGTCACTGTCCTTCATCACGGATGTGGCGCACATTTATCTGGCGATTTTTGTGCTGCAAACCGCTTCAGCGACGTTTACCCCGACGTTTCAGGCCATCATTCCCGATGTGTTGCACGACGAAGATGATTACGCCAACGCCCTTTCACTGTCGCGGATGGCGTATGATCTGGAAAATCTGGTCAGCCCCATGCTGGCGGGGCTGCTGCTGCTGTTCTTCAGCTATCACTGGCTGTTTGGCGGCACCGTGTTGGGGTTTGTAGGCTCTGCTATGTTGATCAGCGCGACCGCCCTGCCGCCACGCAGCCTGCAAAAAGCACGTCCCTTTCACGAACGGATGACGCGTGGCATCGTGATTTATCTGGCAACACCGCGGTTGCGCGGGCTTTTGGCACTGAATTTGACTGCCGCCGCCGCTGGCGCCTTTGTGATCGTCAACACCGTTGTCATCGTGCGCACCAGCTTTGGCGGTACAGATGGCGATGTGGCGCGCGCACTTGCAGCCTTTGGCGGCGGGTCAATGCTGGCGGCATTGGTGCTGCCGCGCCTCCTGAAACGGCTGGGGGATCGGCCAGTCATGATCAGCGGGGCGGTTCTGTTAACGCTGCTGATGTTCGGCCAGGCGTTCACCAGCCCGCAATGGGGCGCATTTTTGGCCCTTTGGGCACTGATGGGCATCGGCTATGCCACCACGCTGACACCGCAAGGGCGGGTGTTGCGCCGGTCGGCCCATAGCGCCGACCGACCTGCGGTTTTCACCGCACAATTTGCCCTGTCACATGCCTGCTGGTTGCTGACCTATCCGCTGGCGGGACAGATGATGACGGCCTTTGGTAAGGGCACGACGCTGGGGGCTTTGGGCCTGGTGGGCGGGCTTGGTATTGGGGTGGCGCTCTGGCTGTGGCCACAGGGCGACCCGGTCGTCGTCGCACATACCCATAACGATCTGCCCCCTGACCACCCGCATCTGCAAGGCGGTTCACCGCAACACGCCCATCCGCTGATCATCGACGATGACCACCACCGGTGGCCAACACATGGCTAAGCCCGATTGACGCCACCCCCGACATCAGGCAAAGCCCCCACATGCTTAAGATTTCAGAACTCACATATTCCGTCGAAGGCCGCACATTGGTCGAAAACGCAACCGTGACGATTCCGACCGGTCACAAGGTCGGGCTTGTGGGGCGCAACGGGTCGGGCAAGACCACGCTGTTTCGCATCATCCGGGGCGAAATGGTACTGGATACCGGCAGCGTCAGCATCCCGCGTGGTTGGAAAATTGGCGGTGTCAGCCAGGAAGTGCCGGGCAACGAGGTGTCGCTGATCGATACGGTCCTGCGCGCCGATACCGAACGCGAGGCCCTGCTGGCCGAGGCGGAAACCGCCACCGATCCCTCCCGCATCGCCGAGGTGCAGACACGGCTGGCCGATATCGACGCATGGTCAGCCGAGGCACGCGCCGCCACGATCCTGAAAGGTCTGGGGTTTACCCACGAAGAACAGCAAATGCCCTGTTCGGCCTTTTCAGGCGGTTGGCGTATGCGCGTGGCGCTGGCCGCGGTGCTGTTTTCCGAACCCGATCTGCTGTTGCTGGACGAACCGACCAACTATCTCGACCTTGAAGGCGCGCTCTGGCTCGAGGCGTATCTGGTCAAATATCCCCACACCGTTCTGATCGTCAGCCACGACCGCGAACTGCTGAACCGGTCCGTCGGCGGCATCCTGCATCTGGAAGACAAAGGGCTGATCTATTACACCGGCACCTATGATATGTTCGCCAAGCAGCGCGCCGAAAAACGCGCGCTGATGGCGTCAGCCGCCAAGAAACAAGATGCAAAGCGCGCGCATATCCAGTCATTCGTGGATCGTTTCCGCGCCAAGGCGAACAAGGCCAAACAGGCGCAGTCCCGCATCAAGATGTTGGAAAAGATGGAAGACATCCGCGCGCCCGAAGACGCCGCGCGCACCGTGTTCACCTTTCCCGAACCAGAGGAACTGTCCCCCCCAATCATCGCCACCGAAGGCGCCGCAGTGGGATATGGCAACCAGATCATTCTGCATGACCTGAACCTGCGCATTGATCAGGACGACCGCATCGCCCTGTTGGGCCGCAACGGCGAAGGCAAATCAACCCTGTCAAAAATGCTGTCAGACCGGCTACCACTGGCGCACGGCAAGATGATAACGGCCAACAAACTGCGCATCGGCTTTTTCGCCCAGCATCAGGTCGATGAACTGCGCATTGAAGAAACCCCGCTGCAACACCTGCTGCGCGAACGCCCCGAAGAAGGCCAGGCGCGGCTGCGCGCACGGCTTGCCGGTTTTGGACTTGGCGCCGATCAGGCCGAAACCGAGGTCGGGCACCTGTCTGGCGGGCAAAAGGCGCGGTTGTCACTGCTGCTGGCCACACTGCCCGCACCGCATCTGCTGATTCTCGACGAACCGACCAACCACCTGGATATCGAAAGCCGCGAAGCGCTGGTCGAGGCACTGACCGCCTATTCGGGCGCGGTGATCCTTGTCAGCCACGACATGCACCTTTTGTCGATGGTCGCCGACCGGCTGTGGCTGGTCAAGGACGGGCACGTCACCCCCTATGAAGACGACCTGCAATCCTATCGCAAGATGCTATTGAACCCCGAAAAGCCGGGCGAAAAGGATAAACCCAAACCCGCCAATGCCCCCAAGCCAAGCCGCGAGGCCCTGCAATCGCTACGCGCCGATGTGCGCAAGAACGAGGAACGCGTCAAGAAAATCAACGACATGCGCGACAAGCTTGCCAAAAAACTGGCCGACCCCGCCCTTTATGAGGACGCGAAAGCAGGCGAACTTGCCACATGGAACAAGAAATATGCCGAAGTGATGGACGGACTGGACCGTGCCGAAACAATGTGGATGGCCTCGCTCGAAAAACTCGAAAAGGCTGAAAAAGCCTGATCTTCATCTTGGCCAGAAAACTCCCGCCGGAGGCATCAAATTTCTAGAAATTTGATTGCCCCCCTGTCACACAGGATACCATGACCGAACTGCCCGCCCTGATCGCTGCTTTTACCACGATGTTCATCATCATGGACCCGCCGGGGCTGGCGCCCGTGTTCATCGCGCTGACCCAAGGGATGACTGCGGCACAGCGCCGCATCATCGCAATCCGGGCCTGCGTGGTGTCTGCCGGGCTGATGCTGTTGTTTCTGTTTCTGGGCGAGGCAGTGCTGGGCTTTATCGGCATTTCAATGGATGCCTTCCGCATCGCAGGTGGGGTTTTGTTGTTCCTGACAGCGCTGGACATGCTGTTTCAGAAACGACAGGCCCGGCGCGAAGAAAATGCCGCCGAAGGGCAGGCAGAACACCATGACGACCCGTCCGTCTTTCCGCTGGCCCTGCCGCTGATCGTCGGACCGGGCGCGATTACAACGATCATCCTGCTGGCTGGCCAATCTACAGAAGCGGCAGATTTCGCTGCCATTGCGGGCGTTTTGTTGGCCATCCTGCTGATCACCTTTTTATCCTTTCTGGCCGCCCCCGCGATCGAACGGGCGCTGGGCAAGACCGGTCTGAACATTGTGACCCGCGTTTTGGGCATGTTGCTGGCAGCTTTGGCGGTGCAATTCATTCTTGATGGCCTGCGGGGTTTTGGCATCGGCGGATAAGCCCTATATACATCTTCATGACCAGTCATCAGATCATGCAGCTTGTCTATCTGGGCCTTTTGGGCGCGGCGATTGCCGGAGCTTTTTTCGTGTCAAATCGCAATAGTCTGGGCAAGAATTTGCAACAGGGCGCCATTTGGGTGCTGATTTTTATCGGCGTTATCGGCGTGTACGGTTTGTGGAACGATATCGCCCGCAATGTCACCAGTCGTCAGGCCATCATCACCAACGACCAGATCGCGGTACCGCGCAGTGCGGACGGGCACTATTATCTGACGCTTGACGTAAACGACACACCAGTGCGCTTTGTCGTCGATACCGGCGCAACGCAGGTCGTGCTGGCGCGCGAGGATGCCCTGCGTATCGGGATCAACGCCAATGATCTGGCGTTTTACGGTTCGGCAATCACCGCCAATGGCATCGTGCGCACGGCACCGGTCTTGCTGGAAAAGGTTGCATTGGGGCCAATCATCGACAGGCAGTTGCCTGCGGTCGTCAATGGCGGGGAAATGGACGCATCCCTGCTTGGGATGACCTATCTCAGCCGCTTTGACCGGATCGAGATTGCAAATGGCGAATTGGTGTTGTCGCGATGATCCGGGCCGCCTGTCTTTTGTTGATCCTGGCCGCTTGCGCCGCACCGCCCGCCTTGCCCGAAGGGTTTGACCCCAGCTTTGCGTATTTTCAAAGCATCAGGTAAGGCGCGGATCACTGCGCCCTAGCCTTTTTCTGCCTTTTTCAACCAACGGCCATTTTCCTGCGCCCAATACTGCGCCACGCAGCCTGCATCGGTCAGGCTTTTCCACTGGCCGCGCGCCCGCGCAAGGGCCGCATCATCATGGCCATCGAACAGAATACAGGTGCGTTCCAGCGCGTTCACTTCGTCAACATTCACATCGGCGCCACCGACGCTCATCACGCAGGCAAATCCGGTCGCATCCACATTGCCCAGCAGCACAGGCTGATCGGCGTCATTTGGGCCACCAGCCAGGGCATGCGGCAAAAACCCATCCTCTGGCCCCAGCCACAACACGTCATCCAGCCGTTTCAGCAGGTCTGTATCCGTTGCGCGCACCAGCACGCGCCAACCAGCCGCGCGCGCCTTGGTGATCAGCATCGGCAACGTCGCCTCAAGGGGGCTGTCGGTCAGGTGGTAGAAAAACGCCAGCCCCATGTCAGTCTTCGTATCTATCAGCGATCAGCCGGTTCAGGGCCATCACACCCCAACCCGTGGCCCCCGCAGGCGCAAGCGCTGTTTCCTTTTTCACGCTGGCGACACCAGCAATGTCCAGATGGCACCACGGCACATCGGGTTTGACAAAACGCTGCAAAAAATGCGCCGCCGAGATTGACCCGGCATAGCGGCCGCCCACGTTTTTCATATCGGCAATACGAGATTTCAGCAGATCGTCATAGGCTGGCCCCATGGGCATCCGCCATGCGCCTTCGCCCTCGGCTCCGGCCGCCTTGATAAAGGCGGCAGACAGGTCGTCGGAATTGGAAAAAACCCCTGCATTTTCATGCCCCAGCGCCACCAAGATGGCCCCGGTCAAGGTTGCAAGATTGATCATGGCTTTCGGCTTGAACCGATCCTGCGCATACCACAGCACATCGGCCAACACCATGCGGCCTTCAGCATCGGTGTTGATCACCTCGATCGTATCGCCTTTCATCGACCGGACCACATCACCTGGGCGGGTGGCGGACCCCGAAACCATATTTTCCACGATCCCCACGATTCCGACGACATTGGCGCGGGCCTTGCGCAGTGCCAGTGTGCGCATCACACCGGCCACCACACCGGCGCCGCCCATGTCCATGGTCATGTCTTCCATGCCGGCTGCGGGTTTCATGCTGATCCCGCCGGTGTCGAACACAACACCCTTACCCACAAGCGCAAACGGCGCGTCATCGCCGCCCCCGTTCCAGTGCATAACGACCACCTTGGAAGGGCTAAGTGAACCCTGCCCGACAGCTAAAAGGGTGCGCATCCCCAATTTTATCAGGTCGTCTTCTTCAAGGATCTCTACATCCAGCCCCAGTTCCTGCATGGCGGCCAGACGGGCGGCAAAATCATGGGTGGTCAGGATATTGGCGGGTTCATTGGTCAGATCGCGGGTAAAGAACACGCCTTCGGCAATCGCGGCCATGGGGGCTGCGCGTTTTGCCACGACTTCGGGCTTGGCCACCATGAAGGTGACACCGCCCACCGGTTTCTTTTCCCCGGTTTTGTGGGTGTCAAAATCATACCCGCGCAGGGCCAGCCCCAGGGCAATTTCATCGACATGCGCAATGCTGCCCGCCACCACCAAAAGGTCTGCCCCGTTTTGAACCTTGGCCAGTTGCGCCCCGGCCTTGCGCGCCTCTTGCTGGGACGGACGCCGCCCCAGTTTCACAACCAGGATCGCGGCCGCTTCTATTCCGGCTGGCCATGTCAACGCGAAAAGATCCCCGATTGCCATTTTTTCAAAGGCTTCCGTGGCAACAAACCGGGCCAGGCTCTTGCGCGTCAGCGTGTTCAGCTTGCGCGCGCCAGCTTCAAGTTTTCCGTCGGCACCGATAAATACCGCCACCTTGCCTGGCGCATGGGCCAGCGCGTCAAGATCGACATCTTTGAACTGGATTTCGGCGGGGGTTGTCATGGCGGCTCCTTTGCGCGAACAGGGTGTTGCGCAATTGGTAGCCCGCCACCGCGGCAAAGGCCAGATAGCTGTTCAAACCGCCGCCTGGATGGGCTAGTTTGCCGCAACAGGCAGGACAGGCAGCGCAAAGGACACCGGGCATTGGGCCGATTTGACAGATATCTGCTGTCGCAGCTGATGGCGCTGTTCGGCTTTTTCAGTCTGGTGCTGGTGATGGTGTATTGGATCAACCGGGCGGTTGTGTTGTTTGACCAACTGATCGCCGACGGCCAGTCAGCCGGCGTTTTTCTGGAATTCACGGCCCTGTCGCTGCCTGCGGTGATAAGGCTGGCGTTGCCGCTGGCGGCCTTTGCAGCGGCGGTTTACGTGACCAACCGGATGACGACGGAATCAGAAATGGTCGTGGTGCAGGCGACCGGCTTTTCTCCGTTCCGTCTGGCGCGGCCCGTCTTGTATTTTGGTTTGATCGTGGCGGTTTTGATGTCTGTGCTGATGCATATCCTGATCCCGCTCAGCACCGCGCGGCTGGCGGAACGGCAGTCTGATATTGCCCAGAACATCACCGCGCGCCTGTTGACACCGGGGCAATTCATCGAACCCGTGGCAGGCGTCACCTTCTACATCCGCGACATCACACCAACCGGCGAACTGATTGATATCTTTGTCTCTGATGCACGCCGTAGCGACGAACAACTAACCTATACCGCAGCACAGGCGTATTTGTTGCGTCAGGGCGGGCAGACCCAGATCGTGATGCGTGAAGGCATGGTGCAGACGCTGCGTCGCGACAGTCAACAGTTGTTCATAACATCATTTGCTGATCTGGCCTATGATATCACAAGCCTGATTTCACACAGCCGCCGCGCCGGGCGCAGCGCGGGGGCGCTTTCGACATGGGAATTGCTGCACCCCACACCGACATTAGAGGCCGAGACCGGCCAAAGCGCCGCGCGGCTTTTGTCAAGCGGTCACGACCGGTTCAGCCAGGCATTTCTGGGGACGGTCGCGGCACTTTTGGGGTTTGCAACGCTGATGGTCGGCGGGTTCAGCCGGTTCGGGATCTGGCGGCAGATCATCGCGGCGATTTGCCTTATCGTTGTTGTCAAGGCGGTGGAAACCGGCGGTCTGAACATGGCGCGCGCGCATGAAAACCTGTGGTTTGCCACGTATTTTCCCGTTTTGACGGGGCTTGTCATTGTCTGGGGGCTGCTTTTCGCCGCGACACGGCCCTATCTGTTCAAACGGCGCATCAAGGCAGGTGCCCTGTCATGATCCTGCACCGTTACTTTGCGCGCCGTTTCATGATGACATTTGCCGGTATTTTTGGCGTGTTTTTCATCATTATGACCTTTCTTGATCTGGTCGAACAATTGCGCCGCTATGCCAGCACCGAGGCCAGCTTTTCCGATATCGTCGTGCTGACAATGCTGAATGTGCCCAAAGGCATTTACGGTATTTTGCCGCTGATCATGATTTTGACCGCGATTGGTCTGTTTCTGAGCCTTGCAAGGTCGTCCGAACTGGTCGTGACACGCGCCGCAGGGCGTTCCGCATTGCGCGCTTTGCTGGCACCGCTTAGCGTTGCGCTTGTTATCGGGGTGGCAGCGGTTGCCGCGTTCAACCCGATCGTGGCCAGCACATCCAAACAGTTCGAGATGCGCGTCAACGCCATTCGCGGCGAAACCTCCGTGCTGTCGATCAGCGCATCGGGGTTATGGCTGCGGCAGGGCACAAGCGAAGGCCAGACTGTCATTCGCGCGCAAAACGCCAATCTGGACGGCACAGCGCTGCGCAACGTCAGCTTTATGACCTTTTCACCCGACGGCCGCCCCAGCCAGCGCATCGAGGCCGCGTCGGCACAGTTGATCACCGGGTCATGGACTCTTTCGAACGCCAAGATCTGGGATCTGCAAACAGCCCCCTTGCCAGAGGCATCCGCGACACGGCGCGATCAGCTTTCTGTGCCGTCCAGCCTGACACCGGACCAGATCCGCGATAGCTTTGGCACGCCATCGTCCATCCCGATCTGGGAATTGCCCGCCTTTATCGACCGGTTGCACACTGCCGGGTTTTCCGCGCAACGGCATCTTGTCTGGTTTCACACGGAACTGGCACTGCCCGTGTTTCTGGTGTCGATGGTCATGATCGGGGCCAGCTTTACCCTGCGCCATCAACGGGGCGGGCGCACCGGGCTGATGGTCATGTTTGCCATTCTTTTGGCATTCGTGATTTATTTCATCCGCAATTTTGCGCTTGTCTTGGGTGAAAACGGACAATTGCCAGCCGTGCTGGCGGCTTGGGCACCGCCCTTGGCCGCTGTCGGGCTGTCACTGGGCTTTCTTTTACATCACGAGGATGGCTAATGCGGCTGATCGTGTTTCTCTTGCTGCTGGTGCCGGGATTTGCCGCGGCGCAATCCGCAGCCACATTGGTCGCCGATCACGTCACGATTGGCGGGCAGGATCAGCTGATTGCCAGCGGTAACATCGAAGTTTTCTACGACGGCACAACCCTGCGCGCCAGCCGGATCGTCTATGATGCGCCAACCGACCGGCTGACAATCGACGGGCCAATCGTGATTCGTGACCCCGATGGAACAGTCTTGACCGCCAGTCAGGCAACGCTGGACCCGCGATTGCAAAGTGGCATTCTTTTGGGCGCGCGGCTGGTTCTGAACCAACAGTTGCAGATCGCGGCCAACCAGATCAACCAGACTGAAAGCAGGTATGCCCAGCTTTACAAGACCGCAGCTACGTCGTGCCGGGTTTGCGGCACCCGTGCGCCCTTGTGGGAAATCCGGGCCGAACGCGTGGTGCGCGATGCCGACGCACAGCAGCTTTATTTTGAAAATGCAACGTTCCGGGTGCGTGGGGTGCCGGTCATCTGGCTGCCCCGGATGCGCCTGCCTGAGCCGGGGCTGGACCGGTCCAACGGATTTCTGATCCCGCGTCAACGCAACACCAGCCAATTGGGTTCGGGGATCAAGATCCCTTATTTCCTGACATTGGGAAATGACCGCGACGTGACCGTGACGCCTTACGTATCGTCGCAAACGCGCACGCTGGAATTGACCTATCGTCAGGCCTTTGCACGCGGTGATCTGCGCATCGAAGGTGCCGTCAGCGATGACACATTGCAAGACGGCCTGCGGTCTTATGTTTTTGTCCAGTCCGCTTTTCGGCTGCCCGATGACTATCAGTTCGGGCTTCACATCGAAGCCGTGAGTGACCCAGCGTATTTGCTGGATTACGCCTATTCAGACAAAGACCGCCTGAACAGCGGCGTTTCCGTGTTGCGCGTGACAGACAGCACACTGCGCGCGGCAAACCTGACCTATTACCAGACCCTGCGCGATGACGAATCAAACGCATCGCTGCCGCCGCTTGTGGCAGACGCGGCCTATGAAACGCGGTTGCGGCCAGACTTTGGCGGCACGCTGACCCTGCGCGCCAGTATGGATGCCGCCCACCGTTACAGCACCGTTGACGGGCCAGCGGGGCGCGATGTGACACGCGCCGGACTGGAAAGCACCTGGCGACAGGACTGGGTGCTGGACAGCGGCATCATCGGCAGCACGGCATTTGGCGCGCGCGGCGATCTTTATCATGTTGACGACGACAGCAGCTTCCCGGCAAACGACCTGCGATTTGTGCCTTCGGCGGAACTGCACTTGCGCTACCCACTGGCGCGAATCGGGGCCAATGGTGCCGCGCACATGATCGAACCCACACTCAGCCTGGGGTGGGCCGACAGCTTTGGCAGCATCCCCCCGAACGAAGACAGCACCCGCAGCGAACTGGACCGGGCCAATCTGTTGGACACGCAACGCTTTACCGGGGATGATGCCGTTGAAACCGGCGCACAGGCCGCCGTTGGCCTGACATGGACACGGATCGGACCGCAAGGCACGACATCGACGCTGACATTCGGACGGATCTTTCGCAATCGCACGATGGCTGATTTTTCCCCGTCTTCGGGGCTGGATGGGGCCACATCCGACTGGCTGATCGGGGGGCAAGTCGTGACAGGTGACGGGTTTCTCTTTGACACGCGCACCCTGTTGGATGGCGACCTGCAACTGACGCGTGCCGATAACCGGATCGCATGGCGCAATGATGCGATTGATCTGGCGGCCGCTTACATCTGGCAGGCCAGAGACCTGACCGAAGACCGCCCCGAAACCGTATCGGAATGGACACTGGATGCGGGCATCAGGATCACGCCTGCATGGGCCATGACGATGGCTGCCCGTTATGACATTGCCGCAGACAGACCAGTGCGCGCGGGGGTTGGTTTTGAATGGCGCAATGAATGCGTCACAATCGAAGTTTCCGCCTCGCGCCGATACACGTCTTCCTCTACAGTTGACCCGACAACGACCTTTGGGCTAGCTGGGTCGCTGACTGGCTTTTCTGCGGGCCGGTCACAGGGCGGACCCGCCGCTGCCTGCAAAAATTGAAGTCCAAGACGAGGAACCGCATGCGCGCCTTTACCATCACCGCCTTTGTTCTGGCCTTGTTGCTGGGGGTTGGTGCAAACCGCCCTGCTCTGGCGCAAGGACAATTTGACGCCGCCATCACCGTGAATGACCGCGTGATCACCCGCTATGAACTGGCGCAGCGCATCCGCCTGCTCGAGGTTTTTCGCACCCCCGGTGATCTGAACCGGATCGCCCGCGACGCCCTGATCGAGGACCGCCTGAAAGAACAGGAACTGGACCGAGTCGGTCTGCGCCTGTCAGACGCGGCGCTGGCGGCTGCGGTGGATGACTTTGCCAGCCGGGCAGATATGACGGCCGACCAATTCGCACGGATGCTGGCGCAAAACGGGGTGGATCGCGTCACGCTGGAAGATTTCGTACGGGTCGGTGTCAGCTGGCGCGATTATGTTCGCAGCCGTTTTAACCGTCAGGTCACTGTCACTGACGCCGATATCGACCGCGCTCTTGCACGGCAGGGAACCGGCGCTGCGGGGATCGAGGTGCTTTTGTCGGAAATCATTATCGCCGCGCCACCGGAACGCGCCGCAGAGGCGCAGCGCGTGGCTGGCCAAATCGCGCAGATGCGATCTTTTGCGGCCTTCGAGGATGCCGCGCGCCAAGTGTCTGCCCTGCCATCACGTGACAATGGCGGGCGGCTGGGCTGGTTGCCGATCGACAACTACCCACCGCAACTGCAAAACCTGCTTTTGGGTCTGCGCCCGGGCGAGGTGACGCAGCCGATCGACATTCCCAACGGGATCGCGCTGTTTCAGATGCGCGCTGTGCGCGAAGGTGCCCGCCGGACCCAGACGCCGGCCAGCATTGCCTATGCCACCTATGCGATTCCGGGCGGGCAAACCCCGGCAGCACGCGCAGCGGCGCAAGACATTGTGGACCGGCTGGACACCTGCGACGATCTTTATGGTGTCGCCCGCAACCAACCACCCGAAATGCTGCAACGCGCCGATCTGCCCCCACAGGACATTCCCGGTGATATTGCACTGGAACTTGCACAGCTTGATCCGGGCGAAATATCGCTGAACCTGACGCGCGACAACGGGCAAACGCTTGTCCTGCTGATGCTGTGCGGGCGCACTGCCGTCGGCCAGCAAGGTCTTGACCGCGAGGCGGTGCGCAACCAAATTCGCAGTCAACGACTGGCCGGCCTGGCCAATGCGCTGGTCGCCGATCTGCAAGCTGCGGCCACGATCACGCAGCGATGAAACCGATTGCCATCAGTTGTGGGGAACCTGCCGGGATTGGCCCCGAAATTGCCGTGGCCGCATGGGCCGCGCTGCGCGACGAAGTGCCTTTGATCTGGATCGGCGACCCCCGGCACCTGCCTGCGGGCACCCCCTTTACGCAAGTGCGCACCGCTGCAGAGGCCGCGCAGACCAACAGTGCGCACTTGCCTGTGCTGGCGGATGATTTCGGTTCGGGTGTGATCGCAGGGCGCCCCGATCCAGCCCATGCCAAAGGGGTGATCAGGGCCATCGCCACGGGTGTTGATCTGGTGCAGACCGGACAGGCCCGCGCGCTTTGCACCGCGCCCATCCACAAGGCGGCCCTGATTGACGGCGCCGCCTTTGCCTATCCCGGCCATACCGAATATCTGGCCGCACTTTGCGGCACCGAACAGGTTGTCATGATGCTGGCCTGCGATGTGCTGCGGGTGGTGCCCGCCACGATCCACATCCCGCTGGCCAAAGTCCCCACCCGCCTGACGGCGTCACTGTTGCGCGACACGATCCAGATCACAGATGCGGCACTGCGCTGTGATTTCGGCATCGCCAAACCGCGCATTGCTGTGGCGGGGCTGAACCCGCATGCAGGCGAAGACGGCAAGATGGGGCGCGAAGAAATCGACCTGATCATCCCTGTGCTGAACGCCTTGCGTGCAACCGGGCTGGACATTCGGGGGCCATTGTCTGCGGATACGATGTTTCACGCAACCGCACGGGCGGGTTATGATGCAGCTGTGTGTATGTATCACGATCAGGCGCTGATCCCGATCAAGACGCTGGATTTTTCAGGCGGGGTCAATGTCACGCTGGGTTTGCCGATCATCCGCACATCACCCGATCATGGCACGGCATTCGATATTGCGGGCAAGGGTGTGGCTGATCCCACATCGATGATCGCGGCCATCAGGATGGCCGCAAAAATGGCTGATGCCCGTGCAGATTGATGGTGTGGGAGACTGCGGCGGGGATATTCATGCGCGGAAGAAGCGATGAGCGGCATTGATGATCTACCGCCGCTGCGTGACGTGATTGCCAGATACGATTTGGCGGCAAAGAAATCATTGGGCCAGAATTTTCTACTGGATCTGAACCTGACGGCAAAGATCGCCCGCCTTGCCGGGGATCTGACCGGTGCCGATGTGCTGGAGATCGGCCCCGGCCCCGGCGGGTTGACCCGCGGATTGCTGGCCGAAGGCGCACGTCATGTGCTGGCGATTGAAAAAGACCCCCGCTGCCAGCCGGCATTGGAAGAGATTGCGCGCGCCTATCCGGGGCGCTTGACTGTGCTGATCGGTGATGCGCTTGATCTGGACCCTTTGGCGTATCTCACGCCACCGATAAAAGTGGCTGCGAATCTGCCCTATAACGTGGGAACAGAATTGCTGGTGCGGTGGTTGACGCCCCCGGAATGGCCGCCATTCTGGGGCAGTCTGACCCTGATGTTCCAGCGCGAAGTGGCGCAGCGGATTGTCGCACAACCGGGCGGCAAGGCCTATGGGCGTTTGGCCTTGCTGGCGCAGTGGCGCACAGATCCCCGCATTGTTCTGGAACTGCCGCCCGAGGCATTCAGCCCGCCGCCCAAGGTCAATTCTGCCGTCGTGCATCTGACTGCTTTGGCCGCACCGCGGTATCCAGCCAACGCTGCGACCTTGAACAAAGTGGTTGCTGCGGCGTTTAACCAGCGGCGCAAAATGTTGCGATCAGCGCTGAAGCCGCTGCACCCTGAAATCGAGGACTACTTGACAGCCGTCGGAATCAAACCGACAGAGCGGGCCGAACAAATTGGGCTAGAGGCATTTTGCGCATTGGCCCGAGCGCTTGATGCGTGAAAGCCCCCAATGTTTGGGGGCTTTGGTTATTCAGCGGCTTCGGATGGTGCAGGGCCATCATTATCTTTTGGAGGGGTCGCCTTACGTGGCGCGCGCGGCTTGCGCGGGCGCGGCTTGGGTTTCTCTTCTGGCGTTTCGACAAGGCCCGACTGCGCCTGATTATCATCGCGCGTATCTGTCATGACCGGCTGGTCTGATTCGCTGTCATCACGCGCCACCGCTTCCTGTGCGCGCAGGCGGTCCTGACGTTCCCGGTCGCGTTCGGCTTGCCGCTGGCGGTTCTGTTCTTCCATTTCTTCGCGCTTGGCATCCACCTCGCGCTGGGCTTCGGCCAGCAGGCGGGTGTAGTGTTCAGCGTGTTGCGCAAAGTTTTCTGCGTTCACACGATCATTCGTCAGTTGCGCATCGCGGTGCAGCTGGTTGTATTTCTCGATCACCTGCTGCGGGGTGCCGCGCACCTTGCCATCAGGGCCGCTGCTTTCGAAAACGCGATTGATGATGTTGCCACCCGTTGGGCGATTGCTGCGGCTTTTGTTCCGCGGCCGTGACTTTGATGGTCTCATGAATATGCTTTCAAGTCTTTCGCTGACGTTGCGCTTGCGCCGTATCGCGCCTGCCTGCGCGTCGTAAATATCTGGCCTTACGATGTTCTGGCGACTGATCGGGGAGAGGTGAGATTTACCTGCAAGCCATCCGATGCTTCTGAATAAACATGCGCGAAGCAGCAAGACAAGTCAAAATTACGCGAAATGAGAGAATTTCGCGCATCTGATCACGTCAGAGCCGCCGCACCCGGCATACGGCCCACAACAACGCGGTCGCGGTGATCCAGATCGGGGACCACCTGAACACGCATAAACCCCGAATCGCGCATCATTTTGGCGACCGAGGCCCCTTGGGTCGGGCCGATTTCAACGATCAACTGCCCATCGGAATGCAAATGCCCGGGTGCAGCGGCTGCGATGATCCGATACGCTGTCAAACCGTCGCCATCATCTGTCAGTGCCATGCGCGGTTCAAACAGGCGCACCTGTGGTTGCAGCGAAGCCATTTCATCGGCAGCGATATAGGGCGGGTTCGATACGATGAGATCAAACCGTCCCGTGACAGCGGCAAACCAGTCGGATTTCACAAGGTGCAGTCGCGCGGCAACACCCAAGGCATTGGCATTTTGTCGGGCCACATCAAGCGCCTGATCGGACAGATCTGTGGCAACACCCGTGGCCTCTGGCCGCTCTGCCGCCAGTGTGATGGCGATGGCACCACTACCGGTGCCAAGGTCCAGAAAGGTCGCAAATGGCGTGCGCAGGGCTTCGGCAATCAGGCATTCGGTTTCAGGGCGCGGATCAAGCACACGCGCGTCAACGTGAAAATCACGGCCATAAAACGCGCGCCGCCCGATGATATGGCTGATCGGTGCGCCCGCCGCGCGCCGCGCGGCAAGTTTGCGCGCCGCGATCAGCGTGGCTGCGGGCAGGCTGTCTTGGGCCAGCAGGGTTATCCGGTCGGGGGCCACACCCATCGCATGGGCCAGCAGCAAACGCGCCTCGCGGGCTGGGTCGGGGCTGGCGCTTTCGCGCAGGATCGTGATCAGCGCTGACACACCATCGTTGACCGTGCCTGTCACGCGCCCATTTCCGCAAGCAGCGTGGCCTGTGCGTCTGATTGCAGCGCATCTATGATTTCATCCAGATCGCCCTGCATCACCTGCCCTAGCGCATAAAGCGTCAGGTTGATGCGGTGGTCGGTCAACCGGCCTTGGGGGAAATTATAGGTGCGGATCCGTTCCGACCGGTCACCCGACCCTACCTGTGACTTGCGGTCGGCAGATCGGGCGTCGTCCACGCGTTGTCGTTCCAGATCGAACAGGCGGGTTTTCAGCACCTGCATGGCGATTTCACGGTTACGGTGCTGGGATTTTTCGGCGCTGACCACGATGATGCCGGTCGGAATATGCAGGATACGCACAGCAGAATCGGTGGTGTTCACGTGCTGGCCGCCAGCCCCAGAGGCGCGCATGGTATCAATGCGCAAATCGCCGGGGTTGACCTGGACATCCACATCCTCGGCCTCGGGCAGAACAGCGACGGTTGCGGCAGATGTATGGATGCGCCCGCCGCTTTCGGTTTCTGGCACACGCTGGACACGATGCACCCCGCTTTCGTATTTCAGCCGCGCGAAGACGCCATCACCCACAACCCGCGCGACAACTTCCTTGATGCCACCCAGCTCGGTTTCAGCCTGTTCAAGGATTTCGAATGTCCAACCCTGTTTTTCAGCGTATCGCTGATACATCCGCAACAGGTCGGCAGCGAAAAGCGATGCCTCTTCCCCGCCGGTTCCGGGCCTGATTTCGATCAGGGCGGGGCGGGCATCGGCGGCATCCTTGGGCAACAGCGCCAGTTGCACCTGTTGTTCGGATACCTCCAGTTGCGCGCGCAGGTCGGTCAGCTCTGCCTCGGCCATTTCGCGCATTTCGGGGTCTTTCAGCATCGTTTGCGCATCGCTGATCTGCGCCAAAAGATCCTTGTAGGCGGTGACGGTTTCGACGACCGGGCGCAATTCGGCATATTCGCGCCCAAGAGCCGCGATTTCGTTGCCGGCAGCACCTTCGGCCATTTTCGCCTCCAGATACTGGAAACGATCGATCAGTTGTTCAATCTTGTCAGAGGCTATCATGGCAAACCGATTGGCCGATCACAGCTCTGCGGTCAAGGGGCCAAGCGCATCAAGCCAGCCCTGCACCCGCGCGCGGTTCACACCCAGATCGGACTGACCAAAGCGCAAACGCCCGTGGATGGTCAGCGTGTCGCCATCGACCTGAACAGTGGTGTAATCGGGAAAGCCCATGATTCGCGACCGGGTGACAAAGGTGATCATGCCCTGATCAACACGGCCTGCGACCACTCTGGTGCGCGGCGTGGCCAGCGCGCGTTGTTCAAGGGTTGCCAACACCTGCGCTGCGGGCGCGATGATCGTGCGCACGGCGGTAAAGCCACCGGTGGCGGCATAATCGCCCGGCGGCTGGGGGGCTGATGCCTGATGCACGCGCGCCGGGTCCATCGGGGCAAGCCGGACATAGGCCATGCCTGCGACGATCAGCAGAATGAGTATGGTCAGGATACGCAGGATCATATTGACGTTTTCCTTTTATTCCAAAGCGCCAGGCAGCAAAGCTCCATCGCGACATGCGCGCCCGCAATCGCGGTGGCACCTGTGGTGTCATAGGGCGGCGACACCTCGACCACGTCACCGCCAAGCATGTGAATCCCCGCCAGATCGCGCAGCATCGCCGCCGCCTGCCATGTGGTCAGCCCACCCCAGACCGGCGTGCCGGTGCCGGGGGCAAAGGCGGGGTCAAGCACGTCTATATCAAAGGTGATATAGGTCGGGTGCAGGCCGACAATTTCTTTCATGCGGTCCACCACATGGGCGGTTCCCTTTTCGTGGCACGTCCGCGCGTCGATATAGGGCATGCCAAGGTAGTCGTCACAATGGGTGCGGATGCCCACCTGCACTGACCGCGTGACATCGACCAGCCCCAGCTTGACGGCTTTGTACATCATGGTGCCATGGTCGATCCGGCCCATATCGTCATCGACCCACAGGTCGGAATGCGCATCGCACTGGATCACCGACAAGGGTCCGTATTTCGCCGCATAGGCCCGCAGGATGGGCAGGGTGATGAAATGATCGCCCCCCAGTGTCACGGTAGCGGGGCCTTGCGCAATGATGGCGGCGATATGCGCCTCGACCAGGGCCGGCACGCCTGCGACATTGGCGTAATCAAAGGCCATATCGCCATAATCCACGATGGAAAATTCTGACAGGGGGTCAAACCCGTTCCAACCATAGGGCGGGTCATAGGGTTGCAGGCACGATGCCTCGCGGATGGCGCGGGGGCCAAAGCGGCAGCCGGGGCGGTGGGTGACCGCCTGATCAAAGGGCACGCCGGTGACTGCCAAATCAACGCCAGTCAGATCCTTGGTATAGCTGCGGCGCAAAAATGATGTGGCCCCGCCAAAGGCATTTTCATAAGCTAACCCGCGATGGTCTTTGCGGGTGAAAGCAAGATCCACCTGCCCTTTTGCGTCTTCCAGTGCCATGTCAGTCCTCTTTCGTTCTTTTACGTGCTGTCCGGGATCAAATTTAGCTAAATTTGATCACCGCAACGGCAGTGCGCGTTCCACCAGCCGGGCAAAAAATGACGCCCCCACAGGTAAGACCGCATCATTGAATTCATAGGCGGGATGATGCAGGCCTGCGCTGTCGCCATTGCCGATGAACAGATAGGCGCCGGGTCGCTTTTCCAGCATATAGGCGAAATCTTCCGCGCCCATCTCGCGCCTATGATCTGCCACCACATCCGCCGACACCGCGCGCGCCACATCGGCCGCAAAAACGGTGCTATCGGGGTCGTTGACCGTCGCAGGATAGCCCACGTCATAAACCAGTTCTGCCATAACACCATAGGCCGCCGCCTGCCCCGCCACGATCTGATCAAGCCGGGTCATCACCATTGCCTGCACGGCAGAATCGAATGTGCGCACGGTGCCGTTGATATAAGCGGTGCCGGGGATCACGTTATCAGCAGAGCCTGTGTGAATTTGCGTGACCGACACCACCAGATCATCGGTGGCGGCGTGGTTGCGGCTGACGATGGTCTGGATCGCCTGCACGATCCCGACAGCAGCCATGATCGGGTCAGCGGTTTCATGCGGCATCGCCCCGTGCCCGCCGCGCCCCGTGATATGAATCTCAAACGAATCGACCGCCGCCATGATTGGCCCCGGCGTGGTGTAAAACGCCCCGACCGGCGTGCCGGGCGCGTTATGCAGCGCATAGACCTGGCCGATGTCGAACCGCTCAAGGATACCTTCCTGGACCATCACCTGCGCGCCGCCGCCCAATTCCTCGGCCGGTTGAAAGATCAGCGCAACACGGCCCGCGAAATTGCGCGTCTCGGCCAGATATTTCGCAGCCCCCAGCAGCATGGTCGTATGCCCGTCATGGCCGCAGGCATGCATCCGCCCCGGCACGGTCGATGCATGATCCAGCCCTGTCATCTCGTCCATCGGCAGGGCATCCATATCCGCGCGCAGGCCAATCGTTGGCCCTGCCGCATTGCCATTGATGATGGCGACCACACCGCTGGTCGCAATACCTTCATGCACCGCGTCCACGCCGAATGCCCGCAGGAGGTCCACGACAAACGCGGCTGTCTGATGACAATCGAACTGCAATTCGGGATGCGCGTGCAGATGCCTGCGCCATGCAGTCAAATCATCGGTGAAATCAGCGATGCGATTGATCACGGGCATGGGTGGCACTCCGGGCGTCTGGGCAATACGGTGCCACTTGACCGCAACAAGGGGGCCTGCGCAATGGCTGATAACACAACGATCCACGATCCTGACGGCGGGATGCCGCGCCTTTTGGAAATCATGCGCCGGTTGCGCGACCCTGACACGGGCTGCCCGTGGGACATCGCGCAGGATTTCACCAGTATCGCGCCCTACACCATCGAAGAGGCTTACGAAGTGGCTGACGCCATTGCCCGGTCCGACTGGGCCGAATTGGAAGGCGAATTGGGCGATCTGTTGTTACAAACCGTCTATCATGCGCAGATGGGCGCCGAGGCAGGGCATTTCACGTTCGACAGCGTGGTGCGCGCCATAGCGGACAAGATGGTCGCGCGCCATCCGCATGTGTTTGGCGACGAATCGCGCGACAAATCGGCGGAACAACAGGTGGCCGATTGGGAAAAGATCAAGGCAGCCGAACGCGCAGGCAAGGCGCAGACCCGCACGCTGGACGGGGTCGCCATTGGGCTGCCCGCACTGATGCGGGCGGTAAAACTGCAAAAACGCGCCGCCCGCGTCGGTTTTGACTGGCCTGATACCAGCCATGTGATCGACAAGATCGTCGAGGAAGCCGCCGAGTTGGTCGAAGCCCGCGACACGCAGACCCATGCCGAAACGGTCGAGGAATTCGGCGATCTGCTGTTTGTCATGGCCAATCTGGCCCGGCATCTGGACATCGACCCCGAAGAAGCGCTGCGCGCTGCCAACGCCAAATTCACAAGGCGGTTCGAAGCGGTCGAGGATGCCCTGGCTGAACGCGGCAAGCGCCCCGCCGAAAGTGATCTTGCCGAAATGGATGCGCTTTGGGATGCCGAAAAAGCGCGGGAAAAGGCCGCGCACTAATACCCGATAAAAAGATTCAGGTATTGAACATATTAAAAGAGTCAGGTTTATACGTCACAGTTGAAAACCGGAGCCAGACCATGACATTTCGCGCCCTTCTTCTTGCCGGCACTTGCGTCGCCTTCGCGGCCCCAGCCTTGGCCGACGTTAATATTTACACCACGCGCCAGCCTGCATTGATCCAGCCGGTCATGGATGCCTTTACGGCGGAAACCGGCATTGCGGTAAATCTTGCCTATGTCGATAGCGGTCTGGCAGAACGCCTGCGCGCCGAAGGCAACCGTTCGCCCGCCGATCTGGTGATGACCGTCGATATCGCCAACCTCAAACAGATCGTGGATGCCGGCGTGATCCAGCCCGTGGAAAGCAACGTGTTGACGGCTGCGGTGCCGGAAACGCTGCGCAGCCCCGACAACCTGTGGTTTGGTCTGACAACGCGCGCGCGGATCGTTTATGCCGCGCGCGACCGGGTCGCCGATGACGAAATCACCACCTACGAGGATCTCGCGTCGGACAAGTGGCAAGGCCGCATTTGCACCCGTGCGGGGCTGCACGACTATAACCTTGCGCTGTTGTCGGCTGTCATCGCGCATCTGGGCGAAGACAAGGCGCGTGACTGGGCGGCAGGCGTGCGCAAAAACCTTGCCCGCAAGCCCGAAGGCAACGACCGCGCGCAGGTGCGCGCGATCTGGGCGGGGCAATGCGATATCAGCCTTGGCAACACCTATTATATGGGGGAAATGCTGAACAATGCAGAACAGGCCGCATGGGCCAATGCGGTGCGCATCGTTTTTCCGACGTTTGAAAATGGCGGCACACATGTGAACGTATCTGGCGTGGCGATGACGACCGCGGCGCCGAACCGCGATCAGGCGTTGCGCCTGATGGAATACCTCGTGTCGCCAGAGGCGCAGCGCATCTATGCGGACCTGAACTATGAATACCCGGTGCTGCAAGGTGTGCCACTGTCAGATCTGGTGGCAAGCTGGGGCGAGTTCACCCCCGACGACGTAAACCTTGACGATCTGGCAGGACACCGCCCCGCTGCCTTGCGGATCATGGAAGAGGTCAATTTCGACGGCTGACCAGCACCTTCGATGTTGCAGGGGGGCTGTCTGCCCCCCGCGCGCGCCACGGATATTTATGCGCGAAAAAAACGTTACCGGGCGGCTTTTTCTTCCAACGCCAGCCATTCGTCTTCGGCGTCTGACAGGGCGTTTTGACGGGCGACCAAGGCGTCGGTTGCTTTTTGGAATTTCACCGGCTCTTGCGTGAAAAGGTCGGGATCGGCCAGCAGTGTTTCGAGTTTTGCGATTTCCGCGCCCAAGGCATCAATCACGCTGGGCAGTTCATCAAGCCGGTGTTTTTCGGTAAATGACAGCCCGCCCGCGGTTTTCTTTTCCACCTGCTTTGGCTTTTTGGCCAAGGGCTTGGATGCCTCTTTGGCTTCGGTAAAATCGCCGCCGCGCTGGGCGCGGTAATCTGACCAACCACCCGCATAGACAACCGCCTGCCCCTGCCCTTCCATTGCGATGGTTGTTGTCGCCACCCGGTCAAGAAAGTCGCGGTCGTGGCTGACCAGCAGCACGGTGCCGTCATAATCGCCCAAGATATCCTGCAACAGGTCCAGCGTTTCAATGTCCAGATCGTTCGTCGGTTCGTCCAGCACCAAAAGGTTGCTTTCGCGCGCCATCAGCCGGGCCAGCAACAGCCGCGCCTTTTCGCCCCCCGAAAGCGAGCGGACCGGCGCACGCGCCTGTGCCTCGTCGAACAGAAATTCCTTGAGGTATCCCACCACATGTTTGGGCTGGCCGCGCACCATGATCTGATCAGATTTACCGCTGACGCCCAGTTCGGGATCATTGGCAAGGTTTTCCCACAGCGACATATCGGGGTTCAGCGCCGCGCGGCTTTGATCGAAAATCGCGATATCCAGTTTCGTGCCCAGCTTGACGGTGCCCGCATCGGGGGCCACCTGCCCCAGCAGCATCTTGATCAGCGTGGTTTTGCCCACCCCATTGGGGCCGACAAAGGCGACACGATCGCCGCGTTGCACGGTCAGGTCGAAATTGCTGATGATCTGTTTGCCGTCAAAGGATTTTGACAGGCCTGTTGCCTCCATCACCTTTTTGCCCGATGTGCTGCCGCCTTCGAATGCCATGGCGGCCGTGCCCTGGCGCCGGATCTGGGCCGCGCGTTCGGCGCGCAGGTCTTGCAAGGCGCGCAGGCGGCCCTGATTGCGGGTGCGGCGGGCGCTGATGCCTTCGACGGCCCAGCGGGCCTCGGCCTTGATCTTGCGGTTCAGTTTGTGGCGCTGCTGGTCTTCTTCTTCCCAGATCTTGTCGCGCCATTCCTCGAACCCGTCAAACCCCTGTTCGGCGCGGCGCACCGCACCGCGGTCGATCCACAGCGTCGCGCGGGTCAGCGCGCGCAGGAATGCACGGTCGTGTGAAATCAACACGAACGCGGCGCGGGTCTGTTTCAATTCGTTTTCAAGCCAGGCGATTGCTTCGATATCCAGATGGTTTGTCGGCTCGTCCAGCAGCATCAATTCGGGGGCTTCGGCCATCAGTTTGGCCAGCGCAGCACGGCGGCGTTCCCCGCCCGAGGCTGTGGCCACCGCACCGGCAGGGTCGAATTTCAGCCCTTCGGCGACCATTTCAACCTTGTAGGTTTCATCCATGTCCAGCCCGCTGGCGGCGTAATCGCCCAAGGTGGCGAAACCATCCATGGTGGGGTCTTGTTCCATATAACCGACCTGCACGCCGGGCGACGCGACGCGCGTGCCCTCGTCCGGCAGCACAAGGCCTGCCATGACTTTCATCAAGGTTGATTTGCCCGATCCGTTGCGGCCCACAAGGGCCACGCGGTCACCGGGCTGGATCACCAGCGAAAGGTCGGCAAAAACGGGATCACCGCCGTATGTCAGGGCGATGTCGGAAAGCTGAAGAAGGGGTGCACGTGCCATGACCGTCAGCTAGGGCGGCGCGCAGGAATACGCAAGGGGGCATTAGCTGGCAATTGCGCGCAAAATCCGGGCGCGCGCAGGTGGAACGGCCGCAATATCAACGCAGGTGAACACATGCTGGGTGTTCATCTGCCGGTCCACCACCACATGATCACCTACCCAAGCCCCCATCGCCAGATAACTGCGCAACACCGACGGCAATGGGCGTGTCCCTTGTGCAGGCAGTTGCGCAAAGGCCACTGCCTCGGGGGTTCTGGGCTTGGGGCAACGATCCGGCGGGCCAAGATGAAACGCGGCCAGTTGCGCAAAGACGCGCCCATAGTCATGCGGGTCAGTCCCTGCAAAACTGGTGCAGCCGAAAAGCAAGGTAATGTTTTCAGCATCCACCAGCCGCGTCAATGCGCCCCATAGCACGCGCAGGACATCGCCATCGCGCACATCGGCGGCAACACAAAGGCGACCCAATTCGATCACGGGTTCGGTAATTTTGGCAAAGCCTGCGAGATCATAGTATTGCGCGGTATAACCGGTGTTGGCTGCTGTGCCATCCGGCAAAAGCCAAAGCCGCAGCACAGCCACCACCCGCCCTGTCTGCCCCACCACCATCAAATGCCGGCAATCCGCGTCAAAGCTGTCAACGTCACGGCCTGGCCGCCGGAAAAATGCAGCATGACGCAAGCTATGGCATGCGGTCACGTCAGCGGCGCTTGTTGCGAAGCGGGCAACATAACGGCCCTTTTGAAATGGAATTGTCATTCACCCCCACCTTGGCGAACCTGCGCCTGCGCTCTAGTTTAAAGGGTAAGGCTGGAAAAGGAATGCCAACAGATGGACAAGATTGTCAAAACCGATTCCGAATGGCGCGCAATGCTTTCGGATCTTGCCTATAAGGTGACGCGCAAACATGGGACAGAACGGGCGGGCACCCATGACGATTTCCCCAAAGAACCGGGCACGTATCTGTGTGTGTGCTGTGGTGCGCCCCTGTTCGATCAAAGCGCCAAATTCGAAAGCGGCACGGGCTGGCCTTCATTCTTTCAGCCGATCGCACCAGAGACGGTGGGCGAAAGCGTTGACCGCAGCTTTTTCATGAAGCGAACAGAAGTGCATTGCGCCCGCTGTGATGCGCATCTGGGGCATGTTTTTCCCGACGGCCCGCCACCGACAGGGCTGCGGTATTGCATGAATGGCGTCGCCCTGACGTTTGAACCGGCAGACTGACCGGCAAGGCGTCAGTCAGAAGGATGGCGGCCACATGCAGGCAGATGCCGCCCTCGGTTTGGCGTCAGCGCGGTTCTTCGCCCAGAAGCGCACCGGCATCTACCCGCCCGAAAGCCCCCAGAAGCTGGCCGATAAATGTGACATCGTTGATGCCGTCCTCTGTTACGCGGCGGTCAAGAACCACGACCTGACCATCCTGCAACGTGTAGCGGGTGATATTGCGCACCACCGCGTTCGAATCAAAGCTGACCACCGTCACCTGACGGTCCGTTTCCTGCGGCGCAAAGGCGCCAAAATGCCGGAACGTGCTGGATACATAATAATAATCGCTATTGCCCAGCAACCCCACGGATGTGGGCGGACCAAAGCGGGCGATGACCGCTTCGCGTGTCGCTTGCCCGACCTGCACCGCGGCCTGATCTTCTGCCGATGGCGCAAAGCCGTGGAACCGTTCGATCGGCGCGCAAGCACCCGCCAGCCCCAAAACAGCCAGCATTGCCACTGTGCGCAGCGTAATGACTGGTTTGCCTGTGTGTCTGCTCATGACCGCCCTCTTGCTTTGGCAACTGATGCCTTTTATCCCGCTTACAGCAGAAACGGACCGCAATTCAAGAATGGAAGCACCCTTGGCCGCACTCCCACGTTCACAGCTGCGTCTGGCTGATCTGACAACCCGACGCGCAACAGACTTTTCGCTGGTGCCAACCGCCGATGAAAGGCGCGCCATTGCTGATGCGCTGGGGATCACCGCGATCAGAAAACTGCGCTTTGCCGGTCAGATCGCGCCGATCGGCACCACTGACTGGGCGCTGCGGGCCGATCTGGGCGCCACCGTCGTGCAAGACTGCGTGGTTACGCTGGACCCGGTCACCACCCGGATCGATGAAACCGTAACCCGCCAATATGTCGCCGACCTGCCCGCGCTGGACGGGCCAGACGTTGAAATGCCCGTGGATGACACGGTTGAAGAATTGCCCACGGTCATCGACATCGCCCAAGTGATGATCGAGGCGCTGGCGCTGGCGCTGCCACTTTATCCGCGCCGCCCGGATGCCGATCTGGGCACGGCCGTATCCGCCCCGAAAGGCGCAACACCGCTCACAGATGCGGACGCCAAGCCCTTTGCCGGTTTGGCCGCCCTGCGCGCAAACCTTGAAAAAAAAGAAGAATAGCGCATTAAATACAAGTCAGGAAAAATAGTTGCACCCTGTGTGAATCGCAGTATGTTCGCGGCCTCTTTCAGATCGCATCTCGACAGGGCGTCCGTAATGACGTAGGACGCCCCGAGAAATCAAAACACGCGGGCCGCCGGCCCATTTATCATAGGGTTGAGACATGGCTGTCCAGCAGAACAAAGTATCCAAATCCCGCCGCAACAATCGGCGTTCTCACGACTCGCTTGTCGCGGCAAACCCGAATGTTTGCGACAATTGTGGTGAGCTTAAGCGCCCCCACCACGTGTGCCCGTCCTGCGGGCACTATGCGACACGCGAAGTGATCGCAAATACCACAGAAATCGACCTTGACGACGACGCTGCGTAAGTAGCTGAACGGGCGCGGGGAAGATGACCAAAGGCCAGACGGGCACCGATCCGACAGGGGCTAACGCATCACACGTGCTTTCGGTTGACGCCATGGGCGGCGATGAAGGGCCTGCAACCGTCGTTGCGGGCCTGGCCGTGTTTCTGGGCAAATCGCCCAAAGCCAGCGCGATTCTGCATGGCCCTGCGGATGTATTGCACCCCATGCTGCGCAAACATGGGATCAGTGATCGGGTGACGGTTCATGATGCGGTCAGCGTCGTCAAGATGACCGACAAGCCAAGCCATGTCTTGCGTCAGGGCAAAGACACGTCGATGTGGTCTGCTATCGAAGCCGTGCGCAACGGTCAGGCCGCAGTCTGTATCAGTTGCGGCAATACCGGCGCGCTGATGGCCCTGTCGATGCTGCGCCTGCGCAAGGCCGAAGGTGTGAACCGGCCTGCGATTGCCTGTATGTGGCCATCGCGCAACCCGTCGGGGTTTAACGTGATGCTGGACGCGGGGGCCGACATCCGCGCCGATCAGGACGATTTGCTGACCTACGCACTGATGGGGGCATCTTACGCGCGCAACGGGCTGGGCATTGAACGGCCCCGGATCGGGCTTTTGAACGTCGGCACCGAAGAACACAAAGGCCGTGCTGAACTCAAGGTTGCGCACGAACTGATTGCAAATGCCGCCGCAAAAGGCGAATTCGATTATGTCGGTTTCATCGAAGGGGGTGATTTACCTTCGGACAGGGTCGATGTGATCGTCACCGATGGGTTTACCGGTAACGTCGCGCTGAAAACTGGTGAAGGCACGGCAAAACTGATTTCAGACCTGCTTCGCGAAGCTTTGATGAAAACGCCGCTTTCGATGCTGGCCGCCGTGATGGCGCGCGGGTCGCTAAAGCGGTTGCGCAAACGGATTGATCCGCGTCGGGTGAATGGCGGGGTTTTTCTGGGGTTGAACCAGACCGTGATCAAAAGCCATGGATCAGCGGATAAAACCGGCGTCACGGCTGCGCTTTTGCTTGCCTACCGCTTGGCGCAAAGCGGGTTTTCCGACAAACTGGCCGCGCGGGTTGCATCGGCGGCGTCCCTTGCCCAAGATACGACACAAGACAGCAGGACCGACAGGTCTGACACCAAGACAGGCAAATAACATGACACGTCGCGCAGTCGTCAAAGGGATCGGGCATTACCTGCCCCGGCGGATCGTCCCCAATGCCGAGTTCGAAAAAACGCTTGATACAAGCCATGACTGGATCGTCGCACGGTCGGGGATCGAACGGCGCCATTTCGCTGGCGAAGGGGAAACCACGTCAGACCTTGCCACGCATGCAGCCAAGGCCGCACTGGACAATGCCGGGATCACCGGCGACCAGATTGACGCCATCATTCTGGCCACATCCACCGCCGATATGACCTTTCCCTCTGCCGCGACGATGGTGCAGAATAACATCGGCAACACCACCGGCTTTGCCTTTGATATTCAAGCGGTTTGTGCCGGATTCACCTTTGCGCTGGCCAATGCCAATGCGCTGATCGCCTCGGGTCAGGCCGACCGGGTGATGGTGATCGGGGCCGAAACATTCAGTCGGATCATGGATTGGACAGACAGGTCAACCTGTGTGTTGTTCGGCGATGGTGCCGGTGCGTTGATCTTACAGGCACAAGAAGGTGACGGCACATCGCAAGATCGCGGCATACTGGCGACCGACCTGAATTCCGACGGGCGCTATCGCGACCTTCTCTATGTCGACGGCGGGGTTGCCACACAGAACACCGGCGTCCTGCGCATGCAAGGCAAGGAAGTGTTCCGCCATGCGGTCGAAAAACTGGCGCAGACGGCCGAAAACGCGCTGCGCAAGGCTGGGCTTGGCCCGGACGACATCACCTGGGTTGTGCCGCATCAGGCGAATATCCGTATCATCCAGGCCACTGCCAAGAAACTGGGTGTGGATATGGACCGCATCGTTGTGACGGTGCAGGACCACGGCAATACCTCGGCGGCGTCGATTCCGCTGGCCCTGTCCGTGGCGGTGCAGCGTGGGCAAATAAAACCCGGCGATCTGGTCCTGACCGAAGCTATTGGCGGCGGGCTGGCCTGGGGGGCTGTGGTGATCCGCTGGTAGGCGAAACCGTGCATCTGGTGGCAATGCCAAGTCATTGTTATTGACTCTTATTTTAGCGCAGGCTTATGTTCATTGGGAAGCGGGGGACATATGATGGCTGACAAGACCTTGACACGGATGGACCTGGCAGATGCTGTGCACAGCCAGGTTGGATTATCCCGCAACGACAGCGCCGATTTGGTGGAAAGCGTTCTGGGGCATATTTCAGATGCGCTGGTTGCCGGGGAAACGGTGAAAATATCTTCTTTTGGCACTTTCTCGGTTCGGGAAAAGGCCGCACGCGTGGGACGCAACCCCAAGACCGGGGAAGAGGTGCCAATCCACCCGCGCCGGGTGCTGACCTTTCGCCCGTCGCACCTGATGAAAGATCGTGTGGCGGCCGGGAACAAACGCTAGGTCATGGCCAAGGCAAAAGACGCATTCCGCACGATCAGTGAAGTTGCCGAATGGCTTGATACGCCGACCCATGTCCTGCGGTTTTGGGAAACCAAATTTGCGCAGATCAAGCCCGTCAAAGGCGCTGGTGGGCGGCGCTATTACCGGCCCGAAGATATGGACCTGTTGGCCGGAATCAAACAACTGCTTCACGAAGACGGGCTGACGATCAAGGGCACGCAAAAGCTATTGCGCGAAAAAGGCGTGAAATACGTTGCGGCACTTGGCCCTTCCATCACGGTCGCGCCTGACGCAGAATCGCATGCGCCGGCCAGCACCGCACCGGTGCGCACCGCTTCGCATAGACCCGCCGCGCCGCGACAGGATCATTTGCCTTTTGATCCGCCAGCGCCAGCACATGTAGCCGCAAAGCCTGACAAACTGTTCGAAAAGCCGGCGGATTCGAACGAAATCCCCCCCCTGCCCAGCCGTATTCTGGGGTCTGTGCCGGTCGATCCAACCGCCCTTAAGGCCAATGCCCACGAAATTGCGCAGCTGTTGACACGATTGGAAATTTTGCGTGACCGCATGCGCGCTGTCTGAAGATTTCGGGCTTGCCCCTGCACGCAATTTCGTTATGACAGCGATCAGTCGGGCTATAGCGCAGCCTGGTAGCGCGTCCGTCTGGGGGACGGAAGGTCGCAGGTTCGAGTCCTGCTAGCCCGACCAATCACAACCGCCCGTTTGCGTCATGGCGCAGCGGGCGTTTTGGTATCCGAAAGGACCACGCGATGACAAAACCCGGCGTTCTGGCAGACCACCAGATCAGTGGCTTGATCGCAAGCGGCGCCATCACGGCCAAATCTCCTGTGACGGCGGAACAAATCCAGCCCGCATCGCTTGACCTGCGGCTGGGGGAAACCGCGTATCGGGTGCGCGCATCGTTTCTGGCCGGACGGCACCGCACTGTGCGCGAACGGCTTGCGGAATTTCAGATGCATGCCATTGAGCTGGCCGGCGGCGCTGTCTTGGAAAAAGGCTGTGTCTACGTCGTGCCTTTGATGGAACATCTGTCGCTGCCTGCTGGCATGACCGCCGCTGCAAGTGCCAAATCGTCAATCGGGCGGCTGGACCTTCTGACGCGGATCATCACCGACCACGGCGTCGAATTTGACCGTGTGCCAGAAGGTTATGACGGCCCGCTTTACGTTGAAATCTGCCCGCGCTCGTTTTCGGTTGTGGCCCAGCCGGGGCAGATGCTGAACCAGATCATCTTTCGCCAAGGCAAAACGTGGCTGGATGATGACGCCTTGCGCGCCTTGCATGCGCAGACGCCCATCGTGTCGGGTGATCCGGTCATTTCAGACGGGTTGGGGTTTTCCGTTGACCTGAAACCGGCCAAGGGCAATCTGGTCGGCTATCGCGCCAAACCACATACCGGTGTGATCGACCTTGCAAGGGTCAACTATTATGATCCGGCGGATTTCTGGGAACCTGTTTATACGAAACATGGCTGGATCATTCTTGACCCTGGCGCATTCTATATTCTTGTCAGCCGCGAAGCGATTGTCATTCCGCCCCTGCAAGCCGCTGAAATGGCACCTTATCTGGCCATGGTTGGTGAATTCAGGGTGCATTACGCCGGTTTTTTTGATCCCGGTTTCGGCTATGCCGCCGCTGGCGGTGACGGGTCGCGCGGTGTGCTGGAAGTGCGCTGCCACGAAGCGCCATTTGTTCTGGAACACGGGCAGATTGTGGGGCGTTTGATTTACGAACATATGGCGGCCATGCCCAATGCGCTTTATGGCGCGCAAATCAAATCCAATTACCAGGGCCAAGGGCTCAAGCTGTCAAAGCATTTCAAACCGACAGCCTGATCGTCAGGCGACACGCAGGGCGCCCGGTTATTCCGCAAAAAGTTCGCTTTGATCCGAATCATCATCATCGTCACCCTCAGCCGGAAACCCCGCCCCTGGCAGCGGGCGGTTTTCCAGCAGGCCCGCGGCGCGCAATTCTTTCAGCCCCGGCAGGTCGCGGGCGTTTTCAAGGCCGAAATGGTCCAGAAACCCTTGGGTAACAACAAATGTCACAGGCCGCCCCGGTGTCATCTTGCGGCGGCCAAAGCGGATCCATTCCAGTTCAATCAGCTGGTCGATCGTGCCCCGGCTGACGCTGACCCCGCGGATTTCTTCAATCTCGGCGCGGGTGACGGGCTGATGATAGGCGATGATCGCCAGCGTTTCGATCGCGGCGCGCGACAGTTTGCGCACCTCGACCGTTTCCTTTTGCATCAGGAACCCAAGATCGGGCGCCGTGCGGATCGCCCAGGCGTTGTCGATACGCACCACATTCACCCCCCGCCCTTCATAGCGTTTGCGCAGATGGGCGATGGCCTCGGCGGGGTCGCAGCCGTGGGGCATGCGCCCCGCCAGTTCCTGCACCGTGATCGGATCGGCGGTGGCGAACAGGATCGCCTCGACCATGCGTTCCTGTTCACCCATCGGCGGGGCATCGAACAGGCTGTCGTTGTCACGTTTTCTCATGGGCGAGGGTCTTTCTTGCGGATCTGGATCGGGGCGAATGCATCCCCCTGCCGTATTTCGATCTTGCCTTCCTTGGCCAGTTCCAGACTGGCGGCGAATGTGGCGGCGGTGGTGGACCGGCGGCGTTGCGGGTCAACATCCCAACCATCGGGCAGGTAGCTTGCGATATCGGTCCATTCACCGGCAAAGCCGATCAGACGACGCATCCGTTCCAGCGCCTGTTCCATCGTCATGACATGCGCACGGTCCAGCACGAAGGGGCGGAAATCATCACGGGTGCGGATACGCGCATAGCCTTGCATCAGGTCCAGCAGCGTCGCCGTATAGGTCACGCGGCGCACGCGCTGCACATCCTCGGTGATGCCACGGGCAAAGAAATCGCGGCCCAACTGGTCGCGCGCCATCAGCTTGGCTGCGGCTTCACGCATGGCTTGCAGGCGTTCCAGCTGAAACGCCAGATGCGCGGCAAGTTCTTCGCCTGACGGGCCATCTTCCTTGGGGTCAGGGGGCAACAGCAGACGCGATTTCAGAAACGCCAGCCAAGCCGCCATGACCAGGTAATCAGCCGCCAGTTCCAGCCGCAGCTGTTTGGCCCGCTCTACAAAGGCCAGATATTGTTGGGCC
This sequence comes from Yoonia sp., assembly GCF_014859355.1. Classification (GTDB taxonomy): domain Bacteria; phylum Pseudomonadota; class Alphaproteobacteria; order Rhodobacterales; family Rhodobacteraceae; genus Yoonia. The sequence goes on along the minus strand of NZ_JACUUJ010000007.1, from coordinate 28,411 downwards.
AGCGCCAGAATGGAAATCTTGCGCAGGTCTACCTTTTGCGTGCGCGACAGGGTCAGCAGCAGATCAAGCGGCCCTTCGAAGGCGCCGACATCAACAATCAGCGCCTCAGCCGCGACACGGTCACTGACGCTGATCGGATCGGGCTGAAACGCATCGTCTTGCATATTACCTCACGCCAAAAGCGCTTTAAACTCGGCTTCCAAGGCGGGGATGTCAATTGGTGCGGGGTGTTTTCGCTGCGCCAGCGCATGATTTGCGCGGGTCATTGCCGCCGGGGTCATGGCCCCCGCAGCCGCGACAACAGCCTGCATTTCGGCAGCGTCACCATTGCAATGCAGCACGATATCGCACCCCGCCGCAACCGCCGCCGCCGCGCGGTCGGTCAGATCGCCTGACAGCGCCTGCATCGAAATATCATCTGTCATGATCAACCCGCCAAAGCCGATGTCCCGCCGGATTACCTGCATCATCGCGGGCGATGTGGTGACGGGATTGTCAGGGTCGACATCAGTGCAGACGATATGGGCGGTCATGCCCATGGCGATATCGTTCAGCGCCCGAAAAGGCGCAAAATCGCGCGCATTCAGATCCGCGCGCGGGGCTGTCACTGTTGGCAGCGCCTTGTGGCTGTCAACAGCAGCCCGCCCATAGCCGGGAATATGTTTCAGCACCGGCAGTACACCACCGGCCAAAAGCGCCGCAGCACAGATGCGCGCGGCCTGCACGACCGTATCCACATCGCGGCCATAAAGCCGGTTGCGCAGCACCGGATGGGTCACATCCTCGACCAGATCGGCCAATGGTGCGCAATTGACGTCGATGCCCACGTCATGCAGTTCTGCCGCAATCAGCCGATTGCGCAGCCATTGCGCGCGCATCGGATCACGGGCGCGCGCCATCTGGTCCAGCGCGGGCAGGTATGCGCGCCAATGGGGGGCGCGCATCCGCTGCACGCGCCCGCCTTCCTGATCAATCAGGATCGGCACCGCGCGGCCCAGCAGACCGCGCAGATCATCGGTCAGGGCGCGCAACTGGTCGGGCGTGTCGATGTTGCGGGCAAACAGGATAAACCCCAGCGGGTCAGCATCACGGAAAAACCCGCGTTCCCAGTCGGTCAGTGTTGGTCCGGCGGGGCCAAGGATCGTTGCGTTGATTGCCACCTAGTTCACAAGCACCGCGATGCAGTTCGCACCCTCGGCTTCGAGCGCCGTGCAGAAACGCCGCGCTTCGTCGCGGTCGGCAAACCCACTGGCCCGCAACCGGTACCACGTGCCACTGGATTGATTGCTGACCTGGATCACGCGGCTTTTGCCGTCAAGCAGGCGGCCAAAGCGGCGTTCAAGCTGTGCCCATTCGCTGGCAGCAAGGGTGGGTGACGGGAATGCGCCAAGCTGGACAAGGTTGGTGCCGGGGGCAAATTCGGTTGTGGTGACCGCCACCTCTTGCGTGCTGGATGGTGCCGCGCTGACAGGCGACGCCATTGCCACTTGCAATCCCATTGGGCGCAGCACCGGACGTGGCGACAAAGCCACCCCAGGCACAGACGCTGGAACGATATCAGTGCCATCAGATGGCGCGCTGGCGTCGGTGCCTACGGCGATCTGATCGGCCAAGGCAAGGATGTCGGCGTCGCTGGGGCCGTCGTTTTCGATGACCGGCGGATTATCGACAATCAGACCGGCCGGCATGACGATTTCTGTGTCCATCTCGTTCATGGTTGAAACATCCATTTCCTGCGCTTCGGCTGCGGGTTCCACATCCAGATCTTCGCGGGAAAGGCCCATGGTCATCGGGGCCAAGACCAACAAATCTTCGGGTCCGCCCGCCTCGCCAACGGCGGCCACCTCGTTCACGGCCAAACCAGTGTTCAGCGCCACATCTCCGCCAGGGTTATCAGGCAAAACGCGCATATCGCCTTCCATGGCGCGCACCACGGGAATACCGCTGACATCGCGTATGATCAGCTTGTAGCCCCAGAAACCGACGCCCGCCATCAGCGCCAGCGAAAGTGCGGCCCCTGCATAATTGACGATAGAACCGGCGCGCAATGCACCACTGTGCGGGGTGAACCCCTCATCATAAACTGCCATCTCTGCCTCACTGTGCCCCGTGCCTTTTGGCTTTTGGGGTCAATTCATTCAGCCTGATCCGGCAGCCCTGTGCGTTAGCGCATCTCTTCTGCCGGTGTGACCCCAAGAATACCAAGACCGTGCGAAATAACAATCGCAACCGCCCGGATCAGGGCAATTTTCGCCTGTGTGGTATCTGAGTCACCAATCTGCACGAAACGTAAGCCGGGTTCGCTGTTGCCCTGATGGTACAGCGCATGAAAATCTGACGCCAGATCGTACAGATAAAATGCGATCCTGTGCGGCTCGTGGCCCTTGGCAGCGATATCCACCAGACGCGGCCATTCCGCCAATTTGCGGATCAGCGTCAGTTCGGCGTCATGGGTCAGGCCCGACAGATCGACCCCTGCCAGCGTGGCATCGGACACATCCGCGAACTCTGCCGCCTTGGCCACGGCGGAATTCACCCGCGCATAGGCGTAGTTGACGTAAAAGACGGGGTTATCCTTGGATTGTTCCAGCACCTTGTCAAAATCGAAATCCAGCGGCGCATCGTTCTTGCGCGTCAGCATGTGGAACCGCGTTACATCGGGGCCAACCTGATCGACCACATCACGCAGGGTCACGAATGTTCCCGCGCGTTTCGACATCTTGAAGGGTTCACCGTTCTTATACAGTTTCACCAGCTGCGTCAGCTTGATGTCCAGCGGCACCTTGCCATCGGACAAGGCCGACACCGCCGCCTTCATCCGTTTGACATAGCCACCGTGATCGGCGCCGAAAACGTCGATCAAGGCCGCAAACCCGCGCTGCACCTTGTCATAGTGATAGGCGATATCGGGGGCGAAATAGGTCCATGCGCCATCGGATTTCTGCACCGGCCGGTCCACGTCATCGCCATGGGCGGTCGAGCGGAACAAAGTCTGTTCGCGCGGTTCCCAATCTTCGGGCATTTTGCCCTTGGGCGGTTCCAGCACGCCTTGATAGATCAGCCCCTTGGCATCAAGTTCTGCAATCGATTTTTCGATCAAACCACTGCCATACAATGATTTTTCAGAAAAGAAACTATCCATCACAATGCCAAGCTGCGCCAGATCTTCGCGGATCAGCGCCATCATCGCATCGGTTGCAAACAGGCGGATTTCATCCAGCCAGACATCTTCGCCCTTGCCCACAAAGGCATCGCCAACCTTGTCCTTCAACGCCTGCCCCACGGGGATAAGGTAATCGCCGGGGTAAGTGCCATCCTCGAACGCGACGTCCTGACCGTGCGCTTCAAGATAGCGCAGGTAGACCGACCGCGCGAGCACATCAACCTGCGCGCCGCCATCGTTGATATAGTATTCGCGGGTCACGTCATAGCCTGCGTAATCCAGCAGGCTGGCCAGCGCATCACCAAACACAGCGCCACGGGTGTGGCCCACATGCAGCGGGCCTGTCGGGTTGGCCGATACATATTCCACCAGCATCTTTTGCCCCTGCCCCAGCGTGGACCGGCCAAAGCCCGCATCAGTCAGCACGGTGCGCACAACCCCCTGCCAGACGCCGGGCGCAAGGCGCATGTTCAGAAATCCCGGACCGGCGACATCGGCGGCAGCGATACGCGGATCGGCCTGCAATTTCGCCGCAAGTGCCTCGGCAATCACGCGGGGGTTCATTTTGGCGGGCTTGGCCAACACCATCGCCGCATTGGTTGCCATATCGCCGTGCGCTGCGTCGCGGGGCGGTTCGACTGCGACAGCATCGGTGGACAAACCGGCGGGCAACGCGCCTTCGGCTGTCAACTGGTCAAGGCTATCCATCACGAGCACGCGGATATCGGCAAAAAGGTTCATCGTGTCATATCCCAAAAATTCCCATTCGGTTTAGCACCCCGCGCGCGGGCGTCAATCGGTCGGCAGGCGATCAGTTTCCATCAATGACCCCTGCGGGCACATCGGCCCCGCCAATCAGGCGCTTGTGTTCCTGAATGGCAAAGCGGTCGGTCATCCCGGCGATATAATCGGCCACGATGCGCGCCAATGCCGCCTGATCCGGGGCATCGGCCACGTCCTTGCGCCATTGTTTGGGCAGTTCATTGGTGTTTTCCAGAAAGAACGGAAACAGTTCATTAACCATCTGCGTGACGACCGCCCGCATCTCGACCACCGCAGGGGCGCGATACATGCGCGTGAACAGAAACTGGCGGATCACCTTCAGGTCGGTCCACAAATCAGGCGAAAACTGCACCACCATCCGCCCCGCATGGCGGATGTCATGCACCGTGGCCGGGGCCAGTTCGGTCAGGTTGCGGCGGCTGACGGTGATCACATCCTCGACCAGAACGCCAAAGAACCGGCGCAGCGCCTCATGCCTGCGGCGGTAATAGTTCAATCCGGGGTATTTCGCATCGACCCGCGCAAAGCAGTCGTGCAGAATCGGCAGGTCTGCCAGATCGTCGGTGCTGAACAATTCCGCACGCAACCCGTCGTGCAAGTCATGGTTATTATAGGCTATATCATCGGCCAATGCCGCTGCCTGCGCCTCGGCGCTGGCGTGGGTGTGCAGCTCAAGATCGTGCCGCGCATTATAGGCCGCCAGCGCATAGGGAATGTCGCCAACAACCGGCCCGTTGTGTTTGGCAATGCCTTCCAGTGTTTCCCACGTCAGGTTCAGCCCGTCCCATTCGGCATAATGCCGTTCCAGGTTGGTGACGATGCGCAGCGCCTGTGCGTTGTGATCAAAGCCGCCATAGGGCTGCATCAACGCATCCAGCGCCTCTTCGCCGGTGTGGCCAAACGGCGTGTGGCCCAGATCATGCGCCAGCGCCACCGCCTCGGTCAGTTCCACGTTCAGCCCCAGCGCGGCGGCGACGGTACGCGCCACCTGCGCCACCTCTATCGAATGGGTCAGGCGGGTGCGGAAATAATCGCCTTCGTGTTCAATGAAAACTTGGGTCTTGTGTTTCAACCGCCGAAACGCCGAGGCGTGGATGATCCGGTCGCGATCCCGCTGAAACAGTGACCGGAATGTGCTTTCTTCTTCGGGGTAAAGCCGCCCCCGCGCGTTGGCGGGGTCGGTTGCATAGGGCGCTGTCATTGGTCTGCCTGTCTTGTCCGTCTTGCCTATGCCCCCTATATTGCAAATGAACCCAAACCGATAGGTCTGTCTGATGCTTACCATCCCCCCCAAGGTCACCCCCCGCGCTTTTGAACGGCTTGCCGAAATCGGTGCCGCCGCCCAAGGCAAGGCACTGCGTGTCGCTGTCGAAGGCGGCGGATGTTCAGGGTTTCAGTATGAAATCGACCTTGACGCGCCGAAAGATGACGACCTGATCCTGTCGGATAAGGGCGAAACCGTGGTGATTGACGCAGTATCACTGCCGTTTCTGGCCGATGCCACGATTGATTTCACCGAAGAACTTATCGGCGCGCGGTTTGTCATCAACAACCCCAACGCGACATCATCCTGCGGCTGCGGCACGTCGTTTTCGATCTGAGCCTTGCACAGCGCTGCCCCCTGCGGCAGAACAGGTGAAAACTGGGGGCGCTGTCATGAAAATTGCCACATTCAACATCAACGGCGTCAAGGCCCGGATCGGTGCGCTGACCGATTGGCTGGATGCCGCGCAACCCGATGTGGCGGTCTTGCAGGAAATCAAATCTGTCGATGAAAATTTCCCCCGCGACATGTTCGAAGACAAGGGATACAATGTCGCAACCCATGGTCAAAAGGGGTTCAACGGTGTCGCGATCCTGTCGAAATTCCCGCTAGAGGACATCACACGCGGCCTGCCCGGCGACGACACCGATGAACAGGCCCGCTGGATCGAGGCGACGGTCGTGGGCCAAAAGGCGGTGCGCATCTGCGGGCTGTATCTGCCCAATGGCAACCCTGCGCCGGGACCGAAATTTGATTATAAACTGGCGTGGATGGACCGGCTTCACACCCGCGCGCAAGACTTGCTGGCACAGGAAGAACCCGCGCTGATGGCCGGTGACTACAACGTCATCCCCTTGGCCGAGGACGCCGCCCGCCCCGATGCATGGCGCAAGGATGCGCTGTTCATGCCCGAAAGCCGGGCCGCTTTCCGCCGTATCGTCAACCTTGGCTTTACCGAAGCCTTTCGCGCCCGCACAGCCGGGCCGGGCCATTATTCGTTCTGGGATTACCAGGCAGGTTCGTGGGATAAAAACGATGGCATCCGCATCGACCACTTCCTGCTTAACCCGCAGTGCGCGGACCTGCTGAACGATTGCTGGATCGAAAAACAAGTGCGCGCGGGTGAAAAACCGTCAGATCACGTACCCGTCTGGGTTGATCTGGCCGCCTGACGTTTGCAGCGTGAAGATGGTGCGAAATATCAGACGGTGACGTCGTGATCGTAAAGCCAGCCCAGACGTTTCATGAAAGCCCCCGGCGCCACACGCCCCAATACGCGCAGGCCAGTGTGGGCCACATGCCGTTGCAGACCCGACAGGTGATAGTTGCGCGCATTGGCATTGGCCGCCGCAATCGCCCGTACCACGCGCGCGCGCCGCGCTGTTTGATAGGCGGCCAATGCCGCACCAACATCGGCATGTTGATTGCAGGATTTCGCCAGAACATAAGCGTCCTCGATCGCCAGATTGGCCCCCTGCGCCAGAAAAGGCAGCGTCGGATGGGCGGCATCGCCAAGGATCGCGACAGACCCCTGCCACCAGTTTTCCGCAACCGGATGGCGGAACAGCCCCCAAAGGTTCGTTTTTTCAACCGCGCCCAGCAACCCCTTGATTTCCCAACTTGCATCGGCAAAAGCCGCGCGCAGGTTTCCGGGGTCGTCGGTGTGGTGCCAGCCTTCCTTGGCCCATTGGTTGCGCGCCTGCACAGCCACGATATTCATCATGCCGTCCGGCAAGGGATAGGTCACCATGTGGCGGTCGGGCAGCATCCAGATGCGGGCCACGGGGTCTGCACCGGGTTGCTTGATGATGGCGCGCCATGCGACCTGCCCTGTAAAAAACGGCTCTGTTGCGCGGGTGATCTGGCCGCGCACAACCGATTTTACACCGTCAGCCCCGATGGTCAGATCGGGGCGCACGGGGCCGTCAGCCGCCTGAAACGATCCATCAGGGTGCAGTTCGCGGATCTGCGCATCCAGCCGGATCGTAACGCCAGCATCCGCACAGGCCGCCGCCAACACATCAATCAGCGCGGCCCGATGGATGAAACGATAAGGTGGTATCTGGTGCGATAGATCAAAGCGCGCCACAGGCCGCCCTGTCAATCCGTCCATCGGCACGACTGCCTGTGCCGTCAGACTGGCGGCATCCAGCGCCGCGGCCAGCCCCAGATCATGCAATGCGCGGGCGCCGTTCGGTGTAATCTGAAGACCGGCACCGACAGCCATCAGCGCGGGTGCCTGTTCGTAAACCCTGACAGTGGCCCCTTGCCGCGCAAAAGCCAAGGCAGCCATCAGCCCGCCGATACCACCCCCGACAATGCCGACTGAGCGGCCGGCGTTATGACCTGTTTCAAGCCTCGCGGTGGACCTTTTCGCGGCGTTCATGGCGTTCTTGTGCCTCCAGGCTCATGGTAGCGATGGGGCGGGCGTCCAGTCGCTTGAGCGAAATCGGCTCGCCGGTGATTTCGCAATAACCGTATTCACCCTCGTCGATGCGGCGCAAGGCTGCGTCAATCTTGCTGACAAGCTTGCGCTGACGATCACGTGTGCGCAGCTCGATTGATCGGTCGGTTTCTTCGGATGCACGATCGGCGATATCTGGAATGTTGCGCGTCTGGTCTTTCATACCGGCCACGGTGTCACGGCTGTCTTCCAGAATTTCTGCTTTCCAGGTCAAAAGCTTGCGGCGGAAATATTCGGTCTGACGCTCGTTCATGAAAGGTTCGTCATCGGCTGGGCGATAATCTTGCGGCAAGAACACTTCTGCTTTCATCTGCGTACCTTTTTATACCAGGTCGTCCGGCTCAACACGATGGTTGTTTGCCTTTATTTTGCGTGCGGTTTACTCGGTTGTTGAAACGCTGTCACCCCCTCAAATGACGCAATCGCCACAGTTGATGATCCTGCGTGGCCTGCTAGTTTGATGCGAAAGAGAAAGGCCGCAAGACATGCAATTCACCGGCACCGACAGCTATATCGCTACAGACGATCTGACAATGGCCGTGAACGCCGCCGTGACGCTGGAACGCCCGCTGCTGGTCAAGGGCGAACCCGGCACCGGCAAAACAGAACTGGCCCGCCAGATCAGCGCGGCGCTGGGGCTGCCGATGATCGAATGGCACATCAAATCCACCACCAAGGCGCAACAGGGGCTTTATGAATACGATGCCGTCAGCCGGTTGCGCGACAGCCAGCTGGGCGATGCCCGTGTCAATGACGTGGCCAATTACATCAAGCGCGGCAAGCTGTGGCAGGCCTTTGCCGCCGATGGCAAAGTGGTTTTGCTGATTGATGAAATCGACAAGGCCGATATCGAATTTCCCAACGATTTGCTGCAAGAACTCGACCGAATGGAATTTCATGTCTATGAAACCGGCGAAACGGTCAGGGCGATCCACCGGCCCATCGTGATCATCACGTCAAACAATGAAAAGGAACTGCCCGATGCGTTTTTGCGGCGCTGTTTTTTTCACTACATCCGCTTTCCTGACATCGACACGATGCGCAAAATCGTCGGGGTGCATCACCCCGGCATCAAGGATGCGCTGCTGACCACGGCGCTGACGCAGTTCTATGACATCCGCGATACGGCAGGACTAAAGAAAAAACCCTCAACCTCCGAGGTGCTGGACTGGCTGAAACTGCTGCTGGCCGAAGATCTGACGCCAGAAGATCTGAAACGCGACGGGGCCAATGCGCTGCCAAAACTGCACGGTGCGCTTTTGAAAAACGAACAGGATGTGCATCTGTTCGAACGGCTGGCCTTTATGGCGCGGTCGGGGCGGTAGCGTATGCACGTGACCAGATGACACAGCATCACCGCACAAGGCAAATTGACTGGCCAGATGTGCAAAGCGCGGTATTCTTCCGCATTAGCAGAAAACAGGCGGCACCATGACCCCAACGACAACAACCAGCCCCTTGCGCGTTGCACATGAACAGGCATGGCACGGGCGGCATGACCGGCGGGCCGCGATGCGCAATGCCTCCGCATCCCAGCGCTCCGCATGATCCGCGCTGCTGTTGTTGCCCTTGCGCTGCTTTCGGGCTGTGCGCCCCTGCCCGAGGCCCCCGCGCCAATCCGGCTGGACATGCCCGCGATGCGCAGCTTTACAGCCGCCAGCCCCGGACCGCCGCTGCGGCCCAATTCCGAAATTGCGTATGATTTTCTTGATTTGGCGTTTCAATTGGAAAGCGGGCGCACACTGCCCATTCTGACCCGCTTCGAACAGCCGGTCACCGTGCGGGTCGCTGGCGAAGTGTCGCAGGTGATGATGAACGATCTGACCGCCCTGCTGGGCCGTTTGCGCAAAGAGGCGCGGATCGATATCCGTCTGACGGACAGTGCCACCGCCAACATCGTGATCGAGGCATTGCCCAAACGCGCCCTGCAACGTGTGGCCCCGAACGCCGCCTGCTTTGTCGTGCCCCGTGTCCAGACCTGGGAAGACATGCGCCGCAACCGCAACGGCCCGGCGCTGGACTGGGCCACCCTGCAACGGCGTGAAAGGGCCGCAGTCTTTGTGCCATCTGACGCCGCACCGCAGGAAATGCGCGATTGCCTGCACGAAGAACTGGCGCAAGCGCTGGGGCCGCTGAACGACATGTATCGCCTGCCCGATTCCGTTTTTAATGATGACAACCTGCATGCGGTCCTGACGGGTTTTGATATGCTGATCCTGCGTGCCTATTACGCACCCGAATTATCCAATGGCATGACGCGCGATCAGGTCGCGCGCCGCTTACCCGGTATTCTTGCCCGGTTGAACCCGGCAGGCGAACGCGCCGGTGGGCAAATTCCGTCTGATACACCGCGCGCATGGATCACGGCGATGGAAACTGCCCTGACCAATCGCGCCCCCGCCCAACAGCGCCAGCAAGCCGCCGCGCGCGCCATTGCAATTGGGCAAACCTTGGGTTGGACAGGGGCGCGCGAAGGTTTTGCCAGCTATGCCTTTGGGCGGTTGCAACTGAACAACGACCCAACGCTGGCGCTTGGGGCGTTCAACAGTGCCGCGCGCGCCTATGGGCAAAACCCCGTGACCGAAATCCAGGGTGCGCATGTCGCGCTGCAACTGGCCGCTTTTGCGCTGATTGCGGGCGATGCCGACACGACGCTGGCGATCACACGCCAAGCGATCCCCGTTGCGCGCCGCCACGAAAATGCAGCAATTCTGTCGCTGTTGATGATGTTTCAGGCCGAGGCGCTGGATCTGCAAGGCCAGACTGACGCAGCCATGGCGCTGCGGCTGGACAGTCTGGGGTGGGCGCGTTACGGGTTCGGCACCCGCGAAGAGGTGATAAACAGGTTGAATGAAATCGCCGCTTTGACACCGCGACAACCGCCAAGCTAGGACGTAAAACACATGATCTACCCGCTTTCCGGATTGATAATCGGCGCGATACTGGGGGCCGTGCGCGCCAAATTGCGTGACGGTAAAGTCACCGACATGCTGCAATGGGGGGCGGCTTTTGCCATTCTCTTTGGTGTGCTGGGCCTTTTCATCTTGATCTTTATCGAACGCAGTTACGTCTAGGCACATGTTCCTGCCGTTTTTCGACAATCTGCGCAAATCCGGGGTGCCGGTCAGTCTGCGCGAATTTCTGTCGTTTCTGGAAGGTATAAAGGTAGGCCTGGCCACCTATGACGTGGAGGCGTTCTATTTTCTGGCCCGCACCATCATGGTCAAGGATGAACGCCATCTGGACCGGTTCGACCGCGCCTTTGCCGCCACGTTTCAGGGGCTGGAAACAATCCCCGATCAGGCTGTGCTGGATGCCGTGGATATCCCCGCCGACTGGCTGGAAAAGCTGGCGGAAAAGCACCTGAGCGCCGCCGAAAAGGCCGAAATAGACGCCCTTGGCGGTTTTGACAAACTGATGGAAACCCTGAAACAACGGCTGGCCGAACAGAAAGGTCGCCATCAGGGCGGCAACAAATGGATCGGCACGGCGGGCACATCACCCTTTGGCGCTTATGGCTACAACCCCGAAGGCGTGCGCATCGGTCAGGATAAATCCCGCCAGCAGCGCGCGGTCAAGGTCTGGGACAAGCGCGAATTCCGCAATCTGGACGACAGCATCGAACTGGGCACCCGCAATATCAAGGTAGCGCTGAAACGCCTGCGCAAATGGGCGCGTGATGGTGCGGCCGAAGAACTGGACCTGAACGGCACGATCCGCGCGACCGCCGAACACGGATATCTTGACGTGCAAACAAGGCCCGAACGGCGCAACGCGGTCAAGGTGCTGCTGTTTGTGGATGTGGGCGGGTCGATGGACAGCCATGTGAAAGTGGTGGAGGAACTGTTCAGCGCCGCAAAATCCGAATTCAAGCATTTCGCGCATTTCTATTTCCACAATTGCCTTTACGAAGGCGTGTGGAAAGATAACCGCCGCCGCTGGAACGCCCAGACCCCGACGCAAGAGGTGCTGCGCACCTACGGGCCTGGTTACAAATGCATTTTTGTTGGTGACGCCAGCATGTCACCCTATGAAATCGCCTTTGCAGGCGGGGCGAACGAACATTGGAACGCAGAGCCCGGGCAGGTCTGGCTGGAACGCGCCCGCGACCAATGGCCCGCGCATCTGTGGATAAACCCGCTGGACGAACGCCATTGGCGCTATACCCAATCGGTCGGCATGATCCGCGATATTTTCGGTGCCGACCGCATGGTCCCGATGACGCTGGACGGGATCAGCCGGGGCATCCGCGCCATTGCTCGCTGACGCAGGATGCGGCAGTTTGCGCAGGGGTTTTCCCCTTGTGAACCGCCGTCGCTGCCCCATATTCTAGGGTATGATAAAGTTTACCCCGATCATTCTGGCACTGCTTTACGGATTGGCGATGTATCGTTTTTCGGTCTGGCGCACATCGCGCGAACTGGATGCGAAATCGACTGAACTGGCCGATCCGATCCTGAAGGTGCTGACCGACCAGATGGCGCGCGCGCTGGATATCGACCGGATCAAGGTGCATATCTATGAAATCGATCCGATCAACGGGCTGGCCGCCCCCGACGGGCGCATTTTCATCACGCGCGGTTTTTTCAACAAATACCGCCAAGGCGTTGTCAGCGCCGAGGAAATGGCCAGCGTGATCGCCCATGAATTGGGCCATGTCGCCTTGGGTCATTCGCGCCGCCGGATGATTGATTTTTCCGGCCAGAATGCCGTGCGCACGGCCCTTGCGATGGTGTTGAACAGGTTTCTGCCGGGCATTGGCCCGCTGATCGCGTCGGGGTTGATGACGCTGCTTGCAGCAGGATTGTCACGCAAGGACGAATTCGAGGCAGACGCATATGCATCTGCCCTGCTGGTCAAGGCGGGCATCGGCACGGCGGGGCAGAAATCGCTGTTTCACAAGCTGGAAAAGCTGACGGGCGGCGCCGGGCGCGGCACACCCGCATGGATGCTAAGCCACCCCAAAACACCACAACGCATCGCCGCAATCGAAGCGAATGAGGCGAAATGGCAGGCGGGTTAAGCGCCTTCGCTTTGGGCGGCCTCTAACGCCTTACCCAGTCGCGGCAACCGCGCCTTTTTCATCAATGCGCGCATGGTCCAGTTGTCACCCGACAGCCGCCGCGCCTCGGCCAGAACCGCATCGGCCACCGCACGCACACGGTCGGGCGATTGCGCATGAAGATCGCGCAGAAATGCATCGGGGTCACGCCGTTCCACCCCTTCGTCGGCCAGAATATTGCGGGGAAAATCCTTGGCGTTCAGCGTCAGGATCATATCACAAGACCCCGCCACCGCCGCCGCCAGCACGTGAACATCCGCAGGGTCCGGCAGCCAGAACCGTTTTTCAATGCCCGCATCATAGCGCACCAATGCGTCGGGAAACCGCGCGGTCAGGGCGGCGATTTCACCACGCGCGAAAACCTCTTGTTCGGCGCCCAGCTTGATCGTGGCGCGCGCCCATTCTTCCAGAATACGCGCGCTCCAACGCGGCTCGAACAGCCCCTGCGCGGCAACGCCCAACACCACCTCGCGCATCACCGTCGGATACAGCACGCAGGCGTCGATCATCACCCTCATAGGCGAAAGAACACAGCCTTCAGATAGCCGCTTTCGGCCAGATGCGGCATCAGCGGGTGATCCGGCCCGGCAAATCCGGTGTGGATGATCTGCCCACGCCGCCCGGCCCGGCCAATGCCCCGCGCGCTTGCGTTGCGGAATTTGGTCAGGTCTGCCGCGTGCGAACACGAACACAGGCCCAGGTATCCGCCATCCGCCACCAGCGGCGCCGCCAGCCGCGCAACCCGTTCATAAGCGCGCAAACCGGCCTCTAACGCATTGCGCGAGGGCGCGAATGCGGGCGGGTCGCAGATGATGACATCGAATTGCGCGCTTTCCTCTGCCAGGGCTGTCAGCACGTCGAATGCATCACCCTTGCGGGTTTCAAACCTGTCGGCAACGCCCATCGCATCCGCCCCCTGCCCGGCCAGTTCCAACGCAGGCGCCGACCCGTCAACCGCCAGCACCGATTTCGCCCCACCGGCCAATGCAGCAAGACCAAAGCCACCCACATGCGAAAACATATCCAGTACGCGCGCGCCCCGCGACAGGCTGGCGGCAAAGGCGTGGTTGGGGCGCTGGTCAAAGAACAACCCGGTTTTCTGCCCGCCCATGACATCGGCCATGTAGGTGGCCCCGTTCATCGGCACAGCAATCGGGCCAGCAGGGGCGCTGCCGATCATCACATCGGTGCGTTCCTCCAACCCTTCCAGCGTGCGCGCACGGCCCGTGCCGTTCATCACCACCGTGGCCACGCCGGTCACATCAACCAGGGCGGCGACCAGCGGTTCAAGCAGCAGATCAGCCCATGCCGCATTGGGCTGGATCACGGCCACATCACCGAAACGGTCGACGATCACACCGGGCAACCCGTCAGCCTCGGCATGGATCAACCGGTAGAACGGCGCGTCGTAAAGCCGCGCGCGATGGGCCAGTGCGCGTTGAAATTTCGCGACAAACCACGCCTGATCAATCACCGCATCGGGGTTCTGGTCCAACATGCGACAAATGATCTTGGATGCCGGGTTGACCGCGACCACGCCCATGGGTTGGCGGCCGGCATCCTCTAGCAGGGCCAGCGTGCCAGCGGTCAGGTTACGGGTGCGCCTGTCAGTGACAAGTTCATTGGCATAAACCCAAGGAAAACCGTGGCGGATGGCGCGTGCCTCGGCCTTGGGGATCAGGCGGACGGTGGGCAGCAGCGGGGGGGGGGCAATATCTGTCATGCCTGCCCTCTATCCTGTCTGCAACGCTGTGAAAAGACTGCCGTGCGCGGCTTACGCAAGTTCATTGCGCAGCACGGTCGTCAGAAAATCAGTCGCGCGCACTTTTTCTGTCTGCCCCGCGTTTTCAAGCGCGACAGCCTGCGCCCCGCCAAAAACAAAAACCCCATGACCCACAGTGCGCATTTGCGCATCATCTATCCTCTTCGGTTTGAACACGCCATCTTTTCAAATTTATTATTTAAACCCATAGCTTTAACAACATCCGACGGCTTCACTCTTGACGCGACAGGATGGACACTTGTTAGCGCTAACAAATCGTGTTATGCGCAAACCGATCAAGCAAAGGAGATGCGTCATGTCGCTTCACCCCACAATCGCAGCAGTCACTGACCGGATCAGGGCCCGTTCCGAAGGGCCGCGCCGCACCTATATGGAAACGATGGCCCGCGCCGCCGCCGAAGGTCCGCGCCGCGCGCATCTGACCTGCGGCAATCAGGCCCACGCCTATGCCGCCATGGATCAGGACAAAGACGCGCTGGCGACAGGGCCCAGCCCCAACCTTGGCATCATCACCGCCTATAACGATATGCTGTCCGCGCATCAGCCGTTCGAACATTTCCCCGATCTGATCCGCGCCGCCGCGCGCGGGGCCGGTGGCACCGCACAGGTGGCAGGCGGTGTGCCCGCCATGTGCGACGGTGTCACCCAAGGGCAGACCGGTATGGAACTGTCGCTGTTTTCGCGCGACGTGATCGCATTGGCCGCCGCTGTGGGGCTGTCGCACAACACCTATGATGCCGCCGCCTATCTGGGTGTGTGCGACAAGATCGTGCCGGGGCTGGTGATCGCCGCGGCGACATTCGGCTATATCCCCGGCGTGTTCATGCCCGCTGGTCCGATGACATCCGGCCTGCCCAACGATGAAAAAGCCCGCGTGCGCCAGCAATTCGCCAATGGCGAGGTCGGGCGCGATGCGCTGATGGCCGCCGAAATGGCCAGCTATCATGGGCCGGGCACCTGCACGTTCTACGGCACCGCCAACAGCAACCAGATGCTGATGGAATTCATGGGGCTGCACATGCCGGGGGCGTCCTTCGTCAACCCCGGCACACCGCTGCGCGACGCGCTGACCACGGCGGCCACCGAACGCGCGCTGGCGATCACGGCACTGGGCAATGCATATACGCCCGTTTGCGACATTCTTGACGAAAAGGCATTTGTGAACGGTATCGTCGGCCTGATGGCGACCGGCGGATCGACCAATCTGGTGATCCACCTGCCCGCAATGGCACGCGCCGCCGGGATCATCCTTGATCTGCAAGATTTCAGCGACCTGTCCAATGTGACCCCGCTGCTGGCCAAGGTTTACCCCAACGGGCTGGCCGATGTGAACCATTTCCACGCGGCTGGCGGGCTTGGCTTCATGATCGGGGAATTGCTGCACGCGGGCCTGCTGCACCCCGACACAAAAACCATCGCCGGTGACGGGCTGGAACTTTACACGCAAGAGCCCAAACTGACCGACGGGCGCGTCATCTACGGCCCCGGTGCCGGGGCCTCGCTGAATGAAAAGATCCTGCGCCCGGCCAGCAACCCGTTCCATGCCCATGGCGGGTTGACACAGCTAGCGGGCAATCTGGGGCGCGGCGTGATCAAAACATCCGCCGTCGCCGAAGAACGCCATATCATCGAAGCGCCAGCGCGGATTTTCCACACCCAGGAAGCGGTGAAAGAAGCATTCAAAGCCGGTGAGTTCACCCAGGATGCCGTCATCGTGGTACGCTTTCAGGGGCCAAAATCCAACGGCATGCCTGAATTGCACAACCTGACACCAACCCTTGCCGTGCTACAGGACCGGGGATTGAAAGTGGCACTTGTCACCGATGGGCGCATGTCGGGCGCATCCGGCAAGGTGCCCTCGGCGATCCACCTTAGCCCCGAAGCCGCCGACGACGGCCCGATCGCGCGGCTGCGCGATGGTGACATCATCCGGCTGGATGCCACAAAAGGCACAATCGAGGTCAAGGGCGTCGACCTGTCCACCCGCACCGCCGCCACCGCCGATCTGTCCGGCAACGGCAGCGGCGTCGGACGGGAATTGTTCGCCGCGTTCCGGGCGAATGTCGGCCTTGCCGCTGACGGGGCTGGCGTGGTCGTCTAAACTTCATCTTGGCCAAAAAACTCCCGCCGGAGGCAGCGGCTTTTTTGCAAAAAAAGCTGCTCTCCGTCCCTGACAAAAAGGACCACCCCAATGACCCCGCAAGAGTCATCCGCCGCCGCCGCAAAAGTCTGCAATCTGGCCCCCGTGATCCCGGTTCTGGTGATCGACGACGCCACCCATGCCGCCAACCTTGCCCGCGCGCTTGTCGCAGGCGGGTTGCCCGCACTGGAAGTCACCTTGCGCACCCCCGCCGCGCTGGACGCGATCCGCGAAATGGCCGCCGTGCCAGGCGGCGTTGTGGGCGCGGGCACCCTGCTGACAGCCAAAGACGTTGAAAACGCCAAGGCGGCCGGTGCGACCTTTGGTGTCTCGCCCGGCGCGACCGACCGCCTGCTTGACGCCTGCGAGGCGAACGACCTGCCCCTGCTGCCCGGCATTTCCACCGCGACCGAGGCGATGCGTCTGCTGGAACGCGGCTATTGGGTGATGAAATTCTTCCCCGCCGAGGCGAACGGCGGCCCGCCCGCGCTCAAGGCGATTGGCGCGCCACTACCGCAGATCAAATTCTGTCCCACCGGCGGAGTCAGCCTGAAAAACGCGCCCGATTACCTGTCACTTTCCAACACGCTTTGCGTTGGCGGATCATGGGTCGCGCCTGCAGACAAGGTGTTGGCAGGCGATTGGGCCGCGATCACCGCATTGGCCGCCGAGGCCGCCGCCCTTAGTCGCTGAACCGTCCGGCCCGCCCGCCTCTGCGGCGCGCGGGTCCGGCATCGCCAAGTCCCGCGCGCAAGGTTTGCGTCATCGGGTGGTCTTCGGCCCCTTGCGCGTAACGCGCCAGCAGCGCCCGGATCACCGGGTGCGCCTGCTCAGGGTCAGGCAGGCCCATCGCCCAATCCAGAAAAATCGACCGGCATTCACCTGCGGTAATGCCATCAATGCGATAGGCCTCGCGGATCAGCCCTTTGGGGTCGTTTGGGTCGCGGGCGTTCATCGCGCACCCAACTTGCGGCTGATGACTTGATCTGCCGCCGCCGCCAACCGGCCCATGGCCGTCAAAACATCATCCATCGCCTCAAACCCTGTTTCACGCAGCAAGAACCGCCGCCCGCCTTCGCCAAAGGCATCCGGGTCCACCGCCCCCCCTGTCAACAGCCGCGCCGCGGCCTGTAGGCGCCAGAAAAGCCCCGCCGCATCCGACAATGCAAGCGCGTCAGCGGCATCCAGCCAACCATCGGCGACACCCGCCGCCAACTGCCCGGCCACATCGCGGGCCGCTGTCCCTGCACCCAGCGCAGCCGCCTGCGCACATAATTCGATATCCTGCAACCGCCCCGGGCCGATCTTGGCATCCCACGCGCCTTGCGGGGCTTTTGCGTCGGCGATTCTTGCGCGCATCTCGGCCAGATCGGCGAGCACATCTGCCCCCTTCCCTTTCTGCCCCAATAGCGTTTGGCGAAAAGCCTCAAAGCGATCCGCCAGCGGGTCAGGCCCCGCGACGACACGGGCCCGGGTCATGGCCAGATGTTCCCACGTCCAGGCCTGCGTCATCTGATAGTCCTGAAAGGCGGACAAGGATGTCGCCACTGGCCCTTGCCGACCGGACGGACGCAAGCGCATGTCAACCTCGTAAAGCCGCCCTTCAGCCATTGGCGCGCTCAGTGCCGTGACCAAGGCCTGTGTCAGGCGCACATAATAAGCCCGCGTAGCCAAAGGCCGTCGCCCGTCTGATGTTTCGACCCCATCGGCATCGTAAATCACGATCAGGTCCAGATCGGAAGCCGCGTTCAACCGCGCAGCCCCCAGCGAGCCCATGCCGACGACAATCGCGCCCTTGCCAGGCATCTGCCCATGTTTGCGGGCGAATTCTGCGGCAATGACCGGCCACAGCCCCGCAACAACGGCCTGCGCCAGATCGGCGTATTGCGTGCCGCTGGTCTCGGCGTCGATCAGGCCGCGCAAATGATGCACCCCGATGCGAAAATGCCATTCCTTAGCCCATCGACGCGCCGCCATCAGTTGCGCTTCGTAGTCACCGACGGCGACCAGCACTGCGCCAAGTTGCACGGCCAGATCAGCCGCCCCCGGCCAATCTGCAAAAAACGCCCCGCCGATCACCGCGTCGAACACGCCCGCATTGCGCGATAAATATTGCGCCAGCGCCGGCGCTGTGGCGGCGATATCAACGATCAACTGCGTCAGTTGCGGGTTCGCCTCGAACAGGGAAAACAGCTGCACCCCTGCCGGCAGCCCCGCCAGAAAGCGGTCAAACTGGGCCAGCGCCTCGTCGGGTTTGGCGGCCTCTTGCAAACGGGCGATGATTTCGGGGGCCAGCCGCTTGAAAATTTCACTTCCACGGGTTGACCGCAGTGCCGGATAGGTCGGCCAGCGCGATGTCACATCAGCCCCCCAGTCTGTGCCGACAGGGGCTGCCGGTTCGGGGGCAAAGAAGCCTTCGATCAAGTCATTGACCTGTTCCAGCCGGTCGGTCAGATCACGGCGCAAGCTGGCGGTATCCGTGCCCATAAAGGCCGCAAGCCTGTCAAAACCGGCCATGTCGGCGGGCAATTCATGGGTTTGCGCGTCGTTGATCATTTGCAGGCGGTGTTCGACCGTGCGGTGAAAGCGGTAGTGATCATAAAGCGTATCGGCCGTGTGCTGCGGCACCCAATCAGCTTTGGCCAGCCGCGCCAGCCCGTCGCAGGTGGTGCGCACCCGCAGGCTGGGGTCGCGCCCGCCTGCGATCAACTGGCGGGTCTGGGTGAAAAATTCGATCTCGCGGATGCCGCCGCGCCCCAGTTTCATGTTGTGCCCTTCCAGCACCAGCGGCCCATGCAACCCGCGATGGTTGCGGATTTTCAACCGCATGTCATGGGCGTCCTGAATGGCGGCAAAATCCAGATGCTTGCGCCAGACGAATGGGCGCAGCGTGTCCAGAAACCGCTGGCCTGCCACGATATCGCCCGCGCAGGGCCGTGCCTTGATATAGGCGGCCCGTTCCCATGTGCGCCCGACGCTTTCGTAGTACCGTTCTGCCGCTTCCATCGACAGACAGACCGGCGTGACCGATGCATCGGGGCGCAGCCGCAGATCGGTGCGAAAGACATAGCCACCGTCCTTCACCTCGGACAGGATCGCGGTCATCCGCCGTGTGACGCGAATAAACGCGGCACGCACATCGTGGTAATCATCTGGGTCGAAGCGGGTTTCATCAAACAGGCAAATCAGGTCTATATCAGAGGAATAGTTCAGTTCGCCCGCGCCCATCTTGCCCATGGCAAGCGCGACCATCCCACCGGCACGCGCCGGATCATCCCCACCGGGCAGTTTTCCGCGCGCGACCTCGGCGGCGACCAGCCTGGTCAGGCAGGCTTGCACTGCGGCATCCGCAAGATCGGTCAGCACCTGTGTCACCTGTTCCAGCGACCAGACACCGCCAAGGTCACAAACTGCAGCAATTAGTGCAATCCGCCGTTTTGCACGGCGTAATTCTGTGGTCAATTGATCCAGGTCGATGTGCGCCACATCTGCCAAAAGCTGCGCCACCGCCTTCTCTGGATCATCCAGCGCAGATCGCAGCCAGGGTGCCTCTTGCGCGATCAGCCCGGCCAGATACGGGCTGCATCCTGCTGTGCCCCGAATCAGCGCCGCGACATCGGGCGGCAAATCCGGCAGATGCTGCAAGGCATCATCACCGCGCGCAGGATCAAAGGGTTTGGGGCAACGGTTCAGACGCGACACAATATTCATGTCGCTACAGTGATGCGGGACATGGGGCGGGTCAATCGCAACTGTTGCGCCTGTGCGACCCAAAAGTTGCATAAACATCATGTGCGCAGACCTGCCGGACATTAACGACGTGACACCGCAGGGGCTTGGCGCATGCGATTTGGGTTGTTAAGCTTTGCGAAACCATCAGGATCGCACCCATGCGTCACACGCTGCCGATTGCCCCGCAGTTCTATGTTACCGCCCCCCAACCCTGCCCCTATCTTGCGGGACGGATGGAAAGGAAGCTGTTTACCGCATTGCAGGGCGATTTAGCGACGAAGCTGAACGACAGTCTATCAAAACAGGGGTTTCGGCGGTCGCAGAACGTGCTTTACCGTCCGTCATGTGCAGATTGTGCAGCCTGCATGTCAGCCCGAATCAATGTCGCTGAGTTTGTGGCAACACGCAGCCAGAAACGTGTGACCAAACGGGCCTGCCATCTTAAACGCCGCGCAACATCGCCTTGGGCAACCGAGGAACAATATGCGCTGTTCCGCAAATATCTGGAATCCCGCCATGCAACCGGCGGCATGGCCGATATGGACATGTTTGAATTTGCCGCCATGGTCGAAGAAACGCCGATCCGGTCGCGGTTGATCGAATATAACGACGCCGATCAACTTAAAGCGGTGTGCCTGACGGATATTCTGGATGACGGATTGTCGATGGTTTATTCTTTTTTTGACCCCGACGCAGAAAAACTGTCGCTGGGCACCTACCTGATCCTTGATCATATCCAGATCGCGCAGGATTTGGGTTTGCCTTACGTCTACCTGGGCTATTGGGTGCCGGGCAGCCCCAAGATGGGCTACAAGGCGAATTATGCGGCGCTGGACGTTTATCGCGACAGCAGGTGGCAAAGGGTGAATGATCCTGCCGATTTTGTTGACGACCTGCATCCTTTATCCACCGACCCGATTGCCGAACAGGTCGCACGGATCACCCTGCCCGACGGGCGCAACTGATCACCTGACAACGCTAAAAAGCCAGCACATCGCTGGCCGCGTGTTGCGCCTGCGCGTTTATTTCAAAAGGTTTGGCACGATCGTCACGACGCTGGGCACCAGCCAAAGCAGCAGCAAGGCACCGACCTGAATGGCAATGAACGGCAAGACCCCGCGATAGATTTGGCCGGTGGTGATCACCTTTGGCGCAACCCCCCGCAGATAGAACAGCGCAAAGCCGAACGGCGGCGTCAGGAAAGATGTTTGCAGGTTGACGGCAATCATGATCGTCACCCATTTAGGGTCGAATGTGCCACCATAGATCACCGGACCGACAATCGGGATCACGATGTAAATAATCTCAAGAAAATCAAGCACAAAGCCCAGAATGAACAGCACCAGCATCACCAATAGGAACACGGTCAGTTCGTTATCGAATGACCGCAGGAACTGTTGGATATAATGTTCGCCACCGAAGGAAATCAGCACAAGGTTCAGCAATTGCGACCCGATCAGGATGGCAAATACCATCGCCGTCACCTTGGCGGTTTCGCGCACCACCGGCGTCAGCACACCGCCCAACAGCAGCACCCCGCAAGACCACAAAAAGCCGAACATCGCAAAAAGGAAACACGCAAAGGCCACTAAATAGGCGATACGATTTTCCAGCAGCACCACTTCGCGGCCCATGCGCATGTCAAAATTGACGCCGATAAGCAGCATCAGCACGATCGCAAAGGCAGTCAGGATCACCATGCGCCCCGACCGGCCCTGGTCCTGCAACTTGCGGTAGGCCGCCAGCAGGATGGCCCCGCCCGCGCCCAAGGCTGCGGCTGGTGTCGGGTTGGTAATGCCGCCAAGGATCGAACCAAGCACTGCGATAATCAGAACCAAAGGCGGGAAAACAACTCGCAAAATCTCGTTCCGGGCCAGATGCGCAGTGGCAGGGCGCAGCCCGACAAATCCGATCACAAGCGGCATGGCGATCAAAAGCGTTGTCATGCCGGGTGTGGTCAGCGGCCCGATCAGCAGGATATCAACCACCAGCAACAGCACCGTGCCGGCCGCACCAATCAACAATGGCAGCGGATTGGCAAAAGGCGCGACACCCCGCGCAATCGCCAATGTCAGCCCCATCAGCAACGCTGTGATGGCAATACCTGTGCCAATTGGCGGGGCGTCAGCGACACGTCCAAGGACCAGTGCCGCACGTTCTTCGGCTGACAGCGCGCGGGCCTGTGTGACGCCGCCTGCCGCATCAATGGCCTGCTGCTCGGCGACCGCCTGATCCCATTTCGCCTGCCCGTGCAGGTCAATCATGGATTGCTGACATTCTGCAGGGACATTCGTGCGCAGCGATGAAGTCTGGCCCGCGTCGGTAAAGCTGTCCACGATAACGGACTGATTACCGACGATCCCTACCTGCCCCAGTCCGATGACAAGCGCAATCATCCCGACCGGCACCCCAAGAAACCACGTCAGGCCGTGACCCGCAGGGGACGCATGGCGCGCGTCATCGCCGCCCAACTGGACGGCGGGTGCCTTGCTGGGGTTCCACAGCGCAAAGCCAAAGGCATAGGCCGCATAAAGCACCGCCAGCATGACCCCGGGCAACAGCGCCGCCTGAAACAATGTGCCAACAGACACCACAGCCGGTTCGCCCAGATAGGTCAGCGCATCCGAACACCCCGCCATGCGCGCACGTTCCTCTTGACCAGAGGAATACAGATCACCGGCCAATGTGCCCAGCAGCACGATCACAATTGACGGCGGAATGATCTGGCCCAACGTCCCCGATGCCGCGATCACCCCGGTTGACAGTTCGGGCGAATAGCCGTTTTTCAACATGGTCGGTAGGGCCAAAAGCCCCATCGTCACCACCGTCGCCCCGACGATCCCGGTCGATGCCGCCAGAAACGCACCCACAATCACGATCGACACCGCCAGACCGCCCGGCAGCGGGCCAAACACCTTGGCCATCGTGGTCAGCAAATCATCGGCAATGCGCGAGCGTTCCAACACGATGCCCATCATGACAAACATCAGCACCGCCAGCAGCGTTTCGATCGACGCCCCCGCCAGCACGCGTTCGTTCATCCGGTTGACCACAAAGCTGAGGTTGCGGTCCAGCGCGACTTCCCAGCCTTGGGGAAACAGGGCGACATCGGCGCGGGGCAATTCGGGGTATCGGAAAATCGAGACGGCATCGGGCCGCACGCCTTGGCCTATCAGCGCACGGTAAGCATCCGCGTTGGTATCAACGGCCATGTGGATCAGGTAGCCCGCGCTGTCCAGCGCCGCGATGATGGCAAAGGAAATCACCGCCGACCCGCTGATCGCAAAAGCAACCGGAAAGCCCGACAGGATTGCCCCAAACAAAGTCAAAAACACAATGATCAGGCCGACTTCGACGCCATCAAGTCCGAAAAGCATTACAATACCGCCCTGATTTTAGTGGATTTCTGCGATCTTCTCGGCGACAGGATCGCCAAGACGGTCTTTATCAAGATATTTTCCTTCGCTTTCGGGGCCTTCCTTGAATTCAAGATAAGACCTGTAAAAGAAAGCGACCGCCTGCAAAAGCACCAGCGCGGTAAAGGTGACAAGCAAAAGTTTGAATAGGAAATAAGCGTTGAAACCATTGGGCGAAAACCCGATCGTTTCGATGTTCCAGCGTAAGGCGCGCGCCTTTGACAACAACCGTTCCAGTGTGTCCGAGGCAGAGGGGTTCGGCACCACCAGATGCCGCCACAAGAAAAACCACCCGTAAAGCCAAGTCAGAATCGCCGCTGGCACCATGAACAAAAGCGACCCGATCATGTCGATCGCCCGCTTTGTCCGATAGCTGACGGCGGAATACACCAGATCAACCCGCACATGCCCACCCTGCACAAAGGTATAAGTCACGCAAAGCGTCACGATCATGGCGTTATAAAGCTTTAGTTCTTCAGACCACCAACTGACGTCTTTGGTAAAGGCCACGCCAAAGCCCAAGCTGATTTCAGATACAACAAAGACCCGCTGCATGAAAATGATGATGATCTGCTGAAACACCATCAGCAAACCGGCCCAAGCAAAAAAGCGCCCGATGCCGTTTGCAATCCCTTCCAGCAGGCGCACGCAGCCCCACATAAAGCGGTTGTTGATAAAGCCGATCACGCTGACAATCAGGAAAATCGCAAAGACGACGAAAAACAATTCGACCGATGCGCCGTAATAGATAAAGCGCATCAACGATTCCTTGACCGCCACATCGGTCATCGGTTCATTGATGAAAGGCACCCACGCCAGCCATTGACCGGGATGCAGGATGACATATCCAAGGTTGTAAAACGCCTCGATCAGATGGGCAAAAAACCATCCCGCGATATGACCGCCCCAAGCTTCAACCAAACCCATGATGCCCCCCCCCGCAAACGGCGCACGTCCCATATGTTTTTAATCGATCATGCAACAAGGGGGCGCGCGCACGCGCCCCCCGTCACATCAAGCGATGATCGGCGTTAGCTCATCACCCGGTCGCGCTGCGTGCGGTAAACACCTTCAGACAACTGGATCCAGCCAGACGAAGACCGTATGGATGCATCATGTGACGCGCGAATACGGTCATACAATTCATCACCGGCGTATTGGTCCAGCGTCGCCTTTGCAGCAGCGCCCATTGCATCCCAAACCGCGTCGTTGAATTCCAGAACCTTCACGCCACCGGCCTGAAGACGCTGCAATGCCGCAGCATTATTGTTCATGAACTGCGCAAGGTTCCACTGGCTTGCTTCGCCTGCGGCAATTTCGATAATCTTCTGATGGGTTGGCGACAGGCTTTCCCAAACGTCAAGGTTGGTGGCCAACGACAGGCCCGCACCCGGTTCATGCATCCCGGCGGTGTAATAGAACTTGGTGATTTCCTGGAAACCGGCCTTTTCGTCAGCCCACGGGCCAATCCATTCCGTCCCGTCAATCGCGCCAGATGCCAAGGCCTGATACACTTCTGCGCCAGGAAGGTTCTGCACCGATGCGCCCATCTTGCCAAGCGCTTCGCCACCCAATCCGGGCATACGGAATTTCAACCCCTGGAAATCTTCCGGGCCATTGATTTCCTTTGAAAACCAGCCGCCAGACTGCGCCCCGGTGTTCCCGGCAAGGAACGACTTCAGGCCAAATATCTGGCCCAGCTCATCGTGGAACGCCTGACCTTCGCCATGATAATACCAGTTGTTCAGTTCTTGTGCTGTCATCCCGAAAGGAACAGATGTGAAGAAAGCAAACCCCGGATGCTGACCCACGAAATAATAGTCAGGCCCATGATACATATCAGCCTGCCCGGAAGTCACCGCATCGAATACTTCGAATGCGCCTACCAATTCACCAGCGGCTTTCAGGTCGATTGTCAGCGCGCCATCGGTCATCGCGGTAATTGTATCGGCAGCGCGCTGTGCGGCATCATGCACACCAGCCAAACCGCGCCCCCAGGTCGTGACAAGTGTCAGCGTCCGGTTGCCTTGGGCATATGCGGGGGCCGCCAGCGCCGTTGCGGCCGCCATGCTGCCACCAAGTGCCGATTTTTTAATAAAAGAACGACGATCCATTTGATTCCTCCCGGTAAAAACAGTGGGCAACTAGAAAACCGTAGCACACTGCCAGATCATCGCGTTTCGAAAGCACACTCAATGCTGGATTTCAATGCAGAATTATCAATACGCACCGGAGTGCGTCATTTTTCCGCACCGACTGCGGTAAATTTTCCCCCTTGTGTGCATTAACGCAAGTGACGCGAAACCCGTTGAAAGGTGCCGCGTCAAAAGTTTTTACAGCTGTCGGTTCCTGCGCCGTCAGTTTGATATGGTTGCCTGAATGCCGCTGCGCACGATTTCAAACCATTCACCCGACAGCCGCAATTCTTCCAGACCCGCGTTAAGAATAGCAAGCGTTTCCGCGCCATTGGGGTTGGTTTTGGGTACAAAGACATGCAGCGTTTCACTTGTGGCAAGTGGCTCAATCGTCGCCACATCCCCCGCCATGCCCATCGCGGTGTAATCATCTTGGGCCGGCAAGGCATCGTAAGTCACGACATCAACCTCGCCCGCGCGCAGCAAGTCCCAGCAGGCCTCTTCTGACCGCGCAAAAGTCAGCGGTGTTGTCGGCGGCACCAGATTGACAGCTTCCAGATCAAACGAAAACCAGCCGTTCGGGCGGCACAAACGCGCGCCGATCAGGTCACTGTGCTGCTGCGCTGTGGCATAGGGGCTGCCCAGCAGCGTATAATACCCGACAAGGGCATCGTAAAACGGATCAGAGGCATCAAATTCCGTGCAGCGGATCGCATTCGATTCTGACAGGTTTTCGACGCGCGCACAATCTGGCAGGAACCAGGGAAACCCTGCATCAAAAGCGCCAACGGGCAAAAGTTCTGTCAGATGCGCGCTCCAGTCGTTGACGAAAATCACGCGAAAATCCTGATCGGGGTTGCCCAGTGCCATCGCCCGTTTCACCATATTGGTGAAAAATCCGCCTTCGGGCATGTCTTCTTCGGTAAAGGGGGCATAGCCGCTGGCCGTCAGAAACCGCACCGGGCGATCAACAGCAACCTGCGGCACCGGTTGTGCAGGGGTCGCAATGCGCAACGCCGCGGTTTCAGGCAATGACCCGTCAGCACAGGGAATTTGCAGAACATCACCTATTTCCAGCAGGTTAGGGTTACGCATCACATTGCGGTTGGCATCAAACAAACGCTGAAACCCGCCGGACACACCCGCTTTTTGCGCGATTTTGCTCAAGCTATCGCCACGCACGGCGGTGTAGCTGGAACAAAGCGTTTGCGCCGCTGCCGGGCCTGCCGAAAACGCGCTGACCCCTGCCACAGCAGCGACCACCGCCACAAACCCCAGCGCGCCCGATGTTATCCCGGCGATAAGGCGATGGGTGATTTTCGTCTTTGTCATAGCGGCTCCATACAATCATTCAGTTTCTTCTTTGGATACTATCACATAAAAAGGGGCGAAATGTTGACGAAATAACCACATTTAAAAGGAAACGCCCTGATGGACAGGTCAGAGTGCGGTCTTTACCTCGTGGCGGCTTGCAGCGATCGGTCGCGCAACCTAGATCCATAGCAACCGCAAATGACGTGAACGGAAAATAACATGGCTGACACCCCCACCTTTGCCCCACCAACGGTCTGGAAATGGGACGCTGAAAGCGGTGGACAATTTGCGCATATTAACCGCCCCATCGCTGGCCCGACACATGAAAAACCCTTGCCAGTCGGGCAACATCCGCTTCAACTTTATTCGCTGGCCACACCTAATGGCGTCAAGGTCACCGTCATGCTGGAAGAATTGCTTGCCGCAGGGCACACAGGCGCGGAATATGACGCATGGCTGATCCGTATTCAGGACGGTGACCAGTTTGGCAGCGGTTTCGTGGACATCAACCCCAATTCCAAGATCCCCGCGATGGTCGATCATTCCGGCACAACCCCGGTCCGCGTTTTTGAAAGCGGCGCAATCCTGCTGTATCTGGCGGAAAAATTCGGCGCCTTCATCCCGACCGACGCCGCCGGGCGCACGGAATGTCTGAACTGGTTGTTCTGGTTGCAAGGCAGCGCGCCCTATCTGGGCGGTGGTTTCGGGCATTTCTATGCCTATGCCCCGTCCAAGATGGAATACCCCATCAACCGTTTCACGATGGAAGCCAAGCGCCAGCTCGATGTGCTGGATCGTAATCTGGCAGAGCGGCGTTTTCTGGCGGGCGACACGTATACCATCGCCGATATGGCCACCGCGCCATGGTATGGCGCGCTGGTCAAGGGCATGGTTTACGATGCGGCGGAATTTCTTGATGCGGCCAGTTACAAACACGTGAACCGCTGGACCGATGAGGTTTTCGCCCGTCCCGCCTTTCAACGTGGCCGCATGGTCAACCGGACCTATGGCGATCCGGCGACACAACTGCACGAACGCCACGATGCCCGCGATTTTGAAACCCAAACGCAAGACAAGATCGGCGCAAAAGACTAGATCACTGCAACAAAGTTTCGTTTAGCGCGCTCTTTGCGACATTTTATCCATATGTGGCGG
>NZ_JACUUJ010000099.1 GCF_014859355.1 Yoonia sp. | reverse complement strand
GGCTGGGTGTTCACCGCTGACGGGGATTGGCGGCGAGGCATGTGAAGATGCTGCGCACACGATTGGCGCCGAACTGGGCCTGCACGCCGCCGTCAAAGAAGTGGACCCAACCCAGGAGGAATGGCTGCAAGCCATCATGTTCCTGACTGACACAGGCCACAAATGCGACGACTGGCGGCAGGAATTCATCCTGCTGTCGGATGTGCTGGGCGTGTCGATGTTGGTGGATGCGCCCGAACGGCCGATGGGGTTGGATATCTGCCTTGATGGCAAGGGCGCGCGGATGCTGGTCAAGGGCCGCATTCTGGACACCGAAGGCAACCCTGTTGCGGGTGCCAAAATTGACGTCTGGCAGACCAATGACGACGGGTTCGATGACGTGCAGCAAAAGGGCATTCGGCCTGATTTCAACTTTCGCGGGGTGTTTCGCACCGGCGATGACGGGTCATATTGGTTTTGGGGGGCGAAACCCCGGTCCTATCCGATCCCCGATGATGGCCCTGTGGGCAAACTGCTGGGGGCGCTGGGGCGGCATCCTTACAGGCCCGCGCATCTGCCTACATCATCGAGGCGGCAGGGTTTTAAACCCTTGTCACCCATATCTTTGACCCCGACGATGAATATATCCATTCCGATGCGGTGTTTGGGGTCAAGGAATCGCTGATGGCTGATTTCGTGTTGGTCACTGATAAGACGCGGATCGCTGAAGCAGACGCCGACGCGCCGTTTTTCGAAGTGATCCATGATTTCGTTCTGGCACCTGCCAAACGATCCTGATCTGACTGCCGGTCTGGCCGTATCGGACCTGACCGGCAAGCGATCAAACAGGAACTGCTGGCGCGGCGCGGTGGCCGGGTTTGCAACCTTTCCGGGATCTGGCCGCCGATCCGCAAAAGGGTGGCAAGGCCGCATGTGCAGCATAGCGCCAACGCTACTGGTATCCAGCAATTTCCTGACGAACAGCGCAAAAATAGGTAATTTGAAAAATTAAAATGGCGGACTGGGGAGGATTCGAACCCCCGACCCCTTGATTCGTAGTCAAGTA
>NZ_JACUUJ010000032.1 GCF_014859355.1 Yoonia sp. | reverse complement strand
CCGCTTCATCGCAAGTGGCTGAAAGTAATCAGACCATTTTGAATCGGACACTAAGTGAACGCCAAACTGACGCGCGCACCATCCAGTCTTGCCAAAGCCCGCGTTGTCTGTGTGCGGCATCTGATAGGTGCGCGCGACCGTGTTGGCGGCGCATGATCGCATCGTGCTGCTGGGCACTTTGCTGACGCGCGGATGCCGTCAGCTTTGCGGTTTTACCTGTACCGGATTGAGAAAACAGGCTCGGTTGCGCTGAAGCGGGATCCAGATTGGCAAAGACACGACATTGGCTTGTGCATCAAACGTCAGCGGCACGCGCGGTTCGCTACTGCCTTCCGCCTCGCTGCGTGGCGTGATGCCGCCCTTGGCTTCGCCAGGGTTATAATAGCCCCACGCTGCATCGGGAATAACGGTCGGCCGGTCGGCCCCTTCGGAATCGTTGCGCCTTGTCCATGGGCCGACTTCGTTGCGCGACACGCCAAGCCCAGCCACCACAAAGGGATGAAAACGCGAATTTGACCCCTGTGCTTTCAGCGAAGCATAAAAAACGTTGGCCATCAGGGTGCTGGATGGCACAGATGCGCTGCTGATATCTGCATGGACGTCACATCGTGTTCCATCCGATACGCTGCTGCATGGCCCCGAAACACCCACTTCGGCAAATTTCCTCACCATGACATCGGCGCGCCAGCCGTTTTGCCAATCAAAGCCAAGCCCGCCAACGATATCGTCGCCAGCATCCAGATTGAAAGACACGCGTGGATCACCGGCGCCCGGCGACACCCAGAACCCGTTTTCTGCCTTATTTCAGGCAGATCCCACCTCGGCCCGCACATATTGTCCTTAGGTGACACTTGCCACATTTGGCCCAAAGTCGGGAAAGCCTTGCGCAAACGCACCGCCGGAGGTGCGTGCCACGAACGACATGGCGGTTACGACATTTTTAATCTTTCTCACCGGCGTCGTCCGTGACGCATCTGATTTCTGATTGCTTGGTCTGACAGCCACTATTTTGGCGCGCAAAGAGGGCGGCAAGTTTTATTCTTGTCTGTTTCGGGATGGTCTTGTTACATTTTTCGTCACCCGTCTGCCTGCCCAATGCGGTGCAAGGCCAACTGGCGGTGCGCGTCATGCACGACCAATCAGGCGAATGGCCTGTTTGGTCGTTCAGGCGACGCGGTCTGCTGGCGCACGTCCGGCGAAAAAGGCGTCCAGATTGTCCAGCGCCCGAAACCCCATGGCATCGCGGGTCGCCCGCGTGGCCGATCCGATGTGCGGCAGCATAAAGACATTATCGCGCATGGCAAACGCCGGGTTGCCGCCCGGTTCGACCTTGAAACAATCCAGCCCCGCCGCCGCGATATGTTCACTGTCCAGTGCCGCGATCAGGGCATCTTCGTCCACCAATGCGCCGCGCGCCGTGTTCACAACGATCGCGCCTTTGGGCAACATGGCCAAGGTCTGCGCGTTTAACAGGTCGCGGGTCTGGGCGGTGGCGGGGCAATGCAGCGACAGGAACTGCGCCTGCGGCAGCAGTGTGTCCAGCGTTTCGTGCCAGATCGCCCCGTGTTCATCCTTGGGGGACAGGCGGCTGCGGTTGTGGTAATGAATTTCCATGCCAAAGCCGCGCGCCTTTTGGGCAAATGCCCGCCCGACGCGCCCCATGCCGATGATGCCAAGGCGCGCGCCGGTGATTTGGGTGCCAACCATGAAAGATGGCGACCAACTGTCCCATGCGCCCGTCCGCACCAAGCGGTCGCCCGCCACGGCGTGACGCGCCGCCCCCAGCATCAACAACATCGCGATTTCCGCTGTGGCGTCAGACAGCACATCGGGCGTGTTTGTGACCACGATGCCACGTTTCGCCAAAGATTCCAGATCGCAGTGATCCACTCCCACGGAATGATTGGCCACAATCCGCATCCGGGGATCAAGCTTTGCCACGACATCAGCTGAAAAATGTTCCGAATGACAGGGGATCATGGCATCGACTTGCGCGCTCATCGCGATGATTTCGGCGGCGGTGCCGGGGGTGTCGTCGGGCTTGGCGATTACGGTGTAATCGCGTTGGGCGCGGGCAAGGGTGGCGTCGGACAGGCGGCGCGGTATCCAAAGAACGGGGCGATCCATCGTATCAGTCCTTTTTGCGCGCGGATGTCCAGAAATCATACGCTGCCAAGGCAAGGGCCAGTATGGTCACAACCCACAAATCCACTGAGCCGATTTTCGACGCAAGGATATAGAGAAATACCGTAAAGAAGGCAAAGGCGATAAGCGCGAGCAGTTTTTTCATGAGGCAGTCCCTTTCTTAGGCGCCAAGCGTATCAAGCCAGCGTGTAAACCAATGTGCGTTGCGCAAAAGGCGGGCGTCTTCGCCGCGTGGCCCGACCAGTTGCAGGCCCATCGGCAGGCCGTTTTCCGCCGTAAAGGCAGGGATCGTCACCGCAGGCGTGCCAACCATTGTCCATAGCCCATTGAAGATGGCGCTGCCGGTAAAGTCCAGCCCCTTGGGGGCCGGGCCGGGGGCCGCGGGGCAAATGATGGCATCGCAGCGCGAAAATACCTCGTCCAGGGCTGCGCCATAGATCTGCGCCCAGTCCATGGCGGACAGGTAATCACGGGCAAGGATCTGCGCGCCCTTGTCCAGGGCTTCGCGGGTCAGCGGGCCAAGCGTATTTTCACCTTTGCGGTCATACCGATAATAGCAGCGCGCCATTTCAGCGAAATTGATCCGTTCGCGCAGCTCTGCGGCTTGATCAAAGACAGCCGGCAGTGCGGCTTCGAACATCTGCTCGCCCATGGCCTCGGCCAGTTCGGCAAAGGCGTCATGCAATTGCGGGTCGGCATCGGCCCAACCCGGGGGCTTGATCAGCGCAAAGATCGGTTTGACGGGCGGATCTTTGCGCGCAATGTCCAGCAGCTGCGGAAACGGGGCAGGGGTGGTGGCCTTGTCCTGAACATCATGGCCGAACAGCACCTCGGCCAGCATGGCGGCCTCAAGTGGTGTGCGCGCAAAGACACCCAATGTGTCCAGTGTCGGCGATTGCATCAGCACGCCCCTGCGCGGAATCGCCCCGAAACTGGGCTTGAACCCGGTGACACCGCAATAAGATGCCGGGCGGATCACCGACCCCCCGGTTTGTGACCCGATCGCAAGCGGCACCTGAA
Organism: Yoonia sp.; assembly: GCF_014859355.1. Classification (GTDB taxonomy): domain Bacteria; phylum Pseudomonadota; class Alphaproteobacteria; order Rhodobacterales; family Rhodobacteraceae; genus Yoonia. Next base: position 28,557 of record NZ_JACUUJ010000032.1, on the reverse strand, counting down.
AATCGGCTACAGCCGCAGCAGAGCCGGACGATGACCCGCCCGGCGTATGGTCGGGGTTGACTGGATTGCGTGTCGGGCCGGGCTGCATGAAGGCCAGTTCGGTTGTCACTGTCTTGCCCAGAATGACGGCACCGGCCTGTTTCAACCTTTCAACGATAAAAGCGTCTTGCAATGGCACGCGTCCGGCATCCGCCTTGCACCCGTTTTCGGTCGGGATTTTTGCGGTGTCGATGATGTCTTTCAATGCAACCGGTAAACCGTGCAGCGCGCCCAAAGGGCGGCCCGCCTTGCGGTGGTCGTCAAGTTTGCGGGCCTGATCGCGGGCAAAGCCCGGGTCGATCCACGCCCATGCCCGGACCAGATCATCGCGTTCTGCGATCCGGTCAAGGCAGGCTTCTGTTACCTCCAGCGCGGAAATCGCGCCAGAGGCAAGCCTTGCGCGCAGTTCAAGCGCGTCAAGCTGCAAGAGAGATGCTTTATTTCCCATACATTGCCTCGGGCAGATAGAAGACGATCTGCGGGAAGGTATACAGCAGCACCATCGCGATGATCACGCAGGCCAAGAATGGCATCACACCTCTGAAGATTTGCGTCAACTTGATTTCGGGCGGCGCAATCCCTTTGAGGTAGTAGGCCGACATGGCCATGGGCGGCGTCAGGAAACTGGTTTGCAGGTTCAAAGCGACCAGGATGCCAAAGAACAGCGGGTCGATCTCAAAGAAAACCAGCAGTGGCAAAAAGATCGGCACAAAGATGATGATGATCTCGGACCACTCCAGCGGCCAGCCCAGCAGAAAGATGATCAACTGCGCAAGGATCAGGAACTGCCAGGGTTCAAGGCTGAGGCTTTGCACGAATTCAGAGATGATATGTTCGCCCCCAAGATAGGAAAACACCGCCGAAAAAGTGTAAGACCCCACAAACAGCCAGCACACCATCGCCGTTGTGCGCACGGTCAGATAGACCGATTCACGCAGGCGTTGCCATGTCATCGCCCGATAGAGGAACGCCAGCAGAATACCGCCAAGCGCACCGATTGATGCAGCCTCGGTCGGGGTTGCCAGACCAAACAGGATTGACCCCAGAACAGCAAAGATCAGAAACGCCAAGGGCAGGAAGGACGTAACGATCATCCACAGCAGTTTCAGGAACGGGACATCGGGAATGTCTTCCTTGGTTGGCTTTGGTGCGACCGAAGGCTGAAGGATAGACCGACCCACGATATAGATCAGGTAAAGCCCCACCAATGTCAGACCCGGCAGCAAGGCCGCAGCGTAAAGCCGGACGATCGACACGTTTGATGCCGCCGCATAGACGATCAGCATGATCGACGGCGGGATCAGAATGCCCAGCGTCCCGCCCGCGCAGATGATCCCTGACGCAAACGACGGATCATAGCGCGCCTTGAGCATCGCAGGCAGCGCCAGAAGTCCCATCAGCGTGACCACAGCCCCGACGATCCCGGTGGCCGTTGCGAACAGCGCACAGGTAATCAGTGCCGCCACCCCCATTGACCCGGGCATGTTGCGCGAAGCGATGTTGAGGGTCGAAAACAGACGGTCAACGATATTGGACCGTTCAACGATATAGCCCATGAACAGGAACAGTGGCACGGCGGTCAGAACTTCGTTCGACATCACCGTATAGGTCTGGTTCACGAAAAGGTCGAATATTCGGTTATTGAATAACCCCTCGAACCAAAGCGATGTCTGATCCCACCAACCTGCGTCGTCGCCCAGACGGTCAAAAGACCGCCACATCCGGCGCGCATCGAAATAGGCGTAATAGCCAAAGCCGATGCCCATTGCCATCAGTGTAAAGGCAATCGGAAAACCCAGAAAGACAAAGATGATGAACAGCCCCAACATCATAAGGGCGATTTGGGGGTCGGTCATGGGTGGGCGTCCTTTTCGGCTTCAGCAGCCTTTTGCATCAGCAGGTCTTCGGTTTCGAATACGTCTTCGTCGGCAGCAAGCCATTCATTGGTGCGCATCGCGAGGATGCAGCGCAGGACTTGCGCGATCCCCTGGATCAACAGCAGAATCCCAGCTGCGACGATCACGGTCTTGAACTGGTAAATCGGCACGCCAGCCGGACTGTTCACTGACACTTCGCCATATTGCCAGGACCGCGCGGCGTATTTCCAACCGGCAAAGATAAGGGCAAAGATGCCAGGAAAGAAAAAGATGAAATACAGCACAAGGTCCACCTTGGCCTGCGTTCTGGGTTGCCAGAGGCGATAAAGAAAATCACCCCGCACATGGCCGCCGCGTGACAACGTGTAGGCGCCACCCATCATGAACAATGTGCCATACATAATGAAAGACACATCCAACGCCCAGGCTGTCGGGTTGTTCATGACGTAACGCACAAAGACTTCATAGCCAGTCCCGGCTGCCATAAGGATAATCAGCCAGGCGAATGCCTTACCGAACCATGCTGACAGTTCGTCAGCGAAACGGATGAACCGGATCACGGGGCCACCTCTTGCTTTTTGTTGCAATCGGCCCCGGCAGATAATCCACCGGGGCCGTGTCGATGCGATCAGATCAAGCGATCAAAGTTTGAGCCGGCCCGGGAAGTAGTGATCATACGCAAGCGCATAATCAGGCGCGTTCATGATTTCGTAATATGTCACTTCTTCGACCCAGGCACGCTGGCTGTCGAGACATTTCTTCATGAACGGGTCTTGCTCCAGCTCGGGGATCAGTTTGTCCCATGCCTCAAGCTGGGCGGCAAGAATTTCGGTTGACGTGCGGTGCATCGCAACGCCAGCCTCTTCCTGAAGCCACTTGAGGTCAGCGGAATAACGCCGCATCGCTTTGGCTGTGTTGGCAGTTGATGCGGCTTCGACGGCATAGATCAGGATGGAGCGCAGATCGTCTGGCAGTTCTTCCATCGTGAACTTGTTGAACAGGAATTCAAAGCTTTCCGATGCCTGGTGATAGGACGACAGATAGTAGTTTTTAGCGACGTCATGCGCGCCAAAGTCCTTGTCCGATGACGGGTTGTTGAATTCAAACGCGTCGATCACACCACGTTCCATCGCAGGCACGATTTCACCACCGGGCAACTGCGCAATGGACATACCCATCGACTGCAACAGATCCGCTGCCAGACCCACGGTGCGGTATTTGAACCCTTGCAGGTCGGCGACAGTGTTCACTTCACCTTTGAACCAGCCGAACGGCTGGGCTGGCATTGGAAAGCCCATGTAACCGTCAACGTCCAGACCCATCACATCCTGTGTCAGCTCGTCATAAAGTGCCTTGCCGCCGCCTTCATAAAACCACGACAGCATCGTTGTGGCCGACCCGCCGAAAACCGGGCCTGTGCCGAACAGGGACGCTGCTTTGTTTTTGCCATACCAATAGACGGGCACCGAGTGGGCTGCGTCGATCACACCGTCGTTCACTGCGTCCAGCACCTGAAACGCGCCGACGATTGCGCCAGCTGGCAGAACGTCGATTTTCAAACGACCACCAGACATCTGTTCAACCCGGTCGGCATAGTCCTGTGCCATTTCCTGCCAGATGTTCCCGGCGCCCCAGGATGTCTGCATTTTCAGCACGATAGGTGCTTGCGCCATTACGGCAGGTGCCGCCAATGTGCCTGCGACAGCACCGCCACCAATTGCGGTCCGTTTCAGAAACGAACGGCGGTCCATTTTCGATTTATTTGTCATGAGGATCCTCCCTTAAGGCGCCCAAGCTGATCTAATTCCGGTTTGCGCAACGTCACATGTTGCCACAAATCGCCCCGATCTGGCGCTTTGGTAATCTTATCTTACCAAATCCGCGTTGCAAGAGCTTGCTGCGATCAAATGTATCTTTTTGCATAACACTTTGATGTCGATTGTTAAATTTAGACGCATCTGCTTGGTTTCGGGTAAATTCAGGCACGAATCGTGGCCGCTAGCAGTGTATTCGTCGCCTGCCGGTCACAGTAAAGACCCACCCGGCAGTGCGATCCGCGGGTTATCCGTCAGGCCAGATGCGCCAGCAGATCATCTGCTATCGCCACGCCACTTGCCCATGCGTTTGCAATTCCAGGGCCAAGGCACCAGTCGCCTCCTAGATAGAGTGATGCATCACCCGCCCGCAGAAACGACTGGCCCAAGGCCTGCGTCACATGCGCATACCGCCAGCGATGCGCGGCTGCATGGGTCACGTGATCGCGCGTCAGGCCCAACCTGTCGCAAAGCAGCGGCAGCATAAGCGCGGCGATCGTGTCATTGTCCTGTTCCAGATGGTCGACGCTGAAACCGGCGCTGGCCTGCGCGACCCACGCTGTCCCTTCCTGTTGCGGGCGGCCGGGCTTGCTGCTGTCCTGCGCGATCCAGGCCAGATCTGCACCAGGGTCGTGGTGGCTGATAAAGGGGGCAGGGCCATTGATTGCGGCCATCAATGTCAGACTGGGGGCATAGCGCACATGGGCGACCCGGGCGATCATCGGGTGATCTGCGCCCAAAAGCGCGGCCAGCTGTGGCGCAGGAACGGTGACGATCACATGTGCCGCGGCATGCACAACGCCGGCTATTTGCAAATGCCAGCCCGTGGTGTTGTGGCTCAGACCGGAAACCAGCGTGTTTTGGCGCACGTCCAGACCCTGCGCCATCGCCTTGGCCATCGCCGACATGCCCGGGACACCCACGCAGCGGGTCTGCCCGCCGCCGTCAATCCAAGGCGCGACAGCACCTGTGGCGGCCAGCTTTCCCAAGACCTTGGCAAATTCGTCGCCCTGTGTGCTGGCATATTGCGCACCGTGGTCAAATTGCAGACCAGCCGCCCGCCGCGTTGCGACACGCCCGCCAATGCCGCGCCCTTTGTCAAACAGCACAGCGTGGTGCCCCGCCGCTGCCAGTTTGCCTGCGCAGGCCAGGCCCGTGATTCCGGCCCCGATAATGGCGATCGTGGTCATTTCCGTGCCTCTAAATTCAAAATCTGCGGTATCTGCTTTTTCACCTTGAAAAAACCGGCGGTGGCATGCGGCCAGATCGCGCTGTCCCAATCGCGCCGCCATTCGCAAAGGCTGATCCCATGGGCCTTTAGTGTCGGGGCGGCCTGTGTCAGCCAGTCGCGCAAGGGGCCGCAGGTCACATAGGCGGTGGCAATCTGGGTGGCACCTGCCTGTGCGGCCCATTCTGCCAGATCATCGGGGTCTAAGGCGGTCAGCGTGGTGGCGGCACCACCCGCGCGTGTTGCGGCGTCGGCCAGTGCGGCGGTTTCAAAGGCAATGACGGCATCAGCAACAGGCAGCGTTGAGCGCAGATGCCCGGCGTTCAGGGTTGCTGTCGTGCGGATATCGTATGCGGCCAGATCAAATGTTTCGATCTGGCAATCTTCGTCCGTGATCAGCAGCGCCGTGGGCTGGGCCGGTTGTGGCGGCTGGAATGGGCGCAAGGGGTGCAAGTCGGGCAGGCCATCGGGTTCGGTCGCGTGCAGCCCGGTAATATCCCGCGCCAGATCGTTTGGGCGCGGGGCAAAGCGGTCTTGTGTATAGGTTGCAATATTTGCGGCCTGCGCGGCATAGGGTTTGCCGCGCGTATGCAACCCTGCAACCCAGCGCCAGCCCAGCGTGTTTGACGCGGCATCCCCGTCCAGCAAATGCCGATAGAAAAAATCCGCACCCAACCGCCACGGCAAACCAAGCGTGAAAATCCAGATCGATGCAAACCACATGCGCGCGTGATTGTGCAGATATCCCGTTTCAACCAGTTCATGTGCCCAGGCGTCAAAGCAGCCCAGCCCTGTTTGCCCGTCCATGGCGCGTTCAACATCGCGGCGCAGGCGGCGGTCGGTTTCCAGTGCCGCCAAGTCGGTTGCCAGCCCGTGCACATAGCTGCCCCAGACCTGCGGGCGCCGTTCCATCCAGCCCTTGAAATAGCTGCGCCAGATCACCTCTTGCACGAATTTTTCCGCGTTCTCAAACCCATGCCCGGCAATTGCGGCGGTGACGACCTCTTGTTCTGTCAGCAGCCTGCGGCGGATATAGGGTGACAGACCTGACACCGCCTTATGCGCGCCGGGCCCATGATCGTAATTTCGCCCGTTGGCATACCGCCGCCCCATGCGCGGCACAAAATCTTGCAATGCGTCCAGGCCGGCGGCACGGGTGGGGATAACGTCATGGGGCATCGGGCACACTCTTGATGGGTCTTGGCCGTGACCTGTGGCGGATCGCGGGCGGGTCAAGACCATGTGACATCATGGCGTTGATTTTTCGCGCAAGTGCTGCGCAGGTTTACCCCGTCAGCCCTGCCGGCGTAAAACGTCACGCAACGCATCCGGCGAAAGCCCGGTCGCGCCGATTTGGGCGAGGGTGATGCTGACCTCATCCCGCAGCACCTGCCAAAGCTTTTGCAGACCTTCTTCACCTTCGGCGGCGATGGCAAATTGCAAAATCCGCCCCAGAAAGGTGAAACCGGCCCCTTTTGCATAGGCTTTCACCACGTCTTCGCCCGACCGCAGGCCGCTATCAAAAAACAGCGGAAAATCCGGTCCAAGCGCGGCGCGGATTTCGCCCAGCATGGTGATCGGGGCAGGGGCGCTTTCCAACTGGCGCGCGCCGTGGCTGGATACCTGGATCGCGTCAACACCAGCATCGCGCAGCAGAATCGCGTCAGCCGTGGACAGCACGCCTTTGACCACCAGCTTGCCCGGCCACATGGCGCGCAGCCGTCTGAGCGTATCGAAATCGGCCTTTGCGCGGCTATCCGTGCGATCAAAATCAAAGCCGTCCATGTCGAAATTCGCCATTTGCGGGCGCCCTTTGAGCAAGGCGGCCAGCGACCAGCGCGGATGCAGGGCAAAATCGACGAACTGTTTTGGCCCGATCCGGAACGGCATGGTAAACCCGTGGCGCAATTCGCGCGGGCGGCGGCCCACCTCTGGCACGTCCACGGTCAGCACGATGGTGCCGTAGCCTGCCGCGCGGGCCCGTTCGACCAGTTTGAAGGTGCCCGTGCCGTCGCCGCTGAAATAAAGCTGAAACCACGCGTGGCCCTCGGCCGCTTCGATCAGGGGTTCCATCGCGGTAGAGGCCACGGTGGACACGCCCAGCGGCACTTTTTCACGCGCGGCCAGCCGGGCCAGCATCAGATCAGCCCCGACGCCCGACAGGTTGCACATGCCCATCGGGCTGATGCCAAAGGGCGCAAGGGTGGGGGTGCCAAACAGGTGTGATTCCAGCGACCGCTGGCTGACATCGCGCAGGATGCGGGGCTGGAATTCCAGCGCATCAAAGGCCGCGCGATGGCGCGCGGCTCCTGTTTCCTGTCCGGCGGCGCCGTCGATATAGTCAAACACCATCCAAGGCAGTCGCCGGCGCGCGATGCGGCGCGCGTCTGCGCTGGAATGAATGCCCGATCCCATCCTAACTGGCGACCGCTTGCATGAACCGGTGACGGATCACGACAGGGTCCATCGTGATGACCGGCAGCTTGATGTTGCCGCTGTCGCATTTGCATACGATCACGGTCATTTTCTTGCTGTCGATGGCGGCTTGCAGGGCAGGGCCGCAATCCTTGTCCTGCACTTCGACGACGTTTTCGCAGCCGCAGGCCTTGGCCACCGCCGTCAGCGATGTTTTCTTGCCCGCATAGGTGGGCTGATCGCCGGTCGATCCGTAGGATCCGTTGTCGATGATCAGCAGGATATAATTGTCAGCCAAGTTGTTGGCGATGGTGGGCAGCGTGCCAAGGTTAGTCAGCACAGACCCGTCGCCATCAATGGAAATGACGGTCTTGGGTTGTGCCAAAGCCAGCCCCAGCCCGATAGAGGATGACAGGCCCATCGTGCCCAGCATGTAGAAATTGGTGGGCTGATCGTCGATCATATGCAATTCCTGACTGGGCAGGCCGATATTGCAGACAACCAGATGGTCACGAAGAATGGGCGCGATGTCGCGCAGGATTTCAGAACGGATCATTGGTCGCCGTAGCCTCCCCAAAAGTTGGCGTCGGTCAGGATCGCCACGGGTTTGTTGCACATGAAGGTGTATTTCAGGATATTGTCGAATTCCTCGACATCCTTTTGCCAGTGAAAGTGATAGGTCGGGATATTCAATTGCGCCAGCAACGCCTTGGTGTGCACGGCCATTTCGACCTGACAGGCGACCGGTTCACGCAGTTCACCGCGATAGCTGATCAGCATGGGCAGCGGCATCCGGTAGAACTGGGTCAGTGTTGCCAGGGTGTTGATCGTCACGCCGATTGCGGTGTTCTGCATGATGATCGCAGGCCGCTTGCCGCCCATGAAGGCACCGGCGCAAAGCCCCATACCTTCGTCTTCCTTGTTGGCGGGGATGTGAAAAATCTCTGGTCGCGCTTCGACCTCGTCGATCACCCCCGCTAGTTGTTTGCAGGGAACAGTCGTGATGAACGACACGTCATTGGCGACGAAATCATCGACGATTCTTTTGGATATGCTCACTTTGTGAAGTCTCCTGGTTTGCGCGTTGATTGCGCGTTGAGCGTTACGATTGTTCGGGTGTCGTGCGCAGCACATGCACCGCACAGGGCGCATGTCGCACGACACGGGCGGCTGTGGACCCCAGCAGGTAATCGCGCAGCCCCGGTTTGTGCGATCCAAGCACGATGCAGTCGATATCATGGGATGTGGCGTAATCAATGATCGACCGGCCGCTGTGGCCGGAAATGATCACGGGTGAAACATCGGGTTGATCGGCCATGCGCGTTTCCAGCCGTTCCTTGGACCTGTTAAAAGCGTCTTGCACCATGGAATCGTCCAGATAGGCGCTGACCGACCCTTGGGGGGCCTCATGGATGTGCAGCGCGGTGATCTTGCCGCCATCGGCCAAAAGCCTGCGCGCAATCTCTAGCGCGCTGGCGCCGATGCCGTGGTCAAGCGCCATGGGCACGAGAATATGTTTATACATGGGCCACTCCTTTGGTGTCAGCTATGCGGTTCAAGAATGATTTTCGGTGCAGCAATCCGGCCCGCGCGAATATCGTCAAAGGCCGCGGCGCCATCAGCCAGTGGGCATGATGTCGTCCAGTCAAGCGGGCCAAGGCGGCCATCGAAAATTGCCGCAGCGGTGTCGCGGAAATCTTGTGCGGTATAGGTATAAGTGCCGATAAAGGTGATTTCCTGCAAGGTCATCCGCCGGATATCAAGCCCGCCTGCCGCCTCGCCCAGCCCGATATGGCCGATCACCCCGCCGGGGCGCGCATGGGCCGACGCGGTGGCGCGGGTGGCGGCATAGCCTACCCCGTCGATCACCAGATCGAACAGGGTGTTTTCGGGCAGATCATCGGGCGAAATGGCGTTTTGCCCGCAGTTGTCCACCAAATAGGCGCGCCGCAACGCATTGGGTTCCAGCACGGTCACATCCGTAACGCCTTGGGCTGTCAGCGATAGCGCGGCCCCCAGCCCGATGGCCCCGCCACCGATCACCAGCGCCGTGCCATCGCGCCCCAAAGCTTTGCGCGCCAACCGCACGGTATGCCAGCCGCAGCCAATGGGTTCGGCCAATGCCGCCTTGGTCAGTGGCACGGCGTCGGGGACGCTGACAAGGTTTTCGTCGCGCATCGTGACATATTGCGCAAACGCACCTTCGCGGGGCGGCATCGAAATGATCATGCGCGTCGGGCACAGGTTGTCGCGGCCAGACGTGCAGGCCGGGCAGGTGCCGCAAGTCACCAACGGGTTCAACGTGACGCGTTCGCCGTCACGCGGGCCACCAACAATGGTGCCTGCGGCTTCGTGCCCAAGGATCAGCGGGGCAGGGCGGCGTTCGTCATGGCCCAGATAGGCGTGCATGTCAGACCCGCAGATGCCCACCGCCTCTATCCGGATCAACTGTTCGCCGGGGCCTGCCACCGGGTCGGGCGCATCGCGAAAGCCAAGCTGTTCAGGGCCGTCATAAATCAATGCTTTCATTTTGCGGTAAATCCTCCGTCAACCATCAGCACCTGACCTGTCACATAGGATGACGCGTCAGAGCAGAGAAAAAGCATCGGCCCGTCGATATCGGACAAGTCGCCATTGCGCCCGATGCAGGTTTGTGCGGCGTTGCGCGCGGCGCGGTCCGGGTCGGAAAACACCGCATTGGTCAGTTCGGTGGGGAAAAACCCCGGCCCGATGGCATTGGCGGTGATCCCGTCGCACGACCATGCTTCGGCCATGGCGCGGGTCAACTGGCCGATCCCGGCCTTGGATGCGCCATAAGCGATCCCGCCGGGGAAGGCGCGTGTGGTCTGGAGCGAGGCGAAATTCACGATCCGCCCCCAGCCTTTGGTCTTCATCGCAGCCACCAGCGCCTGAGACAGGAAAAACGGCGCGGCAAGGTTCAGGTTCAGCGTGATGTCCCAGCCTTCGGCGGTCACATCATCGGCCACCTGCCGCGTATTGATACCTGCGGCATGCACGATGATATCAGGCGCGCCAAAGGGGGCCGCAATGCGTCGGGCGATGTCACTGATCTGGTCGCGCTGCGACAGATCGGCGGCCACGGTGGCGGCATGTGCGCCGGTGGCTTCGGCCCAATCGGCCAAAGCCTCGGCCCGGCGGGCCACGCCGACAACTTTGGCGCCGGCAGCGGCCAGAACAATCGCCGCCCGCTGACCAAGGCCCGCAGAGGCCCCGGTGACACAGGCGACCCGGCCTGTCAGGTCGAACAGGGCGCGCGGATCAGCCATTGGCGCTGAGGTCGAAATTTTCGCCGGGGAAATATTTCGCAAGGCGCACGTCGGCGGCACGCGCGTGCCCTTCCATGCCTTCCAACCGCGAAATCCGCGCCGTTGCCTGCCCCACACGTTTGGACCCCTCGCGCGTGGCGCGCTGCCATGTCACGATTTTCATGTATTTATGCACCGAAAGCCCCCCGGTATAGGACGCGGCCCCCGATGTGGGCAGCACGTGGTTGGTGCCACTGGCCTTGTCGCCATAGGATACGGTGGTTTCTTCACCCAAAAACAGCGATCCATAGCAGGACAGGCGGTTCAGCCACCAGTCAAGGTCTTCGGCCTGCACGGTCAGGTGTTCGGGGGCATATTCATCGGAACAGGCCGCCATTTCCGCGCGGTCGGCGCAAACGATCACCTCGGCGTAATCGCGCCATGCGGCGGCGGCGTTTTCGCTGTTCACCTGCGGCAGATCGGCGATCAGACCGGGGACCAGTTCCATCACCTTTTCGGCCAGCGCACGATCATCCGTGACCAGCCAGACGGGCGAATTATAGCCATGTTCGGCCTGACTGACCAGATCGGTGGCCACGATAAAGGGGTCGGCGGTTTTATCGGCCAGGATCAGGCTGTCGGTGGGTCCGGCAATCATGTCGATGCCGACGCGCCCGAACAGGGTGCGTTTTGCCTCGGCGACGAACTGGTTGCCGGGGCCGACAAGGATGTTGGCCGATGGCAGCCCGAACAGGCCGAATGTCATCGCCGCAATCGCCTGCACGCCACCCATGGCAAGGATCGTATCCGCGCCGCTGATATGGGCGGCATAGACGATGGCGGGGTTGATCCCGACGCCGGGGCGTGGCGGGGATGCGGCAATGATGTGGTTACACCCTGCCACCTTGGCGGTGGTCACTGTCATGATGGCACTGGCAATGTGGCTATAGCGGCCACCGGGGGCATAGCAGCCCGCCGTATCGACCGGGATCGCCTTTTGCCCGGCAATCAGGCCGGGGACGATTTCCAGTTCCACATCGCTGACCGTAGCCTTTTGCGCCTCGGCAAAGCGGCGCACGTTGTCTTGGGCGAATTGGATGTCCGCTTTCAACTTTTCGGGCACCTGATCAGAGGCGGCGGCGATTTCTGCGGGCGTCAGGATAATGTTGCCATCGTAATTGTCGAACTTGGCTGCATATTCCAGCGCGGCCTTGTCGCCGCCTGCCTCGATATCCGCAAGGATTTTGGTGACGATATCGCGCACATCGGATGCATCTGAGGTTGAGGTCAGGTGCGCTTTCTTAAGGTATTCTCTTGCCATTGGTGTGTATCCTATTTGTAGATGTCGGGAAGCATGGTGGTGGAAATGGCCGGGATGAAGGCGATCATCAGCACCACGATGAGCATGAAGAAAACGAAGGGCACAGCGCGCGCCGCGATCTTGAGGATGGATTCCCCCGTGATCCCGGACACCACGAACAGGTTCAGCCCCAGCGGTGGCGTGATGAACCCGACACCCAGTGCCGTGATCATCATGATGCAGAACTGAATCTCGTTCATGCCGATGTTGTCGGCCAGTGGTTTCAGGATCGGCGCAAGGATCACGATGTTGGGCGTGGTTTCCATCACGCAGCCCGCCGCAACCAAAATGCCGATCATCATCAAGATCAGGATCCAGGGTTCTTCGGTCAACGATGTGATTGCAAAAACGAACCCCTGCGGCACCCCCATGATCGCCAGCGCCTGCGCCAGTGGCAGCGAAAAGGCGATGATGGGCAAGATGATCCCGTTCACCTTGGCCGAACTGATCAGCATGGCGGGGAAATCTGACAATTTCAGCGTGCCGATGATAAAGCCGATGATGATTGTCACGATCACAGCGGTCGCGCCGGCTTCGGTGGGGGTCATCTTGCCAGAAAAAATGCCGTAAAAAATAATGCCTGGAACGATGAACGCATACCAACCAGAGGTCAGCGCACGGCCCAGGTTGCCCAGATATTCCGGCAGGGAAATGTTGCCGCCGCCCTCATACCCATAGATGCGGTTGACCACGATATTGGTAACAAGGATCGACGTCAGGATCAGGATGCCGGGGATCAAGGCGGCCAGAAACAGTGTTGATGCCGATATGCCCAGCACAAGGCCGATGATGATATAGGCGATGGATGGCGGGATCAGGATACCGGTGCAGGCACCCGCCGCCACCAGCGCGCAGGCATAGGGGCGGGGGTAGCCGGATTCGACCAGCCTGTCTATTGTCATGCGGCCAACAGCGGCAGCACCCGCCGCATCAGACCCCGAAATCGCGGCGAACATACCGCAGACCAGCACCGTGGCCGACCCGAAACCGCCCTTGGCGAATTGGGTTAGCGCCTCGGCCACGTCCAGAAATTTGCGCGACAGCCCGGTGCGCACCAGCACGTCACCCGTCAGGATGAAAAGTGGCACGGCAGTCAGGGCAAAGGCGTCGATCCCTTCGAACAGGCTTTCGCCAACAAGGGACAGGGGCAGACTGCCTGACAAGACCAGCATCGTGATTGCCGAAACCCCGATGGCGGCCCAGACCGGCACGGCCAGTGCGCAAAGCAGCACGAACAGGATTACGGGAAGATAGAAATCCCAGCCAAGCTCGACCGTTTGTTGCAGTGTGTTGAACAACATGGCGCGCCCCTTCAATCAAACAGTTTGTCGCCTTCGTAGACGGGGGTGCCGTCACGAAGGCTGCGCAGATCGCGCAGGAAGGATTGCACAAGCCGCAACAGCATCAGGCCAAAGCCAACAGGCACGGCCAGCAGGAACCAGACCATCGACACCCGCAAACCATGGCTGACCGATCCGAATTTTGCCGATACCATCACCGTTTCGAATGACCAGTAAAGCGCGATCAAGGCGACGCCGAACATCACCAGATCACCAAAGATATAAAGCAGCGCCTTGGCGCGTGGCCCAAGGTAATGCATCACCACGTCAATGCGGATATGCGCGCGTTCGCGTACGGCCGCCGCGGCCCCGATCCAGGCGAGGTAGATAAAGGAATACCTTACGATTTCCTCGCCCCAGATCGACGAATAGGAAAAAACTTCGCGCCGCAGCACCTCGATGGCCATGGTCATGACAAGCACGACATAAAAAACAAGTAAGGCCCATCGTTCAGCATTACGGTCAATTCTGCGTATCAAATGCATGTGTGACCCCGTAGTGGCATGGCGCGGGCTTGGCCGACCATGACAGAAGTTCAGTGTGGTCTGCAGACCGTGAGACGGGCACCGCAAAAGCGGCGCCCGACATGCGGTTTACGCGTCGTGGATGTAGTAGCGGCCCATTGTGCCTGCGGCTTCGACCAGTTTGTTGAACACCTCCATCGAGCCGGCCAGTTCCACCTTGAAGCTGTCCCATTCCGACCGCTGATAGCCGCCGGCATCCTGCCATTCGGCCAGCTGGTCGTCGGTCAGCGCATGGAATTCCACACCCGCCTTGCGCAGTTCGGCCATGGCATAGTTGCGGGCCGATGGCACCTTGGCGATGTTCTGATGCGCGGTGATTTCAGAGGCTTCGACAATCGCATCCTGCACATCGGCGGGCATGGAGTTGAACCATTCCAGATTGCACGAATAAATCTGGCTGTCCGGCACCGCCTGGGTAAAGGTCACATGGCTTAGGATATCCTTGAAACCAAAGACATAAAGCGCGCCGACGGCTGGGTCGAGCGCATCGGCCACACCCTGTTTGATAGCCGAAGGTGTTTCCCCCCATGCCACAGGTGTCGGGTTGGCGCCGACCATCCGGTAATATTGCTGCAACATCGCCGATCCGGGCACCCGGAATTTCACGCCGGCCAGATCGCCGGGCGTGATCACAGCCCCAGCGCCACCCTTGCGGATTGCGACGACACGCGGGTCAATGTTGATATAAAACAACGGCTTGAAACCGGCAGCTTCGACTTTGGGGTGAACTTCGTTTTTCCATGCGTCAGAATTGACAAGGTTGGTAAACCGCTGGTTCGATCCGCAGAAATAGGGCAGGTTGATCAGATCAACAGCCGCCGCGAAGGGGGCAAAGTTTGCCAGCGAATGCTGTGCCGCCTGAATGGTGCCCGACTGCACGCGCTGCACCAGCGCACCGCCTGCGCCCAGCTGGCCACCGGGGGCAAGTTTGACATAAACCTTGCCGTTTGTTGCGTTCTGGATGTTTTCCTTCAGGTCCAGTTGCATGATGGGATAGCTGCGCGACGCCCCCAGCACATAGGCGGTGGCGATCGTCATGATGTGATCGGCGGCGTTTTCGCGGTCGCGTTCTTCAATTGCGGTCTGTGCGGCGGCTTGCGATGACCACAACGTGCCCGCAGCACCCGCCACCAAAGCAGCGGTAAAGCTGCCTGTCCCTGCAAGTTTCAGGAAGTTGCGGCGTTCAGCCGATTTGAGCGTATCGTGCTTGGTTTTCATTGTTGTGTCCTCCCTTTGGACTTTCATGCGCTGTTCGCATCTTTTTTTGCGTCAGCTTCACTTTTCAATATCGCGACAACGAACATCACAGCGGTCCCCATAAGAACCAGCATTTCCGCAACATCACCCAAGAACTGCGACCCTCCCGTCGCGCCAAGGAAGACGTTTGCGATGAAAACACAAAACAGGATCAGTGCTCCGAAAAGCCGCATCGTGATTTCCTCCCTGTCACAGAATTGATTCTGTACTGTCAATGTAAGCCTTTACAAATTGTAAAATCAACTGTTTCCATTCCGATTGGGGGAACTACTATGTTAAAACATGGAAAATATTGCAAAAGTGGGCGCGGCATGGCGCAAGGAACTGCATGAAATTGACAAAGCCAACACCAACACTTCACGATGTTGCCGCGCGGGCGAATGTATCGACTGCGACGGTTTCGCGCTGCCTGAACCTGCCTGATCAGGTGACGCGACGCACGCGTGATAAGGTGATGCAGGCTATCGCTGATCTTGGCTATGCGCCGAATTTCGGTGCCCGCGCCATGGCCTCAAGGCGGACAAATACGATTGGTGCGATTATTCCCACCATGGAAAACGCAATATTTGCGCGTGGGTTACAAGCTTTTCAGGAAGAATTGCGCACCCATGGCTTTACGATGCTGGTGGCCAGTTCATCCTATCGGCCCGACATCGAACAAGAGCAAATCCGGTCGCTGGTGGCACGTGGCGCTGATGCGCTATTGTTGATCGGCCATGAACGCGACCCTGAGATCTATCGCTTTCTTGAGGCGCAAAGCATCCCGGCGCTGATCGTCTGGGCGTATGATCCGCGGATCGCGCGGCCTTCTGTCGGTTTTGACAACCGTGCCGCCATGCACGATCTGGCAAAAGAGGTGCTAAGACGCGGCCACCGGCGGCTCGCGCTGATTTCTGCCCCGGTTGCGATGAATGACCGGGCGCGCGAGCGGCAGGAAGGCATTCACGATGCGATGTGCGCGGCTGGACTTGATCCGCGGGATCTCCAACTTGTTGAAACACCCTATGCCATTGAAAACGGGGCGATGGCCTTTGATGCATTGATGGCGCGGCAACCCCGCCCAACAGCGGTTTTATGTGGCAACGATGTCTTGGCGGTGGGGGCCATGCGGCGCGCCCGTGAATTGGGCCTGAGGGTGCCTGATGACGTGTCGATCACCGGGTTTGACGATATTGAACTGGCGCAGGTCGTTTACCCGCCGCTTGCCACAGTCCACGTGCCGCATCGGGAAATGGGACGGCGTGCGGCACAAACGTTGATTGGCATGGTGCACGGTGACATCTCGGTTGTTGCCGTTGATTTGGGGGCAGAACTGAAATTGCGCGGCTCACTTGGGGATGTGCCTGCGGCATGACCTTGGCAATGCAGCGTTCATCCATCGCGAACGGTTGACTGTGACGCTGTTACACGATTAATTTCGCACATCAAATAAAAGGAATGATCATATGTATCTGGGGCTGGATCTGGGCACGTCAGGGCTCAAGGTGATTTTGACGGATGTGGCAGGCCGTGTCCTTGATACGGTCGAGATGCATTACGCCAACCCGCACCCGCAGCAAGGCTGGTCCGAACAGGACCCCGCGGATTGGGTCACCGCTTGTGGTGCCGCGCTGGATGCCTTGCATACGCGCAACCCCGATGCCGTTGCTGCGCTGCGCGGCATCGGGTTAAGCGGGCAAATGCATGGGGCAACCATTCTGGATGCGGCTGATCAGGTCTTGCGGCCCTGCATCCTGTGGAACGATACGCGCGCAGCTGCACAGGCTGCATGGCTGGATGCACAGCCCGGCATACACGCCATCACCGGAAATATCGTGTTTCCCGGGTTCACCGCGCCAAAGCTCTTGTGGTTGAAAGAACATGAACCTGAGACCTTCGAAAAGGTCGCCAAGGTTCTGTTGCCAAAAGATTATCTGCGCCTGTGGTTGACTGGTGAACATGTCGGTGACATGTCCGACAGCGCCGGCACGTCATGGCTGGATGTGGGCGCGCGGGATTGGTCGGATGTCGCATTAAGCGCCGGTGACATGCGGCGCGACCAGATGCCGGCCTTGTGTGAAGGAACCGCAGTCAGCGGTCATCTGCGTGATGCGCTACGCCAGCGGTGGGGCATTGCGGGGCCTGTTGTTGTTGCCGGTGGCGGGGGTGATAATGCCGCTGCGGCTTGTGGCGCTGGCTGTTTTGCCGAAGGGCAGGGTTT
Organism: Yoonia sp.; assembly: GCF_014859355.1. Classification (GTDB taxonomy): domain Bacteria; phylum Pseudomonadota; class Alphaproteobacteria; order Rhodobacterales; family Rhodobacteraceae; genus Yoonia. Next base: position 11,237 of record NZ_JACUUJ010000032.1, on the reverse strand, counting down.
TGTGTCTCTGGGCACTTCGGGTGTGCTGCTTGCGGCCAAGGACCGTTTCACACCCGATGCGGAATCGGCTGTGCATACGTTTTGCCATGCCGTGCCAGACCGCTGGTATCAGATGGGGGTGATCCTTGCTGCAACCGACTGCATGAACTGGCTGTCGCGGCAGTTGGGCCAAACGCCCGCCGACCTGACCGGCGCCTTGCCGGACCACATCAGCGGGCCTTCAACATTGACGTTTCTGCCCTATCTGTCGGGCGAACGGACGCCGCACAACAACGCGCAGGTGCGTGGTGCCTTTGTCGGGCTTGATATCGCGCACACGCCTGTCGATCTGACGCAGGCGGTGGTTGAAGGGGTGTCATTTGCGTTGCGCGACTGTCTGGCTGCCTTGAACGGCACGGGGACAGACCTGAGCGCGGTCATTGCGATGGGCGGGGGGGCGCGGTCGCGCTATTGGTTGGAAACGCTGGCCACGGTGCTGAATCTGCCGCTGTCTATCCCTGCTGGCGGCGAATTCGGTGCCGCGTTGGGGGCAGCCCGTCTGGGGATTGCTGCCGATACAGGTGCCCCGGTCGCCGAGATCATGACCCAGCCCGCAATTGCGCAAACCATTGATCCGCGCGCCGACCTGCAAGACCGCTATGCCGCAGGCTGGGAACGTTATCGCGCGCTTTATCCTGCGCTTGCCGGCACCGCCTGAGTGGCGGAACCAAGGTCGCGGACAGCCAGCGCCGCGACCTGTTCGATCCCATAGGCTGCTGCCCCCTTGGCCCACAGCAGATCGCCCCAGCCATGCACGCGGATTTGCGGCATCGGCACATCGACCTTCACCACCATGTCACTGACATCCGCCAACACCGAAGCCGAGCAGAGCGGGTGTTTCAAACCGTCTTTACTGGCCAAAATCAGCAATTCAGGGTCAAACAGGTTTACCAGATTGGCCAGCCCCATGGCAAACAGGCGGCGGGCCTTTTCATGCTGCGTGGTATCGGCCTGCGCCAGCGCATAGGCCCCGGCGTAAGCTTCCAGACAGCCATGCTGGCCACATTGGCAGAGCGCACCGTTGGATTCGACCTTTGTATGTCCAAATTCCCCCCCACAGCCGCGCGCCCCGCGGTAAAGCTGGCCGTCGATCACCATGCCAAGCCCCAGCCCGTATTCCAATGTGACCACCAGAAAGTTGCGCGCCCCGCGCCCGTCACCAAACAAATGCTCGGCCTTGGCCACCAGATTGGCATCATTTTCGATAAAGACAGGGCAGGGCACCCGTTCTGACAACATCATCCCCAGATCGACATTGCGTCGCACCAGCGCGGACGACCAGTGAACAAAACCCGTTTTACCGTTGATCTGTCCGGCCAAGCCAATTGCGATCCCCGACAAATATTCAATCGCCAGCCCGTGATGCGCGCAGGCCTCGCTGACTGCGGCAATGATTTCCATACAAAGCCCGGTGCCGGTGAATTGCGATTGTGGCAGATTGAATTCGTGGCTGCCAATTTCCTGGCCTTCGAAATCCACCAAAAGCACCGTGATCGCGTGTTTGGCGACCTTCAATCCGGCGATCAGTCGCGCCTCTCCGCGCAGTTTGAGCGCCTCGCGCGGGCGGCCGCGTCTTTGGCCGGTTGGCCGGTCGTCGGCAAGGATCGGGGTAATCAGCCCGGCCTGAAGCAGATCGGATGTGATCGTGGTGACCGTTGCAGGGCTTAACCCCGTCTGGCGCGCAATATCAATGCGCGCAATCTGTCCTGCCCTGCGAATCGCATCAAGCACGCGCAACCGCCCGGTGCTACGCGTGTCAGGAAGAGGAATGCCATAAGGCTGCGCGTTTTGCATTATCATGTCTCTTTTTATTTATTTTGACACATAAATTATATTTGGCTATCCCTTTTTGCAGGCCGCGCCCCCGGCGGGCGCGCAGACACATTCAAATATTGAAAGACAACACAAATGACCACAGGTTTCTTTGACGACATAGCCCCGATTGTATTTGAAGGCGCAGACAGCGCCAATCCGCTGGCTTTTCATCACTATAACCCGCACGAGATGATCATGGGGCAGCGGATGGAAGATCATTTGCGCTTTGCTGTGGCCTACTGGCATTCCTTTGCATGGGAAGGGGGCGATCCCTTTGGTGGTCAGACGTTTGAACGCCCTTGGTATCCGCAAGATGACATGGGCCGCGCCAAACAAAAGGCCGATGTCGCGTTCGAGTTGTTCGATATCCTGAATGTTCCCTATTTCTGCTGGCACGATGCCGACCTGCGCCCCGAACAGGGCAGTTTCGCCGAAAACCTGTCCACGCTGGAAGAAATCACAGACTACATCGGTCAAAAGATGGAAAACAGCAAGACCGGCCTGTTGTGGGGCACGGCGAACATGTTCAGCCACCGCCGCTGGATGGCAGGGGCATCGACCAACCCCGACCCGGATGTCTTTGCCTTTGCCGCCGCCACGGTCAAGGGCTGCATGGATGCCACGCATAAACTGGGCGGGCAAAACTATGTGCTGTGGGGCGGGCGCGAAGGTTATGAAACGCTGCTGAACACCGATCTGGGGCAGGAATTGGACCATATGGGCCGGTTTTTGAACATGGTCGTGGATTACAAGCACAAGATCGGGTTCAAAGGCACCATTCTGGTGGAACCCAAACCGCAGGAACCATCCAAGCACCAATATGATTTTGATGCGGCCACCTGCATCGGGTTCCTGCGCAAATACGGGTTGGAAAACGAGGTGAAATTGAACCTTGAACAGGGTCACGCCATTCTGGCCGGGCATTCGTTCGAACATGAAATCGCCGTCGCCGCCGCCGAAGGCATGCTGGGGTCGATCGACATGAACCGCAACGATTACCAGTCCGGTTGGGACACCGACCAGTTCCCCAACAACGTGCCAGAGGTGGCGCTGGCCTATTATCACATCCTCAAGGCGGGCGGGCTGGGCACCGGCGGCACCAATTTCGATGCCAAACTACGCCGGCAGTCGCTGGATGCGCAGGATCTGATTGCGGCGCATGTGGGCGGCATGGATATCTGTGCGCGCGGCCTCAAGGCGGCGGCGGCGATGATCGCAGATGGCGGTTTGGAAACGGCGCTGAAAGACCGTTATGCAGGCTGGACCAGCGCGGATGCGCAGGCGATGCTGAACAGCGATCTGGACAGCATTCAGGCGCGTGTGCTGGCGCAGGGGATCAACCCCGCGCCACGGTCGGGCCGGCAGGAAATTCTGGAAAACTACGTCAGCCGCTTTGTCTGAAGCGCGGCAACACAGAAGGAAAGCAGATGCACACAATCAAGGGGCCGGGCGTTTTTCTGGCACAATTCGCGGGCGATGATGCGCCCTATAACACCTTGGAAGGTATGGCGAAATGGGCCGCCGCCAAAGGGTTCAAGGGTGTGCAGATCCCAACGTGGGACAACCGCCTGATCGACATGAAACAGGCCGCCGAAAGCCAGACCTATTGCGACGATCTGCGCGGTTTGCTGGCGGATCATGGGATCGAAATTTGCGATCTGGCCTCGCATATCGTGGGGCAGTTGATTGCGGTGCATCCCGCGCACGACACGGTGATGGATGCCTTTGCGCCCGCCGCCGTTCACGGCAACCCCGCCGCGCGACGCGTATGGGCGACCGAACACCTTGGTTTTGCCGCGCGCGCCTCGCAGCGGTTGGGGCTGGACCGGCACACCACGTTTTCGGGGTCACTGCTGTGGCCGTATTTCTACCCGTTTCCGCAGTGGCCCGAAGGGTTGATTGACGAAGGGTTTAGCGAACTGGCAAACCGCTGGCGGCCGATCCTGAATGATTTCGACGCGCATGGCATTGATCTGGCGTATGAAATTCACCCGACAGAGGATTTGCACGACGGCCATAGCTGGGAATATTTTCTTGATAAGGTCGATCAGCACCCGCGTGCAAACATCATGTATGACCCATCGCATTTCGTGTTGCAGCAGCTGGATTATCTGGCTTTCATCGACCATTATCACGACCGGATCAAAACCTTTCACGTCAAGGATGCCGAATTCCGCCCTGATGGTAAATCGGGTGTTTACGGCGGGTTTCAGCCTTGGGCGAAACGGGCAGGGCGGTTTCGCAGCCCTGGCGACGGGCAGGTTGATTTCGGGGGTATTTTCACCAAATTATCCACCTATGGGTTTGATGGCTGGGCCGTGCTGGAATGGGAATGTTTCCTGAAAAATTCCGAAGATGGCGCAGCCGAGGGCGCACAGTTCATTGCCGACAACATCATCACGGTGTCCGAACGCGCCTTTGACGATTTTGCCAAATCGGGTGCAGACCGGGCGGCGAACCGTGCGATGTTGGGCTTGCCCGCAGACTGATCAGCGTGTGATCGTGACAACCTGATTGGCGGCGACAAGCTGCCAATCTGTCGCGGTTCCGTCGGGCCAGATCACGCGCAGCTGTGCGTCATCTGCATCACCCAGCCCGAAATGCAGCGGAATAAGGCTGCCGCTGACATGGCCACCGCCAATCGTGGCCTCGCGGGTTTGCAGGGTGTCGCCGTGGCGCAGTTCGACAAAGGCCCCGATGGCGCGGGTGTTGGGGGCGGGCTGGCGCAGGTCAACCGCGATCCAGTTGCCCGCATCGGGGGTGATATTCTGCCACACCTCCAGCGGGGCGCGGCGGTTGACGACCACGATATCCAGCAGCCCGTTGCCATTCAGATCAGCCAGCCCCGCCCCGCGTGACCGGTCCATCGTGGCAATGCCGGCCTGATCCGCCATTTCCACGAATGTGCCGTCGGGTTGTTGCATCAGCAGGTTGTTGGGGTCGCGCATGGCAAGGTCTGGCATCTGGTCCACATTGCCTTTGGCGATGAACAGATCGGGCAGGCCATCATTGTCGATATCGCCAAATTCCGCGTGCCAGCCGGTAGAGGGCCGCCCGTCGTCGCCCGTGAACGGGCGCTGTGCATAGGATCCTGTCGCATAGGGGACAGCGACAAAACCGTCGCCCTGGTTGATCATCAGCAACTGATCGCCCATGGATGTCAGCATCACCTCGGGCAGGCCATCACCGGTGATGTCGCGGCTGGCAATCCCCATGCCCCACAGTTGCAACCTGTCCCAGCCATCGTCGGCGGTCAGTGCGCGCAGGGGGTCCAATTGCCACATCTGTTCATAGCCGTCGCTGATATAATACTGCCTGTCGTTCGATATGCGCAGCATCGGTGCGCCGTTGCGCTGCCAGTCTGAAAACAGCATCGACAGGGGGCAAAACCCCGGATCAATCGCTGTCGGCACGCCGTAGCGGGCGCCGTCAGGGCGGATCAACCAGTTGGTATCGCAGGTGCCAAAGGGGCCGTTGGGGTTGCTTGCGTCCACGTAATTGCCAATGGCGAGCGTCGGCAAGGTTTGTCCGCTTTCCCAGGTGGCCGAAAAGGCGGTTGTCCAGCGGGCATCAGCGGGCAGGCCAAGGCTGTCATCTGCGGTGAACTGACAGTCGCCCAGACCGCGCAACAGGATGTTTGCGCCGTTGCGCAGCACCATCAGGTCGATGATATCATCATTGTTGACATCAACCGGATAGGCGCCTGTTACGTCCGTGATCGGCGGCAAATCACCGTTCGTAAACCGGATATCGCCCCCGGGGTTGGATATGTTGACAAAAAGCGCGGCAGGTGCTGTGCCGCCGGCGGCAAAAATGTCGGGCTGGCCCGTGCCATTGCAATCAAAAATCGCAACGCCGCCACCCACGAAATGCGGCCATCCCCCAGCATAGATATGCGCGGCAGGCAGGGTCGGTGACTGGTCCTTGAACGCTGGCGCCGCAAACAGTTGCCCGCCAAACGCCAGGCCAAAACACACCAACACACAGCGTTGCGCGCGCGCAGCGCGCGCCACCCCTAACATTTTGTTATTATCTTTCATGGGGTTTTGTTCCGCTTTTCGTTAGCGCTAACCTGCCCGCATATTCATCGCTGCGCAAGATCGTCCATATTGTTGCACTCTGGATCCGTCTATTTGAATTACTTTTGTCTCAGGTAAATAATTCTGTTTGACATTTTGAGAGCATAGCGCAATAAATTTAGTTGGTAAAATAAGCCTGATCTGGCCATAATGCCGATGTAATCTGGGAGGAATTTCTATGAAAAGAAGAACTGTTCTTGCTGTCGCCATGGCAGCATCGCTGCCGGGCGCGATGGCGTTTGCTGACGCGCACGGCCTTACTGTTGGTGTCAGCTGGTCAAACTTTCAAGAAGAACGCTGGAAGACCGACGAAGCCGCAATAAAGGCTGCATTGGAAGCTGCGGGCGCAACCTATGTTTCGGTTGACGCACAGTCATCGGCTGCCAAGCAGTTGACCGACATCGAAAACCTGATCGCGCAGGGCGTTGACGCGCTGATCGTGCTGGCGCAAGACACCCAGGCGGTGATCCCCGCTGTGCAAGCTGCCGTGGACGAAGACATTCCCGTCGTCGCCTATGACCGCCTGATCGAAGATTCGCGCGCCTTTTATCTGACCTTTGACAACGTTGAAGTCGGGCGTTTGCAGGCCGCGGCCATTCTGGCAGTGCAGCCGACCGGCAACTACGTGATGATCAAAGGGTCGCCTACCGACCCGAACTCGGATTTCCTGCGTGGCGGGCAGCAAGAGGTGTTGCAGGCGGCGATTGATTCTGGTGCGATCACGATTGTGGGCGAAGCCTATACTGACGGCTGGCAGCCATCGAACGCGCAGCGCAACATGGAACAGATCCTGACCGAGCAGGGAAACAATGTTGATGCGGTCGTGGCGTCCAATGACGGCACCGCAAGCGGTGTTGTTGCGGCGTTGACCGCGCAGGGTATGCAAGGTCTGCCCGTGTCCGGACAGGACGGCGACCATGCCGCACTGAACCGTGTGGCCGCTGGCACGCAAACCGTGTCGGTCTGGAAAGATGCGCGCGAGCTGGGCAAAGCGGCAGGTGAAATCGCCGTTGCGTTGGCCGGTGGCACAGCACCTGCTGACGTTGCAGGCGCGGTCAGCTTCACCACACCCGGCGGCAACGAGATGAGCGCTGTTTTCCTGGCACCTGTGCCGGTGACCGCCGACAACCTGTCTGCCGTTGTTGATGCTGGCTGGATCACACAAGAAGCGCTTTGCCAAGGTGTGACCAACGGTCCGGCGCCTTGCAACTGATCCGGTCTGATATCTAGGCCGCAGGCGCCGCCCCGCATTCAACCGGGGCGGCGCATTTGCAATGGATCGACCCAACCTGCAATCAGGGGATAACATATGACCGACAGCACCCAATCCACCGGGGCGACGCCCGCCCAAGGTGATAAGAACCTTTTTCAAAGCCTTGAACTCGATATGCGCCTGCTGGGCATGATCGGCGCCTTTGTGATAATCGCCATCGGGTTCAGCATTGCCACAGGCGGTAATTTTCTGACACCGCGCAACATTTTCAACCTCACGGTGCAGACCGTGTCAGTGGCGATCATGGCAACGGGGATGGTGTTTGTCATCGTCACGCGCAACATCGACCTGTCGGTTGGCGCGCTGTTGGCGGTGTGTTCGGCGGTCGTGGCCATCGTGCAGGTGCGCCTTTTGCCGGGGACATTCGGGCTTGAGATCGGCTCGCCCTGGATTGCGCCGCTGGCTGTGCTGTCGGGCTTGTTGGTGGGCACCTTGATCGGTGTCTTCAACGGTGTGCTGATCGGTTATCAGGCGATCCCGGCGTTTATCGTGACTTTGGGCGGCTTTCTGGTCTGGCGCTATGCAGGTTGGTTTTTGACCGGCGGGCAGACCATTGCACCGCTGGACAGCAATTTCATTCTTCTTGGTGGCGCCGAAGGCACCTTGGGCGAATTCTGGAGCTGGGTGATCGGCATTCTTGCGTCGGTCGCTGCGGTTTGGGCCGTTTACTCGGCACGCCGCAACCGGATTAACCATAATTTCCCAACCAAGCCGCTTTGGGCGGAATTTACCGTTGGCGGAATTTTTGTCGTGGCAATCCTTGGGTTTGTGGCCACGCTGAACGCCTATGCTGTGCCCGCAGGCAAGTTGCGGCGCTTGTTCGAAGCCCGTGGCGAGGTGATGCCCGAAGGGTTTAGCCAAGGACACGGCTTGCCAATTTCAGTGTTGATCCTGGTCGCCGTCGCCATTGTGATGACGGTCGTTGCCCGCAAGACCCGTCTGGGGCGCTATATCTTTGCGACAGGCGGCAACCCTGACGCGGCTGAACTTTCGGGAATCAATACGCGGCTTTTGACGGTCAAGGTTTTCGCCATCATGGGGTTCCTGTGTGGCCTGTCGGCTGTTGTCGCACAGGCGCGTCTGCAGGCGCATACGACCGACATCGGCACACTTGACGAATTGCGCGTGATTGCTGCGGCCGTCATTGGCGGCACCGCGCTGTCGGGGGGCGCAGGCACCATCTATGGCGCGATCCTTGGGGCGCTGATCATGCAGTCGCTGACCTCGGGGATGGGAATGGTGGGTGTTGACAGCCCGCTGCAAAACATCGTGGTTGGTGCGGTTCTGGTGTTTGCCGTCTGGATCGATATCGTTTACCGCCGCAAAACCGGAGACATCTAATGACAACACCGCTTTTGGAAATGAAGAATATCTCGATCCGTTTTGGTGGGATCAAGGCCGTGGACAATGTGTCGATCAGCCTGATGCCGGGCGAGGTTGTGGGCCTTTTGGGCCATAATGGTGCGGGTAAATCGACCCTGATCAAGATCCTTGCCGGGGCTTACAAAGCCGATGAAGGCGAGATTTTTGTGGACGGCAAAAAGGTCGAGATCAACAACCCTCGGGATGCGCGCGCGCAAAACATCGAAACGATCTATCAAACGCTGGCGCTGGCCGATAACCTTGATGCGGCTTCAAACCTGTTTCTGGGGCGCGAATTGACCACGCCCTTTGGTTTGGTCGATGATGCCAAGATGGAAGCGGAATCGCGCAAGATCATGGCGCGCCTGAACCCGAACTTTAACCGCTTTTCCGAACCCGTGCGGTCATTGTCAGGCGGGCAGCGGCAATCTGTTGCGATTGCCCGCGCGGTGTATTTCAACGCCCGTATCCTGATCATGGACGAACCCACCGCAGCACTTGGTGTGCATGAGACGGCGATGGTTGCGGATCTGATCAAACAACTCAAGGCGCAAGGGCTAGGCATTTTCCTGATCAGCCATGACACCCGCGAAATGATGGAACTCTGCGACAGGGTATCGGTGATGAAAAATGGCCAATTGATCGGCACCGAACGCGTCGAGGATGTGACCGAAGATGATATCCTGTCGATGATCATCATGGGCAAAAATCCAAAACGCGAGGCGGCCTAGCGTTTGGGTTTTCCAAACCCAACGGGGCGGCATCGACCGCCCCTTTTTGGTTTCAAGACCGCGTTTGCGACCGGGCAGGGAACGCTGTAACGACCGTTCTTGCGCGGGCGTGTCTCACCTGGCCGCGTGACCTTTGCGGATTGCCGCGCATGTCGCAGCTGCCCCTGCGGTTTCAGCTTTTTCCGATCACCGCTGCCGTTTGTTCGGCCAGCCGGATGCCGGCTTGGTTCATTGTCAGATAGGTATAATCGGCGCCTGCCTCGCGAATTTGTTCCTGATGGGATTCGTGCAGGGCATGCGCGACGATTGGGCCATCGAAACCGCGCTGGCGCAACGAACGCGCTGCGATCAGCTTGGCATCCAGATCACCCATCGCAAGAATCGCAGCGCGGATATCGCCCAGCTTGCAACTGCGCCAGAAATTGCTGTCTTCAGCATCCGCAAAGAACACATTGCGCCCCGCGTCCTGATGCGCCTTGGCAATATAGGTGTCCGCATCAAGCCCTAATGGCTTGAACCCTTGTTCTTCGATAAATTGATAGGCTGCACTGCCTGTCCGGCCCATGCCAAAGATCAGCACATCGGCGTCGCCCATGTCTTTGGGCTGCTCGTCAGGGTGCAGCGTGTTGCGCTGGTAACGCCGCAGCGTGCGATCGTATCGTTCAAACAGCGGGTGGGCAAAGCGGTTGAGCGGTGCCGACAACACGAATGAGACCGACACAGCCAGCGCGAGGGGCACAAGAAATTCGGGCAAAATGCCCGCTGCCACGATCAGCCCGAATTCGGAATAGGCCGTCAGACTGATGGCCGTCAAAAAGGCGCTGCGGGCGCGCAGGTTGAACAGGATCAAAAGCGCAAAGAAAAGCACGCCCTTTACCGACAACAAGACGCCGACCGCCATGGCAAATACAATTGCGCCCTGATCGGGCAAACCCGTCAACCCGATTTGCAGAAAGAACCCGACCAGAAACACCTCTTTCAAGGACCAAAGAGAAGACCCCAGTTCCTTGGCGCGGTTATGCGTTGACAGCAGCACACCCATGACCAGCGCGCCAATTTCCGACGACAGGCCCATCGCCTCGAACCCCATACCGCCGATCACCAACGACAGCATCATGCCCATCAGGACCAGCAATTCATCAAAGCCTGCCAGGTCCAGCAGCCAGTGCAGGACCGGGCGTAGCAGCGGCAGGCCGAATACCAACAAGGCCCAGATATTGGGCGTCTGGCCAGACCAGATTGCCAGCACCACCAGCGCCACAAGATCCTGCACGATCAGGATGCCGATCGCGGTGCGGCCATGAAAAGCGCTTAGTTCGCGTTTGCTTTCCAACAGTTTTGCGGCCAGCACGGTGGATGAAAACGACAGCGCAATCGCCAAGAGCAGCGCGGTATTCCAGTCTATGCCCATGAACAGTTTCAGCCCAGGCATGAACACAGCCACGGAAATCGCAAAATGCAGCAGCGCGCTTCCTACGACATGCGGTTGGGCGATCTGTGAAATCTTGAGTTTTAGCCCAACGGTAAACAACAGCATCAGCACACCCAGGTGTGCGACATGCCCCAGTGTTTCACCGGTATAATCCGGAAGGCCAAGGGGCGGGCCGAAAATGTTGATGGCAAAGCCCGCCGCAAGAAAGCCGACAAGCGGCGGCAAACCGATCTGGCGGACTGCCAGACCGAAGAAGAACGCGAAACTGATGGTGATGACTTCGAACAATGCGCTTCATTCCCTTTGCCAACGGTTCAGGACCGGTCTGCCACGCCTGACATCGGCGCGCAAAGGCGCGCGCCTTGCGAGCATAGCCAACTCTGTCAGACATGATCCAGAGCTCAATTGCCCTGCCATGCTGCCTGATATGAACTGTTTACCCAAAATACCATGCACATGGCACATCGGACGGTTCTGTGCCCGGCACAGGCATGGGCTGCGATGCA
>NZ_JACUUJ010000031.1 GCF_014859355.1 Yoonia sp. | reverse complement strand
TTCCACGACCGCCTGAAAGTCTACCTGCGCGACCAAGGCATCCGTCACGATATCATCGACGCCTGTATCTCTATTCCTGATGGCGCGCCGATGGGCGCGACGCCAGCCAATGACGACCTGACCTTGCTGGTCAAACGGGCAGAGGCGCTGGCGGCGACGCTTTCCACCGACGACGGGGAAAACCTGTTGCAGGGGTTCAAGCGCGCGAACAACATCCTGACACAGGCCGAGGAGAAGGATGGTGTGGAATATTCTTATGGCGCCGACCGCAAGTTCGCCGAAGACGCGGCGGAAATCGCCCTGTTCGACGCGCTGGATTCTGCGGATGCAAAAATAGCACCCGCGATGGCAGCAGAGGATTTCAGCACCGCGATGACCGCTATGGCGGCACTTCGCGGACCGATTGACCAATTTTTCACCGATGTGCAGGTGAATGCCGACAGCCAGATTTTGCGTCGCAACCGGCTTAACCTTTTATCCCGTATCCGAAATATCTGCCTTTCCGTGGCAGATTTGACAAAAATAGAAGGTTGACAGAAAAACTGTCACCTTCGCTTTACGTCCTGATACTTCCTCTTCTATGCTGCGCGTGAACAATTGATCGGTGCCGCAGTGCAGCAACGCCCCATGAATACGCAGCTGACGCTGATCACACCCACCGCGCCGATGTCGGCGGCGGTGCATGGTGAGCGCGCGAAATGCCTGCAACGCTTGATCCGGCTGGATATGCCGGTGCCAGTGACTGTCGCTCTGCCGTTTGATGCGGTGCGCGATATTGCACAGGGCCGGATGCCCGATATGGCCGCACTGATCGCGCCCTTTGGCGACCGGCCGCTGTTGTCGGTGCGCCCTTCCAGCCTTGACCCCGACTGGGGCGGGCCGGGGGCGATTTTGAACATCGGGATGAACGCGCGACGCCTTGCGCAGATGAAGGAAACGGTTGGCGCGCGGGCGGCAACGGCGCTTTATCTGCGGTTCGTGCAGTCTTACGCGATCCATGTGGCGCGGCTTGACCCGGATGCGTTCGATTTGCCCGATGTCGCGGACGAGGCCAGCTTGCATACCATGCTGGACATCTATGAAACCGAAACCGATGAACCCTTTCCCCAAGATCCCGCCGTGCAATTGGCCGAGGTGTTGCGATCTATGGCGCGCGCTTGGGAAGGAACAACCGCCCGGCTGTTGCGGCAGGCCAAAGGTGCTCCCGCCGATGCAGGGCTGGGGCTGGTGGTGCAGGCCATGGCGCTGGGTGTCGGGCCGGGGGAATGTGGGTCGGGGGTCATCCAGTATGTTGATGAAACCACCGGCCTGCGGCAGATCAAGGGCCGCTATCTGGGTCAAAGTCAGGGACGCGAGGCGCTTGGCGATGTGGAAGGCGCGATTTATCTGACCCGCGATGACCGTGGGCCGTCATTAGAAGAACATTGCCCTGCTACATTCGCCCAACTTGTCGCCTATGGCGATTTGTGCCGGCGCAACCTGCGCGAGGAAATGCAGGTCGAATTTACTATCGAAGACGGGCATATGCATATTCTGGATGCGGTGCGCGTGCAGCGCAATTCACGTGCGTCGGTGCGCATTGCTGTCGCCTTGGCCGAGGATGGGATCATCCCGCGTGAAGAGGCGCTGATGCGGGTGGAACCGGCGGCCTTGTCAGAATTGCTGCACCGTCAGGTGGACCCGCGCGCAAAACGCGACCTGATCGTGCGCGGTATCGCCGCCAGCCCCGGTGCGGCTGCAGGGCGCATCGTGCTGACGGCGGCTGATGCGCAGGCAAGTGCGGCGCGCGGTGAACCCTGCGTGCTGGTGCGCCGCGAAACCACACCAGAGGATATTCGCGGCATGCACGCCGCCCAAGCCGTGCTGACCATGCGCGGCGGTGTCACCAGCCATGCCGCCGTGATTGGGCGCGGCTTGGGCGTGCCCTGTGTCGTGGGCGCATCAGAGCTGTCGATTGACCGCAAGAACGGCAAGATCATTGCCCCCGATGGCCGCAGATTCGCTGCCGGTGATGTGATCACCGTTGATGGCACCACGGGGCAAGTGATTGTTGGTGAGCCCCCGATGCTAGAGGCGGCATTGGATGATGCGTTCAAAACCCTTCTGCACTGGGCGGATGACGTGCGCGATATCGGTGTGCGCGCCAACGCCGATACCCCCGCCGATGCGCAAACCGCCCGCAATTTTGAAGCCGAAGGCATCGGGCTGTGCCGGACCGAACACATGTTCTTTGAAGGTGACCGTCTGGGTGTGATGCGCGAAATGATTTTCGCCGAAAGCAGCGATGACCGCCGCGCGGTGCTGGACCGTCTTTTGCCGATGCAGCGGGCCGATTTTCAGGCGCTGTTCGGGATCATGGCGGGTAAATCGGTTTGCGTTCGGCTGTTCGATCCGCCGCTGCATGAATTTCTGCCGTCCGACAAACAGGGCCTGCGCGATCTGGCTGAACAACTGGCCCTGCCTTTGGCTGATGTGACGGACCGGGTCGATGCCCTGAGCGAATATAACCCGATGCTGGGGATGCGCGGCGTCCGGCTCGGCATTGCGATCCCCGAAATCTATGACATGCAGGCGCAGGCGATTTTCGAGGCGATGGCCGCCGTAGGCAAGGCCGGCACCGATATCTCGGTCGAGATCATGATCCCGCTGGTTAGCGCCATGCGCGAGGTTGAACTGGTCAAGGGCCGTGTCGATGCGGTCGCCAATGCGGTGCGGGCCAAGACGAAATCCACGCTCGATTATCATCTAGGCGTTATGGTCGAGACACCCCGCGCCGCGTTGCGGGCGCAGGATATCGCTGAACATGCCGAATTTCTGTCATTTGGCACCAATGACCTGACGCAAATGACCTATGGTTTGTCACGCGATGATGCAGGGCGGTTCATGTCCGCCTATGTGCAGCAGGGTGTCTATGCAGAAGACCCGTTTCATACGCTCGATATCGAAGGCGTGGGTGAATTAATCGCCATTGGGGCCGAGCGCGGGCGCCTTGGGCGGCCCGATGTCGTGCTGTCGATCTGTGGCGAACATGCCGGCAGCCGCGTCGCGATTGAATTTTGTCGCGCGCATGGATTCGATTATGTCTCTTGTTCGCCATTTCGGGTGCCGGTAGCACGTCTGACTGCCGCTCAATCTGCCCTACAGGACAGGCAAGATGATGAAAATTGGTCCGGGCTGTGATGCTTTAGCAACTTAGTAGGAATATTTGCGCTGCAATACTGACCTTATCGGCCATGTCTTGCCGTGTTGGTCATCGTCCCGGCCCCAAGGGGTGGACGCCTAGTTTTCTTTCCCCTAAGACACCGGCGCCTGCGTGGGGCTGAGCCGCGTAGTATCTGGTGGGGCCTGAAATGACGATTTCCAAAGCGGTATTTGCCGCCGCAATTTCTTTGATTGTATCCTTTTCGGTGTCAGACGCGCGCGCTGATGAACTTCTCGCCAGCCGTTTGGGTGCCCTTCTTGGGCAGGAACGGCAGGCTTTATCGGTTGTGCCTGACAACCGGATGACCCTTTTGACCCGCCTTCCTTCAGCAGATGAACGTGGCCTGCAGACGCAGACTGCCGTCGTCTATGACGCAGGCTTTTTGGCGTCACGGCCCCCTGCGGATGGCGGAGAGCAGTGGGAATGTTTGGCAAAGGCACTGTATTTCGAAGCACGCGGTGAAAGCGTGCGTGGTATTTTTGCTGTGGGTGAGGTGATTTTGAACCGTGTGGACAGCAATGCCTATCCCGATACCCTTTGTGACGTGATCAATCAGGGAACAGGGCGACTTTATGCCTGCCAATTCAGCTATACCTGCGATGGCCGCGCAGAGGTGATCAGCGAACAAACCGCTTGGGAAAATGTCGGCAAGGTTGCGCGCCTGCTGATTGATGGCGCGCCGCGCGAACTGACGGATGGGGCGACTCATTATCACACCCGGGCTGTCAGCCCGTCCTGGGCCAAGCGGTTTCCCCGCACTGCGGCAATTGGATCGCATTACTTTTACCGCCAACCAACCCGCACTGCATCGAACTAAGCGTCGCTGGTCGCACGGATGCGTCGCCCGGGATGCTTGCCCCGGTCGGTTGTGGCTAGTATCCCGCAGAGGATAACGCTTTTGACCGGACCCCGCGTATGACCGATGATATCCGCCTTGCCTTTGCCCATCCAAGCGAACGTGCCGAGGCCAGCAACCATACCCCCTGCGACCGGATTTCCCTGCGCGATTATGTGGTCGAGGTTGAAATTGGCGCATTTCAGCAAGAACGCGGCACCCTGCAACGTGTCCGTTTCAACGTGGTGGTCGAGGTGTCGCCCCTGACCGGCCCGACCGATGATGATGTTGACCGTATTCTGTCTTATGACCGCGTGACCGAAGCGATCACAGCGGAACTCCACGCCGAGCGAATCAATCTGCTGGAAACGCTTGCCGCCCGTGTGGCCGAACGCATTTTGCAAGAGCCGCAGGCCGAACGGGTTTTCGTGCGCATCGAAAAGCTGGATCGCGGGCCGTTCGCACTGGGCGTTGAAATCGTGCGCGCGCGTGACGGTGCGGCCCCCGCAGGTCAGTTACATGCCGAAGCCCCGCATCCACGCGTCGTCTTTATGTCCAATGCGGCTATAAACTCTGATAATTTGACGCATTGGATAGACCAGCTTATCAAAAGTGATCTTTCCTTGATCTTGTGTGTGGGGGCTGATGACCGGCCTGCACCACAGGCGGTGCATGCCTTGGCGCAACGCCGCATTGATTTGCTGGCGATTGAACAAAACGCCTGGGTGCTGGCGGCCCGTGACCCACGCTGCATGGTTGTCGGCACACGCACGGAACTGGATTGGGCAATGAAGAACGGGCAAGCCTGTATCTGGGCGCCGTCCAAGATTGTGCTGGATGCGGTTGACGGCCCCTCTGCCAGTCCGCGAAATGCTGTGGCGCTGGTGGCGTGGTTTGCGGCAGAAATGCAGGCGCGCGAATTGCTGGTCATCGACGCGGATGCCCCTGCAACAGATGTGCCGTTGCGCTGCGTTGATGTGACCGTGATGGATTTGACATGAATTATTATCGACCGTTGGTGCATTGCAGTCCTGATCGCCCTGCAGACGCGCTGACGCTGGCGGGCGGCTGGTGCTGGTTCCGCGATGTGGCGCTGCATCGGCGTGACGCGGCCCCGCAAACCATCTTGGCGGCTGACCTGCCCGCCGATGTGCACGACCGGCTTACCCGGGCCCGCGTGCCGGTCGCCGGTTTGACGATCAACGCGCCCCGCCTGATGGGGATTTTGAACGTCACGCCAGACAGTTTTTCTGATGGTGGCCTGTTTGCTGACGCAAAGGCGGCCCTTTCCCATGCGCAGGCAATGCAGGCGGCAGGTGCGGACATCATCGACATCGGCGGCGAAAGCACGCGCCCCGGTGCCGCCGATGTGTCTGTCGCGCAGGAAATCGCCCGCACCGCTCCTGTCATTGCGGCGATCCGGGCGCAGTCGGATGTGCCGATCTCGATTGATACGCGCAAGGCTGACGTGGCGCGCGCGGCAATTGCGGCGGGCGCGGGTCTGGTGAACGACGTCGCGGCCTTTGGCTATGATCCGGGTTTGGCCGACGTCACAGCGCAGGCCGGTCTGTCTGTCTGCCTGATGCATGCGCAGGGCGATCCGGCCACGATGCAACAAAACCCGCGCTATGATGATGTGCTGCTGGATGTCTACGACTTTTTGGCGGCGCGCGTTGCCGTGGCTGTGGCAGCGGGCATCGCGCCCAGTCAGATCATCGTTGACCCCGGCATCGGCTTTGGCAAAACGCTGGACCATAACCTGACGCTGCTGCGCGGACTGTCGCTGTTTCACAGTCTTGGCTGCCCGATCTTGCTGGGGGCGTCGCGCAAGCGGTTCATCGGCACGATCGGCAGGGCAGAGGTGGCACCTGACCGCATGGCCGGTTCGGTTGCCGTTGCGTTGCACGGTGTGCGGCAGGGGGTGCAAATCCTGCGGGTCCACGATACCTATGAGACACGTCAGGCGATAGATCTTGAAATGGCGATCAACGGGACAATGATATAATGACACGCACGCTATTTGGCACCGACGGGGTGCGCGGCAAGGCGAACAGCTATCCGATGACGGCGGATATGGCGCTGCGGATCGGCGCTGCGGCTGGGCGCTATTTCCGCAATGACGGATCGAACGGCCACCGCGTGGTGATCGGCAAGGATACGCGCCTGTCGGGCTATATGTTTGAAAACGCATTGACGGCGGGGCTGACCAGCACCGGCATGAACGTGCTGCTACTGGGGCCGGTGCCGACGCCTGCGGTGGGTCTGCTGACCACATCCATGCGCGCCGACATGGGCATCATGATTTCGGCCAGCCACAACCCGCATAACGACAACGGGATCAAGTTTTTCGGCCCTGACGGCTTTAAATTGTCCGACGCTGTCGAGGCCGAGATCGAGACGCTGGTCGCAGCCGGTGTGGAACCGGCGCAGGCGGGAAACATCGGCCGCGCCAAGCGGATCGACGATGGCCGGTTCCGCTATGCTGAACGGCTCAAGGCGACATTCCCGGCGGGAATGCGGCTGGACGGGCTGAAGGTGGTGATTGACTGCGCCAATGGCGCCGCCTACCGCGTCGCACCAGAGGTGCTGTGGGAACTGGGCGCGACCGTGATCCCCGTGGGTGTCAAACCCAACGGGCTGAACATCAACGATGGCTGCGGATCGACCAATACCGCGCTTGCCGCGCAGACGATCCGCGACACGGGTGCCGATGTGGGGATTTGTCTTGATGGTGACGCTGATCGCGTGATGATTCTGGATGAAACCGGTGCTGTTGCTGATGGTGATCAGATCATGGCACTGATGGCGGGTCGCTGGGCTGATCTGGGCCGGCTGAACCAAGGCACGCTGGTGGCGACGGTGATGTCCAATTTGGGGCTGGAACGGTATTTGCAGGGCCGTGGTCTGCGGCTGGAACGTACCGCCGTTGGCGACCGCTATGTGGTCGAAGCGATGCGCGCGCATGGCTGGAACCTTGGCGGGGAACAATCGGGCCATATCGTGATGACCGATTATGCAACCACCGGCGACGGGTTGCTGGCGGGCTTGCAGTTTCTGGCGGCGATGATCGAAACCGGCCAGGCTGCCAGCGCCTTGCGCCGGCAGTTTGAAACCGTGCCACAAATGCTGAAAAATGTGCGCTTCGCTGCGGGGCACGACCCGCTGGCTGACACTGCCGTCTGCAAGGCGATTGCTGACGCCGAGGCGAAACTGGCTGGCAAGGGCCGGTTGCTGATTCGCAAATCAGGAACAGAGCCGCTGATCCGCGTGATGGTGGAATGCGAAGATGACGCGCTGCTTTCGCAGATCGTGAACGGGATCGTCGCCGAGGTGGAAGCCGCCGTTTAAGCCCGAAACAGGCGAAATACGTTGCGCGACTGGCTGACAGCCAGCCCCAACAGGATCAGGCCAAGGGCGGCGAAAAACCGCAGCGGCAGCACCTCGTTCAGGATCAGCACGCCAAACAGGACCGACCACAGCGGTACCTGATAATTGACCAGCGTCATGAACACCGACCCTGCCGTGCGGATCGTCTGCACCCGGATCAGCGCGGCAAGCGCGGTGGGCAGAAATCCAAGAAAAAGGATCGCAAGGCTGGTGCGCGGATCAACCCATGTTGGCACGCCTTCGAACAACAGCATTGCGGGGATCAGCGCAGACGCGCCGACGCATAACAACAGCGCCGACATCACGATGGCATCCATCGGCGGGCAGCGCCGGGTCAGGATACTGGCAATCGCATAGGATAAGGCCGCCGCGATACAGGCCAACTGGCCCAGCGGTTCGATCCCGGTGCCGATGCGTAGCACACCCGGCCCGATCAGCACAGCCGCCCCCACGAACCCAAGGCAGACACCCAAAGCATTGCGCACAGTCAGCTTTTCATCGGTAAACACATGCGCCAGCGGCAAGACGAACAAGGGCAGCGCGGCCATGGAAATACCCGCAAAGGCCGATGGCACATATTGTTGCCCCCAACTGAGCAGCGCAAAGGGCACGGCGGTGTTCAGAATGCCGATGACAAACAGGTATTTCACCAGTGTTGGCGTCAAGACAGGCAGGGGGCGGCGCAGCGCCCGCATCAGCGCCAACAAGGCCAGCGCGCCCAGTGTCGTGCGCGCACAGGCCACCGTCAGCGGGCCGTAGCCTTGCAATGCGATGGACACGACCATGAATGTGCCGCCCCAGATCAGGCCAAGGGCGATAATGGACAGCCAGTTGAACGGGGTCGGTTGCGCGGTCATGTTGCGGGTCCATGCGTGAAAAAGGCGCCCCGGATCGGGGCGCCCCTTGGTGTAAGGTGGGTCATGACCACCTTGCGTTTTGATCAGTTCTTGGCTTTGTCGACCATCTTGCCTGCGGAAATCCACGGCATCATGCCGCGCAGTTTTTCGCCGATCTGTTCGATCTGGTGTTCGTCGTTGATCCGGCGGGTCGCCTTGAAGAACGGCTGGCCCACGGCGTTTTCCTGCATGAAGTCGCGCACGAATTTGCCGGTCTGGATATCGGTCAGCACGTCTTTCATGCGCTTTTTGGTTTCCTCGTAAGGCAGGATGCGCGGACCAGAGACATATTCGCCGTATTCGGCGGTGTTGGAGATCGAATAGTTCATGTTGGCGATGCCGCCTTCATAGATCAGGTCGACGATCAGCTTCACCTCGTGCAGACATTCAAAATAGGCCATTTCGGGTTCATATCCAGCCTCGACCAGCGTTTCGAATCCCATGCGGATCAGTTCGACCAAGCCGCCACACAGCACCGCCTGTTCGCCAAACAGGTCCGTTTCGCATTCCTGACGGAAATTGGTTTCGATGATGCCGGAACGCCCACCGCCGATAGCGGAGCAATAGGACAGGCCCAATTCCATGGCCTTGCCAGATGCGTCGTTATGCACCGCCACAAGGCAAGGCACACCGCCGCCTTTGGTGTATTCGCCGCGCACCGTGTGGCCGGGGCCTTTGGGTGCCATCATGATGACATCGACGCCGGGCTTGGGCTCGATCAGGCCGAAATGCACGTTCAGGCCGTGGGCGAATGCGATTGCTGCGCCGTCTTTCAGGTTGTCGTGGACGTATTTTTTGTAGGTTTCGGCCTGCAATTCATCGGGCATGGTGAACATGATCAGGTCGCACCAAGCCGCAGCCTCGGCGATGCCCATGACGGTCAGGCCTTCGGCTTCGGCCTTGGCTTGACTGGGCGAGCCTTCGCGCAGGGCGACGACAAGATTTTTCGCGCCGCTATCGCGCAGGTTCAGCGCATGGGCGTGGCCTTGCGACCCATAGCCCAGAATGGCGACTTTCTTGTCCTTGATCAGATTTACATCGCAATCGCGATCGTAATAAACGCGCATGGTGGCGGTCCTTTTGTTCAGGTTGCTTTGGCGCTGTTGTAACCAAGGTTGTGCCGGGTTGTGAATGATGGATTTTGAAGTTTTTGGCCAAGATGAAGATTGTTATGTGCTCTAAACTGAAATACGCATAATTTTATGCTTGATGATCTTGATCGCCGCCTTTTGCGCCTGTTGCAGTCCGACCCCGCCCAAGGGGTGCCGGAACTGGCTGATGCGGCGGGGATGACGCCCGCGCGCGCCACGCGGCGGCTGGACCGGATGCGCGAGGATGGCGTGCTTTTGGGTAGCCAGATCGTGATTGACTGGGCGACACTGGGATACGAGGTGGATGTCAGCCTGCGCATCACGCTGGACAAGACCGTGCCGCGCGCATTCGATGAATTTCTGGCCGCCGCCCGCGCGGTGCCCGAGGTGATCGAGATCCAGACATTTCTGGGCCGTGTCGATGTGCGCCTGTCGCTGATTGCCCGTGATCTGGCCGATTATCAGCGCATTTATCGCAATGATGTGCTGACCCTGCCGCATATCGCCGATATCGAGGCGCTGATGACACTTGCCAACGTCAAGGCCGATGACCGGTTGCCGTTATGATGCTGGATGATCTGGACCACGCAATCCTGCGGGCGCTGCTGGTGAACGCGGATCAATCCACCACGCAACTGGGCCAGAAACTGGGGCTAAGCCAGCCCGCCACATGGCGCCGTATCCGCCGGTTGCAAGACGCAGGTGTGATTGCGGGGCGGCGGTTACTGCTGGATGCGGAAAAGCTGGGGTTTGGCGTCACGGTATTTCTGGGCATCAAGCTGGCCACCAAGGGCCGCATCAGTCTGGAAGATTTCGAACGTGCCGTCGCCGCCATCCCCGAAGTGCAGCGCGTGGAACACATGCTGGGGCTTTATGATTACCGCCTGCGCGTCATTGCCCGCGATCTGGCCGATTTCGAACGTGTGCTGCGCCGCCGCATCATGACCTTGCCCGGCGTGGGCAACGTTGAGGCGAATGTGCTATTATCCGAAGAACGCAGGCCGGGGCCATTATGACGCCAATCGGAAACGTCAAAGCCGCATCCCTTGGCTGCATGGCCGAATTAGGCTTTGATCTGGGGCGCCGATTTCCTTAGCCCTTGTGCAACGCAAAAGGAGAGTGACATGGACGGTATGCAAAGCACTGTGGACCCTGACGGGCTGATGGAATTTTCGGTGGTGTTCACCGACCGGTCGCTGAACCATATGTCACGAGCGTTTCAAGGCGTGATGACCGATATCTCGGCCATGCTGAAAGAGGTGTATCACGCCGATCACGTGGCCCTTGTGCCCGGCGGTGGCACCTACGGGATGGAGGCGGTCGCGCGCCAGTTCGGCAATGACGCGCATGCGTTTATCGTGCGCAACGGTTGGTTTTCCTATCGTTGGAGCCAGATTTTCGATGCCGGCCAGTTCACCTCGCAAACCACGGTAATGAAGGCGCGGCGGGCCGGAAACGGGGCCCGCGCCGCCTTTGCCCCCGCCCCGATTGGCGAAGTCGTGGCCGCTATCCACGCCGCAAAACCCGATGTGGTGTTCGCCCCCCACGTGGAAACATCCGCCGGCATCATCCTGCCCGATGATTACCTGACAGCCCTTGCCGATGCCGCCCATGCGGTTGGCGCGATCATGGTGCTGGATTGCATCGCATCGGGCTGTGTCTGGGTCGATATGCAGGCGACAGGCGTCGATGTGCTGATCTCTGCCCCGCAAAAAGGCTGGTCAGCTACGCCGTCAACGGGGTTGGTGATGATGTCGCAGCGCGCGGTGGACCGGATGGCAGACACCACGTCGAATTCCTTCGCGATGGACCTCAAGAAGTGGCACAGCATCATGCAGGCCTATGAAAACGGCGGCCACGCCTATCACGCGACGATGCCCACCGATGGGCTGCGCGCGTTCCGCGACACGATGGTCGAGACGAAATCCTATGGTTTCGACAAGTTGAAAGAACAGCAATGGGCGCTGGGCAATGCGGTGCGCAAGGTGTTGGCTGACAAGGGGGTGCCATCGGTCGCCGCCGCAGAGTTCGGCGCGCCGGGTGTCGTGGTCAGCTATACCGATGATCCCGATATTCAGAACGGATCGAAATTTGCAGCCCAAGGCATGCAGATTGCTGCCGGTGTGCCGCTGCAATGTGATGAACCTGCCGATTTTCGCACATTCCGGCTGGGGCTGTTCGGTCTGGACAAGTTGTATGATGTGAATGGCACGCTGGCGCGGTTGGTGCCGGTGCTGGACCGCGTGATTTAACGCGCGCCCAGCCCCAGTTGCATCAGCGTGCGGCGCACCGGGGTGACCCCGTAAAGTGCGGTGATCCCCTTGGCGCGTAACTCCTGCGCCAGCGGGCTGCCCGCGATGGATGCGCGGTTCAGCGCGTCAATCCCTGTCACCCGCAATCTGATGTCGGGGTGGCGGCGGCGGGCGTAGGTATCCAGCATTTGCGGGCTGCCCAAGGCGTTAGGCGTAGCTTGCGCCAGTTCCAGCAGGCAATCGAGATCGCGTAGCGACATGTTCAGCCCCTGTGCGCCGATGGGGGGCATCACATGCGCGGCCTCGGCCACCAATGCGGTGCGCGGGGCGGTGATGGCCTGTGCGATCTGGCTGATGATCGGCCAGACCATGCGCCGCGATGCCAGCGTCAATAGCCCATAGTGATAGGCAGATCGCGCGCTGGCAGCAGCCTCGAATTCGGCATCGGGCAGGGCGGCGAGGCGGGTAATTTCCGCGCCCTTGTCCATCCAGACCACGGCAGAACAGGGTTTGCCATCATGATCGGGCAAGGGGACCAGCGTGAAAGGACCGCCGGATTGGTGAATTTCGGTCGAGATGTTGTCATGCGGGGCGTCATGGGTCACGGCGAAAGTGACCGCCTTTTGTCCGTAACGCATTGTTTTCACACCTATCCCATTTACCACACGCACGGGTGATGCGCGCCCGTCGGCCCCTATGACCAGTTTTGCGACAATCTGACGGCCATCGCTAAGCGTCACCAGCGCTTCTGTTGTGCGCGCGACCATGCGGGCAAATCCCGTGCCGGGCCGGAAATTGACATTCGGTAATTCTGCCAGCCGTGCCACCATTTCGCGCCGCAACAGCCAGTTGGGCAGGTTCCAGCCGAACGGTTTGTCGGAAATATCCGCCGCGTTGAAATCACGCACGACGGGCGGTGCAGTTGCCGCATCGACGATGCGCATGACCTGCAAGGGGGTGGCGTGGGGCGCTAGCCTGTCCCACAGGCCCGCCGTGGCCAGAAACTGTTGTGCGGGTTGCAGAAATGCCGTGGTGCGCAGGTCTGCGCCATCGGCGTCTTGCACCGTGATCGGCGGGGCCGGGTCCACGATAGTGACGGAAAAGCCCGCCGTGCCAAAGGCCGCCGCCGCCGTCAGCCCCGCGACGCCGCCGCCAGAGATCATAATATCTGTTGTGTTTCGTTCCATGATCAAGACATAGGGCGCTTGGCGCGGGCGGGAAAGACCGGGCGCACCACCTGCGACAGAAAATCCGTCAAATCGCTGGTCTGGTGGTGGATGTGATCGGCGGTATCGGGCTGGGGGTGCACAAGCACCGTGCGCATTCCCAGCTGGTGCGGCACCGCCAGATTGCGGGCTTCATCCTCGAACATGGCGGATTTCTGCGGGGTGATCCCGTCTTTGGTAAAAACGGTGCTGAATGCCGCCGCGGTTGGTTTCGGTTTGAAATCGGCATGTTCCACACCATAAACCGCGTCAAACTGCCGCGTCAGCCCGCGCGCGGCCAGCACCCGTTTGGCATGGTTGTGCGACCCGTTGGTGAAAACGACCTTGCGGCCGGGCAGGGCGTCGATGGCCCGTGCCAGCCCCGGATCGGGCCGCAGGTGGCTGATGTCGATGTCATGCACATCGGCCAGAAATTCATGCGGATCAACGTCATAATCCGCCATCAGCCCCGCCAGCGTAGACCCGTGGCTGCGCCAGTATTCCACGCAAAGCTGCAGGGCGCGGTCATGGTTCATCCCTGTCAGGCGCGTGACATAGGCTGAAAACCGGGCATCCATAAGCGCGAACAACCCCGCCGAAGGGGGATAAAGCGTGTTGTCCAGATCAAAGACCCACGTATCGATATGTGTGAAATGTGTTGCAACCATACGGACAGGTTAGGGCCGCAGCAAGGGCGGTGCAATCGCTTTGGCTTGCCTGTGGGGGGGTAGGGAGCCTATATTAGAGCAGTTACACAAGGGCTGACCCGATGCATGACCAGCGCACGTCGCACAAAGATGCCTATTCGCTGATTCTCGAAGCGATCGACAGCCATCTCTACAAACCCGGTGACCGCTTGGTTGAAAGCGAACTGGCCGACCGTTTTGGCGTGTCGCGTACCCCGATCCGCGAGGCGTTGCAAAGGCTGGAAACGCAATCATTGCTGACGCGCGATGGCCGGTCACTGATTGTTGCGTCACTGGATCATTCGCAAATGTCCGAGCTTTATGTCGTCCGTGGCGAATTGGAAGGGCTGGCGGCAAGGTTGGCCGCACGCCACGCGACCCCTGAAGAGGTGCGCGTGCTGCGCGACATGTTGGAAGAAGATCAGAAACTTGTCGGCGACCCGCAGGCGCTGAGCCGGGCAAACCGCCGGTTTCACAAACAGATCCATCTGGCATCGCACAATCGGTTTCTGGTGCAACAGCTTGATCTTGTGCATCGGTCCATGGCGCTGCTGGCAACCACGTCACTGGCCGCCGACGGCCGCACGACAGGTACCTTGGAAGAACACGCGCGCATCGTCGAAGCGATCGAGGCAGGCGATGGTGTTGCCGCCTATGATGCCCTGCGCGCGCATATTTCCAAGGCGTTTGTTACGCGTCTGAAACTGGATGCGCAGGCGGTCGAGGCGGCAGAGTAGCCTTGCTGCTTGGCCATTCCGCAGGCAAAAGTACGCCATGCGCAGTTTTGTCCCAGTAAAACGGTTTGGTCGCCAGTTCGAAAATACCCTTGTATGCGGCAAGTGCTGCCAAAGGAAAATAGAACTGCAAGGTGACCGCCCATATCATCAGCTTTGCTTTGCCCGCCTTGCGCAGGGCCAGGGCTGATACGGCGAACCCGGCGATCTCGGACGATATGAACACGCCCACGATCGTCCAGAATGCCCAGCCAGAGATGATTGCCCGCAACGGATGATCAAAACCAAAAGGAAGCAGCCAGAAGGTCCAAAAAACCGGGGCCAGCACAAATTGTGACAGCGTGCCCAGAAACAGAAGTTGCAAACCGAAAAAACGCCAGGCGCCAAGGTCGCGCCACAAGCGCGCCGGGTTGCGCATATGCACCGCATAGGTGATCGCATAGCCCTTGAGCCAGCGTGATCGTTGCTTGATCCACGGCCAGACGCGGCCGTTCGCCTCTTCCTCGGTAACGGTCGGGATAAGGGCCGTGCGATAGCCATGCCGCGCCAGCCGCACGCCAAGGTCTGCGTCCTCGGTGACGTTGTGGGCATCCCAGCCGCCCAATTCTTCCAGCACGTGACGGCGGAAAAACAACGTGGTTCCTCCCAAGGGCACAACAAGCCCCATCCGGGCCAAGCCGGGCAGAATCACGCGGAACCAACTCGCGTATTCAATAGCAAAGCAGCGCGTAAGCCAATTTGTTGAGGCGTTATAATAGTCGAGTATGCCTTGCACGCAGGCGACCTGCGGGCCGGAATTGGCGAAATGATGCGCCACCTTGCGCAATTGGTCTTTTGCAGGGGCGTCTTCGGCATCCCAGACCCCGATAATGCTGCCATGTGCGAAATCCAGCGCATAGTTCAGCGCGCGGGGTTTGGTCCTGATAGTGCCTTTTGGCACGACGATCGCACGCATCCATGTTGGCAAGGTGGTTTGACCCAACGTGGCACGCGTCGTCTGATCGTCAGCTTCCAGCACCAAACAGATATCCAGCCGGTCGCGGGGGTAATCAAGCGCACGCAGGCGGGTGAGCAAATGATCGGTAATGGCGGTTTCCTGATAAAGTGGCACCAACACGCTGATGACCGGCAGGCGCACGGGCGTGGCGACCTGTGGTAGCGATGGCGCACCCCGCCAGCCAAGATAGCCGGCAACAGCGCGCAGCATGGTGTTCAGAACAAGCACAAGGACCGCCCAACCCGTCAGCGCCGCCAAGATCCCACGGGGGGCGATGACCCCCAAAACCACCACCCCTGCAATCCCCGCCAAACCTGCCGCAATAGCCGTGTCGTTGTTCCAGTTGCGGCAACTTTCCCTTTCGGGGGCACGCGTTTCGGCGCGGCTGACAAGTTCGGTCGCATATTGGTCGGTAATGCTGCGGTCAAGCTGGTCCTGTGTGGTGATCGCAATGCGCAATGGGCCAAAGATGGCCTGCAAATCGGCCTGATGGCGGGCAAACAGGGTGGGGGACGGGGTAAGAATGATCGTTGCGCCGCCGACTTGGCGCCATGGCATCATCTTGTTGTTCAAACAGGCCGCGGCACCATAGCGCCGGATCAGTTTTTGGTCAGGCAGGCGGGCGACCGGGTTGATCAATTGTGTTTGCCAATCAGCGGCAAGCTGTCGGGCAATCGCATATTGCGACCGGCCGGCAATCTGCACACCATCGGCGGCAGTATCGTCTTTTGCCGCGCCCGTGGCTTGCGACCCTGTATCGACCTGAACCATGCGTCACCCTGTTTAATAAGGCTCAGCATGCGTAAAGTTGGTTAAGGATCAGTTAAATTGGTCAATTAACCATTGCAGCGCGGGTATCCATTGCCTGCACAAAGCGCTCGAACAGGTAATAGCTGTCTTGTGGGCCGGGGCTGGCCTCTGGGTGGTATTGCACGCTGAACACCGGGCGATCCGCCATGCGGATGCCGCAATTGCTGCCGTCAAACAGCGATATATGCGTTTCGACCACACCGGCGGGCAAGCTTTGGCTGTCTACTGTGAACCCGTGGTTCATCGAGGTGATCTCGACCTTGCCGGTTTCCATATCCTTGACCGGGTGGTTGGCCCCATGATGGCCGTGGTTCATCTTGATGGTTGTGGCCCCCAATGCC
Source organism: Yoonia sp. (assembly GCF_014859355.1). Taxonomy (GTDB): domain Bacteria; phylum Pseudomonadota; class Alphaproteobacteria; order Rhodobacterales; family Rhodobacteraceae; genus Yoonia. The sequence continues at coordinate 15,300 of NZ_JACUUJ010000031.1, read as the reverse complement.
AAAGCCAGCATCTGGTGGCCAAGGCAAATCCCAAACACGGGCAGGTCATGGTCCAGCACATTCTTGATCATAGGCACGGCATAGGTACCAGTCGCCGCAGGGTCGCCCGGCCCGTTCGACAAAAACACACCGTCAGGGTCCAGCGCCATCACCTCTGCTGCCGTGGCAGTGGCAGGCATGACGGTCACGTCGCAGCCTGCGCTTGCCAGACAGCGCAGAATGTTGCGCTTGGCTCCGAAATCAATCGCGACAACTTTGCGCCGCGGCTGGTCCTGGGTCTTGTAACCTTCGGGCCAGGCCCAGCGCATCTGGTCCCAGTGATAGGATTGCGCGCAGGTAACATTCTTGGCCAGGTCAAGCCCCACAAGCCCGGGAAAAGCGCGGGCCCTTTGCACCAATGCCGCAATGTCGAAATTGCCATCAGGGTCATGCGCCAGCGCGACATGCGGCGCGCCTTGCTGGCGGATGGCACGGGTCAGGCGGCGCGTGTCAATTCCGCCCATGCCGATGCGTCCGCGTTTGGCCAGCCATGGGGCCAGTTCTTCGGTGGCACGCCAGCTTGACGATTGCGTCGGATCCCATTTGACGATCATCCCTGCTGCGACCGGATCAGCGGTTTCATCGTCTTCGGGGTTCACGCCGGTGTTGCCGATATGCGGAAAGGTAAAGGTCACGACCTGGCCCGCATAGGACGGATCGGTCATGATTTCCTGATAGCCGGTCATGGCGGTGTTGAAACACAACTCGGCCACGGTTTCACCGGTTGCGCCAAATCCCGCCCCGTAAAAAAGAGTACCATCAGCAAGCGCCAGACAGGCCGTCGGTTTCTGCGTCATGCGAACTCTCCTTTTGGTCAAATTGGGCAGGGTGTACGAGGGCAGGGCGGCAGGGTCAAGGTGGGAATGCCCCCTTGGAAATAAGGGATGACGCAGCGGTAGCATTGCTTGTCACGCGGAAGGCGGGGCGATAGACTTTGCGCTTACGTTATGCAGACCAGCAGGATTTCTAATGAATATACGCGAACGGGTCACGGCGGCCCTGAAAGATGCAATGAAGGCAAAAGAGGCAGACAGGCTGTCAACCTTGCGGCTGATCAATGCGGCGATCAAGGACCGTGATATCGCACAGCGCGGCACCGTTGAGGAAAAGAGTGGTGTGACCGACGCCGATGTCATGGCCATTATGAGCCGGATGGTCAAACAGCGGCTGGACAGTGTGCGCGCATATGAAGAAGGCGGGCGGCTGGAACTGGCTGACAAGGAACGCGCCGAAATCAAGGTGATCGAGGAGTTCCTGCCCAAACAGCTTTCTCCTGCAGAGGTCGAAAAAGCAGTGGACGCCGCCATCACCGAATCAGAGGCGACTACGATCCGCGATATGGGCAAGGTGATGGCCGTGCTAAAGACACGCTATACCGGGCGGATGGACTTTGGCAGCGCAGGGCCATTGGTCAAAGCGCGGCTGGGCTAGGTCTGCGCCCTTACTGCCCTAGGCCGGCGGTTGATCGCGAAGCGCAGTTTTCAACTGATCATAAAGCACCAGCCGTTCGGCAGCATCTAAAAACGCACCGATTTCGACCTCGCGATCGCCGCCGCGCAGGGTGATATAGTTTTCGACTGGCCCGCCTTTGGGATGCAGATGCACTGTCACCCAATATCGGTTGGCCTGCCATTGCTGTGTCGGGCCTTTGGGATTGTGGCGCGTCAGATAGGCGGTGGTTTCATCCACGGTTAATTCTTCCAACACCTCACCACGTTTGTAACTGACGTTCAGTGCTGTCCATAACCCCCAAAGCATCGCCAAGAAGAACGGCAAAAGCCCCCAGAGCACCGCCGTGCCCAGCACTGTGATCAGGGGCAGGGCGACAATCGTGGCAGTCGCGCCGATGAACAGCACGAAATCACGACGCAGCAATGACCGATACGGCCAAAGGCTCAGTTGCCAGTCAACGGTGCGCTGGGGTGGTTCTGGGGTCCATTCATAGGGCATGATCTTACCGATTTTAGCGCAATATGGCGCTGCTGCTGTCGGAGCGCCATGCGTAAAACTGTCACCCTATCAAGGGCGACATGAAAGGCGCGATTCCAAGGCGGGCAACAGACTTTTGATCTCGTGCGTTGGTCCGGGTTGCGATCCAGATTGATGTAATAACAGGTGATGGCGTCAGTGTTGTCTTGCACGGCGGAACACGTTTAGAGTCAGAGGATCATAAAAGACATTATACGCAACAAAAAGCCCCGCAAGATCTGCGGGGCTTTGGGTTTTCTTGCATTATAACGCGTTAGTGTGCGTGCTGCTTGTCCCAATCAGACTGCTTTGGCAGCGTTTCGAACGTATGCTCTGGCGGCGGGGATGGCAGGGTCCATTCCAGCGTATCGGCATATTCGTTCCATGGGTTGTTTTCTGTTGCAGGCTTGCCGGCCCGCAGGGTGTAGAACAGGATCCCGATGAAGAACACGAACGATGCGAAGGACAGGAAAGCACCCCAGCTGGAAACAAGGTTCCATGTTGCGAAAGCGTCAGGATAGTCGATGTAACGGCGTGGCATGCCCTGACGACCCAAAAAGTGCTGTGGGAAGAATGTCAGGTTCGCGCCGATAAACATCATCCAGAAATGCAGCTTGGCGGCCCATTCAGGATACATCTTGCCCGACATCTTTGGCAGGTAGAAATAGATACCCGCAAAGATCGCGAAAACGGCACCCAGCGACATCACATAGTGGAAGTGTGCGACGACATAGTAAGTATCGTGATACACCCGGTCGATCCCGGCCTGCGACAGCACGATCCCGGTCACACCACCGACGGTGAACAGGAACAGGAAACCAAAGGCCCAAAGCATGGGCGCCTTGAATTCCACCGAACCGCCCCACATCGTGGCGATCCAGCTAAAGATTTTCACGCCTGTCGGCACCGCGATAACCATGGTTGCAAGCATGAAATAGGATTGCTGTGTCAGGGACAGGCCGACCGTATACATGTGGTGTGCCCAGACAACAAAGCCCAGAACACCGATGGCCACCATTGCGTAGACCATTGGCAAGTAGCCAAAGATCGGCTTGCGGCTGAAGGTTGCAATGATGTGGCTGATGATGCCAAAGCCGGGGATAATGATGATGTATACTTCAGGATGGCCAAAAAACCACAAGATGTGCTGGTAAAGAATTGGATCACCACCGCCTTCGGGTTGGAAGAACGTCGTGCCAAAATTCCGGTCGGTCAGCAGCATCGTGATCGCACCGGCCAGCACTGGCAACGCCAGAAGGATAAGCCATGCCGTAACAAACACCGACCACGCAAACAGCGGCACCTTGTGCATTGTCATGCCGGGTGCGCGCATGTTCAGAAACGTCGTGATGATGTTGATTGCACCCAGGATCGAAGATGCGCCCGACAGGTGGACCGCGAAAATCGCCAGATCCATCGACATGCCGCCTTCGTTGGTGGACAGCGGCGGATACAGCACCCAGCCAACGCCAGACCCCAGTTGCCCATTGCCACCCGGTGCCAGCATCGATGCGACACCCAGTGCGGCACCAGCAACAAACAGCCAGTATGACAAGTTGTTCAGCCGCGGGAAGGCCATGTCTGGCGCACCGATCTGAAGCGGCATCAGGTAGTTGCCAAAGCCGCCGAACAACGCGGGGATCACCACGAAAAACATCATCAGAACACCGTGATAGGTAATCAAGACGTTCCAAAGGTGCCCATTGGGCGTGCAGGGCGAACTTGGGTCTGCAATGAACCGCGCGCCTTCGGTGCACATGTATTGCACGCCGGGGTGCATCAGTTCCAGACGCATATAAACGGTGAAGGCGACGGATACGAAACCCAGAACACCGGCGGTGAACAGGTAAAGGATCCCGATATCCTTGTGGTTGGTCGACATGAACCAGCGGGTAAAGAACCCCCGCTCGTCGTGATGTGCGTCGCCGTGGATGGCTGCATCTGCCATTATGGCACTCCTCGTGTTGGCTACTTCTGCAACGCCCCGATTCAAGAACGGGCACGCAATTGTGTTGTTACTAATCGGTTGTCGTGAAAGGAGCAATAATGGATGCGCCATCCTGCATGGGTTAAATTGGCGCAGTCAAAGGGCCGTTGGCGGGGCTTGTCTTGTCGCCGCTTGGTGCCTGATCCTGTCTCATGCAGTCTTGCGCGTTTCGGACAAGGCTGCTTTGCTGGCAAAAACTGCACATGAGGTGACCCATGACGCGCGACATGCCGCCATTTACCATCGGGATCGAGGAAGAATACCTGCTGGTTGACCCATCCACAATGGCACTTGCCAGCGCGCCGGACGGGTTGATCGCAGCCTGCAAGGCCGACCTGAAAGGGCAGGTCAGCCCCGAATTTCTGCAATGCCAGATCGAAATCGGCACGGGCATCTGTCACACGATCGGCGAGGCGCGCGCAGACCTGCGGCATCTGCGCCGGACTGTCGCGCGCCACGCGGCCGATTTCGGGTTGGCACCGGTTGCTGCGTCCTGTCACCCCTTCGGAGACTGGAAAGAACAGGCCCATACCGACAAGGACCGCTATAACGTGCTGTATCGTGAACTGGCTTTTGTGACGCGGCGCATGTTGATTTGCGGGATGCATGTGCATGTGGGCATTCCTGATCAAAATGACCGAATCCGCCTGATCAACCAGTTGAAATACTTTCTGCCGCACCTGCACGCGCTGTCGACGTCATCGCCTTTCTGGCAGGGCGAGGATACGGGAATGCAGTCTTACCGGCTGTCTGTGTTCGACAATATGCCGCGCACCGGGCTGCCGCCGCGCATGACTGATTGGGCGGAATATCAGAACACCGTGCAGACGCTGGTGGATTTGGGATTGATCGAGGATGCCTCGAAAATCTGGTGGGATCTGCGGCCATCGGCCAATTTTCCCACGATCGAAACGCGCATCTGCGATGTGTCGCCCCGGCTAGAGCAGACATTGACACTGGCCGCGCTGACCCAATGCCTGACCCGCATGATCTGGCGGCGCAACCGCGATGGCGGCGGCTGGCGTGTTGTGCAGAATTTCATGATCGCCGAAAACCGTTGGCGCGCGCAGCGCTATGGTGTGTCCGAGGGGCAGATTGATTTTGGTGAAAAACGTCTGATTTCATTTGAACAAATCGCCGGTGACCTGCTGGATCTGATCGCCGAGGATGCCGCCGCCCTTGACTGCGAACCCGAGGTCGCGCGCATCCGCGACATCATCGCGCAGGGCACCAGCGCGGACCGTCAGCGCGCGGTGCGCGATATGGCCCTTGCCCGCGGCGCAACCCCACACGCGGCGATGCAGGCGGTGGTGTCATCGCTGATCGGCGAATTTCACGCGGGGTTGTGATGGGGGAACCCCGCCATGCATCACCGCGTCAAACGTCCGCCTTAACGCCACGTCCAGATCATCCATCGTGACGGGTAACCCAAGGTCCACCAGCGATGTCACCCCATGGGCGCTGATCCCGCAAGGCACGATGCCGTCGAAATGGCGCAGGTCCGGGTCCACGTTGATCGACAGGCCGTGGAACGATACCCATTTGCGCAGGCGAATGCCAAGGGCTGCGATCTTGTCTTCGGCCAGTGTGCCGTCGGGTTGCAAGGGCTTGTCGGGCCGCTGGACCCAGACACCGACGCGGCCCTGCCGGATTTCGCCCCTGACGTTGAAGGTTTCCAGCGTGGCGATCACCCATGCCTCTAGGTCCTGCACGAAACGGCGCACGTCGCGGCCGCGTTTGCCCAGATCAAGCATCACGTAAACCACCCGCTGCCCCGGCCCGTGATAGGTATACTGCCCGCCGCGCCGCGCCTGATGCACCGGAAACCGGTGCGGGTCGATCAGGTCGGCTGGTTTGGCCGATGTGCCGGCGGTATAAAGGGGCGGGTGTTCCAGCAGCCAGATGCATTCATCGGCTTCGCCCCGTGCGATGGCATCGACGCGTGTTTCCATGAATGCCAACGCATCGGCATAATCGGTCAGCCCGTCGCTGATGATCCATTCCGGCATGATCTCAACCCTCTTTGATGCGGATATGACCGTAGACGCCGCCATTGTCACCCCCAGGCCGATTTTTGCACTTGAGTAGGGCAGGGCAGTTGGTTACAGACCCTTCACCAAACCATGGTTTTGCGGTCGTGGCGGAATTGGTAGACGCGCAGCGTTGAGGTCGCTGTGAGGTAACACTCGTGGGGGTTCGAGTCCCCCCGACCGCACCAGAAAATATCCCACAGATCAAAAAATGAACGCGGCTGTCAAAACTTCTTTGCACACCGTCTGCCGTGGCCAAAGCGTTAGAAATTTTAATGTCAAAAGTGGTGGGCGACCCTGGAATCGAACCAGGCGTGCGTCTCCGCGAGGGAGTTACAGTCCCCTGCCACACCTTGCGGCCTGTCGCCCACTGAACGGCTGATTACCTGTGGCCCCAAGGTGCGTCAACCGCAAAAACGCAAGTGACAGCGGATCGTTTGTCGACCTGCCTTCACAGGGGGGGTGATCTCGGGTATCGGCGGAGAACAAGGTGCAGACCGGATCGGACAAAAGATGAAAAAACCAAAGTGGGTCATAGCAAAAGAACAGGACAAACGCGCCGCCGCCAATGAAACGGTGTGGTTGTTTGGCCTGCATGCTGTGCGCGATGCGCTGTTGAACCCCGCGCGGGTCAAGCTGCGGTTGGTGGTGACGCGCAATGCGTTGGAAAGGTTGGGGGAAGCCGTGGAACAGGCAGCGCTTACGCCCGAGGTTTGCGACCCGCGCAAATTTGCCGCGCCGCTGGATCCGCAATCTGTTCATCAGGGTGCTGCGCTAGAGGTCAAGCCGCTGGATTGGGGATCATTGGATGATGTGGCGTTGCGGCCGGGGCATGGCGCACCGCGCATCGTGCTGCTGGATCGCGTGACAGACCCTCATAATGTCGGGGCGATTCTGCGCTCTGCCGAAGTTTTTGGCGCGCAGGCCGTCGTGGCTGTGCAGCGCCATTCTGCCCCGGAAACTGGCGCGTTGGCCAAAACGGCAAGCGGCGCACTGGAACGCCAGCCATATTTGCGGGTGCGCAACCTGTCTGACGCCATGGATGCCTTGAAATCCATGGGCTATCTGGTGCTGGGGCTGGATGGTGAGGCCGAACAGACGATTGAACAAGCATTGCAAGGAAAACGTGACCGCCCCGTCGCGCTGGTGATGGGGGCCGAGGGGCCGGGCCTGCGGCAAAAGACCCGTGAAACCTGTGATGCGCTGGTGCGGATCGATGCAGCGGCCGGGTTTGGGTCGCTGAATGTCTCGAATGCGGCGGCGGTGGCGCTTTATGCCGCGCGGGGGTAATAGCCGTCGCAGTCTGTTCACGATTGTCTGATCGTCCCTTTTGTGCGGCGATTTCATCCCCATCTAATGTTCATGAAGCGCGCCATCGGAACAGGCCGCTTCACCTCACTGTCCCTCGTTCCATACCTGCGCCCGGGTTTTCCGGGCGCTTTTTTATGGCAGGATTCGCGGCTATGGTGCCCACATGACATATAGCGACTCGCATTTGCGCAAAATTCTTGACCGGACCCGCACCATTGCCATGGTCGGGGTTTCGGCTAATCCGGTGCGCCCCAGCTATTACGTGGCGCGCTATCTGGGGTTGAAAGGGTATCGCGTGATCCCGGTCAATCCCGGTCTGGCGGGGCAGACACTGTTGGGGGGAACGGTCTATGCCACGCTGGCGGATGTGCCCGATGATGTGGATATGGTCGATATTTTTCGCCGTTCTGACGCCGTGCCGCCCATCGTGGACGCGGCGGTGGCGCGCTGGCCCAACCTGCAAACGATATGGATGCAGATCGGCGTGGAACACCCCGAAGCCGCCGCCAAGGCCGAAGCACGCGGCGTCACTGTTATCCAGAACCGCTGCCCCAAGATCGAATACCAGCGCCTGAAGGGCGAATTACGCATGGGCGGTTTCAATACCGGCGTGATTTCGTCCAAACTTTAGCGGTTCGCCTTTTCAGCGATCCCTGATGTGCCCTGCCTGCGCGCCAGTTCCGCCATCACATCGTCAAGGCGCACATCCCGCGCGGTCAGCATCACCAGAAAATGATACAAGACATCGGCGGCTTCGGATGTTAGCCGCGCCTTGTCGCCTTTCACCGCTTCGATGATCGCTTCAATCGCTTCTTCACCGAATTTTTCGGCGCATTTTTCTGGGCCTTTGGACAACAGTTTCGCGGTCCAGCTGCTTTCGGGGTCGGCGGTTTTGCGTGTGGCAATCAGGGTTGCCAGATCGTCAAGTGTCATGTCAGCCTCACAGGGATGCCCGCGGCGGCCATATGCGCCTTGGCCTGCCCGATGGTATAGGTGCCAAAGTGGAAAATCGATGCGGCAAGCACCGCCGATGCATGGCCTTCGGTGACACCTTCCACCAGATGATCCAGCGTGCCGACCCCGCCCGAGGCGATGACCGGCACGTTGACCGCATCCGCGATCGTCCTCGTCAGGGCGATGTTGAAACCCGATTTCGTGCCGTCCCGATCCATCGAGGTGAGCAGGATTTCACCCGCCCCCTTTGCGACCACCGTGCGGGCGAATTCCACCGCATCAATGCCTGTTGGCCTGCGCCCGCCATGGGTGAAAATCTCCCACTTGCCGGGGGCCACGGTTTTTGCATCAATCGCCACGACGATACATTGCGACCCGAACCGCATCGCGGCCTCGGCTACCACATTGGGGTCTGCGACTGCGGCGGAATTGAAACTGACCTTGTCGGCACCCGCCAGCAGCAGATCGCGCACATCGTGATGTGTACGCACCCCCCCGCCGATGGTCAGCGGCATGAAACACTGCTCGGCTGTGCGCGTGGCCAGATCATACATTGTGCCACGGTTTTCGTGGGTCGCGTGAATATCCAGAAAGCACAGCTCGTCCGCGCCGGCAGCATTATAGGCGATGGCCGCATCAACAGGATCGCCCGCGTCGATCAGATCAACGAAATTGACACCTTTGACGACACGGCCATCGGCCACGTCCAGACAGGGGATGATACGGGTTTTCAACATGCCGTGACATTTAGGCGGAACAGGGCGAAATGGAAAGAGGAAGGTGATAAGGCAGTGCCATCAATCAAAGGAGTTTTTGATGAAATATCTTATCGCCTCTGCTCTGATCGGGCTTTCCTCCATGGCTGTGGCTGCGGATGTCACGAAACAATCGCCCCTGTCGGTCACGCAAACCGCCGATGGGCTAGAGGCCGCAGTCAATGGGGCAGGTGCAACGCTGTTTGCCCGTGTCGATCACGCCGCAGGCGCGCAAAGCGTGGGTAAATCCATCCCTGACGCGCAACTGCTGATCTTTGGCAACCCCGCACTGGGCACCATGGCCATGGAAGATGACATTCGCGCGGGCCTTGTCCTGCCGCTTCGGGTGCTTGTCTACCAAGACGCAGATGGCAACACCCAGATGACATGGGCCCCGGCCGAGGATATCTTTGCCGGTCTCGATATCGCCCCCGATGCTGAAGTTGTCAGACGTATCAACGCGGCGCTGAACGGGCTGACCGACATGGCAATGAGCGCGAATTAAGCGTCTGATAACGCCTTCAAGGCGGCGCGCAGATCAAGCGCCCCGTCATAAAGCGCGCGCCCTGAAATGGCACCGGCAATCACGCCGGTGTCGCGCAGTGCGATCAGGTCGCCCATGGATGACACCCCTCCCGACGCGATCACCGGAATGCTGACCGCGCGTGCCAGATCGGCGGTGGCGTCGATATTGGGGCCTTTCATCGCGCCGTCGCGCATGATGTCGGTATAGATGATGGCCGCGATACCCGCGTCCTCGAACGACCGGGCCAGATCGGTGACCATCACATCCGTCTCCTTGGCCCAGCCACGGGTCGCCACGCGGCCATTGCGCGCGTCCAGCCCCACTGCGACCTGACCGGGAAAAGCGCGCGCCGCATCCCGCACCAGATCGGGGTTTTCCACCGCGACGGTGCCCAGAATCACGCGCGCCAGCCCCTTGTCCAGCCAGCGTTCAATCGTGGCCATGTCACGAATGCCGCCCCCCAGTTGCGCAGGCACGGGGCAGGCGGCCAGAATCGCCTCGACCGGGGCGGCGTTGACGGGTTCACCGGCAAAGGCGCCGTTCAGATCCACCAGATGCAGCCATGCACACCCCGCATCGACAAAAGCCCGCGCCTGTGCGGCCGGGTCTTCATTGAACACGGTCGTCTGGTCCATGTCGCCATGCACCAGCCGCACGGCGTTTCCGTCTTTCAGGTCAATGGCGGGATACAGGATCATCAGGGCGGCCTTTCGCATGTTTGGCGCGTTTATGCATGGGTTGCGGCAGAATGCAACGCAGGGCGCATTTTGGGGGCAAACGGAATGGACCCAACGTCAGGCTTGATCGGTTGTGGTTTGACCGCGCAATCTCGCGTCACTTCTCAGGAGGGAATTATAGCATGAAAAGACTGGCAATCACCACCGTTGCGCTGTTGGCGCTGTCGGCCCCGGCATTTGCCGACCCGCTGGAAGGGATGTGGCGCACCGCGCCCGATGACAACGGCAATTCCGGCATCGTTCAGGTGGCCCCCTGCGGCGCGGCGCTGTGTGGCACGCTGGTGCAATCGTTTGATGCCAATGGCAACGCGCTGACCACGAACAACATCGGGCGGCAGATCATCTCGCAAACCGTGGCGCAGGGCGATGGGGCATATGGGGGCAAGGTCTGGTCGCCGGACCGCGACAAGACCTATGGTTCCAAGCTGCAACTGACAGGCGACACGCTGTCGGTATCTGGCTGCGTGCTGGGCATCTGCCGCGACGGCGGCACTTGGACAAGGGCGCAATAAGGGGCAGGGGCTTAACTGGCCCGCAACCCGGTTTGCACCAGCATTCCGCGGCGCTTGGCCTCGTAATAATAGCCGCGCGCATACCAGCTGACGGCGGCATCCGCGTCGCCGTCAGCCACCAGCCATGCCCCGCGCAGGTATTTCCCCGCGTAACGCAGATTGGTTTCCGCATCCAGCAGCCCCTCGGGCGATCCACGATAGCCCATGCTGCGCGCCGTTTGCGGTAATATTTGCATCAACCCGTAATAGGGACCGTTGCGCGCCGCCGGGTTATGGGTGCTTTCGCGCCGGATGACCCTGTGCAGCAGCGAAGCGGGGATACCGTGGATAGCGGCGTATTTGTTGATCAATCGGCGCAGTTCTGGGGTTTCGTTGGGGTAAAGCGGCATGTCGCGCTGCGCTCTGGTGACTTGCGGTGTTGATGATCTGCGCGAACACGCGGCCAATACAGCGGCGCTGGAAACAAGGAAAAGACGACGTGTCAACATGGGCAATCCTGCTCTGGTGATTGGCGCGGTGCGCTCGTTCTTCTTTCATCTTTGCGGTGTTGGTATAAAGCATGAACAAAGTCTTTGTGCACCGCGCGTCGGGGTCCAACCTTTGTCCGACAGATATCCGACCCTGTAAACCATGGCTTTGCTATGCAATGACAACGGGCCGCGGCATCATGGCCGCCATTGCAAAAAATTGCCGATCATCCGCAAGCCAGCGGCCTGGCTTTTTTCGGGGTGGAACTGCGTGCCAATGATAGTGTCGCGGCCCACGATGGCGGTGATGTCGCCTGCGTAATCCACATGCGCCAGACGCTCGGCGGGGTTGGCGACCTCCATCGCGTAGGAATGCACGAAATAGGCGTGTTCGCCGGTCGAAATGCCCTCCAGCACCGGATGCGGATGGTCGATCACCAGATCGTTCCAGCCCATATGCGGCACCTTCAGGGCCGGATCGGTGGGGGTGATGCGGCGGATATCGCCCGCGATCCAGCCAAAGCCCGGGGTTTCTTCGTATTCATGCCCCATCGTGGCCAGCATTTGCATGCCGACGCAAATGCCAAGGAACGGCACGGCGCGGGTGATAACGGCCTGCATGATCGCCTCTGCCAGACCGGAATGGGCATAAAGCTGCGCGCGGCAATGCGGAAATGCCCCGTCACCGGGCAGCACGATCCGGTCGGCGCGGGCCACGACATCGGGGTCGCCGGTCACAATGATCGGGCCGGCGTCCACCTCGGCGGCCATGCGTTCAAACGCCTTTTGCGCCGAATGCAGGTTGCCGCTGTCATAGTCGATCAGGACCGTTGTCATAGGCTGCCCTTTGTCGATGGAATCGCGTCCGCCTTGCGCGGGTCAACCTCGACCGCCTCGCGCAGGGCGCGCGCGACAGATTTGAACGCGGCCTCGGTGATGTGGTGGGCGTTGAAACCGTGCAGCTTGTCGATATGCAGGGTGATGCCGCCATGAGTGGACAGCGCCTGAAAGAATTCGCGCACCAGTTCGGTGTCGAAGGTGCCGATTTTGCCAAAGGGCAGATCCAGATTGCAGATCAGATAGGGCCGCGCAGACAGATCCAGTGCGCACCGCACCTGTGCGTCGTCCATCGCCAGATGGCAGGCCCCATAGCGGCGGATGCCGCGTTTGTCGCCCAACGCCTGCGTCAGGGCCTGACCCAGCGCGATGCCCACATCCTCGACCGTGTGGTGATCGTCGATATGCAGATCGCCCTTGGCGCGAATGGTCATGTCGATCAGCGCGTGGCGCGACAACTGGTCCAGCATGTGGTCGAAAAACCCCACGCCCGTCTGATTGTCATATTGGCCGCTGCCATCAAGGTCGATGGTCACGGAAATTGCCGTTTCGGCGGTCTGGCGGGTGATCGTGGCTGTCCGCATGGGTGGTCCTGACTGTCAGTGTTGCCTGCTTCTATAGGCGTATCGCGGGCAGGGGCCAAGGGTGCGCAGGTTTTTCCCCGCTTTTCAGCAAAATTTAAGACATGCACGCCTAAAGTCGGAAATGTTGCTGCCACCCATCAGGAGAATCCGATGAAAGCCCTTGTTTTGCGTGATAATGCCACTGCCACCGCCAAATGCGCCACCGCCCTGATCGACAAGGGGTTTCAGGTTGCCTGCGTTGAAACGCGCAAGGTGGCGCGCGCGTTGATCCAGCTGGACACAATCGACCTGCTGGTGATGGATGAACAGGTGAACGGGCAACTGACCCATGCGCTGGCCCTGTCTGCCGAACGGCGAAACCCCTATGTCAGCACCATCATGTTCACCGACCGGACGGGCCCCGATACGGATGAACTCTATGATCTGATTCCCTGCCTTTATGGGTTGGTGGGGTCAGATAGTGCGGGGCAACTGATCGGCCAACTGGCGCTTTCTTCCACCGAGAATTTTGCAGAGGCGCAGGCGCGTGTGCAAAGGCTTGCCCATGTCGAACAGGCTGATACCGGGTCCGATCTGGTTTTTGACGATGCAGAACTCGATGCCATATTGGCCGCAGAGGACGCCGCCCTAGGCTATACTAATGATGAAATGGCCGAACCCGCGCCTGTCGCGGCGCCAACCAACCCTCTGGTTGACCAGAATGCGGGTCTGCGCGTTGCAACAGATGATCCGCAGCTATCGCAGGTTGATACCACCGGAATTTGCGGTGCTGAACTGACGCAGTATCAGGATTTTGATTCTGCAAAAGGCGGCGATCTGGCCGACCCCGCTGGCCCGCTGATTCTAACGGATTTTGACGCGGTGAAATTAGCATCTTTTTCCGCCGCGCATAGCTATCTGATGCCGGGGCAGGAATTCATGGCAAGGGATGCACCCACGCGCTTTGCCGCAGCATCGTGACGATTGTGCTGTGTCAAAGGGGCGTCAAAAGTTCGAATTCAGTGTCAGCCCGACCGACACCGTATTGCGGGTGAAACGGCTGATGTTGCTGTCTGCAACATTGCCACTGATCTGAAGCCCGGGGGTGAAACCGGCATAGGTCAGATCATTAAAACCCATGTTCATACTATAGAAAAACGTCAGATCTTCGCGGCCTCCATCAACAGGAAAGATCAGAACATAGTCTGGATAATCCGACCATTTGACACCGCCACCAATGGCCAGCGTGACCGGGCCAAATGGGTCTGCCCAAGCATATGACCCCTCTAGGCTCCAGTCATCATAGCTATAATTCACGCTGTCGCCTTCGCTGTGGGTATAGGTCAGCGTTGCGCTGATCCGGTCACGGCTGTTCAGCCGGTGCGCCAAGGTGCCGCGCAATGCCGTGCGATCAATCGTGCCGATATTGGTCTGCGCGTAGGTCTGGCGCTCCTGTGTGGCCACCACCTGCAAGCTGGTTGCATCGGTCAGGGGCAGGGCGCGGCCAAGGGTCAGACGCTGAAAATCATAGTAATCCTTGCGGCCAAAATCATAGGTGCCAAAGGTCAGACGCGCCGACATGCTGCCGCTGTCCAGCGCCCGGTCATGGCCCAGCGTCACATCTGCCGCATCGGTGGCAAAGGCACGGCCTGAAACCCCTGCCGCGGCAGCGCTGTCCTCCAGCCTGACCCGCGACCCCTGATAGCTCAACGCCACCGTTGTGCGCTGTTCCGCTGATTGCGACAGCCGGTATTGCGTGCGCACCCCCAGCACCGCACGGATCCCCGCAAGCGCCTGCGCATCCGGTGACAATGTGCCATCGGGCAGGCCGGGTGCTGTCAAAATATCATCGTCCGCGCCACCATTGACGTTGTTGGAAGGGACCAGCGCAAACGAAATGGCATTTGACCACGGGTTCAACCGGACCAACTGTGCGGCGTCCTGCGTTGTGCGGGCGGTTTCGTCATCAGTGGGCGCCACGGTCAACGCCCGGCGCAGCCAGAACGTGGCCAGGGTGAAACGCTCTTCGCGGGCATAGGCCAGCGCGGTCAGGCGCGCCGCCTCGTATCGCTGCGCATCCGTTTCCGACAGCGCCCATGCCCGCGCCCCCGCCTTGCGCCCGGTGGCCGGATCAGCCGCAGCCGCGACAATGACCAGCGCCGCACGGTCATCGGGGTTGGCCTGCAACAGGCCTTGGGCGATCTGCAAGGCCGTGTCGGTGTCGCCCGCCAGAAAGGCCCGCGTGGCTATCACGCGGGCCTCTTCCAGCGACACCTCGATTGTCGTTTGCGCGCTGGCCATCACACCGCAAAGACAGATCGCCAGCGCAACGATAGTTTTATTCATTCACATCTTCAACGTTTTCATCATTGCAGATTGCCGCTTCACCGGCTGTGCCGCACTGGCTCAGAACAAAGATCCCGTATTCTGCTGCGTTGGGAATATCCAGGAAAGTGTCGTCATCAATGAAAATGCCGCCGCTCATTGAACTGGCGTTTGTGCCCCCCAGAACGCCTGCATAGCTGCCAATACCTTTTAATCCGGCGTCTTCTGCGGTTCCGGCAAATGAACCGTCGGCGTTCAGTGCCGTCGCGGGCAAGAAAACAGTGTCAAC
>NZ_JACUUJ010000030.1 GCF_014859355.1 Yoonia sp. | reverse complement strand
CGGCCCCCGCTTGCCCCATATCGCGATTACGGCTGCGACAGCGTTGCCAATCGGTGGGCCAGCATTTAGGTTGCCGCAACTTTCGTCCGCCACGGCGGGCCAGACAAAGGGATAGGATATGCGACCACAAGACCTTATTATGCTCGTACTGATCTTTGGGATCATGTATTTCCTGCTGATCCGTCCACAGCAGAAAAAGCTGAAAGAACATCAGGCGATGCTGAATGCGCTGCGCCGGGGCGATCAGGTGATTACGCAGGGTGGCATCATGGGAAAGGTCACCAAGGTCAAGGATGACAGCAACGAAGTTGAGGTCGAAATCGCAACGGGTGTGCAGATTCGTGTGGTCAAGGCGACAATTGCGAGCGTTGTGAACAAGACAGAACCGGCGAAATCCTGAATCCGGCAAGGGGCCGTTTTTCATGCTGAATATCTCAACGCCGAAACAGGTGATGATCTGGCTCACGGTGATCGTGGGCCTGATGCTTGCCATGCCGAACGGGTTTTATGGTCGGGTCGAGGCGCATAACGACGCGATGAAGGTCATCCAGACCGGGCGAAGCGATGCAACACTGGCCGAGGCTGCGGCAGGCTGGCCCCGGTTTCTGCCGTCCAATCTGGTGAATCTTGGCCTTGATCTGCGCGGTGGCGCGCATCTGCTGGTCGAGGTCCGGGTCGAGGATGTGCATGCGACCTTCCTTGAAGGATTCTGGCCCGAGGTGCGCGATGTGCTTGCCGCCGAACGCAACATAGTTGGTTTTGTGACACGCGAGGACAGCCCCGAGAGCGAATTGCGCGTGCGCATTTCAGAACCCGGCGGTGCCGCGCGCGCGCTGGAACTGGTGCGTGGTCTGGGCCGCCCTGTGACCACGCTGATGGGGGCCGGCGCCAGCAATATAAACGTGTCGATGAACGGCACCGTTCTGACCATCACGCTGAGCGACGCCGAAAAGCTGGCGATGGATGAACGCACGATTTCGCAGTCGCTGGAAATCATCCGCCGCCGCATCGACGAGGTCGGCACCCGCGAACCCACGATCCAGCGGCAGGGCGCACAGCGTATTCTGGTGCAGGTGCCCGGTGTCGGGTCTGCCAATGAAATCATCGACCTGCTGGGAACCACCGCGCAGTTGACATTCAACCCCGTGCTGGGGCGCACCGGTGATGCGAACCAATCGCCGGGCAGCGGCAACATCCTTGCCCCAGATGCCGAACAAGAGGGGCTATTTTACATTCTGGAACGCCGCCCCGTCGTGACAGGCGAAGATCTGGAAAACGCGCAGCTTGATTTCGACCAGAACGGGCGGCCTGCGGTTGCATTCCGTTTCAATACAGCGGCGGCGCGCAAGTTTGGCGATTATACGCTGGAAAATATCGGATCGCCCTTTGCCATTGTGCTGGACAACGAAGTGATCTCTGCCCCCACAATTCAAAGCCATATTCCGGGTGGTTCGGGCATCATCACCGGCAATTTCACGGCAGAAGAGGCGACAAACCTTGCCGTGCTGCTGCGGTCGGGCGCCTTGCCCGCCGAACTGACGTTCCTTGAGGAACGCACCATCGGCCCCGAACTGGGGCAGGACAGTATCGACGCAGGCAAGATCGCCTGTATCGTCGCGGGGCTGGCGATTTTGCTTTACATGGCGCTAAGCTATGGTTTGTTCGGCATCTTTGCCAATATCGCGCTGATCATCAATGTCGGGCTGATCTTTGGTCTTTTGTCCGTTGTCGGGGCCACGCTGACCTTGCCGGGGATCGCGGGGATCGTGCTGACCATCGGGATGGCAGTGGATGCCAATGTGATCGTGTTCGAACGGATTCGCGAAGAATTGAAAACCGCCAAGGGCCCGGCGCGCGCGATCGAACTGGGCTACGAAAAGGCGCTGTCGTCGATTGTGGATGCCAACATCACCACGTTTATCACGGCGGTGATCCTGTTTACCATCGGGTCCGGTCCGGTCAGTGGTTTTGCTGTGACTTTGGGGTTTGGCATCATGACATCGGTGTTCACTGCCTTGTTCGTCACGCGGTCAATCATTTCCCTGTGGTTCGCGCGCACCCGTCCCAAGACAATCGAGGTTTGATATGCGCCTGAAACTGGTTCCCGACGTTACAACCATTGATTTCTTCAAACGCGCCCGTCTGTGGCTGGGGATATCGCTGGTCATGATGGTGGTGGCATTTGGGTCGTTCATCATTCAGGGGCTGAACTACGGTATTGATTTCCAAGGAGGCACCAGCATCCGCACCCAGTCAGGGGTGCCTGTTGATGTGGCCGCCTACCGCAGTGCGCTGGCGCCGCTTGATCTGGGGGATGTGTCCATCGCCGAGGTGTTCGACCCGACATTTGGCGACAACGAACATGTGGCCATGGTCCGTATTCAGGCACAAGAAGGTGACGAACGTATCGCATCGGACACGATCCTGGAAATTCAGACCGCCCTGCGCGGTATTGACCCTGAAATGCAGTTTCCGTCAGTTGAATCTGTCGGGCCAAAGGTGTCGGGCGAACTGATCAACACCGCCATTCTGGCCGTGGCTTTGGCTGTTGGCGCCATTCTGGCCTATATCTGGCTGCGGTTCGAATGGCAGTTTGCCGTGGGTGCTGTGCTGGCGCTGGTGCATGACGTGTTGCTGACCATCGGGATTTTTTCGGAATTGCAGATCAAGTTTGATCTGGCGATCATCGCGGCCTTGCTGACCATCGTGGGCTATTCGATCAACGACACGGTGATCGTATTCGACCGGGTCCGTGAAAACCTGCGCAAGTACAAGAAAAAAGACCTGAAAGATGTTCTGAACCTGTCTATCAACGAAACCCTATCGCGGACGTTGATGACATCGGGCACGACTCTGCTGGCGCTGATTTCGCTGTTTGTGCTGGGGGGCGATGTGATCCGCGGGTTCGTGTTTGCGATGATCTGGGGCGTGATTATCGGCACTTATTCATCCATTTTCGTGGCTTCTGCGCTGCTTTTGGTGCTGGGCGTGAAACGTGACTGGTCGAAAAAAGACCCCGCCGCTGGCACGCGCTTTGGTCATATTGATACCTAAAAGGGGGCCGCAATGCGCCTGAACGAAATCAGCTATAATGACGCGGTCCCGATTGATGGCTATGGTCCGGGATTTTTCCGCATTGGCGGCAAGATCATCAATGGTCCTGTCGCCGTTTTTGCATCGGGTGTGACCGCTTGGGGCGGATTTGATGATACCGCTATGATCCTTGCACAGGGCGATGACCTTGATGTGTTGTTCGTGGGCACTGGGGCGGAAATTGCCCATCCGCCCGCCGACTTCCGCAAAACGCTGGAGCACGCAGGCATCGGGGTGGAAACCATGGCATCGCCTGCGGCCTGTCGCACCTACAACATCCTGTTGTCCGAAGGGCGGCGCGTGGCTGTTGCCCTGATCCCGGTCTGAATGCTGCAGGTGCGCAATCTGTCCTGTGCGCGCGGTGGTGTGCCGGTGCTGAACGCGGTCAGCTTTGATGTGGCCGCAGGGCAGGCGCTGATCTTGCGCGGGCCGAACGGTGTGGGCAAAACCACGCTGCTGCGCACCTTGGCGGGGGTGCAACCGGCGCTGGATGGTACTGTGGATTTCCCCGAAGAGCAGGGTGCCTATGCCAGCCACGCCGACGGGATCAAGGCCGCACTGAGCGTGACCGAAAACCTCGTGTTCTGGGCCGAGGTTTACGGCGGGGACTTGCCCGATGACATTCTTGAAAAATTCGACCTGACCGACCTGCGCGACCGTCCGGGCGGCACCTTGTCTGCCGGGCAAAAGCGGCGGCTGGGCCTTGCGCGGCTTGGGGTGATCGGGCGCAAAGTGTTGTTTCTGGATGAACCTACCGTGTCGCTTGACCGCTTTTCGGTCAAGCTGTTTGCCGATTGGCTGCGCGGGCATCTGGCGGCGGGTGGCATTGCGGTGATCGCCACCCATATTGATCTGGGGCTGGACGCGCCGGAACTGGATTTGACCCCGTATCGGGCCGCCCCCGACGCCCATGGCGGCAGTGACGAGGCGTTTTTATGATTGCGCTTTTGCTGCGTGACCTGCGCCTTGCGGTGCGCGCGGGCGGCGGGTTCGGGCTGGGGCTTGCGTTTTTCCTGATCGTCGTGGTGCTGGTGCCCTTTGGCGTGGGGCCTGACACTGCGCTGTTGTCGGCCATCGCACCCGGCATTTTCTGGGTCGCGTCACTGTTGGCGGCGCTTTTGTCGCTGGACCGGATATTCGCGCTGGATTTCGAGGACGGGTCGCTGACGCTGCTGGCCACTTCGCCGCTGCCCTTTGAAGGGGCGGCATTGATGAAGGCGCTGGCGCATTGGATCACCACGGGTTTGCCGCTGACGGTGGCCGCCCCCGCGCTGGGGTTCCTGCTGAACCTCGCGCCCGAGGCTTATGTTTACCTGCTGCTCTCGCTGCTTTTGGGCACGCCGGCGCTGTCGATGATCGGCACCTTTGGCGCGGGGCTGACGGTGGGGTTGCGGCGGGGCGGGCTACTTTTGTCGCTCTTGGTTTTGCCGCTGTATGTGCCAACACTGATATTCGGGGCCGAGGCGGTGCGGCGCGGCGCGGACGGGCTTGACCCGACGGGCGCGTTGATGTTGCTGGCAGGGATCACTGTCGGGGGCTTTGCGCTGTTGCCGTTTGCCACTGCGGCGGTTTTGCGGATCAATCTGCGGTGATCGGGGATTGAGGGTGCTTGTGGGGCAGGATAGATAACAACCATGTCGATCTGGGAATATGCAAATCCGAAAAAGTTCATGGGCTGGACAGGGCCCGTGCTGACCTGGACCTTTATCCTTGGCGGGGTGTCTTTGGCAGTGGGCTTGGTCTGGGGGTTCTTTTTCACACCCGATGATTTCCGGCAGGGATCGACGGTGAAAATCATCTATCTGCATGTGCCTGCGGCGCTGATGGCGATCAACGCCTGGATCATGATGCTGGTTGCGTCATTGATCTGGGTGGTGCGGCGGCACCATGTGTCGGCCCTTGCAGCGCGTGCGGCGGCCCCGGTGGGGATGACCATGACGCTGATTGCGCTGTTTACCGGCGCGATCTGGGGCCAGCCGATGTGGGGCACCTATTGGGCGTGGGATCCGCGGCTGACATCGTTCCTGATCCTGTTTTTGTTCTACCTAGGCTATATCGCCCTGTGGGAAGCCATCGAAGACCCCGACACAGCCGCCGACCTGACGGCGGTTCTGTGCATGGTTGGATCGGTCTTTGCGATTCTGTCACGCTATGCCGTCCTGTTCTGGAGCCAAGGGCTGCACCAAGGCGCATCGGTCATGCGGGCCGGGGCGGTGGCGGGTGACACGCAGGAACGCGTGTCCAACGTCTTTGCCGTGCCGCTGTTCATCAGTATCGCAGGCTTTGTGCTGTTGTTTGTGGCACTTGTTCTGTTGCGCACCCGGACCGAAATTCGTGCCCGCCGGATGCGCGCACTGGAAGCGAGGATGCGCCGTGCTTGATCTGGGAAAATACGCGGTCGAGGTGCTGTTGTCTTACGGGGTCAGCCTTGGCCTGCTGGCGGTCATCGTGGGGCTGAGCGTCCGGCGGTCGCGTCGGGTGCGGGTCGCCTTGGAAAGGATCGAAAAGAATGGCTAAAATATCACCAATGATGATCATTCCTCCGGTGATTTTCGCAGCGCTTGCCGGGCTTTTCGCTGCCGGAATGTTCCGCGACAATGCCAATGAATTGCCGTCCACCTTCGTGGGTCAGCAAGCGCCGTCCGTTCCAGTCGAGGCGGTGCAGGGGACCGTGCAATTGACCGATGCGGACCTGCGGGTCGGTGACGTGACCATCGTGAATTTCTGGGCCAGCTGGTGCCCGCCCTGCCGCGCCGAACACCCCAATCTGCTGGATCTTCAGGCGCAGGGGTATCGCGTTGCGGGCATCAATTTCCGCGACCAGCAGGCACAGGCGTCAGAGTATCTGATCAATTCCAAAGACCCGTTTTTTGCCACGGGGTTCGATCTGCGCGGCCGTGTCGCGATTGACTGGGGTGTGACGGCACCGCCGGAAACATTCATCGTGGGTGGCGACGGGACCGTGTTGTTCCGTTTTGTCGGCCCGCTGATCGGGTCGGATTATGAACAGCGGTTCCTGCCGGAACTGGCAAAGGCGATGGCCGAATAAGTAAAGGGCGGGGTTTACCCCGACACCCCCGAAAATCAAAAAAGGCCCCGGTTTTGCGCCGGGGCCTTTTTGGTATCAGGATGCTTTTGCCAGATTGCGCAACACATAGTGCAGCACGCCACCGTTTTCGATGTATTCAATCTCGACCGCGGTATCGATCCGGCATTTGACGGTGATATCCTTGGTCGTGCCATCAGCATAGGTGATCTGGGCTGTCATGGCTTGCAGCGGCTTCACTGCGTCCAGACCTTTGATCGTGACCGTTTCTTCACCTGTCAGGCCCAGCGTCTTGCGGGTGTCACCGCCGGTAAATTCGAACGGCACAACGCCCATCCCCACAAGGTTGGACCGGTGGATGCGTTCAAAGCTTTCCGCGATCACCGCCTTGACGCCCAGCAGGGCCGTGCCCTTGGCCGCCCAGTCGCGCGATGACCCGGCGCCATATTGTTCACCGGCAAAAATCACCAGCGGGGTGCCTGCATCCTGATAGGCCATCGCCGCATCAAAGATGGATGTCTGCGCGCCATCGGGGCCTTTGGTATAGCCGCCTTCGACACCGTCCAGCATTTCGTTCTTGATGCGAATGTTGGCAAAGGTGCCGCGCATCATCACCTCGTGGTTGCCACGACGCGACCCATAGCTGTTGAATTCGCGCACCGGCACCTGACGGTCGATCAGGTATTGACCGGCAGGGGTGGTGTCCTTGAACGAACCGGCAGGCGAAATGTGGTCGGTTGTCACCATATCGCCCAGCATTGCCAGCACTTTGGCGTTTTCGACGTTTTGGATCGTGCCTGCGTCCTTGGGCATCCCCTTGAAATAGGGCGGGTTCTGGACGTAGGTCGAGGATGCGGGCCAGTCATAGGTTTCGCTGTCGGTGGTTTCGACCGCCTGCCACTTTTCATCGCCCTTGAACACATCGGCATATTTCGACTGGAACGCCTCGCGCGTCACGGTTTTTTCCACCAACGCGTTGATTTCGGCGGATGTTGGCCAGATGTCGCGCAGATAGACATCATTGCCGTTCTTGTCCTGCCCGATCGGATCGGTCGCGATGTTGACGTTCATGTCGCCGACCAGCGCATAGGCCACCACCAGCGGCGGAGAGGCCAGATAGTTGGCGCGCACGTCAGGCGAAATGCGCCCTTCGAAATTGCGGTTGCCGGATAGCACCGAAGTTGCAATCAGGTCATAGTCGCTGATGGCCTTGGAAATTGCTGGGTCCAGCGGGCCGGAATTGCCAATGCAGGTGGTGCAGCCGTAACCGACAAGGTTAAAGCCGATGGCATCCAGATCCTCTTGCAGGCCTGCGGCCTCCAGATATTCCGACACGACCTGGCTTCCGGGGGCGAGCGATGTTTTCACCCAAGGTTTGCGGTTCAGGCCCAATGCACGCGCCTTGCGGGCCACCAGACCGGCCCCGATCATCACATAGGGGTTCGATGTGTTGGTGCAGGATGTGATGGATGCGATCACGATAGACCCGTCATGCAACTGGTAATGGCCGTTTTCGGTTTTCACATAGCCACGGCTGTGGAAACCTTCGTCGCCGGGGATTGTGGCAGGTTCGGGCTGGCCGCCTTCACCTTCCCAGCGCATTTCCTCTTTCACGGTGGCATCGACGCCGCCGCGCACGCCCTTGACGTAATCACCGAATGCTTTGCTGGCGACATCGAGGTTGATGTGATCCTGCGGGCGCTTGGGGCCGGAAATGGCGGGCACGACGGTGCCCATGTCAAGGCTGAGCGTATCGGTGTAAACCGGCGCATAAGATTCATCACGCCAGAACCCGTTTTCCTTGGCGTAAGCCTCGACCAGCGCGATACGGTCTTCGTCGCGGCCGGTGTTGCGCAGGTAGCGCAGGGTTTCGTTGTCGATCGGGAAAAACCCGCAGGTGGCGCCATATTCGGGGGCCATGTTGGCAATGGTCGCGCGGTCGGCCAGCGGCAGATGGTCAAGGCCCGCGCCGTAAAATTCCACGAATTTTCCAACGACGCCCAGTTCGCGCAGCATTTCCACAACCTTCAGCACAAGGTCGGTGCCGGTGGTGCCTTCGGTCATGGCGCCGGTCAGTTCGAACCCCACAACCTCGGGGATCAGCATGGAAATGGGCTGACCCAGCATCGCGGCTTCGGCCTCGATCCCGCCAACGCCCCAGCCCAGAACGGCCAGACCGTTGACCATGGTGGTGTGGCTGTCGGTGCCGACCAGCGTGTCGGGATAGGCGACCATTTCGCCATTCTGGTCGGTGTCGGCCCAGACGGTCTGTGCCAGATATTCAAGGTTCACCTGATGGCAAATGCCCGTGCCCGGTGGCACAACGCGGAAGTTGTTGAACGCGCCCTGACCCCATTTCAGGAACTGGTAACGTTCCATGTTGCGTTCATATTCGCGGTCCACGTTCATCTGGAACGCACGGGGGTTGCCGAATTCGTCGATCATCACCGAATGGTCGATGACCAGATCGACGGGGTTCAGCGGGTTGATCTGCTGGGCGTCACCCCCCAGCGCCTTGATCCCGTCGCGCATTGCGGCAAGGTCCACCACGGCAGGCACGCCGGTGAAATCCTGCATCAGCACGCGGGCCGGGCGATAGGCGATTTCGCGGGGGTTCTTGCCACCCTTGGCGGCCCAGTCCGAAAATGCCTTGATATCATCGACCGAAACGGAAAATCCGTCATCCTCGAACCGGAGAAGGTTTTCCAACACCACCTTGAGCGCGGCGGGCAGGCGCGAGAAATCACCCAGGCCCGCGGCTTCTGCTGCGGCGATGGAATAATAGGCGACGGTCTGGTCGCCCACGGTGAGGTTTTTGCGGGTTTTGGCTGTGTCTGTGCCGACGATGATTGTCATGGCTACCCCTTTCAAGGCTGGTGCTGTGCAAGGCTCTTGCCTGTGCTTTTGCCCCAAGGTCAGTAAGCTTTCAAGAGGCGGGTGGAAATTTTTGTATACCATTGCACACAATAAGGCGTGATCTGCGCTGACCTCGGTTGAAACATGGATGCCGCGATCATCGCAATTGGTTGATTGGTTATTTCAGCCTTGTCTGTTTAAACCGAACCGGCACAACAATGGCGGGATGTTTCATGCGGGTTCTTCTGATTGCCTTTTCATTTCTCGGGATGATAGCGGTTGGCCCCGTGCATGCTCAAAACGGGCCCGTGGTGATCGAGCTTTATACATCGCAAGGCTGTTCTGCCTGCCCGCCTGCGGATGCGATGCTGGCTGAACTTGCAAAACGGGATGATGTGATCGCGCTGGCGCTGCATGTCGATTACTGGGATTATATCGGCTGGGAAGATGTGTTTGCCGATCCGGCTTATTCGGCCCGGCAACATGCCTATGCCAATGCGGCGCGGGTGGCGGCTGTTTATACCCCGCAGATGATTATCAACGGGCAGGATCATGTGGTCGGGTCGCGCACCATGCAGGTGATGGATCGGCTTCAGGCGCAACAGGCGAAAGGGTTGCCGCTGCGCGTCACGATGACCCGCCAGGCGAACCGTGTGCTGATCGCCGCACCTCCCACCGAATCGGGTGATTACGTGGTGCAATTGGTGCGCTATACGCCTGAACAAACCATGGTCATCGCCAGGGGGGAAAACGCGGGGCATGAATATACATACACAAATACCGTGACATCATTGAACGTGATCCACCGTTGGGATGGTGCGTCTGCCCTGGGGATAGATGCGCCGGCCGAGGGCACCGATCCTGTGGTTGTTATCATCCAGAAGGCGGGGCACGGTGCCATCGTCGCGGCGGCTGAACTGCGCTAGCTGGTCTTGCGCGGCTTCCAGCGGCGATGCACCCAGAACCATTGCGCGGGGCTGCGCGCGATCTGCGCCTCGAGCCGGGCGGTCATATCAGCCATCATGGTTGCCGGCGGGCCATGTGGCACCGGATCTTCGATTTCGACGGCAAAAGACATACCATCAGCCTGCCTGATACCAAAATAGGGAATGACCAGCGCATCAAGTTTCAGCGCAATATCGGCTGCGGAAGTGGCGGTATGGGCAGGCTTCCCAAGAAAGGGCAGGGCGATCCCGCTGGCCGCGACATCAAACAACAGTGTTCCCATGCCGCCGGATTTCAGGTGCCGGGCAAAGCCCATGGTGCCACGCCGTCCCTGTTCAAAGACAGGCCCGCCCCATGATGTCATGGTTTTGGCGTAGTGGGCGTTAAAAAACGGGTTCTGCATCGGGCGATAGAGACCGCCAATGGTATGGCCCATGTGGGTCAGCACCTGGCGCGGGGCCTCGTGATTGCCGAAATGGGCCGTCACAAAGATCACCGGGCGGCGGTCTTTGGCTGCTTCGGCCAAGGGAACCAGCCCCCCGCCGGTGGGCCGCGTGTCAGCCACGCGTGCGCCAAATTCGGCCCAAGCGTAGTTTTCGATCAGCGTGCGCCCGAAGTTGTCGCAACATGCCTCTGCCAGCGCGCGCCGATCAGCGGCGGGCATATCGGGATAGATGAACGCCAGATTAGCCTCGGCTCTTTGGCGATAGCCCAGCAAAGGGCCTATAGCGCGGCGCAGGGCAGACCCCATCATCGGCACCCGTTTTTCATAAGGCAAGGCAAGCGCTGTGCCGATCAGGCCGCGCAGCACCTTGTCTGCCAACCAGTCAGCGCGGGTTCCATGGGATATGAGCCGTGTCATCAGGCAGCGGGTGCGTGGCCCGGCAGGCCGCTGGTGCTGACGCGCGGTGCGTGCTGCATCGCCCCCCAAGGGCCCATGCGATAGGCCCGACCGGGTGCGGGGTTTGACAGGGCGGCAAGGCGCATCGCAGTTGCATGTAACAGCGCGGGCATCGCAAAAGTTGGGTGTATCGGGCGCGTCATTACCCATAGATACTGCACAGCGGGCGGAACTGTCCATGGTGCTGCCCACCCTCCGGGGGGTCAACTGTCGGCGTCCTCCTCTGTTTCGGGGTCACGCAGGGTGATGATGCCGGTTTCAACCAGATCGCGAATCGCAGTTGTTACGGTTGCCATGGCGGTTTCAGCTTCGGCTTTCTTGATGCGCCCGCGTTCTGCGGCGTCTTCGCGTAATTGGGTGGCCATACGCTGTGATAAGTTCTTTAGGATATATTCGGCGGATTCCACCATCGCCGGTTCGCCCGCCAATGCAGCGGCGACCGCGGTTGCCATGACGTCATTATCCACAGAACGGAGACAGTTGGGAATGTCGGTTGGTTTGACGCGGGGGGCGATATCCTTGAACGTAAAGATCGCGCGCCGGACATCATCGGCAAAATCGGGATCGGCAGCGCCCAGGCCTTCCAGCACATCCTCGCGCGTGTCGGTGGCGGTCGCGTTCAGGATCGCGCCCAAACGTTGCACCGGCGCGTTTTCAAAGGCCAGAGGTTTTGGCGTGCCATAATCATGTGCCAGGGCGGCGCCAATCTTGCGCACTGTTTCAGGGGCAATTTTTGCGGTTTGGGACATGGCATAGGTGATGCGGCGCGCGCGGTCGCCCGGCGTTTTGACCAATACTTCTGCTGCCTTCCTGACGGGGAGTTTTGACAGGACGACAGCGCAAATTTCGATACTTTCCGCTGTCATGATGGGCACGATCCGTTCAACCGATAAATCAATGATCCGCGGCCAGTGGTCGCCATTGCGCACAGCGTCCATTTGCGCGCGCAGTTTTTCAGCAAGTGCAGGGCTCAGATGATCAGCGAGTGCGGTGATCGCACCATCGCGAGTGCCAGGGGCGGAGAGGCCAATTGTTTCCAGTTCTGTCACAAACTCCTCTGCTACGGCGCTGACCGTATCACGGTCAACCAGCCGGATCGCGCCCAGTTCGCGTGTCAGAAGTTCCTGCAACGGGTCCGGCAAATCGGAAAGCGACAGTGCCCCGCCATCGCTGATCAGCATCTGCACAATCATTGCGGCCTTGCGCCGTCGGGTCAGTGCGGAAGCCCCCGTAATTTTCGCATGTATACCCATACCACGACCCTAGTGCCAAAGGGTAAAGGAATGGTTATTCCCGCAGATCAAACGCCCGGATGTGTCACAATGATCGACATTTTTTTCAACTCCGCGACGGTTTCCGGGGGCAGCGCTTGCTGGTCGCGGGTTTGTGCATGCAAATGGTCGAATCGGGTGACCAGTTCGGCGATTTCATCGTCGCTGAATTCCCTGTCAGGTCGGGCAAAGCCCGACATGCTGAGGCTGTCACCTGCGATTGTTGCGTAAACAAAACCGTATTTCATGCCGTATTCGGCGGCTTTTGCCAGAATGCCGGCAGGGTCTTCCATATCTGACCAGCGGCAGACGCCGGTATTTTCAAAACACCAAAGCACTGTCGGATCGCTGATCAGCAACCCCGCGTGCGAATAGTGATCAAGCCAAGCCCTTGGGTAGCTTTGAAAGAAAAATGTCGGTGTTGTGAATTTTATATGCAGGCCCATCGCATAGCCAGATGCGGCGCGGTCATTGAACGCGCTCAAAATTTGACTAAGGTTGAACGCCTCAGGCGGCATTGCATTTACTCGCTTTCTGGTTGCTTTATTCTTGTATAACACGATACTAGAGAACAGCATTCCTTGAATGCATTCTAAAGATAACCCTACATGGGCGACAAGGCTTTTCTCTTGTGCAGGGAAAGCTCGGGGAAAATAGATGTATTCACTTCTTGGTCCTGATGAAATTCGCCAGTTGGCGCCGTCGGGACATTATATTGCTTTACGGATTGGCTTTGCGTTTCCGATGGAGGAAGTGAATGCGCTGCCCGAACCGTGGGTTGCCCATTACACAACACAGCGTTTCATGCTGGTTGACCCGGTTGTGCGCTGGGCTTACGGCAACACCGGCACCTGCCGGTGGAGCGCGCTTGATCAGGACGACCCGCGGCGCGTGATCGCGCAGGCGCAAACCTTCGGCTTGCGCTATGGTGTTGTGATTTCGGTGATGGACAGTGGCAATAACGCGCAACGATCTTTTGCTTCTTTCGCACGAAATGATAGGGAATACACCGATCTTGAGGTGAAATTGCTGCACGCCTATGTGATCCGGCGGCACAATGATACGGCCCCACCAACGAATCTGACCCGGGCAGAGCTTCAGGCGCTTGGTATGGTCAAGGACGGCAAGCGGCTCAAGGAAATCGCCTTTGAGTTGCGGGTCAGCGAGGGCGCTGTAAAACAACGCCTGAAGAACGCAAAGCTGAAATTGGGCGCAAAAACCAGCACACAGGCTGCGGCATTGGCGAACCAATACGGTTTAATCTGAAAACATCCCCCGTGTTTTTCTCTTTTTAATACAATTGGCGTTAAATTGTGATCGTTACTGGCGATAACACATTTTTAGGGTGCATCATGCGTCGCGCACTCGCTTAAATCAGGGGGAAAATATGCAGTCTATCATGTTCAATCTGACCGAGCTGTACCGCTACGGGCCTGCGTTTTTTGACTTTCTCGCGCTGAGAAAACAATTTTTTGTCGATCAACTGGGTTGGGATATCCCGCATGATGACCATGTCGAGATGGATCAATACGACAATCCCAAGGCGTATTATGCGTTGGTTTTGAAGAACGGCAGGGTGATCGGCGGTGGCCGTACCATGGCTACAACCGCGCAATGGGGGGCGCATACTTATATGTTGCGCGACGCGGTTGAAGGTAAGATCATCGGAATTCCCGACGATATCATGACGCATGTCGCGGTGACGGCGCGTGTTTGGGAATGCACCCGTGTTGTTGTTTCGTCCGAGATCACAAGCCCGACGCAAAGCGCTGCCTGTCTGGCCCTGATCGTCAGGGGCCTTGTTGCGCAAGCGCACGCGCATAGCGCGACCGAGATGATCGCACTGAGCCGTCCGTCGCTGGTGCGCGCCTTGCGCAAGATCGGCTATCAACCGCGGCTGATTGGTGCGCCTTATGTGAACGCCGACGATGGCCGGCGCTATGTCGCGATGAGCATGCCCGTCACGCGGCAATCAACGCCCAAAGGCGATTTTGTGCCAATCCATCAGCGGCCTTCACCTGCCTTGCCGGCGCAATCAATCCTGTGACAGGCGGCACGGCCGGCAGGTGAAGGAAATTGCATCTGCCGGTCTTGTGGTTGTGTTATTGAACGTCAAAAACCCGTGCGAAAATCGTATCGACGTGTTTGGTGTGATACCCAAGGTCGAATTTTTCTTCGATTTCCGCGGGCGTCAGGGCGTTTGTCACATCCGCATCGGCCAGCAGTTCGGTTTTGAAATCGGCCCCCTGTTCCCAGACCTTCATCGCGTTGCGCTGCACCAGTTTATAGGCGTCTTCGCGGCTGACGCCCGCTTGGGTCAGGGCCAGCAGCACCCGCTGTGACATCACCAGCCCACGGAATTTGTTCATGTTGGCCAGCATGTTGTCAGGATATATCACCAGTTTTTCAATCACACCGGCCAGCCGGTTCAGTGCGAAATCAAGCGTGATCGTTGTATCGGGGCCAATCGCGCGTTCCACCGATGAATGGCTGATGTCGCGTTCATGCCAAAGCGCAACGTTTTCCATCGCAGGCACCACCGACATGCGCACCAGCCGCGCCAGCCCTGTCAGGTTTTCGGTCAGCACCGGGTTACGCTTGTGCGGCATGGCAGAGCTGCCTTTCTGGCCGGGGCTGAAGAATTCTTCGGCCTCCAGCACCTCGGTGCGCTGCATGTGGCGTATTTCAATGGCGATGTTTTCGATACTGGAAGCGATGACGCCCAGCGTGGCAAAGAACATCGCGTGACGGTCGCGGGGAATGACCTGCGTGCTGATCGGTTCGGGGCGCAGGCCCAGTTTTTCGCAAACATGTTCCTCGACCGAGGGGTCGATATTGGCGAATGTGCCCACAGCACCCGAAATCGCGCCGGTGGCAATTTCCCAGCGCGCCTTTTCGAGGCGGTTCTTGTTGCGGTCCATTTCGGCGTAAAAGCGGGCAAAGGTCAGCCCCATGGTCGTGGGTTCGGCGTGAATGCCATGGCTGCGCCCGATACGCACCGTGTCCTTGTGTTCATAGGCGCGTTTTTTCAGGGCGGCCAAGACCCGGTCTACACCGGCCAGCAACAGATCGGCGGCGCGCACCAGTTGCACGTTCAACGTCGTGTCCAGCACATCGGATGAGGTCATGCCCTGATGCACAAAACGCGCCTCGTGCGATCCGATATGTTCGGCCAGATGGGTCAGAAAAGCGATGACATCGTGTTTGGTTACGGCCTCGATTTCGTCGATCCGGGCGACGTCAAATTGCGCATCCTTGGCTTTCCAGACGGCGGCGGCGCTTTCTTTGGGGATCACGCCGATGGCGGCCTGCGCATCGCAGGCGTGCGCCTCGATTTCATACCAGATGCGGAACTTGGTTTCGGGTGACCAGATGGCAACCATATCGGGGCGGGAATAACGGGGGATCATGGGCAAGGGCCTTTTTCAGGGGTGGGCAGCGGATTTCCCTTGCGTCATAAAGATCCGCGCCCGAAGCCTCAAGGGAGAGATGACATGACCATGCTTGGCGTGGCGGACTTTGCCGGGCGCTGGCGGTTGCAGCGCACAATCACCGACCGGCTGGGCGGGCAGATGGGGCATATGACGGGGCAGGCGGTGTTTACGCAGGCCGGGCCGGGCGTGCTGGCCTATCACGAAACCGGCGATCTGCGCATTGGCGACGGGCCGGTGATGACGGCCACGCGCGGGTATCTGTGGGTATTTGATGCAGGCGGGGTTGCGGTGCAATTTCCCGATGGTGCGGCGTTTCACAGGTTCACGCCTGCGGGCCATGTGGCGGGCACCGATCACCCCTGCGGCGCTGACCTGTATCGCGTGCATTATGATTTCAGCCGCTGGCCCATGTGGCGCGCCACATGGGTCGTACATGGCCCGCGCAAGGATTATACATCTGCCGCTGATTATCGCCGGTAAGGTGGGTTTTACCCCGCCCTGCGCAGGGATGGCTTGCGATTTGGCTGTCCTTGAGGCAATAAATGCAGAAGACTGACAACAAAGGGGAGAGCGGCACATGGCCCTCGCACGTAACGACATGGTTCTGACCGAGGCCTTCGGGCCGTCGCAGGGAACCGCACTGCGCGTCAAACAGGTGGCAATGGTGTTTCTTGGAATTGTCGCACTGGCAATTTTCGCCAAGATCAAGGTGCCGGTTCCCGGCAGCCCTGTGGCCATCAGCATGGGCACCTTTGCCGTTCTTTCCATCGGGGCGGCCTATGGGCCACGTTTGGGCCTGACCACGATTCTGGGCTATCTGATCATCGGGATGTTGGGCTTTGACATTTTCCAAAGCTCGACCGCCGATCTGAACGGTATCAGCTATATGATGGGCAGCACCGGCGGCTATCTGGTGGGTTATATGCTGGCGACGCTGGCGCTGGGGTTTGCGGCGCGCGCCGGTTGGGACCGGTCGGTGCTGATGATGGCGCTGGCGATGCTGATCGGCAATGCGCTGATCTATCTGCCCGGCCTGGCGTGGCTGGGCGTGCTTTATGGCTGGGACCAGCCGATCCTGGCCTGGGGCCTGACACCGTTCCTGCTGGGTGATGCGCTGAAACTGGGGCTGGCAGCACTTTTGGTGCCTGCTCTGTGGAAACTGATCGGCACTGCTCGCAGGTAAGCCTGCCACAGCACGACATTGAAAAGGCGCTGCATTCCGCAGCGCCTTTTTTCATGCCAGTTTGGTGGTGATGGTGGAGGCCTGTTCCAATGTGCGATGCACCGGACATTTGTCGGCGATGTCCAGCAGGCGCGCGCGCTGGTCATCGGTCAGGTCGCCGTCCAGATGGATCACCCGTTCAAAATGGTCGACCTGGGTGCCAGCGGCGGCATCTTCGGCGTGGGTTTTGGCGTGGGTCACATCCACGCAAATGCCCGCCAGCCGCCAGCCCTTGCGCCGCGCATACATGCGCACCGTCATCGACGTGCAAGCCCCCAGACCCGCCGCGACAAGCCCGTAGGGCGACAGCCCCTTGTTGGTGCCGCCGAACTTTTCCGGCTCATCCGCCAGTAGGTGATGCGGGCCTGACTGGATGTCTTGCAAGAAACCCGCAGCGTCAGCTTCGGTCACGCGCAGCACGCCTTCGGGCGCATTGGCCGTTTTCGGGGCCTCGGGCAGGGCCAGATAGCGTTTCGACCATGCCGCGATCACGTCGGCGGCATATTCGGCGTCGGCGGCCTTGGTCAGCAGGTGGTCGGCGTTATCTAGGGTGACAAAGCTTTTGGGGTGTTTGGCGGCGCGAAAGATATCAGCGGCATTGTCGATCCCGACTACCTGATCCAGCGGCGCGTGCAGCACCAGCAGGGCCGCGCCCAGATTGGCAATGGACGCTTGCAACGCGGTTTCCGCGATGTCGTCAACAAAGCCCTGACCGATCCGGAATGGCCGCCCGCCAAGGCTGACCTCGGCCACACCTTTTTCGGCGATTTCGGGCAGGTGATCGGCAAAATTCGCGGTGACATGGGATGGATCGCAAGGCGCGCCGATGGTCACGACCGCCTTGATTGATGGTATCTTGGGGGCGGCTTTCAGCACGGCAGCCCCGCCCAGCGAATGCCCGATCAGCAGTGATGGCGCCATGCCGCGTGCGTCCAAGGCCGCCGCAGCGGCGATCAGGTCATCCACGTTCGAGGTAAAGCTGGTGTTTTCAAATTCACCTTCGGAATGGCCAAGGCCGGTAAAATCGAACCGTAACACCGCAATGCCCATGGCCGCCAGCCGTGCCGCGATGCGCCGGGCGGCGATGATATCCTTGGAACAGGTAAAACAATGGGCAAACAGTGCTGTCGCCAGATGCGGGCCTGTGGGCAGATCAAGCCGCGCGGCCAATGGTGTGCCTGCGTGGCCAGTGAATGTCAGCTTTTCGGTGGGCATTGTCGGATCCTTTGCTTTGCGTCACTGGCATGGCCCGACAGGCGCGCATGCCGCAACCCCGCAGCGCCCAGATCGCGACAAGGTGAGCAATGTTTCGATACGCCATGCAAAAGCCCCGCCAAATGGATCTGACGGGGCTTTTCAATCTGTTTCGGGCCGGATTTAACAGCTGTAATACAGTTTGTATTCGATCGGGTGCGGCGTGTGTTCGTAGGCGTATACCTCTTCCCACTTCAGGTTCATGTAGCCTTCAAGTTGGGATTTGGTGAATACGTCACCAGCCAGCAGGAATTCATGGTCTGCTTCCAGAGATTCGAGCGCTTCGCGCAGGCTGCCGCAGACGGTCGGGATCGCGGCCAGTTCTTCGGGCGGCAGATCGTAAAGGTCTTTGTCAGACGACGGGCCCGGATCGATCTTGTTCTTGATCCCGTCAAGGCCGGCCATCAACAGGGCCGCAAAGCACAGATAGGGGTTTGCCGCCGGATCGGGGAAGCGGGCCTCGACGCGTTTTGCCTTGGGGGATTCGGCCCATGGGATCCGCACACAGCCCGACCGGTTACGCGCGGAATAGGCGCGCAGCACGGGGGCTTCAAAACCTGGAATCAAGCGTTTGTAGCTGTTCGTGGTTGGGTTGGTGATCGCGTTCAGCGCCTTGGCGTGTTTCAGGATACCGCCGATGAAATACAGCGCCTCCTGGCTCAGGTCGGCGTATTTGTCGCCGGCGAACAGGGGCTTGCCGTCTTTCCAGATCGACATGTTCACATGCATCCCGGTGCCGTTGTCGCCCGCGATCGGCTTGGGCATGAAGGTTGCCGATTTGCCATAGGCCTGGGCCACGTTGTGGATGACGTATTTGTATTTCTGGATTTCGTCCGCCTGATGCGTCAGCGTGCCGAAAATCAGGCCCAGTTCGTGCTGGCAGGACGCGACTTCGTGGTGGTGTTTGTCGACCTTCATGCCCATGCGTTTCATGGTCGACAGCATTTCCGAGCGCATTTCCTGCGCATCATCAATCGGGTTCACGGGGAAATAGCCGCCCTTGATACCAGGCCGGTGGCCGGTGTTACCCATTTCATATTCGGTGTCGCTGTTCCACGCGCCGTCGATCGCATCGACCTGAAACGAAACTTTGTTCATCGCCACGCTGAAGCGCACATCGTCGAACACAAAGAATTCAGCCTCTGGCCCGAAATAGGCGGTGTCGCCGATGCCTGACGCCTTGAGGTATTCCTCGGCCTTGACGGCAGTGCCGCGCGGGTCGCGGTCGTAGGGTTCCATCGTGTCGGGTTCGACCACGTTGCAGTGGATGCAAAGCGTCTTTTCTGCATAGAAGGGATCGACATAGGCGCTGGCCACTTGTGGCATCAGTTTCATGTCCGACTGGTCAATGGATTTCCAGCCAGCGATGGACGACCCATCAAACATGAAGCCTTCTTCGAGAAAGTCTTCGTCAACAAGGTCGGACACGACGGTGACGTGCTGCAATTTGCCGCGCGGGTCGGTGAAGCGGATATCAACATAGTCGATATCCTCTTCTTTGATCAGTTTAAGAACAGCTTGGTTGTCCATGTAGGATGCCCTTTTTTAGTAAATTTTAACGATTACAACGCGTCGTCGCCGGTTTCGCCGGTGCGAATGCGAATGGCCTGTTCGATGGACGACACAAAGATCTTGCCGTCGCCGATCTTGTCGGTTTTGGCGGCACCTATGATCGCCTCGATGGCGGCATCGACCTGATCGTCGGACAGCACCACCTCGATTTTCACCTTGGGGAGGAAATCAACAACATATTCGGCGCCGCGATACAGCTCTGTATGGCCTTTCTGACGGCCAAAGCCCTTGACCTCGATCACGGAAAGCCCTTGCACACCGACATCCTGGAGCGCCTCTTTCACTTCATCAAGCTTGAATGGTTTGATGATCGCTTCGATTTTTTTCATGAGTTGCGATTCCCCCTTGCGGTCTTTCATGGTGGTGAGACCATTTCTCTTGCGTGGGCACAATTCGTGTTGGACCCTTGACGCAAGCTGGTCAGGGGTAAAGCGTAATATTTGCACAAAGTTTGTGCAAGCCGCCCTTTAAAAGTGCAAAATGAAAAGACAAAGGTGCTAAAATCATGACCGAACTGCTGACCGCTGCCCAAATGCGCGCCGTTGAACGGGCAGAGATTGATCGTGGTGCGGCGACCGGGCTGGCCTTGATGGAACGGGCGGGCCGCGCTGTGGTTGCGGCAATTTTTGCGCAGTGGCCGGATCTGGCGCCGACTTGGGGGCCAGCCCCCAAACCCCCGGAGTTTTCCGGCCAAGATGAAGGAGAGAGCCATCACGCCGTTGTTTTGTGTGGTCCCGGGAATAATGGTGGTGACGGGTTTGTCATCGCACGGCTGTTACGGGATGCCGGATGGCATGTGGCGGTGTTTTTATACGGTGATGCGGCAAAACTGCCGCGCGATGCGCGGGTCAATGCCTTGCGTTGGGGCGAAACCTGTGTGCTGGATGATCGCTGTCTCGCGCAGATTACTGATGCATCGCTGGTGGTTGACGCGCTGTTCGGCACCGGGCTGGCACGGCCGCTGCGTGGTTTGGGGGCGGTTTTGCAGGGGTTGTGTGATCGTGTGGATGCGGGGGCGGGGCCTGTTGTTGCGGTGGATTTGCCCAGCGGGTTGTGTGCCGACAGCGGGCGGGTGTTGCGGGGTGGTGATGGTGCGCCGTGTGGCAAGGCGGATCTGACCGTCGCTTTTCATGCGGCAAAAAGCGGGCATTATCTGGGGGATGGGCCGCGGCATTGTGGCAGGGTGGTTGTGGCTGACATTGGGTTGACCGACCCTGCGCCGCGTTCTGTCGGGTTGATCACGGCGCCATCGGTCGCCCTGGGCAAGGGGGCGGGGCATAAATTCAGCCACGGTCATGCGTTGGTGCTGTCTGGTGGGGTTGGCAAGGGCGGCGCGGCGCGGCTGGCGGCGCGCGGTGCCTTGCGGGTGGGGGCGGGGGTTGTGACGCTGGGGTGCCCGCCGGCGGCCCTGATCGAAAATGCCGCGCAACTGAATGCCGTGATGTTGCAGGCAATCAAGGATGCCGATGCGCTGGCGCAGGTTCTGATGGACCCGCGGATAACAGCGGTGTGTCTGGGGCCGGGGTTGGGGTTGGGTGCGCGCGCGGCGGCGTTGGTGGCGGCCACGCTGGGCCGGGAGGGCGCGCGCCCTGCGGTGCTGGATGCGGACGCGCTGACGCTGCTGGCGGGCGATCCGGCGCTGTTTGGCGCGCTGCACGCGCGGTGCGTGCTGACGCCGCATGCGGGCGAATTTGCGCGGCTGTTTCCCGATCTTGCCGAAAAGCTGGCTGCGCCTTCGGTGACAGGCCCGGCCTATTCCAAGGTGGACGCGACGCGAGACGCGGCCAGGCGGGTGGGCTGCGTGGTGCTGTTCAAGGGGCCCGATACGGTGATTGCCGATCCGTCGGGGCGGTGCAGTATCAATGCATCGGTCTATGCGCGCGCCGCGCCGTGGCTGGCGACCGCAGGGTCGGGGGATGTGCTGGCGGGGGTCATCGTCGGGTTGCTGGCGCGGGGCCATGCGCCCATGCAGGCGGCAGAAACCGCCGCTTGGCTGCATACGGAAACGGCGCTGCATTGCGGCCCCGGCCTGATCGCGGAAGACCTGCCCGAGGCGCTGCCGCAGGTGTTTCGCGCATTGGGGCTGTAGGCCGCACTTTTCTCTCGCATCCTGTCGCGGGCTTTGCTAGACAGCGCGCAAACTTGGGGTAGGTGACCGCCTGCCCCTTTTGATCATGCGGGTGTGGCGGAATTGGTAGACGCACCAGATTTAGGTTCTGGCGCCGCAAGGCGTGGGGGTTCAAGTCCCTTCACCCGCACCAATGAATGAAGAAGGATAGACAATGCAGGTCACCGAGACCCTGAACGAAGGCCTCAAGCGCGGCTATGCCATCACCGTCACGGCGGCCGAATTAAACGCCAAGGTTGATGAAAAGCTGAAAGAGGCGCAGCCCACGGTCGAAATGAAGGGGTTTCGCAAGGGCAAGGTGCCAATGGCCTTGCTGCGCAAGCAATTCGGCCAGCGCCTGATGGGCGAAGCCATGCAAGAGACCATCGATGGCGCCCTGACCAGCCATCTGGAAGGCTCTGGCGATCGCCCTGCAGCGCAGCCTGAAATGAAGATGACCAACGAAGACTGGAAAGAGGGCGACGATGTCAACGTCGAGGTCAGCTATGAAAAGCTGCCTGATGTGCCAGAGACCGATTTCAGCGCCATCAAGCTGGAAAAGATGGTCGTGAAGGCCGATGATGCTGCCGTGCAAGAGGCGCTGGACAACCTTGCCGCCTCACCACAGGCCGTCAGCTTTGAGCCGAAAAAGACGCAAGCGAAAAAAGACGACCAGGTCGTGATTGATTTCGTGGGTAAGGTTGATGGTGAACCGTTTGAAGGTGGTTCAGCCGAGGATTATCCGCTGGTGCTGGGGTCCAACTCTTTTATCCCCGGTTTCGAGGATGGATTGCTCAAGGTGAAGGCCGGTGAGGAAAAAGATGTCGAGGTGACGTTCCCCGAGGACTATCAGGCGGCACATCTGGCGGGCAAGACGGCTGTCTTTACCTGCACCATCAAGGAAGTCCGCGCTCCCAAGACTCCTGAAATGGATGATGAGCTGGCCAAGAAATTCGGTGCCGAGGATCTGGAGGCTCTGAAGGCGCAGATCAGAGAGCGGCTTGAGGCGGAATATTCCGGTGCTGCCCGCGCAGTTGCCAAACGTGGCCTGCTGGATGCGCTGGACGAGGCTGTCAGCTTTGATCTGCCTGAAAGCCTTGTTACTGCGGAAGCAAATCAGATTGCGCACCAGTTGTGGCACGAGGAAAATCCCGATGTGCAGGGCCACGATCACCCGCAGGTCGAGACCACGGATGAACACAAGACGCTGGCGGCCCGCCGTGTGAAACTGGGGTTGTTGCTGGCGGATATCGGCCAGAAGGCCGAGGTGAAAGTCACCGATCAGGAAATGACGCAGGCAATCATGAACCAGGCACGCCAGTATCCCGGACAGGAACGCGAGTTCTTTGAATTTGTGCAGCAGAATGCGCAGTTCCGCCAGCAGATGCAGGCCCCGATGTTTGAAGACAAAGTCGTTGATCTTATCTTTGCCAAAGCAGATGTGACGGAAAAAGAAGTCAGCAAGGAAGATTTGCAGACCGCTGTTGAAAAGCTTGAAGAAGAATAAAGCAGCAGATGCATGAATGTAAAAAAGGCGCCCTTTGCGGCGCCTTTTTTTATGGGCGGCTTTTGCCGGATATCTGGGTATGAAAAAAGGGCCGTTGCTTGCGCACGGCCCTTTTTGATGTCTGTAACGGTGACGTGTTTATGCGTCGTCGTCGTTATCGTTACGTCCTGTCGCGGAATCGTCACCGAAATCATCCGATGCGGCACCGCCGATATCGTCGAACAATTCCTGAATTTCAAATTCAGCGGCTGCTTCTTCTTCGGCGGCCAGTTCGGCGATGGATTTACCCGCAGCTTGCAGTTCGGCCTCTTCCACAGAACGGGCGATGTTCAGCGAAATCGTCACGGTCACTTCGGGGTGAAGAACAACGTCAACATCGTGCAGGCCAAGATCCTTGATCGCGCCTTTCAGGACGATCTGTTTCTTGTCCACGCTGAACCCCTCGGCCGTGGCCGCATCGGCTGCGTCGCGTGTTGTCACCGAGCCATAAAGTGACCCACCGTCAGAGGCAGAGCGAATCACGACAAATGTCTGACCGTCCAGCTTTTCACCAAGGCTTTCGGCTTCTTTCTTGGATTCAAGATTGCGCGCTTCCATCTGGGCTTTTTCAGCCTCGAAGCGGGCGAGGTTGGCGGTGTTCACGCGCAGCGCCTTGCCCTGTGGCAGCAGGTAGTTACGGGCGTAACCATCCTTGACGGAAACGACTTCGCCCATCTGGCCCAGCTTTGCGACGCGTTCAAGTAGAATGATATCCATGTGTGTGGCTCCTTACTTTACGGCGTAGGGCAGCAGGGCAAGGAACCGTGCGCGTTTGATCGCCTGGGCGAGCTTGCGCTGGTTCTTGGCACCGACAGCGGTGATACGGGCGGGAACAATCTTGCCACGCTCCGAGATGTAGCGTTGCAGCAGACGTGTGTCTTTATAGTCGATCTTGGGGGCGCCATCGCCCTCGAAGGGATCAGACTTGCGACGACGGAAAAATGGTTTGGTTGCCATGGTTTACTGTCCTTTCCAGATCAACGGCGTTCGCGGCGTTCGCCACGATCAGGACGATCGCCACGGTCACCACGTTCTTCACGCTTTTGCATTTGCACGGATGGGCCTTCTTCGTGTGCATCGACCTTGATGGTCAGCACGCGCATCACGTCATCATGCAGGCGCATCAGACGTTCCATTTCCTGAATGGCTGCCGCGGGTGCATCCGTCCGCAAAAAGGCATAGTGACCTTTGCGGTTCTTGTTGATCTTGTAGGCCATCGTTTTGACGCCCCAGTATTCGTTTTCCAGCAACTTGCCTCCGTTGTCGGCAAGCACGGTTCCGAAATGTTCAATAAGGCCTTCAGCTTGCGTGTTGGACAAATCCTGACGCGCAATCATGACATGCTCGTATAGCGGCATGCGTACTCCATTTCATATATCGGCGCATTTCAAAGTGTGGGGCAGTGATACCTTCCGTTCCCCACCCACGAGAGACTGCGCAGTTCCAAGTCATCACGGAAGGATGGCGACTTATAACGCTGAATGATGCGCATGCAAGCCTTGTCTTGGGGAAAACGGCGGCGCGGATCGCGGGTTTGATCCGGTCGCTGGTTGCGAACAGCGGGTGTTCGATTTTGTGTAATTGCATCCGGTCGGTCAGTATTGTTTGAAGCTGCTTCATAAACCCAGCTATTGGAGCAAACAATGAAACACATCCTGTCCGCCGCCGCCACCCTTGCCCTGCTTGCCGCAGCGCCCGCATCTGCCGCACCTGAAAGCTATACGCTTGATTCCAGCCATAGCCAGATTTTGTTCAACTATAACCACCTGGGCTATTCCACGACGTATGGCATGTTTTCCGGTTTCGAAGGCACGATTGCATTTGATCAGGAAGATCCGGCCGCATCATCTGTCAATGTCTCATTTCCTGTGCGGTCGATGTTGACTGGCTGGGAAGCGCGGTTTGAGCATTTCATGTCGGGCGACTTTTTTGGTGCCGACGCCGATGAACTGGTCACATTCACATCCACCGATATCGAAGTCACGGGCGAAAATACCGCGCTGATCACTGGTGATCTGACGCTGAACGGCATCACCAAATCCGTCGTGCTGGACACGGTTCTGAACCAGATGGGTGATCATCCGATGGAAGGCAAGCCATGGGCCGGGTTCGACGCAACGACCACACTGTTGCGGTCGGATTTCGAAGTGGGTGCATTTGCCCCATTCGTCAGCGATGAAGTCAACGTGATGATCTCGATCGAGGCGATGGCAGATTAAGCCACCTTTGCCTTTTGGGCAAAAAGAATGGCCGCGTCCTGATCGCAGGGCGCGGCCATTTTGTTTAGTTTTGGCTGCGCGTGGCCGTTACGGTGATGTCAACCGCAACACCAAAGGCCAGGTTGGTTTCATCATCCATGCTTTGCCCGATGGTGAAATCGCGCCGGTCCAGCGTCACCGTGCCGCGCATTTTGGCGGTATCCCCGTCAATCGTCAGGTCAAAGGGCAGGGTGACGGGCAGGCTGTTGTCCTTGATCGTCAATGTGCCTTCGGCGCGGTAGGCGCCTGTGTCTTCAATAATCGTGGCGTCGAACACAGCGGTGGGAAAGGCATCGGCGTTGAAAAAATCTGCCCCCATCGCCTGATTGGTCACCGATCCAAGCGTCAATGACCCGATTGACACGGTTGTTGTCACGTCGCCCGCAGTGCCGGTGGCATCGGGGTCAAAGCTGATCGCGGCGGTCCAGTCGGCAAAGCGGCCTGTCACGGGGCTGCCAAGCTGGGTCACGGTAATCTCGATCGCGCCGTCGGTCACGGCCCATTCGGACGACACTTGCGCCAGCGTTGCCGTGGTCGAGCGTGCCTCATGCGAAAACAGACCGGCGGCGGCACCGGCCCCAGTGGCCAGCCCGAAGATCGCGAATGCCGCGACGGGTGCTATCAGGTTGCCGTGGTGGGGCAGTGTCACGGGGGAATCTGCCTTGCCGAACCACATCCGGCGCAGGGTTGCGTCCTTGTCCACGAAATGATGCTTGAGCGCGCCCGCGACGTGCAGCAGGATGGCGGCGACCATGATCTTGCTCCAGATCCAGTGCAGCGTGGCAAAGGTTTCTGACAGCGCCTCACTCTTGGGGACCAGCGGCAGGGATTGCCCGATGGGCAACAGGATGGGGGCAAAGCCGCTGGTGGCGGCGTGATGGATCCAGCCGGTCAGCGGCACCGCGACAAGCGACGCATAAAGCAACCAGTGCACGGTGTCGGCCAGCGTCGTTTCCGCCTTGCGGTCGGGGTGCAGGTGGCCGGGTTTGCGCCGCGTCAGCGCCCAGGCAATCCGTGCCAGCGCCACCACAAAGATGACAACACCCAGCGTCTTGTGGATTGAAAACAACTGCGCCTTGAACGCCAGTTGTTCATTTGTTTCATAGGGCAGCTGGTTGGCGACAATCCCAAGCGGGATGACGGTAAGCATCAAAAGGGCGGTCAGCCAGTGAAAGGTCTTTGTGACGGTCCCGTAGTATGAAGCGGTTTGCGCGGCAGGCATGTGAAATCTCCGATCTGTTTGGTGGTGAGGTAGCACTGTGCTGGGAATTGGCACAGGTCACGGGCTGCGCAGGCTGTGTGCATGGGTGCGCATGGCCATGTGGTTGCTTGTGCGCCTGCGGCGGGCAGGGTAAGCCTGTGACAATAATATAGACGGACAGGAGGATGCCCATGCGGGCTTTTGTTTTTCCCGGGCAGGGGGCGCAGACGATTGGAATGGGCAAGGCGCTGGCCGATGCCTATCCGGCGGCCAGGGCGGTTTTTGCTGCGGTCGATGATGCATTGGGCGAAGATTTGTCCGGCATGATCTGGGGCGGCGATATTGCCGATCTGACCCTGACACGGAATGCGCAGCCTGCGCTGATGGCGACATCGCTGGCGGTGATGGCGGCGCTGAAATCCGAAGGGGTCGATGTGACGGCGGCGTCATTTGTGGCGGGTCATTCGCTGGGCGAATATTCGGCCTTGGCCGCCGCCGGTGCGATCACCGTGCCTGATGCCGCCCGCCTGTTGCGCCTGCGGGGGGCGGCGATGCAAGAGGCCGTGCCGGTGGGTGTGGGTGCGATGGCGGCCCTGCTGGGGCTGGATTTCGACACCGCCCGCGCCGTGGCCCAAGAGGCCGCGCAGGGCGAGGTCTGCGAGGCCGCAAATGACAATGACCCCGGTCAGGTGGTTGTGTCGGGCCACAAGGCCGCCGTGGAACGCGCGGTTGAAATTGCCAAGACCAAGGGCGCTAAACGCGCCGTGATCCTGCCGGTCAGCGCCCCGTTTCATTGCAGCCTGATGGCCCCCGCAGCGCGCGCGATGGCCGATGCGCTGGACGATGTGACCATCGCCGCGCCTGCTGTGCCTTTGGTGGCCAATGTCATGGCGCGCGCCGTGTCTGACCCTGATGAAATCCGCGCCTTGCTGGTTGAACAGGTGACAGGTGCCGTGCGCTGGCGGGAAAGCGTGGCCTTTATGGCCGCCCAAGGCGTGACAGAGGTGCATGAGATCGGCGCAGGCAAGGCGCTGTCGGGGATGGTCAAGCGGATTGACCGGGGGCTGACGGCAACCGCGGTCAGCACCCCTGAAGACGTGGCCGGTCTGGCGGCTGCGATCAATACGTGATACTTGAGAAAAGGCAGGCATATGTTTGATTTAGCTGGAAAAAATGCACTTATCACTGGGGCGTCCGGTGGTATTGGTGGTGCGATTGCGGCTGCCCTTTACGGCGCTGGGGCGACGGTGGTGCTGTCAGGCACGCGTGTTGAACCGTTGAATGCGCTGGCCGCGCAATTGGGCGACCGCGCCCATGTGCTGCCCTGTGACCTGAGCGATGCCGAGGCGGTGAACGCGCTGCCAAAACAGGCCGCCGATGCGATGGGATCGGTTGATATTCTGGTGAATAATGCTGGCATCACGCGCGACAATATCTTTATGCGCATGTCGGATGATGAATGGTCCAGCGTCCTGGAAGTGAACCTGACATCCACGATGCGGCTGTGCAAGGGCGTGATCCGGGGCATGATGAAATCGCGCTGGGGGCGGATCGTGAATATTTCCTCTGTTGTTGGGGCAACCGGGAATCCGGGGCAGGCGAATTATGCGGCGTCCAAAGCGGGCATGGTCGGCATGTCGAAATCCATCGCCTATGAGGTCGCCAGCCGTGGCATTACGGTGAATTGCGTAGCCCCCGGTTTCATTACCACCGCGATGACCGACAAGCTGACCGAGGATCAGAAAGCGGCGATTCTGACGCAGGTGCCTGCCGGACGCATGGGGGATCCTGATGAAATCGCTGCGGCAGTTTTGTATCTTTCCAGCCCCGAAGCGGCCTATGTGACGGGGACCACCTTGCATGTGAACGGTGGTATGGCCATGCTGTAGGGGCAGGGATCGGCAAGGGTCAAAACCGTTTGCCTATCTGTGATTGTCTGCTATAGCCCACGCAGATTTGCTGAAAGGCAGAGATGACGCCCTGTTCGGGGACAACAAAGAGGGCAACAGCCCTACGTAAAACAGGGCCAGTGCCCGTAAAGAAATGAGGAATTGACATGAGCGACGTTGCTGACCGCGTGCGCAAGATCGTTGTAGAGCATCTTGGTGTTGAAGAAGACAAAGTGACGGAAACCGCGTCCTTCATCGATGATCTGGGCGCTGACAGCCTTGATACTGTGGAATTGGTCATGGCCTTTGAAGAAGAGTTCGGGATCGAGATTCCCGATGATGCCGCCGAAACCATCCAGACATTTGGTGATGCGGTCAAATTCATCAGCGGCGCACAGTAAGCCGAGAACTTAGATTTCGAACAAAGCGGCGTCCTGTCGGGGCGCCGTTTTTGTATGTGCAGGTTCAGGGCGCGCAGGCTGCATTCTGCCTGATGATCATGCGACCTGCCCTTGCCCCCATGTATCTGCCTGCGCTACTACAGTGCGAAAATACGCCAATGGTGAGGGCTGCAAATGCGTCGTGTTGTTGTAACAGGCTTGGGGCTGGTCACGCCCCTGGCGGATGGTGTGGAAAAAACCTGGGAACGGATCCTTGCGGGTCAATCGGGTGCCGGCACGATAACCGGGTTTGATCCCAGTGCGCTGACGACGACTTATGCCTGTGAAGTGCCGCTGGGTGACGGGTCCGACGGCACCTTTAATGCCGACACCTATATGGAGCCGAAAGAACAGCGCAAGGTTGATACTTTTATTCTGTTTGGCATGGCCGCAGCACAGCAGGCGATCGAAGATTCGGGGTGGATGCCCACAGACCGCACAGATCAGGAACGCACCGGCGTTTTGATCGGGTCGGGCATCGGCGGGCTGAATTCCATCGCCAATACCGCCATCATGATGAAGGAAAAAGGCCCGCGGCGCGTGTCG
The DNA here is from genome assembly GCF_014859355.1 of Yoonia sp. Lineage (GTDB taxonomy): Bacteria > Pseudomonadota > Alphaproteobacteria > Rhodobacterales > Rhodobacteraceae > Yoonia. Next base: position 2,409 of record NZ_JACUUJ010000030.1, on the reverse strand, counting down.
CCGTTTTTTGTGCCCGGCGCGCTGATCAATCTGATTTCCGGTCAGGTGTCGATCCGCTATGGGTTTCGCGGGCCGAACCATTCGGTCGTTACGGCCTGTTCGACAGGGGCACATGCGATTGGTGATGCGTCCCGTCTGATTCAGCATGGCGATGCCGAGGTCATGATTGCCGGTGGCGCCGAAGCTGCCATTTGTGAAATCGGGATCGCCGGGTTCAACGCCTGCAAGGCGCTAAGCACGAAATACAACGACGATCCGCAGCGGGCCAGCCGCCCGTGGGATGCCGACCGCGACGGTTTTGTCATGGGCGAAGGCGCGGGGATCGTCGTGTTGGAAGAATATGAACATGCCAAGGCGCGTGGTGCAAAGATCTACGCCGAAATCCTTGGGTATGGGCTTAGCGGCGATGCCTATCACATCACGGCGCCGCCCCCAGATCACGAAGGGGCGGAACGTGCGATGCGCGCGGCCTGCAGGAATGCCGGGATTGAACCGGGCCAGATCGACTATGTGAACGCCCATGGCACGTCCACCATGGCGGATACGATCGAATTGGGGGCAGTTGAACGGATGATGGGGGATGCGGCCGCAGGTCTGAAGATGTCATCGACCAAATCTGCGACCGGGCATTTGTTGGGCGCAGCAGGCGCAATAGAGGCGATTTTCAGCATTCTGGCGATCCGTGATCAGGTGGCACCACCGACGATTAACCTTGATAATCAGGCCGTCGAAACGGTTGTGGACCTTTGTGCCAATGAAAAACGGCCATGCAAGATTGATATCGTGCTGTCCAATTCCTTTGGCTTTGGTGGCACCAACGCCAGCGTGGTCTTTGGGAAGGTCACCTGATGTGGCGACACGTTGCAGCCAATGCATTGACCTTTCTGATTGTCGCTCTGTTCTTGTTGGTGGGCGCGATCGGTTGGGGAACGAAGCAATATCGTGACCCCGGCCCCTTGGCGCAGGCGATGTGTCTGCGTGTTGATCCGGGGGCAAACATGTCATCGGTTGCGGCGCAACTGGCCGAAAAAAATGCCGTCAGCTCGCCGCGTATTTTCAGGTTGGGCGCGGATTATCAGGAAAAATCCGGTCTGTTGAAAGCAGGTAGCTTTCGCGTGCCGGAAGCCGCCTCGATGGCCGAGATTGTCGATATTGTCACGCGCGGCGGGCGCAATACCTGCGGGACCGAGGTGATCTATCGGATCGGTGTCAACGCGGCCGATATTCAGGTGCGCGAACTGAACCTTGTCAGCAATGATTATGAAGAACTGGTGCGTTTTGATCCAGTGGCCGATGATGCGCCCGACGCCTATGGCCGTGTGCGCGTGGCCAATGATACAACCTATCGTGTGACGCTGGCAGAAGGCGTGACCAGTTGGCAGGTCATGACCGCGCTGAATGCCTTTGACGCGCTGGATGGCACGGTAACCGAGACGCCCGCCGAAGGGATGCTGGCCCCCGACAGTTACGAAATTCGCACGGGCGAACAGGTGGCGGATATTCTGGCGCGAATGCAGGCCCGGCAAGAGGCGATTTTGGCCGAGGCATGGGCGAACCGCGCCGAGGGTTTGCCCCTTGCCACCCCGCAAGAGGCCTTGATCCTAGCCAGCATCGTGGAAAAGGAAACCGGTGTGCCGACAGAGCGCAGGCAGGTGGCCAGCGTGTTCGTGAACCGTTTGATGCGGGGCATGCGTTTGCAGACGGACCCGACGGTGATTTATGGCATCACGCGGGGCGAAGGGGTTCTGGGGCGCGGGTTGCGCCAAAGTGAACTGCGCGGTGAAACGCTTTGGAATACTTATGTTATTTCCGGCTTGCCACCCACGCCCATCGCCAACCCCGGTCGCGCCAGCATCGAGGCGGCGCTGAACCCTGACACCACGGACTATGTCTTTTTCGTGGCCGATGGCACCGGCGGGCACGCCTTTGCCACCAACCTTGACGACCACAATCGCAATGTGGCCCGCTGGCGCCAGATCGAGGCAGAGCGTGCGAATAGTGGCGGCTAACCGTTTGTAAAGATTAACGATACATTTTTATGCCGCGCGCAACGCAACCCGCAATTGATTGACTTTTGCGGTAAAATACGCCTATTCTGACCTTGCTAGACGGGTGGTTATGGCCTTGTGCCGCGCCCCCCGCTCGACCGTAACGGAAGCCCCCTTACAGGTCAGACCATCATGAAAGAAATGAACGAAGCGGGCGCGCATGGCCTTGGCGATGCGGCGGCGCGCGTGGCGGAAATATCGGGCCTTTTTGTCAGTATCCGGCAACTGATCACATATATGATCGACAGCATCGGCGTGCCCGATGCCCAAACCCCCAAAACGATCATCAACAAGCTTGGCGAATTGCAATCCGCGCACCTCAAGGTGCTTGCGGCAGAGGAGGCGTTTCATGCCCAACAAG
>NZ_JACUUJ010000071.1 GCF_014859355.1 Yoonia sp. | reverse complement strand
ATCGTTACAGCCCAAAGCTGAAGGACGAGAACGAGGTGACTGGGTTGCGGTGCCGGATCAACTGTGTGCGGTCATGCATCTTGCGCTCGAGATCGGGCGCGTCGCGGGCGGGGCGTTCGACATCGGTATGGGCAACGCGGTGATGGCATGGGGCTTTGGGCCGGAGCCTGCCGCACCCTTGGGCATCCACGCGGCGATGACCGCCCCGCGTCGCACAGCGCATGAGGTTTTGGAAATCGATGGCGCCCAAGCGCGTAAATCTGCGCCTATCGCCATTGACCTGAACGGCATCGCCAAGGGCTATGGGGTGGACCGGCTGGCCGAGACCCTGCGCGACCACGGGATATGCAACGCCCTTGTCGGCATCGACGGCGAGATGCGCGCCATGGGCCTTCGGCCGGACGGCGCGGCGTGGATCATCGCGGTCGAAGCGCCGGACATCGCCCGCCGGACGCCCCATGCGATCCTTGTGTTGCAGGACGCTGCCGTGGCGACCTCGGGTGATTACCGCCACTGGGTCGCGGTGCAGGGAAAACGCCTATCGCACACGATGGACCCGGCGCGCGGCGCGCCGCTGATCGACCCGCCTGCTTCCGTTACCGTGGTAGCCCGCACCTGCGCCGAAGCCGATGCCGGGGCCGGCGCTCATGGTGGCCGAGCGCGACAGGGGCGCGGCACGCGCAAGAAAACGCGGACTCGACGTGCTGTTCCTCTTGCGCGATAATGATGACAACGCGCGGGACGTGGGAGTCGGGCGGCTTTTTTCCGACGAACCAGCGGCAATCGCATCAGCCGAGGGGAGATGCGCCGTATGACAACGACCCGTTCCGATCGCTTCAAGACGGCAATCCTGCTGCTGGCCGCAATCGGTCTGATTGCGGGCCTTGCATTCTACTTTGCGGGCCAGCCCGACATTGCGAACCTTATCTGGGTCGCCGGGGTCGTTCCCGCGCTTGCCGCGCTTGTGATCGAGATCCTGCGCAGCTTGCGTTCTGGCGAGGTCGGGTTGGATATTGTTGCGGCGTTGTCCATGTCGGCGGCGCTGGTCTTTGGCGAAACCCTCGCGGCGGCGGTGGTCGCTGTGATGTATTCCGGCGGCACCTTTCTTGAAAGTTTTGCCGAAGGCCGCGCCCGGCGCGAAATGCACGCGCTGCTGTCCCGCGTCCCGCGCGCAGCGACCCGGCATCGGAACGGCGGGCTTGAAGACGTACCACTTGACGAAATCGCCCCCGGCGACCGGTTGCTGATCCGGCAGGGCGATGTGGTGCCGGTGGATGGCACGATAGCCTCTGACGGGGCCTTTGTGGATACCTCGGCGTTGACCGGCGAATCCATGCCGGTGCGGCTCATGCGCGGGGCGGATGCCATGAGCGGCGCGACCAACGCAGGCGACGCCTTTGACCTAACGGCTGTCCGCGAGGCCAAGGACAGCACCTATGCCGGGATCGTCCGTTTGGTCGAGGCGGCGCAGGCATCCAAGGCGCCGATGTCACGGCTGGCGGACCGCTGGTCGCTGGGGTTTCTGGCGGTGACCGTCAGCATCGCCTTTGCGGCATGGTGGTTCACCGGCGATCCAATCCGGGCGGTCGCGGTGTTGGTCGTGGCGACGCCCTGTCCGCTGATCCTTGCCGTGCCGGTGGCGCTGGTGGCGGGCCTGTCGCGGGCTGCGCATTTTGGCGTGCTGATCAAGGGGGCAGGGCCGCTTGAAACCATGGCGCGCATCCGCACGCTTATCCTCGACAAGACCGGCACCCTGACGGACGGCCGCCCGCAGATCGTGGCGATCGAGAGCCGCGAGGGCATGACCGAACAGGACATCCTGCGTTTCGCCGCAGCACTTGATCAGGCCTCCAAACATCCCGTGGCACAGGCCATCGTCGCCGCGGCAAAGGCGCAGGGCCTTGATCTGCCGGTGCCGACCGATGTGGCGGAGATCCCAGGCGAAGGCGTCCTGGGCCATGTCGAAGGCCGCCGCGTCATTGTCGGCGGCGATGGCTTTGTCGCGGGGCGCGTCGGACGGCCCATGGGTGATTATCCCGCCATGGCCGCCGGATCGGTCCTTGTTGCCGTGGCGATGGATGGTCACATGGCGGGGCATCTGGTGATGTCCGACCCGCTGCGCGAGGGCGCGGGCGCCATGCTGGACGGGCTGCGCCACCTTGGTATCTCGCGCATCCTGCTGGCCACCGGCGACCGTGCGGATGTGGCCGAGCGCGTGACCGAGGGGCTGGGCCTTGACGGGCTGCGCGCGGGGCTGACGCCGGATCAAAAGGTGCTGCTGGTCCTGTCCGAACGCAAGCACGGGCCTGTCATGATGGTGGGCGACGGCGTCAACGACGCGCCCGCGCTGGCGGCTGCCGATGTGGGCGTCGCCATGGGCGCGCGGGGGGCAGCGGCCTCGGCCGAGGCCGCCGATGTGGTCCTGCTGGTGGATCGGATCGACCGGCTGGGCCCGGGGATCGAAATTGCGCGCGCCGCGCGCCGGATTGCGGTGGAAAGTGTCGTTGCGGGGATCGGTCTTTCGGTGCTGGGCATGATCGCCGCCGCCTATGGCTATCTGACACCGGTGCAGGGCGCCCTACTGCAAGAGGTGATCGATGTTGCCGTGATCCTGAACGCACTGCGCGCGCTGCGCATCGCCCCGCGCGAAGATGCGCTGTCGGACAGGGCAACTGCGCCGGTCGCCGGAAAGGCCAATCAGCCCGTCTGATTGCCGCGCACCGAACGTATCGATATGGCGACGCTGTCTGCCGGGATCTGGGCGTCGGGCTTCTTCTCGATGCTGATGGATGTCCCATCCACGATGATCCATGCCATCTGCCCGTCTATCTGACCGCATTTGAGACAGGCGCTGAGACACGTCAGGGTATGGGTGCATGGCTATGACAATGAAATGCGCTCTTATTCATCCCACGGTTGGCTGACCATCGCACTTTTTGATCGCCTTACCCATCATTGCGACATCGTCGAGGTCGGCAACGAAGGCGGGCGCTTCAAAATAAGCCACTCACCCACAAACCGTTGACCCCATGCGGCTGCGCGAGATAAAGGCTACACCGCATCGGGCCAGCTGACATGACGCAAAATGGGGGTCATTTTTGGGCTCCGATATGGGGTCAAAATTGCATGCCGATTGACACATCCCCCTTTTGAAAGCGCGACCAAACGCTGCTTTACCGAAAGTGGAAAAACACCGATTCTTTGACCTGATGCCGGATAAGTTAGCAAACGTAAAAAATCCATTTGGAATTTTCGTATTAAAGACGGAACGGCAACAATAGCATTTTCAAACCGTCAACTGTGTCATCCAAAAAATAAGGCGCAATCGTGGCCTTGTCGCGGCAGTGTGGTGATTTTAGATCGGCCAGGAACCGGTTGCCAACAAATTGGGATAAAGGGTACAAAGCCCCATGCCAGCAAAGCGGTGATAATGCCCTAAATCATTGATATTAAATTGTTATTTATATCACCTATGGCTGGGAAAGCGATCTCTGCAAGCGATGATATCTGACGCGGCAATAAAATTAGCAAGGTGAAGCCACCAATGATTTAGAATTCAGGGACGTTTTATTGCGACATGCTTTTGACACCTTTTTGCCCGATTTTATTTCCACTTCGTCTATTTCGCTGATATCGTGCCGTCCAACGTGCTTTGGGACCGTTTTGTCGGCTTTTGCCGATAAGTATTTAGGAGTGGCGAGATGTTTAGTAACCGTAAAACGATCCTCAAACTGACAACGGCAAGCGGTGTCTTGCTTTTGATTGCCGCCTGCACACAGCCCGTGCAGAGGGAAGTCTATTTCTGCGACCTTGACCTTGACGATCTGACGCCTGCCGTCGTTGCCCAGATCCGCAGCGATCCGAACTTTGACGCCAATTTTCTTCTCTGGATTGAGCAATGCCCAGATCTCGTCTTGGCCTTTTCGGACCTTGCGACAGCAACGATTGCCACACCCTCTGATGTGACAGGCGGTGATACTGGCGGCGGCAGCGATACAGGCGGTGGCGGTGATACGGGCGGCGGCGATACAGGCGGCGGCAGCGATACAGGCGGTGGCGGTAATACGGGCGGCGGCGGCGATACAGGCGGCGGCGGCGATACAGGCGGCGGCGGCGATACAGGCGGCGGCGGTGATACAGGCGGTGGCGGTAATACGGGCGGTGGCGGTAATACGGGCGGTGGCGGTAATACGGGCGGTGGCGGTTTTACACCCCCCGGAAAAGGTGGAAATTCACCTAACTCAAATGATAATGCAACACCCGGAAAGGGTGGAACAGCGCCGGGCAAGCAAGACAAAGGTTAATTGCGCGTCATCTGGAATTGTGGTCTGGATCTGAAAATACCTTCATCCCGGTAGGTGCATCGTCAACCGGGAAAGCCCAGCGAAAGCCAAATCGAAACGGCGTTTGGTCATCAGACGACAAGAGGCGCGATGCGCTGGATGCAGTCGGGCAACCCCCTGTTTTCTATGTCTCGTGGCGGTCGGGCACGTGCATTTGCGCAACTTTGATCGCCGCTTTTGCGGGGACATACCTGAAACAAGCCCGGAGTCTTGAAAGGTATAGGCAGCTGATCATCAGCAAGGGTCGCAGCGCTGAATGGTGCCAGAGAAGTGACCCAACGGGAGAATGCAACCGGATGAGGCAGCAGTTTACCGCGCGGTGGCGACTGCATTGTCATTTTTAATGATGCCACCAGCCAGAACCGCCGTCCATTCGACAGGATTATCAGGGTTTTGCATCCGTAGAAATGTATATCCGGTGCTTTGCCAGTGCAAAATACGGTTGTGCAGGTTGTCGAGGACATAATCCCCTTGAGGGGTCCGTATAACCAGAACGGCATGGGCATTGCGGTCGCGGTCCAGCACAGTCGCAACCAACAGATTTTGCGGATTCACACCCGCCTCGATCAACTTTTTCTTTTTGAGAAGGGCAAAATCCTCGCAATCGCCGCCGCGTGAGGTCGGCAATGCCCAATGTTCCGGCCGTCGGTATTGGGTTTGGTCAGAGATTGACCGCACATCGCGGTTGATCTGGCGGTTCAGAACCGCAGCAAAAGCAAGTTGTTCTGCGCTGATTTGCACCGCAACATCAGCGCGCGCGCAAGCCCACCTATATGTCGTGCACAGGTCCGTTGCGCCTGCCGGGGCGGCAACAGTCATGCGCGAGGCCAGAAAAACACCTTCGCTGGCTTGAGCCGCCGTGGTGGACAAAAACAGCCCCGTTGACGTCATTCCGCAGAGGGCCAGAACTTTCACCTGTTGGATCCAGTTTTGTGCGAATTTGCGCCCTGTTTGGCATGCGCTAACAACAGGGCGTAAGCCCACTGCGATCTGCGGTTCGGCAACAGTCATATGCATCATTTCAGTCTCCTCAACCGCCGGGGACGCGTCACAGCGTGACTGATTGCTGCCATCCGAAGTTGTCAAAGATCGGGCCAAAGTTGGACAATTCGGGTCAGATGCATGGAAAACCCAATGCCAATGGCAAGCTTTTGCCGTAATTGAGGCGCCCACCTCTCTGGTCCATCGCCATGGCCTGGGGCGCAACAGGCAGGATCTGGAAATTGCCACCCTTGGATGGGTTGGCTGGTTCAACCACCCGCCGCCTGCTTGGCCGCATCGGAAACACCCCGCCAGCAGAGGCCGCAGAGAACTTCCGTGCACAGCGCGACCTGCGCGATCTGGTCGCGCGAAATGAAGCGAAAGCTGGACCTGCCGCGTATTTGTGCCGCATTTGCGTGTTCCACGGCACTTGGCCACCTGTTCCACGAACATGTGGCCAGTCATTTCATGACATTTAGCCACCCCCGTGAGGTGATCTGGAAGGCAATTTATTCATGACGTGATTTTCACGCCTGGGTCAATGCCCGCGGCGGGCGCGTGGGTGGGCCCTGTGGGCAAAGCCAGAGCGCGCAGTGAAGATCATTGTGCGGCCTCATCGGTGTCGGCGACTATCCCAGGTCGCGGGGTTTTGCGCATGGAGGGGCCGTCGAGCGCGATCCGGTGGGCGTGATGCACCAACCTGTCGAGGATCGCATCGGCGAAGGTCGG
>NZ_JACUUJ010000029.1 GCF_014859355.1 Yoonia sp. | reverse complement strand
GAAAACCAGCGCGACAATGCGCGCGTTGCGGCGGCTTCACTGGCGGAAATCGCAGGTGCAGGGCATGATCTGGTGATCACACATGGCAACGGCCCGCAGGTGGGGCTGTTGGCCTTGCAGGGACTGGCTTATCAACCTGACGAGGTTTTTCCGCTGGATGTCATGGGCGCGGAAACCGAAGGCATGATCGGCTATCTGATCGAACAAGAGCTGGAAAACGCGCTGGAGCATACACGCACCGTTGCCACGCTGCTGACGCAGGTGCGCGTTGACCCTGATGACCCGGCGTTTCAGGCCCCGACAAAATTTATCGGACCGGTCTATGACAAGGACAAGGCAGCACAAATGGCCGATCGCTACGGCTGGCATATCGCGCAGGACGGGGCGCATTGGCGACGGGTGGTGCCTTCGCCCGCCCCGCAGGATATCCCCGATCTGAAGGTGATCCGCCAGCTTTTGCTGCATGGTACCATCGTGGTGTGTGCCGGTGGGGGCGGTATCCCGGTGATAGCCCGGTCAGACGGCAGCATCACGGGCGTCGAGGCGGTGATCGACAAAGACGCGGCCAGTGCATTGCTGGCGCAAATGCTGGGGGCTGATGCGTTGCTTTTGTTGACCGATGTGGCGGGTGTGTTGCATGATTTTGGGACCAAGGATGCCACGTTGATCCCAACGCTGACGCCTGACGACGCCCAAAGTCTGGATTTGCCGGATGGGTCAATGCGGCCAAAGGTTGCCGCTGCTGCGCGTTTTGCCCGCAGCAAACCCGGCAGGTTTGCAGCCATTGGCAAGCTGGAAGATGCCTTCGCGCTATTGGACGGGCGCGCCGGAACGCGGATTGCTGCCGCGCCGTCGCCCGCATCCTGATCTAGTGCAGCCGGTCCGGCAAAAGCGAAAATTCGATGCCTGCAATCTCGGACAGCGCCGGCAGGTTGCGGATCATGATATGTGTCTGGTCCTGCATCGCAATTACACCTTGATCTGAAAGGCGTCTGAGGATCCGGCAGACATGCACCGACGAAAGCCCCGTGAATTCGCCCAGTTGCTGTTGGGTCAACGGCAGGTGAAAACCAAGATCGCAGGCCTGCCCAATTGTGCGCAGCCGGTTGGAAAGTTCGATCAGCGCGTGTGCGATGCGCGTTTCGGCGCTGCCCTTGCCCAGCCGCAATATTCGGTCTGACAAACGCGACAGGGCGTCTGCTGCACATCGGTTTTCCAGCCGTTGGAGTTGCGGGAAATCGCGGCCAAGCCGGGACCATACCGGCCCGGGAATGATCGCGATGGTAGCCTGCGTTATGGTTTCCATCTGCAACGCGCGTGATGCGATATTGGCGGATATCTGGCTGAGGATATCGCCGGGCAGCGCGAAATCGATCGTTTGCCGCTGGCCGTTGGGCATCGACTTGGACAGCGACACCCAGCCTGACATGACGCAATAGGTCACGTTGACTCCGGTGCTGTCCAATTCGATCAGGTTTCCGGGGCGGAATGTGCGCTTATACGTGTTGAAAAGCCTTTGAAGTGAAGCTTGTGCGGTTGCGCCTGATAGGTGCCAAAACGGCGCGGTGGCGATCTGCGCCGATGTGATTGGGTAAACAATTTGATTCATCGTAAGCCCCTGACTGGTCGGTTTTGCGTTCAATGACGCTGCTTTGACATATCAGTGCAAAAACTTGCTCAGTTGATCCGCCTCAATTGCGCGGGGGCGAAAGGCATGTAGTGTTGGGGCAGGTTAAAGTGGTGGCGGTGAACGACCTTCACTCTTTGACGGATTGCGTGTGATGAAACAGGAGAATCCGCCATGGGCGAAGTTGACGATACACCGATGGGCAATCTGGTCGCAAATCTACAGGCGGCTATGGCCATCAACCCGCTGATGCACCAGCAAGTTGTTCAGTTCTGGGAAACGCAGCGCAGGATGCTGGATGCGCTGGAAACCTATCAGGACGGGTGGTTTGCACGGCGACGTGAAGCTGTGGATACAGCACTTGATGCGGTGAACACGATGATGGGCGAAGACACGGCCGGCCCGTCAGAAGCAATGGAGGCGGTGTCCGACTGGATGCAGCAGTCTGCTGCGCGTGTGGCCGAAGATTATCGCGACGTGGCAGAACTCTTTGCACAATGTGGCAGCGATACGCTGCGCAGCGGTGTCGAGGCGGAACAAGAAGCCATCGAAGAGACCATCGAACAGTTGCAAGACCTCAGAAAAGAACATGCGATGCCGGTCTGACCCTGTCTACCGATCGTGCCGGGGTTTAACGGCGGTCAATGCGTCGTCTCAGTAAATCATCCAGCATGTTGGCGTGTCGATGCAGTGACTGCATCACAAAATCACGAAAGGAAATTCGCTATGTCCATGCTCAAGGTGATCGAAGTTCTCGCCGAGTCAAAAGATAGTTTCGAAGGCGCGGCAAGAAATGCCGTCGCGCAGGCCGCCAAAACCGTCAGAAACGTCAAATCGATCTACATCAAAGAAATGACCGCGCAGGTCGAAGGTGACCAGATCGTAAATTACCGTGTGAACGCAAAAATCACATTCTTGCTGGAAGACGAACCAACAAGCTGACTGTGGTGGTGAGGCAGGTAAAGCGATGGAAGGACGCAGCAAAAAGCGAAATCAAGTCGCATGAAGGTCTGTTGCCAGGGCGTGTTGCTGAAATTGACCATGATGCGGGCTTTGGGCAGGTCATGGCGACAGACCATCGGCTGATTTGTTTCCATGAAAACGCCGTTGTTTACGGTAGTTTTGCGGCACTTCGGCTGGATGACACTGTTGATCTGGCGGCGCAGACTGAAGAAAGCGGAATCGGCCCGCAAGCCAGCACAGTGCGCAAGATCGGCGGTTCACGCTTTGATCCGGCGGTCAAAAAATAGAAACGCGCCGCGCCTGTCAGTCCCGATCGCCTACTCTTTGGGACCATGGGTGGCACAACCCTTTTGCAGATCACGACGCTGCCAAAATCTGCTTTTGCATCGGTCTTGCTGTGCAATTGGTCCGAGAATTCGTAAATCAGAAAGATTAATGTGGTGACATTTCACCGCTGCTGTGACAGGTCTTGCTGCCAACCGCCATATTCGGGTGTTTGTCTGTGGCAGTTTATGCGCCATATAGAACGCCGCAAATGGGTATGAGACATGCAAAGAGAACGGCAATCATGTTGCAGATTCCACATATCATAATGTTATCCGCCAATCTTGCGATATTGTCGTAAGAAAAGCCGATGCACAGCATTTTTGACAGGATTGCGCGGGGCTTTGCCGTATTGGGCGGCTGTGTCTTGTCCGGTTTGATTATCATGACCTGTGTTTCCATTTCTGGCAGGTCTTTAAACACCATGTTGCACGGTGATTTTCTGCAATCGGCAGTTCCGGGGCTGGCCAATGGTCTGCTGGCGCTGGGGGTTGGTCCGGTCAAAGGCGATTTCGAACTGATCGAAGTTGGCATGGCCTTTGCGATATTTGCGTTCTTGCCGCTGTGTCAGCTTGCCGGGTCGCATGCCACGGTTGATATCTTTACTGCCAGGCTGTCTGCACGCGTTAACCGGTTTCTGCGCATGGTGATCGAGACGGTCTTTGCCGCAGCTCTTGTTCTGATCGCGTGGCAGCTATTTGTCGGTATGCTAAGCAAAAAGGCCGCGGGCCAAACCACTTTTCTTCTTGAGATACCGCTTTGGTGGGCCTATGCGGCCAGCTTGTCGGGTGCGGTTGCTGCTGCACTTGTCGCGATCTACGTGACCGCTGCACGGGTCATCGGGGTGGCGACAGGCCACTGCCCATTGCCCCCCGAACAGGAGGCGGATCATTGAGCGATCTGATGGTTGGGGTGCTGTCGTTTCCGGCGCTTCTTGTTTTGATTTTTCTGCGTGTGCCGATAGGGCTGGCGATGTTTCTTGCCGGTTTGGTTGGTTTGTTCATCGTGACGGGCGACACGACCGTGCCTTTTGCGCGCCTGCGGTCGGAAACCTATACGACCTTTTCCAACTATGCATTGTCAATCGTGCCGATGTTCTTGCTGATGGGGCATTTCGCAACGCTGGGCGGCATGAGCCAGGCTTTGTTCAAGGCAGCCGAAGGCTGGCTGGGGCATCGCCGTGGCGGTGTGGCGATGGCGGCCGTTGGCGCTTGCGCTGGGTTTGGTGCCATCTGCGGATCATCGCTGGCGACCGCGGCAACAATGGGGCGCGTTGCCCTGCCAGAGCTTAAATCCTATGGCTATGCGGGCGGGTTCGCGACGGCAACGCTGGCGGCGGGTGGCACGCTTGGCATCCTGATTCCGCCCTCTGTTGTGTTGGTGATTTACGCGATCCTGACCGAACAGAACATCGCGAAACTGTTTCTGGCGGCTTTCATCCCCGGTATCCTTGCCGCGATTGGCTATATGGTCGCGATTTCAGTCTATGTGCGGATCAACCCAACCGCCGCAGGCACGCGGCAGCGGGTGCCATACCGGCAAAGGTTTGTTGCGCTTTTTGCGGTCTGGCCGGTGTTGATGGTTTTCAGCCTTGTCGTGGGCGGCATCTATCTGGGCTGGTTTACCCCGACCGAAGGCGCGGCAGTGGGGGCCTTTGGCACAGGTGTTATCGCGTGGTTCTCGGGGGGGCTGACCAGGGGATCACTGGCCGAAAGTTTTTATGTCACGGCCCGGTCGTCGGGGATGATCTTTTTCATTGTGTTGGGGGCTGCTTTTTACAACGGCTTTCTTGCGCTGACGCAAGTGCCGCAAGAGGCGGCAAATTGGGTGTCGCAAAGCGGTTTCAGCCCCGTGGTCGTCTTGATCCTGATTCTTGTTTTCTATCTTTTTCTGGGCTGTCTTATGGATAGCCTATCCATGATCCTGCTGACGATCCCGATTTTCTGGCCTATCATGCAAGGGCTTGATTTCACCTTTGTGACCATGGTGGAACTACAATCGGCCCGGCTGGCAGACCTGCTGCAAAGTGGGGCAACATTGCCGGCAGAACTGGTGCAACAGGCACAGGATATGCTGGCCGGTGGTCAGGAATTGTCGCGCGAGTTAACGCGCGAACTGGGCTTGCGCAGCGTATCTGAATCCGCCCTGAACCGGATCAATACCGAACGCACCGCGATCTGGTTTGGTATCCTTGTGCTGATCGTCGTCGAGGTGGGGTTGATCACGCCCCCGGTCGGGATGAACCTTTTTGTCATCAATGCTATGGATCGCAAAACCCCGATGGCTGACACCTATAAGGCTGTGATGTATTTCGTGGCGTCTGATCTGATCAGGGTTGGTATTCTGGTGGCGTTTCCCTTTATCACACTGGCGCTTTTACCGTGGTAAAGCGCCAGCGCCTTGCCCTAGCTGTCTGGCGCTTTTGAAGGGGGATCGTCATAAATCGACCAACCCGTCGCGCTTTTACTGTCGGGCAGGTCGGATTCGCGCAGGTTTTGTGCGACGTAGGTTTTCATGATGAAATGCGCCGTAATGGGTGCTGTCAGGAACAAGAACAGCGTGATCATCAATTCGTGCAAAGACAATTCCCCGCGATCGACAAGTGTATAGGCGATTGACGCAATCAGCACCCCACCCACACCCAATGTCGTCGCCTTTGTCGGGGCGTGTAGCCGCTGGGTCGTGTGGCGTAACTTTACCAACCCAAAAGACCCGACAAAGCCGAATATGCCACTGACGATCAGCGACAGGGCGACCAGAAGTTCTGCAAGAAAAATCATGGTGTCACCTTATTCAATGATATTGCCGCGCAGGACAAAGCGGCAGTAAGCAACGGTTGAAACAAAGCCGACCATCGCAATGAGCATCGCCGCCTCGAAATACATCGGCGTGCTGCGCCAGATCCCATAAAGCACCAGCAGGGCGATCAGGTTGATCACCATTGTATCCAGCGCCAGGATGCGATTGGCGGAATCAGGTCCAACCACAATGCGCCAAAGATTGAGCAAAAGTGCCAAGCCATAGCAGGTAGCGGCAAAAATAATCGCGGCTTCAATCATTCGAAAATCTCCTTCAGGCGGCTTTCATAACGTGCCTTGATGGTATCGCGAAGCGCGTCAGGGTCGTCAGTATGCAGGCAATGCACCAAAATCGCGCCACCATCGGCGGCCAATGATGTCGACACGGTGCCCGGGGTCATGGTGATGGTACCTGCAAGTACGGTAATCGCCTCGGCCGAGGTTAATTCAACCGGCACTGATAACCAGACAGAGTGGATATCGCGTTGGCGTTTGAAAAGGATAATCGTCGCAACGTGGATGTTTGCGATGACAATGTCCCAAAGCACCACAAGAAAGTATTCAGCGATCCGCAGGGGTTTTCTGACCTTGGGCCGGTCAGGCCAATAGGGCGCTGTGACCATCGGCACGATCAGGCCGAACACGACCCCAAGGATCAGGTTTCCAAGCGTCAAGGTATTGACCAAGCCAAGCCACACAAGCACAAGTGTCGTGCTGAGCAGCGGATGTGGGATCAGTCTCGCCAGCATCATCGGTCAGCTCTCCTCGTCCTGGTTGCCAAGCACGGCCGAGATGTAGCCCGCCCGGTCGAAAATTTGTGTGGCCGTCCCTTCAAGATAGGCCGTCACCGGGCCTGCGAAAACGGCCAGTGCGGCCAGCATTGCCACAGCGACCATGGCCGGGGCAATTTGGGTTGCCGTCGCTTTTGGCTGTGTCACCGCGTCAGGCTCGGGTGCGTCAACTGCGGTCGATGACCAGAACAGCACGCTTCCGGCGCGGGCAAAGCCGACGATTGTCAATAGTGACCCCGCCAAAATCGCCGTCCATGCCCAGCCAATCAGCCCGGGTGTGCGTATGGCATCAAGCACCACAAGCTTGCCCAGAAACCCGCTGAGTGGCGGCATCCCTGCCATGCCGATCGCTGCCGCAAAGAACAGCGCGGCAAACAGGCCATTTTGCACCGTGACGGGCGCGGGGGCCAGTTTGTCCTGCGTCCGGCGTGTGATGACAAGATCCGCAACAAGGAAAACAGCAGCAGCGGCAAAGGTTGAATGGATCATATAATACAACGCTGCCGTGGTGGCCGTCGGCGTAAAGGCCGAAAGGGCGACCAGCAGCACGCCCATGGACCCGACAACCGAAAACCCGATCAACGGCATCAACCGACGTGCGCCCAGCACCCCGAAACCGCCAACGACGATCGTGATGATGGCGGCGGGAAACAGCCATGTTCCAATCAATCCGTCGGTCGCGGGAATGCCGGGGCCAAAGGCCGTCGTATGCACCCGTAAAATTGAATAGGCGCCCACTTTGGTCATGATGGCAAAAAGGGCCGCAACAGGGGCAGGGGCGTTGGCATAGGTGGCCGGTAGCCAGAACTGCACCGGGAAAATGGCTGCCTTGACCGCAAAGACAATCAACAACAGCATTGCCGCGACCCGCACCAAGGCGGCTTCCTCGACCGGGATTTCAGAGATTTTGGCGGCCAAATCTGCAATGTTCAACGTGCCGGTGCTGGCATAAAGTGTGCCAAGGGCAAACAAGAACAGCGTGGACCCGGCAAGGTTGATAACGATATATTGCAGGCCTGCGCGCATCCGGTCGCGCCCGCCTGCGTGGATCATCAAACCGTAGGATGCGATCAAAAGCACCTCGAAGAACACGAACAGGTTAAAGACATCCCCGGTCAGGAACGCGCCGCAAATCCCCATAATCTGAAACTGGAACAGGGCGTGAAAGTGTTTCCCGCGCGCGTCCCAACCAGTGGCGATGCTATGCGCCAGAACGATCAGCGCAAGGATCGCAGTCAATAACACCATCATCGCCGATAGCCGGTCCAGCACAAGAACAATGCCAAAAGGCGCGGGCCAGTCGCCGAGTTCATAGATCAACGTCTGACCGCCCGCCGCGACAACGACAAAGCCGATCGCAACCGCGAGCAAAAGCACCGCACCCGCGACGGACGCAATCCGCGCCAAGGTGATATCGTGCCGCATGACAAGGACGATGACAGGGGCCAGCAGCGCAGGCAGAACCACGGGAACAATAATCCAGTGCATCATTGCGCGGCGTCCTTGTTCGTTTTGGTGTCGGTATCGTCAGCGGCGATGTTGATCTGATCGCTGTCGGCTTCAAGAAAGGCCGCAAGCCCGATCATGACCAGCACAGCCGTCATGCCGAATGAAATCACGATCGCTGTGAGCGTCAGTGCCTGGGGCAGCGGGTCGGTATAGCTGGCGTCACCATATTTCGACAGAATTGGCGGCAAATTGACTGCAAGCCGTCCGCTGGCGAACAGGAACAAATTCACTGCATATGATAAAAGCGCGATCCCGAGGATCACAGGAAATGTTCTTAACCGCAGCATCAGATAAACGCCGCCCGCTGTCAGCACCCCGACAGCGCTTGCGATGATGAACTCCATGTCAGTGTCCCGCCTTTTTGTCTGTGATCCGGTCTGCCGGATCAAAATCCATGGCGTCGGTGTTGGTTTTTTCGCCAGCCAGCCGTGCCAGCCGCGACAGGCTGTAAAGCATCAGCATCACCGAACCCAGAACGGCAAGGAATACGCCCAGATCAAACAACATCGCTGTGGCGAGTTCGAATTCTTCGATCGGGGGCAGGTTGATATAGGTAAAGGCGCTGGTCAGGAAAGGATAGCCCACCAGCCATGCACCGGCCCCTGTCAGGCCTGCAATGATCACCCCCCAGCCGATCATGGTGTGGTATTCAATCCGCTGCCGGCTCTGTGTCCATGCAAATCCCGAGGCCATATATTGCATCAATAGCGCGATCGCGATGACCAGGCCCGCGACAAAACCACCGCCGGGTTGGTTATGGCCACGCAAGAAAATGTAGATACCGACCATCACGGCAATCGGCATCAATACCCGGGTTACGACAACCATCATTGTCGGGTGTCGGTCACGCGACAGATCATCCACGCGTTCGCTATTGCGCAAGCGTCTGGCTACGGGACCGGTCAGCAATGTTTCCAGTAGGGCGTAAATCACCAACCCCGCGATACCCAGCACGATGATTTCACCGTAAGTGTCATAGCCCCGGAAATCGACAAGGGTTACATTCACCACATTCGTGCCGCCGCCGCCTTCATAGCTGTTGGCCAGGTGGAAGGCAGAAATCGTGCTGATATCGCGCAAAAGAAAGCTGTATGCCAGCGCGCCAATCCCGACGCCCGCCGCAACCGCGATCATCCCGTCGCGCAGCTTCAGCGCTAGCGGGCTTTCCTTTGGGGTGGTTTTGGGCAGGAAATGCAGGGCCAGCAGCAGCAGCATGATCGTCACGGTTTCCACTGAAATCTGCGTCAACGCCAGATCCGGTGCCGAAAGATAGATAAATCCTGCCGATATCGTCAGACCAATCACCCCGATCAGCACAAGTGCCTGAAAACGCGCGTGATGCATCACGACGACAGCGCAAGTGGCCACGACCAGCATCAGCCATCCGATTGCAACAATCGACGGCACCGGCAACATGGCGCGGGTCGGGGCCGTAAGCCCGCCGCCCGAAAATGCAATCACGCCAAGAGCAACTGACGCCACGACAAATATCGCCAGATAGCGGCTGATTGCACCGTTATGCGTTGCCTCTGTGATCCCGCGTGACAGGCCGACAATGGCCGCGACCAGACCGTCAAAGATCGTCTTGGCCTCGGGGCGGGGTGCGGTGATCCATGCCCGGTCCAACGGGCGATGCAGCCACAGAACCACTGCGCCGCCAATCACCGCAAGAATTGACATGTAAAGCGCGGGCGTGATACCGTGCCAGACCTTGAGGTAGATATCAATTTCCGTGCCGGTCACGGCGCTGGCAGCGGCGTTCACGATATCTTGGGCCAGAAACGGCATGACACCGATCAGCACAACAAGCACTGCCAGCAGCGCAGGCGCCGCCCACATGCCAAAGGGCGGGTCATGTGGTTTCTGCGGATAGTCGTCGCGCGCCGGCCCCAGAAACACATGCCCGATAAAGCGCAGCGAATAAGCCACCGACAACAGCGCGCCAATGGTCGCAAGGACCGGAACCGCATAAGGGTTGCCCGCCCATGTGGTGTGCGCGGCTTCCTCGAGCATCAGTTCCTTGGACAGGAAACCGTTGAACAGCGGAATCCCCGCCATTGACAGGGCCGCGACCGTGCCGATCACAAAGGTCACGGGCATCAGGTGGCGCAGGCCACCCAGCCGCTTGATGTCGCGCGTGTGGGTTTCATGGTCCACGATCCCTGCGGTCATGAACAACGCCGCCTTGAACGTCAGGTGGTTGATGATGTGGAACACGGCGGCAATGGCCGCAGCTTGGGTGCCAAAGCCCAAAAGCATCGTCAACAGGCCCAGATGGCTGACCGTGGAAAACGCCAGCAGCGCCTTCAAATCATCCTTGAACAAAGCGATCAACGCACCCAATACCATCGTCACAAGGCCCGTTGTCGCAACAATGTAGAACCACGCATCCGTGCCTGCCAGCACCGGCCACATGCGTGCCATCAGGAATACGCCCGCCTTTACCATCGTGGCCGAATGTAGATAGGCCGACACAGGGGTGGGGGCTGCCATGGCGTGCGGCAACCAGAAATGGAACGGAAACTGCGCCGATTTTGTGAATGCGCCCAGCAGGATCAGGATCAGCGCGGGCAGATACCAGTCGGACGCGCGTATCGCATCACCCGCTTGCAAAATGTCGGTCAGGTTGTAGCTGCCCACAATATTGCCAAGGATCAGCATCCCGCCGATCATCGCCAATCCGCCGCTGCCGGTGACGGCCAGCGCCATGCGTGCGCCTTGGCGGCCTTCGGGAAGGTGCTTCCAAAAACCGATCAGCAAAAATGACGACAGCGACGTCAGTTCCCAAAAAATCAACAACAAAAGGATGTTATCTGACAAAACGATGCCCAGCATCGCCCCCTGAAACAGCAACAAATAGGTATAGAACTGGCCCATCGGATCTTTGCTGGACAGATAGAAGCGCGCATAAAGCGTGATCAACAGCCCCACGCCAAGGATCATCCCCGCAAAAAGAAGCCCCAGACCATCCAGAAAAAACGCCGCCGACAGCCCCAGTTGCGGCAGCCATGCAATTTCTGCCTGTATCACCTCGCCGCGCAAGACGGCCGGTGCAAGGATCATCAGCATGACAAGCGCCAGCGCGGTGGGCACGGCTGTGAATGTTGCGCAGGCTGTGCGGCCTGCACGAATCATAACTCCGGGAACAAGGGCGCCGATGAATGGCAGTAAAGCGATCAGAAAAAGGAGGTTGCCCCCGGCGCTCATGTAAGTGTCCCCCAGTCATTTTTCGCTTTTGCCTGTCATATCCTCAAGCAGCCGGGTTGTAAAATGCCGCCGGTGAAAACATTGCAGGGTTTGTTTGCAGAAACAAATGAGATGCATTCGCAATTGTTCAAGGGCAAACAGCGCCCGATTTGTCGGTTTTTGACACTTTCCACGGCGCTGGCAAATGGCCCAAGGGATCGTGCTTGTCAGATTCATAGAAAAAATACCCCCGTCGTCGGTGGGCATGGTCCGCTGGCGCGCGTCGGGGCGCGCTGGAAAAACTGCGCATCGCGGGCTTTAGGCTATCCATGCAGGATGGAACGCCAGCACCATCGTTGTTGGCCTGCGCGATTTTCCAGCCGTCAAAAACCAGATTGAAATCCAACGATTGCGCGCAGAGCCGCCGTGATCCACTGCGCACACTTTGGTGCGTCGTTCAAAGATGCCCCCGACATGAGTGGTGACAGGCGCGCCAGCGCCTAAAGATCGGTCAGCGTTCCCAATGCCCTTTCGCAAGCAAAGGCTACGGTTTCCGACAGCGTGGGGTGGGCGTGGATGGTCAGCCCGATGTCTTCTAGTGTGGCCCCCATTTCGATGGCCAGCGTGATTTCACCCAGCAATTCACCCGCATTGCGCCCGATGATCGTGCCGCCCAGAATACGCCCGCTGTCAGGATCATAGACCAGTTTGGTCAGCCCGTCGCCCCCGCCCGATGCCAGATTGCGGCCACTGGCGGCCCAAGGAAAGCTGGTGGTTTTCACCTTGCGGCCTTCGGCCTTGGCCTGCGCCTGGGTCAGCCCGACCCACGCCAGTTCGGGGTTGGTATAGGCGACCGAGGGGATCAGCACCGTTTCCAGTGCTGCGCGGTGGCCTGCCGCCACCTCTGCGGTGATATGGCCTTGATGGGTGGCGCGGTGGGCCAGCATCGGGTTGCCGGTCACGTCGCCAATGGCAAAGATATGCGGCTGTTCGGTGCGGCCTGCGTCATCGGCGGCGATCACGCCGCGGTCGCTGACGGCAATCCCTGCAACATCTGCCCCCACCTTGTCGCCATTGGCCCGGCGTCCGACCGACTGGATCACGGCGCCTGCCTTGATCTGCCCGTCATAGACGCCGGTGCAGGTCAGGGTGATCGCGGCCTTGGTCGCTTTCACCACTTGCACCTGCGTGCCGGTTTGGATTGTCACGCCCTGCGTTTCCAGCGCGCTGCGCAGAATTGCGACGGCTTCGGGGTCGGCCCCGGCGGCGATCTGGTCGGCCAGTTCGATGACCGTCACATCAGCCCCCAGTGCAGAATAGATCGTGGCCATTTCCAGCCCGATAATCCCGCCCCCCACGATGGCGAGCGTCTTTGGCACCTCGCGCAGTTCCAATGCTGCCGTGCTGTCCCAGATGCGCGCATCATCCGGCCAGCCGGGCAGTTGCACCGGCGCGGATCCGACAGCGATGACCGCCTTGTCAAATCGCAGTTCCTTGCCGTCGATGTCCACGCTGTTCGCGCCTGTAAATTGTGCTGTGCCTTTGATCGTTGTGACCTTGCGGCGTTTGGCCAGCCCGCCCAATCCGCCGGTCAACTGGCCTACAATATCGTCCTTTTTCGCGCGCAGCGCATCAAGGTCGATCTTGGGCGCGCCAAAACTGATGCCCCAATCGGCCATATGCGCGGCCTCGCGGATGACTTCGGCGGCGTGCAGCAGTGCCTTGGACGGGATGCAGCCTTCGTTCAGGCACACGCCACCCAGTCGGTCGCGGGCATCCACCAGGGTGACAGTCATCCCCAGATCGGCGGCGCGAAAGGCGCAGGCATAGCCGCCCGGCCCCGCGCCGATGACCAGCAGGTCGGTGTGATCACTCATTGTGGCACCCTTTATATCAGCATGTTACGGGGATCGGCGATCAACCCGGCGTAATGGGTCATGAACCGTGCGGCATCCGCCCCGTTGATCACGCGGTGGTCATAGGACAGATCCAGCGGCACCATCGGCACCGGGCGCGGGATGTCGCCGTCCCAGACGGTCACGGCTTCGGTCCGCGTGATCCCAAGGATCGCGACCTCTGGCGGGTTCACGATGGGGGTGAATGCCGTGCCGCCAATGCCACCAAGGTTGGTGATGGTCATCGACGCACCGCCCATGTCATCCGGCCCGATCTTGCGGGCCTGCGCACGCGCGGCCAGATCGGCGATTTCCGCCCCGATCTGCCACAACCCCTTTTGGTCGGCATCGCGGATCGCCGGCACCATCAGCCCGTGGGCCGTGTCCACCGCGATGCCGATATGCACATAATCCTTAAGGATCAGGGTTTGCCCATCCGCCGACAGCGATGCGTTGAACCGGGGAAAGGCGCGCAGCGCGCGGGCAAGGGCCGCCACGTGAAACGCCAGCGCCGTCAGTTTGACACCGCGCGCCTGCGCCTCTGGCTTTAGCGTCTTGCGCAAGGCTTCGATGCCGCTGACGTCGGCGCGGTCGTGGTGTGTGACCGCCGGGATCAGCGTTTGTGCGGCAGCCATGTTACGGGCTGCGACCTGCGCGAAACGGCTCATGGGTTCGGTTGTCACGGGGCCGTAATGGCTGTGGTCCACATCCCAATAGCCGGTGTCGCCGGTGGCGGCAGTGCTGCCACTTTCCAGATCTTCAGGTGCGATCGTGGTGCGGCCAAGCGCCTTGGCTCGTTCTGCGATATCCACGCCCTTTTCACGCGCAAGGCGGCGGGTTGACGGGCTGGCGATGATGTCTGACATGGCTGCCCCCTTACCAACTGGCCGAAATATATTGCGTTTCCATGAATTCCAGCATGCCTTCATGCCCGCCTTCGCGCCCCAACCCCGATTGCTTGGTGCCGCCAAAGGGCGCGGCAGGGTCGCTGACCAGCCCGCGGTTCAGGCCGACCATGCCGTAATCCAGCCGTTCGCAGACCTGCAAGGCGCGCTTGAAATCCGCGCTGAACACATAGGCGACCAGACCGTATTCGGTGTCATTGGAACGCCTGATCGCATCTTCCTGATCGGTAAAGGTCTGGATTGCGGCGACAGGGCCAAAGATTTCGTCTTGCACGCAGTCTGCGGTTTCCGGCACGTTCGACAGCACGGTGGGCGGGTAGAAATAGCCGGTGCCTTCGGGTGTCACGCCGCCACATTCGATTTTGGCCCCTTTGGCCACGGCATCAGCGACAAAGGCGGCCACCTTGTCGCGGGTATCGGCATTGACCAGTGGGCCAACATCGACCGACGGGTCGGTGCCATCGCCCACCTTGAGCGCCGACATTTTTTCGGTCAGACGTTTGGTGAATTCCTCTGCAATGGATTCATGCACATAAATCCGGTTGGCGGCGGTGCAGGCCTCGCCCAGATTGCGCATCTTGGCCAGCATTGTGCCTTCGATCGCGGTGTCCATGTCGGCGTCTTCCAGCACCACAACAGGGGCGTTTCCGCCCAGCTCCATCGCGGGTTTCAGCACCTGATCGGCGGCAGATTTCAAGAGCTTGCGCCCCACGCCCGTCGATCCGGTAAAGCTGACGACGCGCACGCGGGGATCGTGCAGCATATGGTCCACCAGCGCGCCGGTTTTCCGCGATGGCAGCACGTTGACCAGCCCGGGCGGCACGCCGGCCTCTGCCAACAGGGGCATCAGCGCCAGCATCGTCAGCGGCGTTTCCGAGGCGGGTTTGATGATGACAGCACAACCTGCCGCCAGCGCAGGCGCAATCTTGCGGGTGCCCATCGCGGCGGGATAGTTCCAAGGTGTCACCAGCACGGCCAGACCGGCGGGTTTGTGCTGCACCATGATCCGCGCACCCGATGCAGGCGCGTGGGTGATCAAGCCATCGGCGCGCACGGCCTCTTCTGCGAACCAGCGGAAGAATTCAGCGGCATAGGCGGCCTCGCCGCGGGCATCGACACCGGCCTTGCCGTTTTCCAGGGTGATCAGATGGGCGAAATGATCCAAACGCGCGGTCATCAGCTCCCATGCCTTTCGCAAAACCTCGGACCGCGCGCGCGGCGTGCGGGCGGCCCAATCGGCCATTGCGGCCTCGGCGGCGTCTAATGCAGCATCGGCATCGGCGATATCGGCACTGGCCACCGATGCAATCACCTGTTCGGTGGCCGGGTTGATGACGTCAAAGCGGTCGGCGGTCTTGTGCCATGTGCCGTTGATATAAAGATCGGTATGTTCCATGTGGTCCCCCAAGGGTCAAAGCAGGTGGCGAAGCGGTTGCTCCATCCGGCCTGCAAAAGTGGCAAGAAGTGTGATAGCGGCCTGCGCATCCAGTTGGTCGGGCGCACATTCCAGCGTGATGGTCAGGCCGGTTGCGCCGGTCATCACAGTCAGGGCAGGGGCGGTGTCCGCACCCATCGCGATATGGCGCAGCGGCGTGCCGCGCAAATCACGCAAGATCAGATCGGGCGCATCATCGGTCCGGGTGATCCCTGACAGCGACCGCGTCGCCGGCACCGCATAGCTGTGCTGTTGGCCAAACCGTGCGATGGCAACCACGCAAGGCACCGACATGCTGGCCCCCGCCAGACCCGCCAGCAGGGCGTCGGCATCGGTCAGCCCATGCGCCGTGGCGGCCCAATCGGCAAAACCGGCAAAACCGTCCGCGCCGATTTCCGCGGTCAGGCAGCGTGATGCAGCGGCGGCGGTCTGCGCGGGTGCCTTGGCAGGCATTGCGCGCAGTGTTTCCAGATCGGCCATATGATAGGGCTGCGGGTGGCCAGCCTCGGCCAACAGCGACAGATCCAACCCCTGTTCCAGCGCCAGCCTGCGCGCCTTGGGTGAGGCAAGGATGCGCCCGCCCTTTGCCTGCGGTGCGGCGGGTTTTGGGGCCGCTTTGGCTGGCGCGACAGTGGCTTTT
The DNA here is from genome assembly GCF_014859355.1 of Yoonia sp. Lineage (GTDB taxonomy): Bacteria > Pseudomonadota > Alphaproteobacteria > Rhodobacterales > Rhodobacteraceae > Yoonia. The sequence goes on along the minus strand of NZ_JACUUJ010000029.1, from coordinate 16,696 downwards.
GCTTCCGGTTCTTTGGCGGATGGCGTTGCAAGTGCGGATTTCACCGACCGTGTGACCGTCTTGGCGGGTTTTTCCGCGCTGATAATCGCGACTTGCCCCCCGACCGGCACATCCTCTCCGGCTTCGGCCAGCGTGGCGGCAAGGTAGCCGTCGGACCCTGCGGCGACCTCCATCGTGGATTTGTCGGTTTCGACCTCGAACAACACATCATCGGCAGCAACCGCATCGCCGGGGGATTTCAGCCAGTTGACCAAAAGGCCGCTGTCCTGCGCCATACCCAGTTGCGGCATGGTGACGGATTTGCCTGCGGGCAGATCGGCGCTGTCATCAGGGCCGGCGGGTGCAGCAAGTGTGTCATCCTCGGCGCTGTCGGAAATCCGTGCGATGACGGCGCCCACAGGCACGTCTTCGCCTTCAGCGGCAGTCACGCTGGTCAGAAAGCCGCTGGCCTGCGCCTCGACCTCCATCGTGGCCTTGTCGGTTTCGACCTCGAACAAGGCGTCGCCCTTGTCTACGGCGTCGCCGGGGCTTTTGAGCCACGACACGATCTTGCCCGCGTCCTGAGCCATGCCAAGCTGGGGCATTGTCACATCATGCGGCATGTATCATCTCCCCCGCGCACAATTTGCGGGCGTTTTCGGCGACACCTTCGGGGGTTGGCACGGTGATGTCTTCCAGCGCGGGTGAAAACGGGACCGGCACATCCATGGCCCCCATGCGCAGCACGGGTGCGTCCAGATGGTAAAACGCCTTTTCATTCAGGCGACTGGCGATTTCCGCCGTCACGCCATAGCTTTGGTGGCCTTCGTCGATGACAATCGCGCGGCTGGTCTTGCGCACGCTTTCCAGCAATGTCGCCTCGTCCAAGGGCACGATGGTGCGCGGGTCGATCACTTCTGCGCTGATGCCTTCGGCGGCCAGTATTTCGGCGGCTTTTTCAGCGACCTGCACCATGGATGATGTGGCGATAAAGGTAATGTCGGTGCCGGTCCGTTTCACATTCGCGACGCCAAAGGGGATCAGGTATTCTTCTTCCGGCACGGGGGCTTTGTCCTGATACATCAGCTTGTCTTCGAAAATCACGACCGGGTTGTTGTCGCGGATCGCGGTTTTCATCAGGCCCTTGGCCTCATAGGCGGATGACGGCATTGCGACCTTTAGCCCCGGAACATGCGCGACAAGCGCCTGCAACGACTGGCTGTGCTGCGCCGCAGACCGGCGGGTGGCCCCCATATTGGTGCGCAGGACCATCGGCACCGACAGTTTGCCGCCCGACATATAGTGTTGCTTGGCTGCCTGGTTGCACAGCTGGTCCATGACCAGATAGATAAAATCGCCGAACATCAAATCCACAATCGGGCGCGCGCCGGTCATCGCGGCCCCGACCGCAAGCCCGACAAAGCCGGGTTCTGCAATGGGGGTGTCGATGACACGTTCGGTGCCGAATTCCTCGACCAGACCAGACAGCACCTTGAAGGGCGTGCCGGCCTCGGCCACGTCTTCGCCCATCAGGAATACGGTCGGGTCGCGGCGCATTTCTTCGGCGATGGCCTCGTTCACGGCCTGGGACAGGGTGATCTCTCTCATAATTTTCTCTCCTCAGTCCGCGTAAACATGCATGTCCACTTCGGACACATCGGGGTATTTGGCTGCTTCGGCATAGGCGACGGCCTCGGTGGCGTCTTTTTTGATCTCGGCGTTCATCGCCTCGATCTCGTCCTCTGTCGCGATGCCCTGATCAACCAGCCAGGACCGGAACCGCACGATGGGATCGCGGTTTTCTTTCCAATCCTTTTCTTCGTCCTTGGACCGATAGTATTCGCGGTTGATGTCGCCGACATGGTGGCCGTGATAGCGATAGGTTTCCAGTTCGATAAAGAACGGACCTTCGCCCTTGCGACAGCGTGCGACCAGTTTTTGAGTCAGTTCATTGACGGCCAGCACATCCTGCCCATCGACCTTGAACGCCTCGATCCCGAACGCCTCGGCGCGGGCGGTGATGGACCCGGCGGCGATTTCCTCGGTCTTGGTATATTCGGAATAGCCGTTGTTTTCGCAGGCGTAGATGACGGGCAAATGCCAGAGGGCGGCCATGTTCATCACCTCGTATAGCAGGCCCTGCGCCGTCGCGCCGTCGCCAAAGAAACAGACGGTGACATCGTCCTGGCCCAGCAGCTTTGCGCGCAGGGCCGATCCGGTGGCGATGCCCATCGACCCGCCGACGATGGCATTGGCGCCCAGATTGCCGTGGCTTTGGTCGGCGATATGCATCGACCCGCCCTTGCCGCGGCAATAGCCTTCTTCCTTGCCCAGCAGTTCGCAGAACATTTCCTTGAAATTTGCACCCTTGGCGACGCAGTGCCCGTGCCCACGGTGCGTGGATGTGATGCGGTCGTTATCGGTCAGCGCCTCGCAGATACCCACGGCGACAGCTTCTTCGCCGGAATACATATGCGTCAGGCCGGGCATCTTGGCGGACAGATACAGCTGGTTTGCGTTATCCTCGAAGGTGCGGATGCGGACCATCTGGGTGTACATGCGCAGGTAATCTTCGGAATTGGTTTTGGCTTCGGCCATGGACGTTCTCCAAGCAAGGGATGGGTGCGAGCACCCATCCTACGGGGGTAGGATGGGTGATTTCACCCATCATCAATAGCGGTTCGCGATGGGCAGCTCTTCTGCCGGAAACAGGCTGATGACTTCGCAGCCGGTTTCTGTAACGACGACCTCTTCCTCGATCCGGGCGGCGGAATAGCCGTCGGTTGCAGGGCAGTAGGTTTCCAGCGCAAAGACCATACCGGTCTTGATCTCCATCGGGTGATCCATTGACACCGCACGAGAAATGATGGGCCTTTCGTGCAACGCCAGACCCAGACCATGGCCGAATTGAAGCCCAAAGGCCTGATCTTCACTCGCAAAGCCCAGCGATTGGGCTGTTGGCCAGACTTCGGCAACCTTATCGGTGCTCACGCCGGGTTTGATCATCGCGATAGAGGCATCGATCCATTCGCGCGCCTTCACATAGGCGTCGTTCTGCGACGGTGTCGCACGGCCCACGTTGAAGGTGCGGTAATAGCAGGTGCGATAGCCCTGATAACTTTGCAGAATGTCGAAAAACGCCTGATCGCCGGGGCGGATCAGCCGGTCTGTGAAGTTGTGCGGATGCGGGTTGCAGCGTTCGCCGGAAATCGCGTTGATCGCCTCGACGTCGTCTGACCCCATCTCATAAAGCATCTTGTTGGATAGCGCGACGATGTCATTTTCGCGGATGCCCGGTTTCAGTTCCTCGTAGATCATGTGATAGACGCCATCGACCATCGCGGCGGCTTGGGTCAAAAGCTGGATTTCGTCCGTATTTTTGATCTCGCGGGCTGCCAACATGATCTGCTGACCATCGACCACGTTAAGGCCTTCTGCCTGCAACGCATGGAACATTGCCGTTTCGGCATAATCCACACCCACCGGCATGTCCGCCATACCTGCGTCTTTGATCAGGCCCGCGATTTGCTTGGCATACTTCTGCATCAACCCGAATTCAGGCGGGATGGTGCCGCGCATACCGACAACCCCTGCAAGGCAGTGGCTGGGCTCCAGCCAATCGGAGTGACGTTTGTGGTGCTCTGCCGCCGAGCCGAAATCCCAAACATATGGGCTGTCATCGCCGGTCAACAGGCAAAAGCGGCACATCTTGTCGCGTTCCCATTCCCCGATCTTGGTGGCCGAGACATACCGGATATTGTTCACATCGAACAACAGCAGCGTGCCCGCGTTCGAATTTTTCAGTGACTGACGTGTCCGTGCAAGGCGGTAACGACGCAGGCGGTCGTGGTCGATACGGCGTTCAAAATCCACGGACATGTGGCCATGGGCTGGCAGCTTGTCGCGCCATTCCCAATTCGGCTCAAGGTCCTGCGGGGTCAGCAGGTTTGGCATAAGGGCATTGCCCGGACGTTCTGACATAACGGTCTCCCTGGGGGCAAAGGCCCCCGTTTTTCATGATTGAAGCAAAATCGGGTTACTGGATGCACCAGCCGCCATCGATGTGGATCATCTGGCCGGTCATGTAGTCGCTGTCGTCACTGGCAAGGAACGACGCGGTGCCGACGATATCCTTGGGGTAGGATACGCGCTTGATCTGAAGTGCATCGCGCACGATGTCGTCATAGGCCTGACCTTCGCGGTCCTTGAACCCGATTTCGACCAGATCCTTGTCCAGTTGTTCCCACAGCGGTGTCACCACGACGCCGGGGGCGTAACCGTTGACCGTGATGTTATGTTCGGCCAGCCCGATCGCGCCACAATGAGTCAGCGCAAGGCAGCCGTATTTCGAGGTGCAATATACGGTGACATCGACCAGCGGCTTACGCGAGGCAATCGAACCCACGTTGATCAGCTTGTAAGGATGCCCTTCCATCGGACCTTGGGCAATCATCTGGCGGGCGGTTTCTTGCATGCCCAGCCACATCGCCTTGGTATTGACGTTCATGATCATGTCCCAGTTGTCTTCGTCGATATCCATGAAGAACCGGGGTTTGTTCAGGCCCGCGTTGAACAGGCCGACGTTGATCGACCCGAACGCCGCGACGGTGGCTGCGACGGCGCTCGCGTTATCTTCGCGCTTTGTCACATCCATCTTGACCGCGATGGCCTTGCCGTTGCCGGCTGCATTGATGCGGTCCGCGACCTCTTGTGCGGTGTCCAGATCAAGGTCGCCCAGACATACATTTGCGCCCTGTGCGGCAAAGTTTTCAGCGTTTTCAGCACCCATGCCGCGTGCGGCACCAGTGATCAGGATGTTCTTACCTTTAAGGCGATTGGGGTCCATGGTTTCCTCCCTGGGGGTTTTCTAATGTCGTAAGATGTCTTCGGCGCGGGCCTGAACCCGGTCGAGTGCGGCGCGCGGCGTGACGATCCCACGCAGCATGTCGTGCAGTTCGTGGCCGCAGATATTGATGATCTCGGATATTTGCGGAATGGGCGGGCGCGGCCAGAATTGCAGTTCATCGCGCCACGACATCTGATCAAGCAGGCCAAAGATCGGCGACAGGCGCCGCACCTCGGGGTCTGCGCCGACGGAATAGCGCGGCTCTGTCCGGCTGCCGTTCTGGGCGTAGAGTTTTTGCGCGCCGGGTGATGTGAACGTCACCAGCGCCTCGACCGTGTCGTCAATGCGGTCTTCGGCCAGATTGGCGGGGATGCACAGGACATAGCCACCGACTGGTGCAATAGGCGATCCCGCTGGTCCATGCGGATGCGGCAGATAGCCGGTATTACCATGCGCGGGGCTGTTTTCGTCCAGTTCGAAATAAGGGGCGAGCAGCGTATAGCCATAGGCCATTGCAATATGGCCCGCGCCGTAAGGGCGCACCCGTTCATACCATGACATCGACAGGATGTCGGGCGGCGAATAATCCAGCAGTTGCATCAGGTAGTCGGCGGCGTCCAACGCGCGATCGGTGTTCAGTGTGGGGTGAAAGCCACCCTGCGCCAGTTTGTCGGTGTCAAAGCCGCCTGCGATTTTCGGGATGTCGATGATCGGCTGGCCAAAGGCCGCGCAGGTCATCATAAAGGTGTGACCCAGCGCCGTGCCGCGCGCTGCGTTCCACGCCACGCCGTAACGTCCGCGTTGCGGATTGTGGAAATGGCGGGCCGCCTCGATGACGGCATCGGTGGTGGCCGGTGGTTCCAGCCCTGCTTCGGCGAACCAGTCCTTGCGATAGAACATCAGCTCCGGTGTTGTCTGGCTTGGCACGCCATAGGGACGCCCGCCCCAATGTGCGGCGCGCCAACCGGCGGTGTGAAAATCCGCCGGGTCCAGCCGTGAAATATCCATCACCTCGTCCAGCGGTACAATGATCCCTTTTTCCACAAACTCGCCCACCCAGGGCAGATCAACAGCAATTAGGTCATAGCGGCTTTTGGGGCGATCGGCGTTGCGCAACGCCTCGGCGTGCAGCCTGTCGATGGAAAAGGCACGTTGATGGATATTGGTGCCGACAATCTGTTCGAACTGCCGCTTTAACCCTTCCATCACCATGAATGTCGGGTCGCCATGCACCAGTATCCGCAGCCCGCCCGCCAGCTTTAGCGGGTGGGGCAGGGCGCTGGGGGGCGCAATGGCTGCACGCCCTTGCTGGTAAGAACCGCCGAAATAATAATCGCTCGCCTCGGTCGAGGTTTCCGTAATTTCAAACGATCCGCGCACCACCCTGTCAATGCGGTCAGACAGCTGGGTGAACCTGTCCAGCAGGTCTGCGCTGGGATGAAGGGTATAGGTTTTGCCGGTTTTCGTGCGCGGCCGCCGTTCGATCAGGCCCGCATCCTGGATTTCGGCCAGTTTGCGGGTTGCGGTGGCATAGGGCACACCGGCCGCCGACACCATGGATGAAGGCGACACAACGCGCCCGTCAAAATGGCTTTGCAGCAGGTGCAGGATCATGTTCAGATGCGGGTTGGGGGTGGACGGCTCTACCGCGTTATCCAGTTCCATCGCCATGACGGTCAGAAAATTCACCACCCTTTCCAGTTCGGGGCTGGCCGCCGTGGCAGGCATGTTTACAGGTGCCGCGTGGCGGCTTTGTCCATATTGAATTTTTCCTGCTACGGCCTGTTGCATTTTGCCTGACTGGACTGGGGCGATATTGCCCTGTTGCGATTTTTTCATGGTGTTCCCTGTAAATTACCCAAAGTGATATCCGCCCGACACGGGCAAAAAATCCATTTTGGACAAAGTATAATTCAGAATGGATAAATTTATAGCTCTCTTTTTTGTTGAAGTCGCAATGATCACTGCAGCGATTTACCGGGCGATATCCCAAGGCTGGGAGGCGGCCCTAGATCGTGTAAGAATAACCCAGGGGAGGACCCAAAGAATGAAAATGAATATGAAGGTTGCACTGGCCTGCACGACCGCAATGCTGGGTACGGCAGCCGCCGCGCAAACTGTGACCATCGGTATCACGCAGAACAATGTCGGCGTTGACAGCTATCAGACAACGTATGAACGCGCCTTTATTGCCGCAGCCGAAGCCAACCCCGATGTTAACGCGGTTGTGCTGGATGCCGGCGGTGATGTGGCCCGCCAGATCGCCCAGATGGAGGATCTGATCCAGCAGGAAGTCGATGCCATCATCATTTGGCCAACAAACGGTGAGGCCGTGATCCCTGCCGTGCGCAAGGCGCATCAGGCGGGTATCCCCGTTATCGTGACCAATTCGAACATCGCCGAACAGGGCTTTGATTTCGTCGCGTCCTTCTCTGGCCCCGACAACATCACCCAAGGGTCGCGGTCGGCTGAAATCATGTGCGACAAGTTCAAGGATATGGGCATCGAAAACGAAGCCCGCGTGGTGCAGATTTCCGGCCAACCCGGTTATACCACCGCAATCGAACGTCAAAAGGGTTTTGACGACCGCCTGCCAGAGGTCTGCCCCAACGTGACGCTGGTTGAAACCCAGCCGGGTGACTGGAACCGCGAAAAATCACAGCAGGTGATGGAAGCCTTCCTTGTCAAATACGATGACATCGACGGCGTCTATTCCGGTGACGATAATATGGGTGTCGGCGCGCTGAACGCGGCCAAGGCTGCGGGCCGCGAAGGGATCATCTTTGTCGGTGCCACGAACTTTGCTGTGGGTTACGATGCAATGGCCGCTGGTGAATACTGGGGCTCGATCTATCAGTCCCCTGTCGATGACGCAGAGGCCGCGCTGAAAACCGCGATTGACACGCTCAATGGGGTTGAGTTGCCGTTCCTGAACTACTTCGACACGCCGAAGATCACACAGGACAACATGGGCGAATTCACAAAGCCTGTGTTTTAAGACCCTTCCTGAATGCGCGGGGCGGATCCGTCTGCCCTGCGTGTTTCTTAAATATCCATGAAAATAAAAGGGGACGAGATGACGCGAGTCTCGGGACGGTCCTGTATCGTAACTGGTGCGGCGCAGGGCATTGGCCGCGCCATAGGCGAGGCGCTGCTGGATGAAGGCGCGCTTGTTTGCTTTGCCGATATCAACGCTGAAAAAGTGGCCAAAGTGGCGCAGGCAAATGCGCAACGCGCGGCGGATGCTGGCGGGCAGGTCACGCATGCCGCCGTCGATGTGACCGACCGCGCGCAGGTGCGCGCGATGATTGCCCACACGGTCGCGACATTTGGCAGGCTGGATGTGAAATTCAACAATGCCGGTGTGAACAAACCAATGAATTTCCTCGACGTGACCGAGGAAAATTGGCATTTTATCATGGATATCAATGGGCTGGGCTGCATGATCGGAATGCAGGAAGCCGCCCGTCAGATGATCGCCCAAGGCGGCGGTGGCAAGATCATCAATACTGCCAGCATCGCCAGCAGGCAGGGGTTTGATAATGTCGCACCCTATTGCGCCAGCAAATGGGCGGTTGTGTCGCTCACGCAATCGGGTGCGCGTGATCTGGCAAAACATGATATTACAGTTACGGGTTTTGCGCCCGGCGTGGTTGACACCGAAATGTGGGAACAGGTCGATCAGGATCTGATGGGCATCGGCGCGGCGGACCGCCCGGGCCAGGCGATGGAAGAATTTGCGGCGCAAATTCTGAAAGGGCGCGTGGCCAAACCTGCGGATATCACAGGCACGACGACGTTTCTGGCGTCCAAAGACAGCGACTATATGACCGGGCAGATCATCATGATCGACGGGGGCATGACACTGGTGTAGCGGCGCAAGCCACCACCGGGGGAGGGGAGAGACAATGACAGGACCGACAAAGCAGGGCGTAGGGAACTTCCTTGCAAAGCAGGGTATCTTGATCGCCTTTGTGATTTTCATGATCGGTTTCGCGCTGGCCAACCAGCGTTTTATCGCAATGGACAATATTTTTGGCGTGGTTCGGTCGTCGGCCATTCTGGGGGTCATGGCGCTGGGGGTCACCTTTGTGGTGATCGGCGGAAACCTTGATTTGTCGGTCGGGTCGATGATGTCATTTTCGACAATCGTTGTTCTGGATCTGCATGACAAGGTGGGCCCCGCGCTGGCCATTCCGATGATGTTTGCGCTGACGCTGCTTTTGGGGGCCTTTATCGGGTTTCTGGTGGGCTATCTGAAGCTTAATTCGCTGATCGTCACGCTGGGCATGTTATCCGCCATCCACGGGCTGACGCTGACATGGTCGGGCGGCAAGAATATGGATATTGCTGATAAATCAGGAACCTGGTTTTCGTTTTTCGGGCAGGACCGCATCATGGGGATCCCGGTGCCAATCCTGATATTTGCGCTGCTGGCTGTCATCCTCAGCATGGTCTTGTCGAAAACGCCCTTTGGTCGCAAGGTTTACGCGGTGGGCGGCAACGGGCAGGCGGCGACATTTTCCGGCATTCCGCGCGCGCGCATCGTTTTCATGACCTATCTTGTCTCAGCGTTTTGCGTCGCCACTGCGGGGCTGTTGCAGGCCAGCCGTAGCCTTGGCAGCCAGAACACCGTCGGGCAGGGGATGGAACTAGAGGTGCTGGCCGCCGTCATTCTGGGGGGCGCGTCCTTGTTGGGCGGGTCGGGCACGGTGTTCAAAACCGTGATCGGCGTGCTGATCCTTGGGTTTATCCAGAACGGTCTGCTGCTGGTGGGTTTGGATTTCTACGTTCAATACATGGTCACATGGGCGATCATCATCCTTGCCGTCTGGCTGGACGTGGCCGCCAAGCGGGGCCGCCTTTGGTCCCCGATTGCTTGAGGAGTGTCGAAAATGAGCACGCAAAACCGCAAGGACATCATCAAGCAAGGCGGCATCTGGGCCTTTATTGCGGTGGAACTGGCGTTCTTTTCCATTGCTGGCAACTATCTGTCGGTGTCTGAAAAGGCATTCATGGATTTCGACAACATGCTGTTGTTGCTGAAACAATCCGCGCCCATCGGGATCATCGCCTTGGGCATGACGATCATCATGATCAACGGCAATATCGACCTGAGCGTCGGCGCGATTTTTGCGCTATCGGCCATCATGTTGCTGGACAGCATGACATGGCCGTTCATGCAGGCGCTGGGTGATTGGGCAATCCCGCTGGCCTGGGGGTTTGCGTTGCTGACGGGCGTGGTGCTGGGTGCCATCAACGGGTTGATCGTCTGGAAAACCGGCGTTGACGCGTTCATTGTGACGCTGGGGTCGATGCTGGGCTTTCGCGGGCTGGTGTTCATGTATAACGGCGAACAACCCACCAGCCACCTGAACTGGACGCTGGTTGACTTTGCCGAGGCGCAGTTTCTGGGGCTGCACACTGCCACATGGTTCCTGCTGGGCACCGCGTTGATCCTGTGGATTTTGATGACGCGCACGGTGCATGGCCGCAATGCCCATGCCATCGGCAACAACCGCGATGCGGCGGTGAATGCGGGCATTCGCGTCGGGCCGCATTTCATGTGGAATTTCATGCTGATCGGGTTTCTGGCGGCCTTGTCTGCGGTCGTGTTCTATTCCGAAAGCGGATCGGTGAACCCCAATGACGGGATGCTGTATGAACTTTGGGCGATCACCGCGGTGGTGCTGGGTGGCACCAAGCTGGCGGGGGGCTATGGGTCGATCATCTCGACGCTGGGCGGGGTAATTGCCATTCAATTGCTGCGCAAGGGGCTGGGCCATATCGGGGCGGACACGCAGACGGTGAACCTTGTTATAGGTCTGATCCTGATCGCGGTGCTGTTCCTTGATCGCCAGTTGAACCGCAAGGGCCAGGAGGAGTTGAAGATATGACCGAACAGACACCGATTTTGCGGCTTGAAGGCATCGTCAAAACCTTTCCCGGTGTGCGTGCGCTGGATGGCGTATCCTTTGATGTGCGCCCCGGCGAGGTTCACGCCCTGATGGGTGAAAACGGTGCAGGAAAATCAACCCTGATGAAGGTGCTGGGCGGCATCCATGCCCCCAACGAGGGCCAGATTTTTATCGCCGAAGAACCCACGATCATGACATCGCCTATTCAGGCCAAGGCAAAGGGCGTGGTGTTCATCCATCAGGAACTGAGCCTTGCTGGCGAACTGAGCGTGGCCGAGAATATCTTTCTGGGTGAATTGCCGCGCAAATCCTTTGGCCGGGTCGATTGGGCAAAGCTTTATACGGACACCGACAAGATTTTGAAAACGCTGAATGTCAGTTTCAACGCCAGAACCCGTGTTGGTGATCTGTCGATCGCCAACCAGCAGATGGTGGAAATCGGGCGCGCGCTTACGGTCGATCCGCGCGCGGTGATCTTTGACGAACCCACCGCATCGCTGACTGACGCGGAAAAGGTGGTTTTGTTCGACGTGATCGCTGACCTTCAGGCGCGAGGGGTGGGGATCATCTATATTTCCCACCGGATGGAAGAGATTTTCAAGATCACCGACCGTATCAGCGTTCTGCGCGACGGGCAGTATCGCGGCACGCTGAACACCGCTGAAACCAACGAAGATGCGGTTACGCAATTGATGATTGGCCGCAGCCTTGATCTGTCGCGCAACGAAAGTAGCCATGACATGGGCGATGTCGCGCTTGAGGTGCGGGGGTTGAGTTGCGGCAGTCTGTTCAATGACGTCAGTTTTGCAGTGCGCAAGGGCGAGGTGCTGGGCTTTTACGGTTTGGTCGGCGCAGGAAGGACCGAGATTGCAGAAACGATTTTTGGCCTGCGCACCCCTTCTGCGGGCCAAATCCTGCTGAACGGGCAAGAGGTGCGGATCACCTCACCGATTGATGCAATCCGGCTGGGCATTTCGCTGGTGCCAGAGGACCGCAAGGATCAGGGTTTGGTGCTGGGCATGAATTGCCGTGACAACATGACACTGCCCCAGATCGGTGATCTGACCACGGGGCCGTTTGTCAGCAACGGGGCCGAAGTCGCGATTTTTGACCAGTATCGCGACAAACTGGACATTCGCACGCCGGGCTGGCGGCAGACGGTGGGCAACCTGTCTGGGGGCAACCAGCAAAAGATTGTCATCGGCAAATGGCTGTCTATGCGCCCCGAGGTTTTGATCGTCGATGAACCGACGCGTGGCATTGATGTGGGGTCCAAATCGGAAATCCACAACCTGATCCGTGAATTGGCCGCGCAGGGCTATGCTGTCATCGTCATCAGTTCGGAAATGCCCGAGGTGTTGCATGTCTCCGACCGGATCGTCGCGATGTTTTCGGGTGCCGTGATGCGCACGTTCACCGCCGAAGAAGTGACCGAGGATAATCTGGTGCAAGCGATTTCCGGTATTACGCCGCAGAAAGTTGCGTAAAATAAGAAATGTTACCGCTGCTGGCGGCGGGTGTTCTTGATGACGCATTGAAATTTCGGGCGCCAGACTCCATAAGGCCGTTGAAAACCAACCAAATGCCCGGCGGGCAAAAGGGTAACGGCATGCGCAAAATGTTCGAAGAACTTGATTATTGCCCAACGCCGATTGGCGCGCTCAGTCTGCGGCGACGGCATGATCTGCGGCTGGGGGTGGATGTGTGGGAAATCATGCTGGGGCAGGATTTTCTGATGACCAGCCATTTCACAGCCTCCGAAGTCGCGCTTGGCCGTTTGGGTGTCGCCGCCTGCGATGGCGATGCGCTGGATATTGTCGTGGGGGGGCTTGGGCTTGGCTATACCGCCCAGGCGGTCTTGGCGGCCCCTGGCGTGGCCACGTTGCGCGTGGTTGAATACCTCGCCCCGGTAATCGAATGGCATGAAACCGGCATCTTGCCAATGGGGACGCAGCTTGCCGATGATCCGCGCTGTCAGTTCACGCAGGGCGATTTTTTTGCGATGGCCACAGGGACGGGGTTTGACCCCGCCCATTCGGGCCGCCGCTTTGACGCGGTGCTGGCTGATATCGACCATGCGCCGGATCATTTGCTGGATGACCGCAGCGACAGTTTTTACCGTGTTGAGGGGCTGCGCGCGCTAAAGCGGAATTTGAAACCCGGTGGAATTTTTGGGTTATGGTCGGACAAGTTGATAGATGACCGTTTCCTAAGCCGGTTGAGTGAGGCCTTTCCACAGGCTTGGGCGGAACCTGTGACATTTGACAATCCGCTGACCGGCAGGCCGTTTACCCAAACCGTCTATCTGGCCCGAGCCGAGAGGGCATGATGACAGCAAAGCCGGACAGCGCGCGCGCTGCAGCCGTTTGTGCCTGTCCGATGTGTGCTGCCCGGGCGGAACATTTGCTATCGCAAGATGGTCGCGCCTATTATCGCTGTCCGGTCTGTCAGGCGCGATTTCTGGATCCTGCGCACCGTCTGTCGCGCGAAGAGGAATACGCCCATTACCTGCATCATGAAAATGACCCGGCAGATCCCCGCTATCGCAAGTTCCTGTCAAAGCTTGCACGCCCTTTGATGACCCGGTTGGCCGACGGTGCGTCCGGGCTGGACTATGGCTGCGGCCCCGGTCCCGCACTTGCCGCGATGCTGCGCGAGGCGGGGCATGACATGGCTGTTTACGATCCCTTTTTCGCCCCGGATCGCGCACCGCTGGATGCCGTTTATGATTTCGTCACCTGCACCGAAGTCGCCGAACATTTCCATCATCCTGCAACGGAATTCGACCGCCTGCGCAGGTTGGTTGCACCGGGCGGCTGGCTGGCGATCATGACCTGTTTTCAAACAGATGACGCGCTTTTTGCTGATTGGCACTATCGCAAGGATCCGACGCATGTGGTGTTTTATCGGGCCGAGACCTTTCACCACCTCGCCGGCGCTTGGGGGTGGACCTGCGTTGTGCCGGTGAAAGATGTGGCACTGTTGCAGCGCCCAAAGGCAGGCCAATGACAAGCTGGCATCACGCAGAACGGTTGCAGGCCGTGCAGGACGTGGTGCGCGACAGTGGGGCGTGCCGGGTCGTTGACCTTGGGTGCGGGGATGGGGACATGTTTGTGCGCCTGGCCACAAGCCCCGATCTGGTGGAACTGGTGGGGCTTGATATTTGCACCCTGTCATTGGAAAGGTTACGGAACCGGCTGGCAAAAATCGACGTCCTTGTGCCCCGGATCAACGTGCGCGCCGCGTCAATGACAGATCCTGCGCCTGATCTGGCCGGGTTTGATTGCGCGATCCTTGTTGAAACCATCGAACATATCGACCCCGATCGCTTGTCACAGCTGGAACGGGCCTTGTTTCGGGTGATGCGACCAGGCACGGTTGTGATTACGACACCCAATGCCGAATTCAACTCGCTGTTGGGGGTGCCAGCGCACCGGATGCGCCACCCCGATCACCGGTTCGAATGGGACCGCGCCAGGTTTCGCCGCTGGTGCCGGCGGGCGGCCGATCATGCGAATTATGAAACGCGATTTCATGATATTGCCGGGCAACACCCGGCGCTGGGCGGGGCCAGCCAGATGGCGGTGTTCACCCGCACAGACCTGGACGGGCGGCCCCCGGATGGGCGCGATGAAACCAAAGCAAAGATAGATATCGGATGACGACAGACACAGACCAGGAAATCCGCCGCCTGAACGACTGCCTTGGGCGGATCGACGCCAATCTTGGTGAAATCGGACTGCGCGTGCAGGACTACCAGCGGGATATTCAAGCTGCCCATGATCACATGTGGGAAGCCCGGCGCGACATGGACCACCTTGACAAGGTCGCCATGCGCCAGTCCATCGACCAGATGATGCGGTCTTCAGACGTTCTGCGCGCGCAGGCGATCAAGCTGGAAAAGTTGCGTAAATCTCCATATTTCGGGCGATTTGATTTTCGTCGGTCTGACCGGAACGAAACCGCAGCCTTTTACATCGGTATTCATGATTTTCGTGACGAGGACACCCAACAACCATGGGTCTATGACTGGCGCGCGCCGGTGTCATCGTTGTTTTATGACTTTGAAACCGGTCCGGCGCAGTATGATGCGCCGTCAGGCACCATCCCGGGTGATCTGGTTTTGAAACGCCAGTTCCGCATCCGTGACAGCACGATGGATTTCATGCTGGATGTCAGCGTCAACATCGTTGACGACGTGCTCCAAGACGAACTTTCCCGTGCAAGCGACGAGGGGATGAAGAACATTGTCGCCACGATCCAGCGCGACCAAAACGCGATTATCCGCGACGCAGAGGCACACACGCTGATCATTCAGGGTGTTGCAGGGTCGGGCAAGACCTCGATCGCGTTGCACCGGATTGCTTTTTTGCTTTACCGGTTCAAGGATACGATCAGCGCGGCGGACATTTTGATCATTTCGCCCAATCGGGTATTTGCGGATTATATCGGTAACGTGCTGCCCGAATTGGGTGAAGAAACCGTGCCGGAAATCGGGATGGAAACGCTTGCCGCGCAAATTCTGGGCGGTAAAATAAGGTTTCAGACCTTTTTCGAACAAACCGCTTTGCTGTTGGAAACCGATGATGCGGACATGAAGGAAAGGATCCGCGCCAAGGCCGCGCCGGAATTTCTGCGCCAAATCGGATCTTATGCGCAACATTTGGAAAAGATTGCGTTTCAGCCGCGGGATGTCGTGGTGCGCAAACGGCCTCTGCCCGGTTTTGTGTTCGAAACGACATGGGGCAGGCTAAAGCATCTCAATACTGCTGAACGGATCGTTGCTGTTGGGAATGCCGTCATTGACCAGTTTGAAGCGCAATACGGCATTGAGCTGCGCAAGGAAGAACGCGCGGTGATCCGCAATGCCGCGCGCGGGATGGTGCACCGCACCACATTGCGCAACGCATATAAAGACTTCTTCAACTGGATCGGGCAGCCGGAGCTGTTCAAACCGGCAGGCGGCAAACTGGAGTATGCGGATGTTTTCCCGCTGATCTATCTGCAAATGCTGACAGAAGGTGTGGAAAACCCTTATGCAGAGGTCAAACACCTGCTGGTGGATGAAATGCAGGACTATACACCCGTGCAATATGCCGTGCTGGCGCGGTTGTTCAAATGTCGCAAGACAATTCTGGGTGATGCAACGCAATCGGTGAACCCTTACAGCGCCTCGACCCCGGAACGGATTGAACAGGTGTTAGAGGGTGCATGGCGTGTCACATTGAACAAAAGCTATCGCTCAACATGGGAAATCATGCAGTTTGCGCTCAAAATTTCGCCTAATCCGGACTTGATTGCCATGGAACGGCATGGGCCTGAACCGCAGGTGCAGGTGGTCAAGACCCCCCGCGATGCGCTGGCACAGATTTGTAACGAGATGGCAGATTTCAGGGCGTCTGAACATACCAGCCTTGCTGTTCTGGCCAAGACACAAGGGCAGGCCAAACGCCTGCACAAGCAATTGACAGAGGCCGGGGTGGATGCGCGTCTGCTGGAGGAAGGCAGCACAGGTTTTTCGGGGGGCGTGCTGGTTTGCACACCGCATCTGGCCAAAGGTCTGGAATTTGATCGTGTGATCATCCCCGACGCAAGCGCAAAAACCTTTGCCACGGAAATGGATCGCAATCTTCTTTATGTGGCCTGCACCCGTGCGATGCATCAGCTGTGCGTGATTACAGTGGGTGAACCTTCAGGCTTTTTGCCACAGGCAACAGCCGAGCGATGAAACTGACATAACCTGCCCCCGCCGGCTGAAGGGATGGCCCCGGTTGTATTGTGGATGCTGGCCATCGCCGTTTTGATGGTCTTTTGGATGCTTGGCCCGGTTGTTTTTGGCACCAGCTTCTGACTGTGCGCTGGTCCTGTCGTGCAGCGCCCCATGCTTTTTATGGACCGCATCCGGTAGCAGGCAAAAGCAACCATCTATCGTGCGTATGGGGCATGCAAATAT
>NZ_JACUUJ010000028.1 GCF_014859355.1 Yoonia sp. | reverse complement strand
TGCACATGGCACATCGGACGGTTCTGTGCCCGGCACAGGCATGGGCTGCGATGCATCCATCCTTGATCTTACCCAGAAAGGAAAGAAGTATTGCGTAGCTATCTGATTTGATTTTGATTTTTGGCTCCGACGGTAGGGATCGAACCTACGACCAATTGATTAACAGTCAACTGCTCTACCGCTGAGCTACGTCGGAACACTGCAGGCCGTATAGCAATCTGATCCTACGACGTCCAGTGTCTTTTGAGCAGTTTTTTCATTCATTTTTTGTCGGCTTTTCTGTTTGTCGTAAGCTGAATGTCGCGTCTTTGTGCAGATGTGGATCGGCGTGGACCTGCCCGCGTTGGTGCAGTTCTATCAGATGGGCAAAAACATTACGTGCGGCCGCGCCAAGCAAGGCGGCGGGGGTGTCAACATAGACGCCTAAGGTCAGCCGCATCAGATCCTGCGGGTGCGCGGACAATGCGGCGATGATCTGTTTTTCGCGGTCGGTGCGATGCGCGATCAGCCAGTCAAGCCGCGCATGGGGGTTTGAAACGGGGGCGCCATGGCCGGGATAAAAGACGCGTGCATCCAATGCGCGTAATTTGCTGCACGAGCGCATGAAATCCCCTAAATCCCCGTCTGGCGGTGATACAAGCGAACTGGCCCACCCCATGACGTGATCACCTGTAAAAATGGCTTGGCCCCACCGGAAACACAGGTGATTGCCAATATGCCCCGGTGTATGGACGGCAGTCAGCGCCCAGTCCTGGCCCGTTACAACTGCACCATCGGCCAGTGTGGTGTCAGGGGTAAATTCATGGTCGATCCATTCACCGCCGCCGGTCAGGCCTTGCTGCGCCAAACTTTGCATGATCGCGCTGCGCCCGGCTTGGCTGTCACCAAAGGCACACACCGGCGCGCCAGTCAGCGCGGATAGACGCCGTGCAAGGGGGGAATGGTCAAGGTGACTGTGGGTCAGCAAGATGTGGCTGACCGCACGTCCGGCAATCGCCCTTAAGACTGCGGCAAGATGCACAGGATCATCCGGCCCGGGGTCGATCACGGCCAACCCATGATCGCCCAGCACATAGGTATTGGTGCCGGTATGGGTCATGGGTGATGCATTCGGGGCCACGACAACCGACAGCAAGGGCGCCAGAACCTGCGGTGTGCCAATCATTGGCGTGAAATCTGGCATTTCGGTCCCTTTCGATGCTTTTCGTTCTGCACCACTCTCGTTAGCGTAGCGGTATGATTTTTCGCTGGCTCAAGAACACCATGCCGCGCGGTCTTTATGGCCGGGCCGCGCTTATTCTGATCGTGCCGGTGCTTTTGTTACAGCTTTTGGTGTCGGTGGTTTTCATTCAGCGCCATTTTGACGGGGTAACGCGGCTGATGACAAGTGCCGTGAATATTGAATTGCGATTTCTTGTCGATACCGCCAACGCCGCCGCGACCGAGGCCGCCGCGCGTGCGGACCTGTTGGCATTGGGCGCGCCGCTGGAAATCAACACAACCTTGCCGGCCACGCCCGTTGCGGGCGATATCACCCCTTGGGTTGATCTGACCGGGCGCATGGTGATTGAAACCCTGCGTGATGGCATTGGTGATGTGGCCGCCGTGTCGCTGGAGGATCGAGGGCGGGTCGTTGTCTGGGTCGCAACCTTGCACGGACCACTGCAACTGGATTTCAGCAGGCGGCGCGTGTCCGCGTCAAACCCGCATCAGTTATTGGTGATCATGGTGGTGATGGGTGCGCTGATGACGGCGGTTGCCTATATTTTTCTGCGCAACCAATTGCGCCCGATCAAACGCATGGCAAAGGCAGCTGCCGATTACGGCAAAGGCCGGGTGACAGCATTCACGCCCACCGGTGCCATTGAGGTGCGCGCGGCGGGCATGGCATTTCTGGACATGCGCAACCGGCTGGAACGGCAAACGCAAAGCCGCACCATGATGCTGTCAGGGATCAGCCATGACCTGCGCACGCCGCTGACCCGGCTGCGATTGGGACTCTCTCTGCTGGATGATGCCGATGCGGCCCCACTTTTGGCGGATGTCGATGAAATGCAGCAACTGGTTGACACCTTTCTGGATTTCGCCCGCAGCGATGCCGGTGACAGCCTTGAACCGACGATCCCGCAAGATCTGGTGCGTGCTGTCGTGGCTGACGCCGAACGATCAGGCCAACCTGTGGTGGTTGGCGTCATTACAGGCCCGGCAGAGCCTGTTGCGCTGCGGCCGTTGGCCATCCGGCGGGCCCTGGACAACCTTGTCGGCAACGCCCTGCGTTATGCCAACCGGGCCGAAGTGGGGGTCAATGTGACCGATCGCGCCGTGCGTTTTACGGTCGAGGATGACGGCCCCGGCATTCCCGCCGCACAGCGCGAGGATGCGGTGAACCCCTTTGTCCGGCTGGACCCCGCGCGCAATCAGGACAAGGGCAGCGGTGTGGGGTTGGGCCTGTCCATCGTATCCGATATTGCGCGCACGCATGGCGGTGTGCTGCGGCTGGGGGACAGTGAAAAACTGGGTGGGCTCAAGGCCGAATTGGTGCTGGCGCGCTAGGGCCGTGCCAATCAAAGAGGCCGATGCGGCATCCTGATCAGGCAGCGCCGGGAATTTGCACGTTGCGGTGGCTTTCATGAAACCGGTCAAATGACATGGGCCAGATCGTGCCCGGCCAGCGGATTTCCATCTGACCCAGACGGGGGCGGTAGACGGCTGTGTAAAGCGTGCCAAAACCCGCCTGGAACGCCGTGGAATATAGCGGCGGTTTCAGAAAGGCATTGATGAACTTTTCTTCGGGGTCGCGGTGCAGGGTCAACCGGTGCAGCAGGAAGCGTTCCCGTTCCACCGTCGCGGTTAACCGCGCATGGCTGACCCATTCGATGTTTTCCTGATGGTTGGTCGCAACAGCCGCATGGGTGATGACGGCGGGCCGGTCCGGTGACAGCATCGCCGTCAGATATCCGCGTTTTGCATCAAGAACCGTGACGTTATAGCTCATGTGGGTGGGGATGCGGGAAAGGACGGCCCCTGCCTCTGCGGCTGTGGTGCAAGTTTGCAGCACATAGCGCAGGATCAACGGCACCCCGAACCCCGTGCCCACGACACGCCTGCCACCAAAGGTCAGGGAAATGGCCAGCCCCGCGTCGTTCATGCCGTCCACCAGCCCCCATAGCCCGTCAGAAACACCCATCACCCCGCGCCCCTGCCAGTTTGTTTTCAGGATCAGGCTGTCAAAGGCGTGTGTAGTATAGTCATAATTGCGCACCAGCACGGGTTCGCGCCCCGGCCAGATCGCTTGTGAACACCCCGAAAGATAGGCCGGGGGCCCATAAAAGCTAAGGAAACGCGCCGCCCGGTCGCTGCCACCGGCAAGATCGCACAATTGGTCATAAAGCGGGATCATTTCGGGCATGTGATCTGTCAGGGCCTGCCGACAGACAGCATATGTGGGGCGCGCCCATTCGCCATCTTTCATCCACCAACGTTTGTACGCGGGCCAGTATTCGGCAAAAAGCCCCGCCCATTTCGGGCCGGGCTGATCTTCGCTGAGCGCGCGCCAATGCATCGCTGTTCCTTACATGATCTTGAACGCCGGGTCCGCCAACACGGGGTTGGCCTGTGCCACGGGCAATGGCTTGCCTGCGACCGACCGCTTGATCCCGTGGATCCACTTTTTTGCCCGTTCATTCAACTGGAAATTCTTGGTCATTGACCGGCCGCGGGTCACAAGAATGCCGATGTCGGCCCCTTCGTAACGGTAATCACCGGGGCCGAGGATGCGCAGAAAGAACGCTTCGTTTTCGCTTTCCACAGCGCGACGGTGATAGTCGAACCGGTCATAAACAACGCTGCCATCCTCGCGCATGCGATAGATGCCGGTTTCAGGGGCAGCCGTGCAAATATCGACGGTATCATCGGTATGTTTGATAACCATCTGCGACCAGCTGTCGATCATGCTGGGGTTGGCCCAACGCGCGTTCAATTCGTCCACGTCCAAATCGAATTTGCGCTTTGAAAATTCCAGCAGGTGAAACAGGAACAAGGGCGCATCCGCATGGGCAAAGGCCGCGTGGTTGGTCATCGACGACGCCCCCGTGATGCGCGGGTTCAATTCGCCCAGCCACAGATCGCCGGTTTTCTTGTCGATCAGGAAATCCAGTTCGAAATACCCGCGATAGCCTTCCTTGCGCAGTTGTTCGCCGAATTTAAACGTCAGGTCGCGTGCCTTTTGGCGGACCTTGGGCGGGAATGCAGTGGACAGAATTTCATTGCCGCACCAGCCGCCGCGATAGGGGGTCAGATCCTTGAACCCCACCAGTTCGGTCATCAACGGGCCGACGATCGTGCCTTCGCGGGTGGCGCAAGCCTCGATCGCGGAACCGCGGCAATCGATCCGTTTCATGATCTTGATCTCGCCTTCGCCGACGATTTCATGTTCGTGGCGGCGGAAATCTGATTCCGACTTGATAAAAAACGTGGTGTGGCCGCTGTCGCCAAAGGCGGATTGCAGCACCAGATCGTGCCCGATCCCGGCCTTTTCACAGGTCGCGCGCAGGTTGTCGTAAGATGTGACCTCTGCCAGAACGTTGGGCACCGATGGCACGCCTGCCTTGTTGCCAATGCGCACGGTTTCAATCTTGTTGTCCATTTGGGTGCGCAGCCGTGCCTTTGGGAACCAGACATCACCCCCCAATGCCTTGGCCAGACGTTCGGTTTCCGCATCGAACATCAAAAACACGAACTTGGGCTTGCCGCCGCGGCGTTTGATGAAATCAATGACTTCTTTATGTTGCAACAGGTAGTTGTTGATATCCTCGATGGACTGAAATTCCGCATGTGGTTGTTCAGAAGGGCAGAACACGTTGGGGTGCCGGCCATCGTAGCAATCAATATAGCAGATGAATTTGAAATTCTTGACCCATTCATCCAGCCCCAAAAGGTTGAAGTTTGTCGCCGAAACGAAATAGATCGGATCCTCATTGCGGTGAAAAAAGCGCCGTATTTCGGAAATATTTTTTAGAACAGTTACCATATTTTAATCCTTCTCTTACTTAGCAGCCATTTTGGGCAAAGCGCGCGGAACGCTGGCCAAGGCGTCGGCCGTAAACACCCGCAACCCCAGATCAGCGCGATAGCCGTGGATTTCGTTCACATCCAAGGCCCGCATGAACGCCAGAATTTCCCGACTGATCACCTGACCGGGCACCAGAATGGGGAAGCCGGGCGGGTAAGGAATGATGAAACTGGCTGAAACCAGTTCCTGACCGGCATCCATTGCCGCCTTCAACGACCCGTCCAGTTCCAGATAATCGCAATTTGCCGCGTCATAGGACAGGTAATAGGCCGTGCGAATATCGCCTTCGGAAGTCACGTCATCTGGCCGGAAGGCATCGTGAAACCGGCTGAAGTCGGGCAGGGGCGGGTAGTTTTCGGTCAGGTTTTTGACGCGTTTTTCAAACGCCAGCCGTTCCATTTTTGACGCGTCATCCAGCAGGTCGTCCAAATCATTGGCAATCTCGACCAGAACTTCGATAAGATAGGCGACAGATGACCGTGTGGTGCCGATATTCGTCATGAAAAGCACGGTGTTGCGCGATGTCTTGTTGATCTGGATGCCGTATTTATCCATCAGCACATCGGTCTTGAAGGTGTCGCCATCCCAGCCGGTGCCGCCGACGGCCAGCGTTACGCGTGTTGCGTCCAGCACGAAATCGTCCTGTTCCCAACAGTCCCACATGTCTGTCCAGCCCTGTTCGGTGTCGTAATAGCTGGTGACACCGCTTTGGCGGTATTCATTCGGGATCATGTCACCGGCAGTCAGAACCTTGAAATATTTGCGTAATTGCGGATGGCTGGTGATGGCGCGGCGCATCGACATTGCCGCCTCGATCTGGCGCTGGACAAATTCGAACCCTTCCAGTTCCACCTGACGGCGCCCCACATCAAGCGATGCAATGATCTGATAATTGGGCGAAGTTGAGGTGTGGGTCATATAGGCTTCGTGAAAGCTTTGTTCGACTTCGCCTTTGAAATCCTGATCGCTGACATGAATCATCGACCCCTGCCGCAGCGATGTCAGCGTCTTGTGGGTGGATTGCGTGGCATAAACCCGGATCCGTCCATGGGGCGGTGCAACCAGCCGGGTTTTCAGCCAGACATCATCGGGCGCATCCTGCAACTTTTTCTGTTGTTTCTTATAGGCATCGGCCTGTTCCTCGGTCTTGAGCCGCTTGCGCAGGTTGTTGGCACAGCGCATTGCCGTGCGTTGCCGATAGGTGGGGCTGAAACGGGCAAAGGCAAACCATGCCTCGTCCCACAAAAACACCAGATCGGGCTTGATCGCCAGACACTCCTCCATCACGCGGTCCACGTTGTAGACCAGACCGTCAAAGGTGCAGTTGGTCAGCAAAAGCATCCGCACCCGGTGCAGTTTGCCCGCCGCCCGCAGCTTGAGAAGCTGAAGTTTTATTTCGCGCAGTGGCACCGCGCCATACATCGAATATTCATTCAGCGGATAACTGTCGAGATACACAACCTCGGCCCCGGCCAGCACCAGCCCGTAGTGGTGCGATTTGTGGCAATCGCGGTCTACCAGAACAATATCCCCAGGTCTGACAAGAGCTTGCACGACAATCTTGTTGCAAGTGGATGTGCCGTTGGTGGCAAAGAATGTCTGCTTTGACCCGAACGCGCGGCTGGCCAGTTCCTGGGCTTCCTTGATCGGGCCGTGCGGTTCCAGCAGGCTGTCAAGCCCGCCCGACGTGGCTGATGTTTCCGCCAGAAAGATGTTGGGCCCGTAAAACGCACCCATATCCTGAATCCAGTGCGACCGCGTGATGGATTTACCCCGGCTGATCGGCATGGCATGAAATACGCCGGTCGGTTGTTTCGAATATTCAACCAATGCCGTAAAGAATGGTGTTTTGTTGCGCGCGGCAACACCCCGCAGGATGTTCAGATGCAATTCCAAGAAATCTTCCTGATTATAGAACACCCGGCGGCAAATCCCCAGATCCATGCCGGCGATATCCTCGACCGACCGTTCGGTGACCAGATAGGCATCCAGTTCAGGGCGCACGCGTTGCACAAGACGGCAAAGTTCGGGGCCGTAATCTTCGGGTGACATGTTGGCAAATATGTCAGGGGAACCCGCCCTATTAAGATATTTTGTCAGAATCTCGTTATCGAGCGTTGATTTGAGCACCAGACCGGGGCGGACCACGATGGCTTGGATATTGTGATTGAACAAAACCGCGATCAACGCGTCCTCCAGGCTGGGCACGACTACGGCTTCATAAATGAACGGATCTTCGGCGCGGCGCATGTTCAGCACATTGGATTTCAGCCACCGTTCCTGCGGATCGCTGACGTTATCGACGATCAACACCTCGAAATAAGGTTTTGTCAGTGCGCGCATTTCAAGGGATTGCAGCGCCTCGTCGTCATGTTCTTCCTGTTCGGTGTTTTCACGTTCAAGTGGAATATGGCGGCGGCGATAGGCACCTGTTGTCAGGGCGCGGGTCACGCGGTGTACTGAAAATGCAAGATCTTCATAACTGTTATGGTTCATCTGTCGGCGCAAATGGTCGAAGGCAGCCATGCCTGGAAAAGCCCAGTAAGGTTCAATCAGCGACAATGACTCGAACAAGTCTTCAGCACGCCCGCGCAGTTTTGCCGGGATCTTGCTTGGCGCCTCGCGGGCCAACGAGGCTGTGACTTCGCGCAGCGCGCTCCACCGGTCGGCGCGCAACTGGATGGCTGAGTAATAGTCGCTGACAGATTCCATACATTCTTCTCCCTGTATCGGATCAAGGCGCGGATCGCTGTGCAGGCGCGCACCTTCAGCGACCCGCGTTTATCCGCTTGACGTTTTTCCCGGGAACGGCACCGCACCAATTCCCACGACCGGTTGTTTCAAATCTTCTTCCAAAGCCAGATTCGCAGGCACATCCACATGCAAACCGGCGCGTGTGCCTTGTTGTGGAATTTCCAGCGGTCCCAACGCATGCAAAAAACTGTCTGTGCCGCTGGATCGGTCATAGACCGAAAAATCGACAGATCGATCACGGAAGCTTTTCAACACCTGACCCAGACCTTTCATGCCGGTTTCGCGCTGGCGGCGCACGACCGACAGGTCCACCTCGATCGGGAACATGTCCTCTTGGCCGGCGGATTGGTGCAGCACCGTCGCTGATGGATCAACGACACAAGACTTGCCAAGCCCCCCCGCACCCAGACCATTGACGGAAAAGACGTAACATTGAAATTGCGCGGCTGTTGCACGCGTGATCGCCAGTTCGGCATCACGGTCGGATGTGCCGGTCAACACCGGATGCAGCAGCACCTCGACCCCCTGGCTTGTCAACTGCCGGGTGGTTTCGGGAAACCATATATCATAGCAGATCGACAGGCCAAAACGGCCCACGTCCGGCACATCAAAAATGCAAAACTCTGCCCCTGCGGCAATCCCGGCTTCGTAAGGGCGGAACGGAAACATTTTGGCATAGCGGCGGATGATTTCACCTTCGGGGTTGATCACGACGGCTGTATTGTAAATCTGGCCATCTGGTGCCGTCAGAAACATTGAACCGGGGATCAGCCAGACCTTGTGGTGCCTTGCCGCCGCACAAAAACGATCAAGCGCTTCGTTTTGGGGGGGCAGGCTGAACCGATCGAGCGGCCCATAAGGGGCCAGTTCGCTGAACAACACCATCTGCGTCCATGGAAAACGCGCCATCAACACGTCAAGCCTGTGCATCATCCCGTCAATGTTGGGTTGCAGCGCATTGACATACATCTGCACGCCGGCAATCGCAAAAGGGGTCATGGTCTGCTTTCTCCAAAATAACCTAATCAGCCCGACACGCGGGCAAACTGGCGAACGTTTCTCAAGTGTGGCCTATCTGGGACAGTAACGCAAACGGGTTGCCTGTAGGCTGCACAGCCACCCGTCCGATACAAAAGAACCGCGCGGATCAACATCCGGCGGTTCCAATGATTTTTTCTGCTGAATTAACCGCGCAGTTCAACGATGGCCGCAGCCAGCGCGTCTTCAAAGATCGCCAGACCTTCGTCGATGATCTCGTCCGCTGCGGTTAGTGGCACCATGATGCGCAGCGCGTTGCCGTGCATCCCGCAAGGCAGCAGGATCAACCCGCGGTGCAGTGCATGTGCCACGACCGCTTTGGTCAGCGCAGCATCGGGGTTGGCGGTTTCGAAATCGGTGACAAATTCCACCGCGATCATCGCGCCAAGTCCGCGTATGTCCCACATCCGATAGGGGGCGACGCGCGCACCGATATCGGCAAACGCCGCACGGAAACGCGCCCCCAGCGCGGTTGAACGCGCTAAAAGGCCTTCGGTTTCAATGGCTTCGATGGCTGCCAAAGCCGCCGCACAGGCCACCGGGTTGCCACCATAGGTGCCGCCAAGACCGCCGGGAATGACGGCATCCATCACCTCGGCCCGGCCAATCACACCGGCGATGGGATAGCCGCCTGCCATGGATTTTGCCACGGTGATCAGGTCGGGCACGACGCCGGAATGTTCAATCGCAAACCATGTGCCGGTACGACCGAAACCGGCCTGAATTTCATCAGCGATCAACAAAATGCCGTGGTCATCACAGATCGTTCGCAGGGCCTGCATCATTTCGAACGGGACGGGGGTGTAACCGCCTTC
The DNA here is from genome assembly GCF_014859355.1 of Yoonia sp. GTDB lineage: Bacteria > Pseudomonadota > Alphaproteobacteria > Rhodobacterales > Rhodobacteraceae > Yoonia. Next base: position 23,222 of record NZ_JACUUJ010000028.1, on the reverse strand, counting down.
GCCCAGCACGGGTTCGATGATGATGGCCGCAATTCGTTCGGGCTGCGCATCGGTCAAAAACAGGTTTTGCAGGCCGGTCAGCGCATCCTGCACGGTGATCCCGTCGCGCACCGATGGAAATGGCGCGCGAAAGATATCGGACGGGAAGGGGCCAACATCTTTTTTGTAAGGCGAAATCTTGCCGGTCATGCCCAGCGTCAGAAGTGTCCGGCCATGATAGCCGCCGGTAAAGGCAATCACACCGGGGCGGCCCGTGGCCGCGCGCGCGATTTTAACTGCGTTTTCAACAGCTTCCGCACCTGTCGTCACCAACAGCGATTTCTTGGCATGGTCGCCGGGGGCCAGCGCGTTCAGCTTTTCGGCCAGCGCGACATAGGGTTCATATGGCACAACCTGAAAACTGGTGTGGGTGTAGTGGTCTTCCTGCGCCTTGGCGGCGGCAATTACGGCGGGGTGGCGGTGGCCGGTGTTCAGCACGGCGATACCACCGGCAAAATCAATATACCGATTGCCTTCCACATCCCACAATTCGGCGTTTTCGGCCCGGTGCGCAAAGATCGGCGCGGCGGATGCCACACCGCGGGCCACGGCTGCCTCGCGCCGGGCAATCAGGCTCGCGTTGGTTTTTTTGACGGGCGCAAAATCGGGCACGACGGTCATCGTGTGCTTGCGCTTGGGCGCGGATTTGCGGGCAGTTTTTTTGTCGGTCTGAGCCATTGGCCGTGATCCTTGTGCGAAAGTGACAGAGCGCCTGCAAAGCAAATGGCGTTTAAAATCCTGATCACATGTTTAATGAAGCTGTCAACATGGATTTTCTGCTGCAAGATTAAGTTGATCCTGACGGCACGCCAGTGCAATTTGTGGCAAAGGCGTGCGGCCTGCGATAACGGTTCGCACAACGTTGAATTTGCACTGTTATTTCTTCCTATCAAAGGATCATCGGGTGGATATCGGCAAGAAACTGAAACAGGTGCGTAAGGCCAGGGGTTTGTCGCAACGTGAACTGGCGGCGCGTGCGGGGTTGACCAATGGCACAATATCCCTGATCGAACAGAACAAGACCAGCCCTTCCGTCGCATCGCTGAAAAGCCTGCTGGATGCGATACCGATGAGCATTGCGGAGTTTTTCACCACAATCGAGGAGTCGGGCAGCGCCAAATATTTTTACCGCGCCGATGAATTCACCGAAATTGCCCCATTGGGCGACGCGGGCGGGGTGTCGTTGCGCCAGTTGGGTAATGCAATGACGCACACGCTGCAATTGTTGGATGAAACCTATCCCAAGGGGGCGGACACAGGGCCGGAATTGCTGTGCCACGCAGGCGAGGAAGCCGGAATCGTGATTTCCGGCCAGATTGAAATTACCGTGGAAAATCAGGTGCGCGTGCTGGGCCCAGGCGAAGGGTATCTGTTTGACAGCCGCCTGCCGCACCGGTTCCGTAACCCCGGCGACGTGCCTTGCAAGGTGATCAGCGCCTGCACCCCACCCACGTTCTAGGCGTTTTTGATATGTGATTGCCGGACCACTGGCGGGCATTCCAGCCGCAACTGGCACGGTTCCGGTGGGCTGTCGGACAGCGGGGCACTGATGCACCAATGCCCCATTTCGCGGTGCGGCAGCAGCATCGTTGTCAGGGAAGGTGTCAGGTGTTGTGCGATTTCCTGGTCGTCATACCCCATGACAGCCATGGTTTTTCCAACTCGTTCGCCGCGTTCCTTCAGCGCCTCGTAACAACCGACCGCCATCAGGTCGTTGGCACAGAATATGGCATCGGGGCGCGTGGGGCCGTCAAGCAACCGCAAGGTGGCCGCGCGTCCGTCGCTGGGCAGAAAGTTACCCGGCATGATCAGGCCCGGGTCGACAGGAATACCCGCCGCGCGCAACGCCCGTTCATAGCCTTCAAGGCGCTGATCGGCTGCCTCCATCCAGCTTTCACCGGAAATAAAAGCGATCTTGCGGTGCCCCGTTTCAATCAACATACGTGTCGCGGTTTCGCCGCCGCGCCGTTCCGCAGGCACGGATCGCAGGCCAGCGACCATCTGCATCATAACAATGCAACAGCGCGGCGCGGTGTTTTGACAGCATGCCGGGCGGCGGCTGTCTTGCTTTTGCCCTTTCTCGCGACCTATGCGTTGTTTTTAATCTATCCTTTCTTTCGCGGCCTGTGGATTTCCCTGCATGACTGGAACCTGATGGCCGTGGCGTTCAACCCCGATGCCAAGGAATTTGTCGGCCTGCGCAATTGCGAACGGGCGATGTGGGGCAGGGGCATTACCTGGGCTGCGTTTATCAGCCCGACCTTGCAGGTGCTTGGCCTGTTGGGGATCGGGCTTACGATCTTCCTTCGCCGGATGGACCGTATTGGCAAGGTCACGGCGGTTGCACTTGGTATCGCTGCGGTTTTGCTGTTTGTCCTCCCCGGTTTTCCTCCCGGCGAAGGGGGGGGCGCTGGTATGACCGCCGGTTCTGCCCAGCAGCCCTGCGGAATTGCTGGAACACGCGCAGAAGGTCAAGGATGCCATCGGACAGGATTATCTGGCCGCGGATTTTGCGCAGTTTCCCATCGGGGTGCGGCTGGTGCTGGCGCTGATGTGGCAGCAGGATGCGAATATTTTTGACGGTGACACCGCCACCATCAACACCGAAGCCGCCCGCAACGCGGTGACCACCATCACGCGACTGTTTGATGCCGGGCTTGCAAACCCGCAACTGAACTATGCCGACAGCCAGCAGGCGTTCCTGAACGGTGAGGCCGCCGTGCTGGTCAACGGCACATGGGTGGTTGATTTCTATGACGCCGAAGCCGCCAAGGCGCAAACGGGGTTGAACACCTATTATGCCGCCGATTTCCCCACCTTGTTCGACACCGGCGCGACATGGGCCGACAGCCACATGTGGGCGATCCCAGCATCGCTGAAATCAGACCCTGACAGATACGTCGCAGCGCTCAGGGTGCTGGCCTTCTTCAACGACCACAATATCGACTGGGCACGGACCGGCCATATGGCCGTGCGTAAATCGGTGTTGGACAGCGACGCCTACGCCAGCCTGCCACACCGGTCTGAATACACCGCCACCGCAGCGATTGCGCGCGATACGCCGCCATCTGCTCGTTATGGCGCCATTCAGGATGTGCTGAACCGCGAGCTTCAGGCAATCTGGCTGACCGGCAAAGCGGTTGATGCGGCCCTGAACGATGCCGAACAGGACGTGCAGGATCTGTTGGACCGCTAAACGCAGCATCGCTCTGGCCGCTAGTTGCGGCCAGAGCATTTTGACAAAAGGAAATCTGATCGTGGATCGTTTTAGCGCCGATTGGGCAAACGCATGGTGGGCTGCGCAGGGGTGGATCTGCGGGTTCAACTTTTTGCCGTCTTCGGCGGTGAATTTTCTTGAGATGTGGCAGGCAGACACCTTTGACCGGGACACCATCGCGCGCGAATTGGGCTGGGCGGCAGCGCTGGGGTTCAACGCCCTGCGGGTCAACCTGCATTATCTGGTCTGGAAACACGACCGCGACGGCATGATGGACCGGCTGGAATGGCTGATTGCCACCGCTGACGGGCTGGGCCTGCGCATGGTGCCTTGTTTGTTTGACGATTGCGGCTTTGGTGGGTTTGAACCCGCCTATGGCCCGCAACCGGACCTGGTGCCGGGGGTGCATAACAGCCGTGCGGTGGCCAGCCCGGGGCGGGCCGCGTTGCTTGATCCCGGCACTTGGCCCGCGTTTGCAGCCTATCTGCGCGATGTGGTGCGCGCCTATCGCTGCGATAACCGGATTCTGTTCTGGGATTTGTATAACGAACCCGGTAATCGCATGGTGTTCACCGCCACCGGGGCGCAGACCTATGAACCCGACTTTTCACAAGCCAGCCACGACCTGATGCGCGCCGCTTTCGACTGGTGCCGTAATGAAAACCCTGATCAGCCCATCACAGTTGGCGCTTGGGTCACGCCGCCACCCGGATCTGACGACCCGCCATGTCAGAACGCGATCGACCGCGACGCGCTGGCGCTATCGGACATCGTGACCTTTCACGCTTATTGGGACAGCGCCCATGTGCAGCGGTTCATCGACCATCTGGCGGCATTGGGGCGGCCGATGCTCTGCACCGAATGGATGGCGCGGGCGGTGGGCAGCCGGATTGAAGACCAACTTGACCTGTTTCAATCGCGCAAAGTTGGGTGTTTTCAATGGGGGCTGGTCAAGGGCCGCACCCAGACGCATCTGCCATGGCCCGCCGATCTGGTGGCCGCCCATGGCGGGGCAGCGGATCGTTCTGTCTGGTTTCACGATCTGCTGGATGAAAAAGGCCAGCCTTATGACCCTGCCGAAACGGCCAGGTTGCGGCAGGCACTGGGCATCGCGCCGTCATAAGGCTTGGCGCTGATCAGGTTCGACATCGCAAAAAGCCAGTGCGCAGCGTCAGACCTGCCTGCTTCGGATCGCTTCTTTGTCTTGTTCATGATGTAAAACGTGGCGCTATCAACCCGACTGCGACGTCATCAATGCAAGTATCGTAAACCACAGGCCAAAGTCTTGTGCGCGCATCGCGCAATTACGTGGTGACATGACGGTCATTCCCGCTTTTGCGCAGCGGCGAACCCTGAAATCAGGGTTCTCTCTCGCGTGTGCAACCTGTTCCTGCATCACATGTTTGGGCGCGTCCTTTGTTCCAGACGTTGTGGTGCGAAGGCATTTTGCGAGGCTGCGTTTAAGCGGATCTTAACTGCACGGGGTTACAGAAGACAGCAGCGCAATGACTTGATCAAGAGGGCCTCATGAAATTTGTGTCATCGTTTCGCATCGTAACAAAGGTTCCGTTAATTATCGTTGCCCTGTGTATGGCCGTGTCCAGCGTCATCGCTGTCTTGGGCTATATTGAGTTTCGCAAGGCCATTCTGGCCGAAACGCAAAACACATTTGAAATTGTCACCGAAGAACGCCGTGCCGACCTTTCGGGCTGGTTTGATCGGATTGGTGATGATGTCATCGGCCTGGGCCGAAACCCGGCCATTGCGACGGCCATCACCAGCCTTCACAGCGTCTATGGTGTGGTGATGGATGATGCGACTGAATATTTGCAACGCATCTATATTGATGAAAATCCTCACCAACTTGGTGAAAGGGAAAAATTTGATCAGGCGACCGAGTCAAAACCTTATGATTTTCGACATGGCGATGTGCATCCCTATATCCGCAACATCAAGCAAATGCGCAGCTTTGATGACATCTTTCTGTTCAACCTTGATGGTGACCTGATCTATTCCGTTGCGAAAAAGCGTGATTTTGCCACAAATTTTGACACTGGCCCGTTTCGCGACACCGGTCTGGCGCGCGCCATGCGCCGCGCCCGCGATGCGGCCGAGGTAACCGTTGTCTTTGACGATTTCGCGCGCTACGCCCCAAGCGATGACGCGCCAGCCGCTTTTCTGGCTACACCGGTCTTTAAAGAAAATGGGGAAAAGGTGGGGGTGGTGGCGATTCAGCTTTCGCCAGAGCCGATCAACGACATGATGCGCAATTCAACCGGGCTTGGGCGCAGTGGTGTGATCTATGCAATCGGGCCTGATCTGTCAGCGCGCAACACAACAGCGCGCGGCGCGGGGTTGACGGCTTTGGATCCCGTGCCGGCATTACCGCAGACTTACGCCGCCCTTGATGATCGGGGGGATTTTTTTACCAAAACCGAAGGGTTTGACGGTAATGTTGTCGTCGCGAAACCACTTTCTGTCGATATATTCAATACGCGTTGGGGGATCGTGGGTGAAATGCGTCTGGCAGAGGTGATGCATCCTGTGATCAAAATTCGCGATGAAATGATTGTCGTCAGCCTTATTGGTGGCATAATTGTTGGCATTCTTGGCTGGCTGGCGGCACGATCTGTCACTGCTCCTCTGGGACGGTTGGGCCAGAACATGCAGGCGGTTGCCTCGGGTGAATACGACACCAGTATCGCTGACACCGCGCGGCGTGATGAAATTGGCGAACTGGCAGGCATTCTGGTTGCATTTCGGGACCAGCTTGACGTTGCGCGGATCGCACGGGAAGAACAGCGCGCCCGTCAGGAAGACCTTGCGCATGTTGTCAGCAGTCTCAGCACGGCACTGAACAAAATGGCGGATGGCGATTTGACAGCCCGGATAGATACGCCATTTGCACCAGATTATGATTTGTTGCGTCTGGATTATAATCGCAGCGTTGACACGCTGAACAAAACCATCGGTGCTGTTGTTGAGCGTGCAGAAGATATTCAGCAAAAATCTGATCAAATGAGCACTGCCTCTAACGATCTTTCCAAGCGCACAGAAAATCAGGCGGCAACGCTTGAACAAACCGCCGCCGCACTTGATGAACTGACGGCCAGTGTCAAATCCGCTGCTGCAGGTGCGCGTGAAATCGAACAGATCGTGGCCGAGGCACAGACCGACGCGGCACAAAGTGAACCCGTGGTGCGCAATGCCGTCACGGCCATGACAGAGATCGAAAGTTCTTCAGCGGAAATCACACAGATTATCGGTGTGATTGATGATATTGCATTTCAGACGAACCTGCTTGCGCTTAACGCCGGGGTAGAAGCGGCACGGGCCGGTGACGCCGGGCGGGGTTTTGCCGTTGTTGCCTCAGAGGTGCGGGCCCTTGCACAACGGTCATCGGAAGCTGCGAAACAAATCAAGGGGCTTATTGGCGATAGTTCGCAACAGGTAGAACGTGGCGTCGGACTTGTCGGAAAGGCAGGGGATGTATTGACACGGATTGTTGCGCGGGTTGTGCACATTTCCGGACTTATGACCGAAATCGCATCGGCCGCAGAAGAACAGTCCATCGGGCTTGGTGAAATCAACATTGGCGTCACCCAACTTGACAAGGTCACGCAACAAAATGCTGCAATGGTCGAAGAAACGAACGATAGTAACCATGCGCTCAACCGCGATGCCCAACTGCTGACCGAGGCTGTGGCAGAATTCCGGCTGGAACGGAAACCGCGTGATCCAGCAAAGCGCGCCACGGGACGGGAAAGTCAGGGCGAAAACATCATGGTCTTTACGTCACCGCGTGCAAAACCCGAAAAACCCGCACTTGCACAGGCCTCCCTCGCCAATACAGGAACAACAGGAACTGCATCGCCCCAAGACTACCACATGTGGGAGGATTTTTAACGCAGTCTCGGGCCAATCACATGCGGCCACGACAAATAGGCCATGGCAACTTCAGAAAATTGGCTTGGCAAAATTCACAGAAACCATGCCGGAGAAGGATATGGTTTACTGAAAGCGAAAGGCTGAAAGCTTTGCTGCAATGTGCTGGATATTACCAAGGATTGGGATAAGCAGCCATGGACAATGCGTTTGCACGAACATGGCCGCCCGGCCCGTCAGATATTATGTCGTTCCACTCTTTTGCCGGTCTGGCATCGGGGCTGATTGCTGCGCAAAGACAGGGTTCAACATGACGCGATCAGAACGGAATTTCGTCGTCCATATCGCTGGCACCGCCACCGGTTGATTGCCCGCCAGCATAGCTGGTGCCACTGCCATAACCGGAATCGCGATCGGAATATCCGCCGTTATCACCACCCGTATTCGTCGCGCCACCATCACGCCCGTCAAGCATGGTCAAGGTTGACGTAAAGGGGCGCAAGACCACTTCTGTCGAATAACGGTCCTGGCCTGACTGGTCCTGCCACTTGCGGGTTTCCAATTGACCCTCAATGTAAACTTTGGAGCCTTTTTTCAAATATTGCTCTGCAATCCGGGCCAAAGGTTCGGAAAAAATCGCCACCGAATGCCATTCGGTTCTTTCGCGGCGCTCTCCAGTGTTCTTGTCTTTCCAGTTTTCAGATGTCGCGATGCGCAGATTGCACACCTTGCCACCATTTTGGAACGTCCGAACTTCTGGGTCACGCCCCAGATTACCGATAAGAATGACTTTGTTTACTGATCCGGCCATGGTGGCACCCCTTGCGATTCTTGTTGCTGCTTTTGTGACAGACCCGGCATGACGCAACAAGGTTAACGAATTGTTTCATGCATCAAAGCCTGGCTGTTTGTTATGGCATTCGGGCCGATCGGGGCGACAATGCCCTTTTTATGGTGCCGCCCGCCGTGGCTGTCTTGTCCGGCGCAACCGCCGCCACGCAGAAATCGGTGCGTAAGCGTGCAACCATGCCAGACGGTGCTGCGCATTTTATTCTTCTAGGCGGCGAAACCGAAATTATAAAGGCGCGGCAAATAGGCGATATGCATATCACCACCCACAACACCGGGCCGGACGTGCCGGTAAAGCGACCGCCAATAAGGTTGCAGCGTCACACCTTCGTCGCGCATGATCGTCTGTAGCCTGGCCATGACCGCGCGCCGGTGATCGGCATCAGACAATGAATTGGCCTGCGCCAAAAGCGCGTCGAACTCTGGGTTGGCGAACCCTGTTTCGTTCCACGCCTCGCCCGTGCGATAGGCAAGCGCAAGGATTTGCGTGCCAAGGGGGCGATGGTTCCAATCGGTTGAGGAAAAAGGATACTTTGTCCATTCAGTCCAAAATGTGCTGGCCGGAATAACCTTGCGTTTTACGTTAAATCCGGCATCGCGCAGCTGGGCGGCAACAGCGTCTGTCGTGTTCTTGCGCCAATCGTCATCGATCGAGATGATTTCCATCTCGAACTCTGTCATGCCTGCTTGGGTCAGAAGGGCCAGTGCCGCATCGGGGTCGAATGGCAGGGCGGGCACGTCGGCCCATTCGGGGTGCATTGGCCCCACATGCTGATTGCGGGCCGTAATCCCGCGATCAGCATACCCAAGCTCGAGGCAAACCGCTGGATCCACCGCCATTGCAATGGCCCGCCGCACGCGCACATCGGCATAGGGCCGTATGCCATCAACCTCGGCCAGCTGGTTGGGCCTGATCACGATGGTTGATCCTGATGCCACCTCGGACTTTTGCCACCCTAGCGCATCAAGCACATCGACAAATTCCCCTACGGTTTCAAAAATCACGTCAACTTCGTCTGCCGCCGCTGCGACCGCCCAGACAGAGGGATCTACGCCAAAATCGATGAATTCAAACCGGTCGATAAATGCCCCTTTTCCGGCGGCATAGCCCCACCAGTCGTGCATGGCGTTGCGCACGAGCGCCGCAGAAACACCAACCTGATGCGTTTCGGGCAGATATGGCCCGGTGCCTTTGGGATTGGCGAGCATCGTGTCAGGGTCAAAATCCGCCGGAACGATCTGTGCCGGATAATCCGCCATGCCCGCGATCAGCGAAATATCAGAGACCGGTAATTTCAAAATAACGGTATGTGCGTCCGCAACCATCACCGCCCCTTCAATGGCATGATCCGTCTGCGGGTCGATCAGGGTGGCAAAGCGGCCAGCCATCGAATTTCCGGGAACCGATTTGTCGCACCAGCCGATAATATTGCGCGCGACATCATCGGCGGTGAAAGGCGTTCCGTCATTCCAGGTGACACCCTGGCGCAGGTTCAGCCGGTATTCTGTTGCATCTGCATTGACGGACCAGCTTTCCAAAAGCATCGGTGCAAATGTGCCATCATTATGATATTCCACCAGATATTCCAGCCAACCAGAGGTGAAATAGGCGACTTGTGGCCAGTCGAACGCGCGCGGATCCATCAGCGCACGCACCTCTATCTGGATACGCAGCATGCCGCCTTGCCGGGCGTGTCCCGCCGCCTGCGCTGGGGCGGCAAGCCCGAGCAAGCCATAAGCCGCGCTGGCCGTCAGGCCGAGGCTGGTGGCGCGTGCCAGAAATTCGCGTCGGCTCAGCTTGCCGGCTTTTTCTTCCTGTGCATACATCACTGCGGCGGGATGCGGCTTGGCTGTTCTGGCTTGCGTCATGCGCTACTCCTTCTGGCGGGTCATTGCAGGTGCAAATGTCAATGCGACCCTGCCTTATTCGGCATGCGATACCTGTGCCGGTCAACAGGCGCTTTTGTCAATCACAACACGGTCGGCGTGTAAAAACCCCATGGCGCAGGTCACAGGCGCGGCACTTTGCCGTCATGGCGGCGAAACGCAGATGGAGCATGCCCGGACATGGCCTGAAAGCGCCGTGTGAAATAGGCCGCTGATCTAAACCCCAAGGATGATGCAATATCACGGATCGGTAAACGCGTGTCGCGCAAGAGGGTGCAAGCCGCGAAATGAACCCTTTCGTGCAACAGCGCCAGCGCGGATCGGTCGCAGGTCTTTTTGCAGCAGCGGGTCAGATGTGCAGATGTCACCCCAACGTCCGCCGCGTAATCGGCCACGGTGCGACCCCGTTGAAAGTCGCGGGCAATCAGCGCGCAATAGCGTGCCACCAAACGTGCCGCCGGTGTCAGGCGCCGTTTGTCGATGGTGTCAGGATGCTGCGTGGCGCATTGTTTTTCGACGAAAAGCCCCAGCAACCCAAGGTGGAACTGTGCCGCGCGGGGGTCGCCTGCCGGCTTCAGATCGCGTTCGATCGCTTCGATCAAGCCCTGCAATTCCTTTTGAACATGCACATCGCGCAGGCGGAGGTGAAAAGGGGCCGTGGGCCAGCTTTCGCCGTCGGGCAAGGTCAGGATTTGCGCAAACACGGTCGTGCCAAGTTCGATGCCATAAAGCGTTTGCGCGGGTAGATAGATCAGGTTGTTGGGCCCATATCCTCCCGTCAGTCCAGCCACGGTAACACGGCCTTGGCCTTTTGTAACGTGGATCAAACGCGGGCTGTCATGGCTGCGCATGGTTTCGTGCCGCCATCGTGCCGCCGCGCCACCAAAGCTGAGCGGTGCCAGCGCAAGTGCGGGTTTGTCGGCAGATCCGGTCTGGATCATTGAAATTGCACCATAACAGATAGATCAGCCCGCGAAATATCGAGTTGGTGCCAGTCCCGGTGCCGGGCACGGAACCATGTGCGCTGTCGTTTGGCGTATTGGCGTGATGCGATGATGGCCGCATCCCGCGCGGCGTCCAGTGACATTTCACCGCGCAGGTGCGCGATCAGTTCGGGCGCGCCAATCGCCTTGGATGACAAATGCGCGGGATGCCAATGGGGCAACATGGCGCGCGCCTCGTCAAGCGCGCCTTGCCTCAGCATCAGGTCAAACCGCTGTTCAATGCGGCTGTTCAACCAGTCCTTGGGTGCAGTCAAGGTGATGCAGGTGGCGCTGGTGACAGGCAACAGGGGTGGTGGTGTGCTGTCCTGCCACTGCGCAAGGCTGCGGCCGGTGCTTTGCTGAACCTCCCAGGCCCGCTGAGCGCGCATCCGGTTCAGCGTGTCGATTCGTGACAGGGTTTCGGGGTCAAGACCGGCCAAAAGATCTGGCAAGGTCAATGTATTGGCATCATGTCTGACATCGGGCGGTGTGGCGGGAATATCCGCGAGGCCTTGCGTCAGTGCGTTGAAATTCAACCCGGTGCCCCCCACAATGATCGGGCGGTGCGGCCCGGTCAGCCAAGGGCGCATATCGCGCAGCCAGTGACCCACCGAATATTCGGCGTCAAAGGGTACATGGCCGTAAAGCATATGGTCGGCCTGCGCCAGATCGGCATCATCGGGCCGCGCGGTCAGGATCCGCCAACCATCAAAAACCTGAAGCGCATCTGCATTTATGATGACGCCGCCCTGCGCTTGCGCAATCCGCAAGGCCAGTGCGGATTTACCTGACGCGGTTGGTCCGGCAATCAGCACCGGTTTGTCTGCTTGAAGGGTGATCATCAGATCATTCATGCAGGCTTGGTCGATTATGGGCAAGCGGCCATTGAACATGACCAGATTTTCCGACATTTTGCGCGACAACCAGACAGCGCAGTAAGGGACCAGCATGACCGATAAAAAAACAGCATATAAACGCGTGATGCTGAAGATCTCGGGAGAGGCGCTGATGGGCGACACGTCCTTTGGTCTGCATCCGCCCACCGTGCAACGCATCGCCCGCGAGGTGAAATCGGTTCATGATATGGGCGTCGAAATTTGTATGGTCATCGGGGGGGGCAACATCTTTCGTGGTTTGCAAGGCTCAGCACAGGGCATGGAGCGCACGACAGCCGATTATATGGGGATGCTTGCCACCGTTATGAATGCGCTGGCGATGCAATCCGCGCTGGAAGAATTGGGGATCCACACCCGCGTGATTTCCGCCATCACAATGAACGAAGTGGCCGAGCCCTATATCCGCCGCCGCGCCGTGCGGCATCTTGAGAAAAAGCGCGTCTGCATTTTTGCCGCCGGCACCGGCAACCCCTATTTCACGACCGATACCGCCGCAACGCTGCGCGCCAACGAAATGAACTGCGAGGCCATTTTCAAAGGCACAAAGGTTGATGGCGTTTATGACAAGGATCCAGCCAAATATCCTGACGCGAAACGTTATGACACGGTGAGCTATGACGAGGTATTACAGAAACATCTGGGCGTGATGGATGCCAGCGCCATTGCCTTGGCGCGCGACAATGGTTTGCCCATCATCGTGTTTTCACTGGATGAACCAGGTGGTTTCAAAGGTATTCTGGCCGGCGACGGCACCTATACGGTGGTCCACGATTGACTTCTTTGGGGGCAATTGCGCGTGGTGGGCTGTCTATACAATCGCACGGGTTTGCCGTAAAACCAGGAAAAGCCGGGCAAGACCCGTTCGAGGAAGAGCAAAATGTCAGAAGATTTTGAACTAGATACCGATGATTTGGCCCGCCGTATGGATGGTGCCATCGCCAATCTGCGCACAGAGCTTGCTTCACTGCGCACCGGGCGTGCGTCCGGGTCGATGCTGGAACCCATCATGGTGGATGCTTACGGTTCACCCACGCCGATCAACCAGGTGGGCACGGTCAACGTGCCGGAACCGCGGATGGTCACAATCAATGTCTGGGACAAGGGGCTTGTCGGTAAGGTTGAAAAGGCGATCCGAGAAAGCGGGTTGGGGATCAATCCGCAATTGAATGGCACGATCATCATGCTGCCAATTCCCGAACTGAATGAAGAACGCCGCCGCGAGTTGACCAAAGTTGCCGGGCATTATGCCGAAAGCGCACGGGTGTCGATCCGCAACCTGCGGCGTGACGGGATGGACCAGATCAAAAAAGCCAAAGCCGACGGCATGTCAGAGGATGACCAGAAATTCTGGGAAGCAACCGTGCAGGAAATCACCGACACGCACATCAAAATGGTTGATGAGACACTGGAAACGAAACAAGCCGAAATCATGCAAGTTTAACCACCAGCGGTTCACCGTAACAAAAAAAGGGGCCCATCGATGCCCAAGGATGCGATACCAACGATCGGCCCGGCCCATGTTGCCATCATCATGGATGGTAACGGCCGGTGGGCGCAAAAACGCGGTCGTCCGCGGCTTTTTGGGCATCATGCCGGTGCGCGTCGCGTGCGTGAAATCGTCGAGGCTTGCCCCGATATGGGGGTCAAATACCTGACAATATTTGCATTTTCGACAGAGAACTGGAAGCGGACGCAGGTCGAAGTTGCCGGTCTGATGAGCCTGTTTCGCAAATACATCGAACGCGAGGCCAAAGCGCTGGTGCGCAATGGTGTGCGCGTCCGGTTCATCGGGGATCGTATCCGGCTGGATGAAAAGCTGGTCGCGATGATGGATGAACTGGAACTGTTAACATCGCATAATGACCTTATTCATTTGACTATCGCCCTGAATTATGGTGGCCGCGATGAGGTGACGCGCGCAGCAAAACGTCTGGCACTTGAAATTGAACAGGGCCGTTTGACCCACGACGAGGTGGATGCCGAAACGCTGTCGCGGTTTCTGGACACCCACGTGCTGCCCGACCCTGATCTGGTTATCCGCACCAGTGGCGAGGCGCGGATTTCAAATTTTCTGCTGTGGCAATCGGCCTATGCGGAATATGAATTTGTCGATACGCTCTGGCCGGATTTCAGCCGGACCGAGTTCGCCCGCGTGCTTGCCAGCTATGGCAAACGGGACCGCCGTTTCGGGGCGGTTTCAGCCTGACAATGACGTGGCCTTCCAAGACATCTGCGACATGGGATGACCTGACACTGCGGCTTGTTTCCAGTGCAGCCATGACTGTTGTCGGTGCTGCGGGCGTCATTTTGGGCGGGGTCTGGTTTCAGATGCTGGTGGTGTTCGTTACCGCTGTCATGATCTGGGAACTGTGGATGATGATCCGCCCGGATGAACCAACCAAGGGGATGCTCTTGGCCGCGCTTGTGGCTTCCATCATGTCGGGCGAAATGGCCAATGGATCGCATTGGGGGCTGGTGCTGTTTTTGGTGGTGCCGCTGATCGGCGCCAGTCAGTTGAAAACCGAACGCAAGACATTCTTTGCCTTTGCGCTTGGCATCCAGATTGCGGGCTGGGGTCTGGTGCATTTTCGCATGGATTACGGCTTTGTCTGGCTGATCTGGTTGATGCTGGTAGTGATCGTGACCGACATCTTCGGCTATTTTGCGGGCAAAATGCTGGGTGGACCCAAGTTCTGGCCCACAATCAGCCCCAAAAAGACATGGAGCGGGACAATCGCGGGCTGGATTGGTGCCGCTTTGATCGGTATTTGCTTTATGCTTTTTACCAACTCCGGCCCGTGGATCGTTGTTTTTTCGGTCATTCTCAGCTTTGCAGGGCAAATGGGTGATATTGCGGAAAGCGCCTTGAAACGGCGGATGGGTGTCAAGGACAGCTCGACTCTTATCCCCGGTCATGGCGGACTGTTTGACCGCTTTGATGCGCTGTTGGGGGCGGCGCTGTTTCTGCTGCTGATGGCCGATGTGTTCAAACTTCCCGGGGTCGTTTTGTGAAGCGGGTGACGTTGTTCGGGGCCACCGGGTCGGTCGGGCAAAGCGCCATCGACCTGATTGCGCGTGACCTTGATGCCTATGATGTAGTCGCGCTGACCGGCGGACGCAATCTGGTGCAACTGGCCACTGATGCTGTGCGCTTGCGTGCCGATCTGGCCGTGACCTGTTACCCTGAATGCTATGACGCGCTCAAGCAGCTTTTGGCAGGCACAGGCGTGGCGGTTGCCGCAGGGCCGGATGCCATTGCCGAGGCCGCGGCGCGACCGGTGGATTGGGCGCTGTCCGCGATTATCGGGGCGGCTGGGCTGGTGCCGGGGCTGGTTGCGCTGGAACATGGCACGACGCTGGCGCTGGCGAATAAGGAATCGCTCGTCACTGCCGGTCCGTTGTTGATGGCAAAGGCGCAGAGCCATGGGGCAACCGTTCTGCCTGTCGATAGCGAACATTCAGCGGTGTTTCAGGCGCTGGTGGGGGAAGATATGGCCGCCGTCGAACGGGTCATCATCACCGCCAGCGGTGGCGCTTTCCGTGATTGGCCAGTTGCGAAATTGGCCAAGGCAACATTGGCTGAAGCATCCTGTCACCCCAATTGGAATATGGGGCAGCGGATCACCATCGATTCGGCATCTATGTTCAATAAAGGCATGGAACTAATTGAGACAAAGGAATTTTTTGGCGTAGATCCCGACATGATCGAGGTGCTGGTTCATCGCGAAAGCCTGATTCACGCGCTTGTCGGGTTCAACGACGGGGCGCTGATGGCACATGTTGGCCCGCCGGATATGCGCCATGCCATCGGCTATGCCTTGCACTGGCCCGACCGGCGCGCGCTGCCGGTAGAAAGGCTTGATCTGGCGAAGATCGGGGCGCTGACGTTTGAGGCGCCCGACCAGTCGCGCTATCCGGCTTTGGCTTTGGCGCAACGCGTGATGCAGACCGGTGGTCTGGCAGGGGCGGTTTTCAATGCGGCCAAGGAAAGGGCGCTTGACGGATTTATTGCCGGCCAGATCGGATTCATGGATATGTCACGGATTGTTGAGGCAACGCTGGACACAATGACGGCATCCGCCGGGCTGCAAAATGTCCCAATCACCCTAGATACCGTGTTGCAAACAGACAGGCTGGCCCGCATCCGCGCGGCTGAAGCCATAAGCCAGTTGGGATAGTATTTTGGACTTGATGCAATTCGTGCCGATGTTCGGCAATTTCGCCTTTACGATCGTTGCTTTTGTGGTGGCGCTATCGATCATCGTGGCGGTGCATGAATATGGTCATTACATCGTTGGCCGCTGGTGCGGGATCAAGGCCGAGGTGTTTTCGCTGGGATTTGGGCCGGTCATCTGGTCTGGCAAGGATCGGCATGGCACGCAGTGGCAGCTCGCTGCACTGCCGCTGGGGGGCTATGTAAAGTTTCTGGGCGATGCGAATGCGGCCAGTGTCGGGGCGGATGGGTCTGTGCGCGCGAATGACGCGCGGCGCACAATGCTGGGCGCACCGCTTTGGGCGCGCACGGCCACGGTTGCCGCTGGCCCGGCGTTCAACTTTATCCTTGCCATCGCCGTTTTTGCGGGATCCCTGATGTATCAGGGAAGGGCAGTGGACCCCCTGACCTTTGGCCAGTTGCGCAACTTGCCGGCCAGCTATACGACAGACCTGCGGCAGGGCGATGTGATGGTGGCGGTGGCCGGTATTCCGTTTGACAGCGGCAACCTCGACCAGCTGGTGCCGCTTGCGTCCCGGTTGGATTACACCGTGCTGCGCGATGGGGCGGAAATGACGATCGCAGGGCCGTATTTCCTGCCAGCGGTCATTTCGGGGGTGATTCCACGGTCGGCGGCTGACGACGCAAAACTGCGTGCGGGTGATGTGATTGTTGCGATCGACGACCAAGAGGTTTTCGCATTCCGGCAGATCGTTGAACAGGTCAAAGCCGCCGAAGGCGCGCCGCTGGATGTGCGCGTCATGCGCGGTGATGAAACACTGAATGTGGTCCTGGCCCCCCGCGCGATGGATGAACCTGGCCCCGATGGCACCTTTGAACGACATTACCGCATCGGGATCACAGGCGGGCTTTTCTTTGAAGCGCAGACCGAATTTGTAGGTCCGATTGATGCGGTCAAATCGGGGGCGCAAGGGCTCTGGACAACGTTGACGACGTCACTGTCTGCGATGAAGCATATCATTTTTGGGCAAATTTCCACCTGCAACCTGTCAGGCCCTGTCGGCATCGCCGAAACAAGCGGTGCCATGGCGGCGCAAGGCACGCAAAGTTTCGTTTGGTTTATCGGCATGTTGTCTGCCGGTGTCGGGCTGATCAATCTGTTTCCGATCCCGGTTTTGGATGGCGGGCATCTGGTGTTTTACGCTTACGAAGCCGTGACGCGTCGCAAGCCAAGCGACGCGGCCGTGCGCATCTTTATGATCATGGGCCTGGCGCTGATACTGACGCTGATGGTTTTCACCGTGCTGAATGACCTGATTTTCTGCCCGTGACCGCCGCCGCAGGCCTGGCTGTTCGGACCCCACCAAAAGCTGCGTTTGTCATTTTGACATCTTGGTTTAATGCGGCTACTTCCAAAGGATACAGGGATGCGAGCACAGGCGAATATCATGCAAAATTTGGCAGGGCGCGTTGCAGCGCAGGGAATGACGTCAGCGGTGCGCCGGATCGGGCTTGCAGTGATGCTTGCTTTTTTCGGGATGACCGCAAGCGCGCAAAGCTTTGTTTTTTCTAACGTCGTCATTGATGGCAACCAGCGTGTCGCGGATGGCACGATCCTGACATTTGCAGGGATCGCGGCCGGCGAAAGCCTTAGCGCGGCAGACCTGAACGAAGCTGCGCAGCGCATTCGCGAATCCGGGCTGTTCGAAACTGTATCGGTGACGCCACAGGGGGGCAGCCTTGTGATTGCGGTCGTCGAATATCCAACGATCAATCGCATCAGTATCGAAGGCAATGCCCGCTTGCGCGATGCCCAGTTACTGGGGCTGGTCCAATCGCAACCGCGCCGGGTCTATAGCCCCACGCAGGCAGAACGTGACACGGCCGCCATCACCCAGGCCTATGCCCAACAAGGCCGGATCAACGCCACTGTAACCCCGCGGATCATCCGCCGCACCGAAAACCGTGTTGATCTTGTGTTCGAGGTCGTCGAGGCCGGTGTGACCGAGATCGAGCGCATCTCGTTTCTTGGGAACCGCACCTATTCCGAAGGCCGCTTGCGCCGTGTGCTGGACACCAAACAAGCCGGTTTACTGCGTGCCATTATTGCACGCGACACGTATTCGCCTGAACGGATCGCACAGGACAGCACCCTTCTGACCGATTTCTACCGCTCACGCGGGTTTGCCGATGCCGTTGTGCAAAACGTTGATGTCGCGCTGACCCGCGAACGTGACGCCTATCTGGTCACGTTCAATCTGCGCGAAGGCCAGCGATTCAATTTTGGCACAGTGACCGTCAGCAGCGAAATTCCCGGTCTTGATATTGCCGATTTCACCGATGCGGTGCGTCTGCGTGCGGGGGCGACCTATTCGCCTGTGCCGATCGAAACCGATATTACACGGCTGGAACGTCTTGCGCTGCAAAAGGGGCTTAATTTTGTGCAGGTCGATCCGCGCATCACCCGCAATGACAGGGCGCTGACGCTGGATGTGAATTATGTGCTGGTGTCAGGCCCGCGGGTTTTTGTGGAACGGATCAACATCCGCGGCAACGGGACCACGCTTGACCGGGTGATCCGCAACCAGATCAGGGTGGTCGAGGGCGATCCTTTCAATCCGCGCGAAATTCGCGAAAGCGCGCGGCGCATCCGTGCGCTTGGATTTTTTGCCAATTCCAACGTCGATACACGCCAGGGAAGCGCAGCCAATCAGGTGATCATTGATGTTGATGTTGTCGAGGGGCCGACAGGTTCGTTGACCTTTGGCGCCAACTACAACAGCGATACCGGCGTCGGCCTGATTGCATCCTACAGCCAAAGCAATTTTCAGGGCCGTGGCCAAAGGCTCAGCTTTGATGTCTCGACCGCGGAAAGCAACCGGCGCCTTGGGTTCAGCTTTAGCGAACCGCAATTGCTGGGCCGCGACTTGCGGTTTGGTTTGGAACTTTCCTATAGGATCACCGACAATGAAAACGCGGCCTATGATACGGAAACCTACCGTTTCAGCCCCGGGCTGAGCTTTCCAATCAGCGAAAACGGGCGCCTGACGGTGTTCGCCGCCTATCAAAGCGCGGACCTGTTCGACCCAACAACGACCAGCACCATTATCCAAAACGAAGTCGCGGTTGGCCGTGTTGCGACGACATCGCTGGGCTATAGCTATAGCTATGACACGCGGCGCACGGGGCTGAACCCGAATGCCGGTGTTTTGCTGCGGTTTGGTCAGGAATTTGGATTTGGCGATGCGCAGTTCATCAAAACCACTGCTTTGGCGGGTGTTGAATCGCGGATCCTGAACGAAGAGGTGACGCTGCGCGCAACGATTGAAGGCGGATATTTGCAGTATCAAGAAGGCAGCAGCCGCGTGACCGACCGTTTCTTTCTGGGAAGCCGCCTGATGCGGGGCTTTGAACCGGGTGGTATCGGGCCGCGTGATGCTGGCACCGACGATGCCTTGGGCGGCAACGCCTTTGCTGTTGCGCGGCTCGAGGCTGAATTTCCGCTTGGTTTGCCCAGCGAATACGGCATCACCGGCGGTGTCTTTGTGGATTACGGGTCGGTTTGGGACTCGGGTTATGGCGACGCCGTGATTTATGATGATTTCATCGGTCGTTCGATCATCGGCGCATCTATCTTCTGGACGACCCCGATCGGACCTTTGCGGTTTAACTTTACCGAACCGTTGGATGTTCAGGACAAAGACAGAACGAAATCTTTTGATCTGACGATTTCGACAAGTTTCTGATGATGCTTTGGCGCGGCTTTCTGGTGTGGTTGATGCTGGCGATTCCGGTCGCGGCCCAGCAGGCACCCACACCGACACCTGTGCTGATCATTGATAGCGAACGGTTGTTCGCCGAAACGCGCTATGGCCGGAGGATCGCGGCGGATCTGGCTGCACATGCCGCCGATGTGCAGGCCGAGAACGACCGCATCGTTGCAAAGCTGACCGAAGAAGAACGTAGCCTGACAATACGTCGTCCCGACATGACGCCAGAGGCGTTTCGCATCGCGGCGGAAGCCTTTGACGCCAAGGTTCAGGAAGTTCGCCGCGAGCGTGACGCCAAGAATGTCGAATTGCAACGCACCAGCGCAGAAAACAGGCTTCAGTTCGAAGAACGCGTCCAAGGAATTGTTGCCAATATCATGCTGGAGCGCGGTGCATCCCTGGTGTTGGAACAACGCACCGTGGTGCTTTCGGTCCGCGCGGCCAACATCACCGATGCGGTGATTGCCCGCGTTGATGCAACACTTGGGGATGGCCGCGATTAGCGCAGGCTTGCCCGCCGCTGCGCGCCTTGCTAGTTAAAGAGAGTGAGGTCCGACGAACCCCAATAAAAACAAGGAGCCGCCCCGCGATGACAGAGCCTGTGACCGTCGCTGATATTCAGCTGATCCAGAAAATCCTGCCGCATCGCTATCCGTTTTTGCTGGTGGACAAGGTGCACAGCATCAATGGCACGCAATCGGCTGTCGGCATCAAGAATGTTACCATGAACGAGCCGCATTTTCAGGGCCATTTCCCCGGCAATCCGATCATGCCCGGCGTCACCATTGTCGAGGCGATGGCACAAACGACAGCCGTGATGGTCGGCGCGTCGCTGGGGCTGACAGAAGGTAATTTGCTGGTCTATTTCATGGCGATCGACGGCTGCAAGTTCCGCCGCAAGGTGGTGCCGGGCGATGTGTTGGAAATGCATGTGCAAACCACACGCGGCAAACCGGGCGGCAAGGTCTGGCGGTTCAAGGGTGTTGCCACGGTCGATGGTGAAATGGCCGCCGAGGCTGAATTTACCGCAATGATGGATTTGCAGGGGTGACGGCGCAAATTCATCCTTCTGCCGTGGTGGCCGATGGTGCCGTGATCGGTGATGGTTGCGTGATCGGGCCATTTTGCGTGATCGGGCCAAATGTCGTTCTGGGTGATGGTGTGACCCTGAAAAGCCATGTGATTGTCGATGGCGACACCCATATCGGCGAGGGCACGACGATTTTCCCTTTTGCGGTGATCGGCGAGATCCCGCAGGATATGAAATTCAGCGGCGAAAAAACCCGCCTGCGGATCGGTGCGCGCAACCGGATCCGCGAACATGTCACGATGAATACAGGCACCGCTGGCGGTGGCGGGGAAACGCGGGTGGGCGATGACGGGTTGTTTATGGCCGGCTGTCACATTGCACATGACGTGCAGGTGGGCGACCGGGTGATTGTCGTCAATTCCAGTGCGGTGGCGGGCCATTGCATCATTGAAGACGACGTGATCATCGGTGGTCTGTCAGGCGTGCATCAATTCGTGCGGATCGGGCAGGGCGCCATCATTGGTGCTGTGACTATGGTAACAAACGACGTGGTGCCACACGGCCTGGTGCAGGGGCCGCGCGGGGTGCTGGACGGGCTGAACCTTGTGGGTTTGAAACGCAAGGGCGTGGACCGCGCCGACATCACCGCGCTGCGGGCGGCGTTCCAGATGCTGAAAGATGGCGAAGGCACGTTTCAGGATCGCGCGCGCAAACTGGGCGCCGAAAGCGATAGCCCCCATGTGCAGCAGATGGTCGCATTCATCCTTGGCGATACCGACCGCAATTTCCTGACGCCGGGCTGATGCTGGCGTTGATTGCCGGCACTGGCGATTTACCCGGCGCGCTGGTGGCGCGGCTGGCACAGCGGCCTTTGATCTGTGCGATGCGGGGGTTTGCGCCCGCGATTGACCCCGACCTGACCTTTCGGATCGAACATCTGGGCAGCTTTCTGGCTGATCTGCGCGCGCGCGGCGTGACACGGATCTGCATGGCCGGTGCCGTGCGCCGCCCGCCGGTTGACCCCGCGCTGATTGATGCTGCCACCGCACCGCTGGTCCCGCGTCTGCAACTGGCGCTGACCCAAGGCGATGATGCCGCGCTGCGCGTGATTATCGGCATCATGGAGGAACTGGGCTTCGCCGTCGTGGCTGCCCATGATGTCGCGCCTGATCTTCTACCCAAGGCAGGCGTGCTGACCCGCAAGGGGCCGTCATCGCATCACACTGCCGATGCGTTCTCGGGCGAGGCTTGCGTGGCACAAATGGGCCTTGCCGATACCGGACAGGCCTGCATCGTGCGGGCTGGCGCGGTTCTGGCGCGCGAAACGGCGCAGGGCACTGATGCTTTGTTGCAGGGTCTGTCCATCCCCGGCGCGCCTGTACAACAGGGGCCGGATCCGCTGGGCGATGTGCTGGGGTCGGCGATGGATTGGGTGGTTGATCTGGTCGGCGGGCCGGTGCAGCCGCAGCGCGACAACAGCGGTGCGATCCTGTTCAAGGCGCCCAAACCCGATCAGGACCGGCGCGCAGACCTGCCGCTGATCGGGCCGCGCACGGCAACGCTGGCCGCAGCGGCAGATCTGGACGGCATCGTGATCGAGGCGGGCGGCGTGCTGGTGCTTGAACTGCCTTTGGTGCGCAAGATACTGGATGCAGCGGGTATGTTCCTTTGGGTGCGGCCAAGGGGCGGCGCATGAAGGTGTTCGTGATCGCGGGCGAGGCATCGGGCGACAAACTGGGCGCGGCCCTGATGGCGGGTCTGAAACAGCTGCGCCCCGACGTGACATTCGACGGTGTCGGCGGGCCGCTGATGCAGGCCGAAGGGTTGGTCAGCCGCTTTCCCATGGACGAGCTTTCCGTCATGGGGCTGGCGGAAATCCTGCCGAAATACCGTGCGCTGAAGGCGCGGATCAGGCAGATGGCCGCAGCGGTGCTGGACACGCAGCCCGATGTGCTGATCACCATCGACAGCCCCGATTTCTGCCTGCGCGTGGCCAAACAGGTCAAGGCGCGCAGCAGCATCCGCACTGTGCACTACGTGGCCCCCACGGTCTGGGCATGGCGCCCGGGGCGGGCTGCGAAAATGGCTCGCCATATCGACCATGTGTTGGCCCTGTTTCCGTTTGAACCCCCCCTGATGCAGGTTGCCGGGATGGATTGCGATTTTGTGGGGCATCCTGTCGTAGCCGAACCTTTGGCGACACCGGCACAAGCTGCCGCTTTGGGCGATGGCACCGTCGTGCTGGTCCTGCCCGGCAGCCGCAAGGGCGAGGTGGGCCGCCTTGCCGACCGCTTTGGCGATGCTGTGGGCCGGATCGGCGCAGCAGTGCCTGATGCGCAGTTTGTCATCCCCACGACCAGCGGCGTGCATGATCTGGTCCGCGAAAAGGTGGCGGGTTGGCCTGTGCCGGCCACCGTCTTGCCGCCTGGTTCCCCGGACAAGGCGGCGTGGTTCAAACGGGCCGATGTGGCGCTGGCGGCATCCGGCACGGT
>NZ_JACUUJ010000070.1 GCF_014859355.1 Yoonia sp. | reverse complement strand
TTGGCGACGTAAACCTGCCAATCCCACCATTCGCATTGCAGCCAGTCTTCCATATGGGCGTGAATCCGTTCGGCCCCGCCGGTGGTCGTGTGGCACAGCCAAGTGTTGTCATCCATCCGGGCGACAACCCCGTCATCCATCAAAAACCCGTTTTCCGAACACATCAGACCATAGCGGCATTTGCCCACCGGCAAAGTAGACATCATGTTGGTATACATCATATCCAGAAATTTGCCCGCATCCGGCCCCTTGACGATCAGCTTGCCAAGGGTGGATGCATCCAGCAGCCCCAGTTTTTCGCGGGTATTCCTGACCTCGCGATTGACCGCATCGTGGACAGTTTCGCCGCTGCGCACATAGGCATAGGGCCGGCGCCACTGGCCCACCGGTTCATTGTCGGCGCCATTTGCATTGTGCCAGTCCGACATCGGGGTCTTGCGGATCGGCTGAAACAACTCATCGCGCGCCACACCGGCAATCGCACCCATGGAAATCGGCGTATAGGGCGGGCGGAACGTCGTGGTGCCAACATTGGGGATATCGGCGTTCAACGACTGCGACAGGATCGCCAGACCGTTGATATTGCTCAACTTGCCCTGATCTGTCGCCATGCCCAGCGTGGTGTAGCGTTTGGCGTGTTCGACGCTTTCGAACCCTTCCTGCGCGGCCAGTTGCACATCTGACACTTTCACGTCGTTCTGGTAATCCAGCCAGGCCTTGGACCGCAGCGCATAGCTGGCCCCTTGGGGCATCAACCAGACCGGCGAAATCGCGCCCTCTTGCGCGTCCAAAGCGCTGGGGGCCTGTCCCTCGCCAGCCCCATCACCCGCCGCAGCCAGACCGGCGGCCCAGCCATCGGCAATGGCGTCAGCGGTAAACAGATGCCCGTTGGCAGTGCCCGCCGCGATGACAAAAGGCGCGCCATCCGCGCCCGTTGGCGCGCGGTCCGCATCGGGGCGGAACATCGCTTGGGCCGCGTCCCAGTGCAGCTTGCCGCCGCAGTGCGACCACAGATGCACCACCGGCGACCAACCGCCCGACATGGCAACGCAATCGCAGGCGATTTCCTCCAGCACGGCACCTTCGCCAGCCTGCGCGCACAGCGCCACGCCGGTCACGCGCTTGCCGCCTTTGACCTTTGAAATGCCCTTGCCCAGCTCAACCCGGATGCCCAAGGCGCGCGCCTGATCAATCAGCGCGCCCTTGGCATCGGGCCGCGCATCGACGATCACCGGCACGTCCAGCCCGGCCTGTTTCAGCGTGATCGCGGTGCGATAGGCATCGTCGTTGTTGGTGACAACGACCGTGCGGTCGCCCAGCGACACGCCCCAGTTCACGACATAATCGCGCACCGCCGCCGCCAGCAAAACGCCCGGAATATCATTGCCCGCAAACGACAGTGGCCGTTCAATCGCCCCTGTCGCCGTCACGATCTGTTTTGCCCTGATCCGCCACAAGCGGTGGCGCGGCCCGTCCGCACCCGGCGCATGATCGGTCAGCCGTTCATAGGCCAGCGCAGAACCGTGGTCATAAACCCCCGCCCCCATGCAGCGCAGGCGCAGATCAACATTCGGCATGTTTTCAAGGGCCTGCACGGTGGCATCAATCCAGTTTTGCGCGGGTTGCCCTGCGATTTCAGGCGCATCGACACCGGCGCGCCCACCCCAATGGGCGGTCTGTTCGACCAGCAGCACACGGGCACCGCGCGCGCCCGCAGCCTGTGCCGCGGCCAGCCCCGCAATCCCGCCACCGACGATCAATACATCGACATGCGCGTGGAAATGCTCGTAAGTATCGCCGTCACGATCCTTGGGCGCGCGGCCCAGACCGGCGGATTTGCGGATGATAGGTTCATAGACATGTTTCCAGAACGACCGCGGATACATGAACATCTTGTAATAAAACCCCGCAGGCAGGAACCGCGACAACTGCGTATTGATCGCGCCGACGTCGAATTCAAGGCTGGGCCAGTGGTTCTGGCTGGTCGCGGTCAGCCCGTCGAACAGTTCTGTCGTGGTGATGCGCTGGTTCGGTTCGAACCGCGCGCCGGTGCCAAGGTTGACCAGCCCGTTGGGTTCTTCGGCGCCCGATGCCACTACCCCGCGCGGGCGGTGGTATTTGAACGACCGGCCCACCAGCATCTGGTCGTTGGCCAAAAGGGCCGAGGCCAGCGTATCGCCCGCAAAACCGCGCAGATGCTTGCCGTTGAAGGTAAAGGAAACGGCTGTGCCCCGGTCGATCAGGCGGCCCTTGTTTGCCAGTCGCGTGCTCATTTAAACGCCCCCCACGCCCAGCCCGGGCGTTTTGCGGTAATCTTGTCGCGGATGTCTTGTGGTGGTTCGGTGGTCTGCGCGGGATAGGTGCCGAACACCTCTAGTGTGGCGGTGCAGCGGGCGGCGTAGAACCATTTGCCGCAGCCGTAGACATGCCGCCAGCGTTCGAAATGCACCCCCTTGGGGTTTTCGCGCATGAACAGGTAATCCTCGAACGCATCATCCGACGCATCCGGCCCTTCGCGTTTCAAATGCGCCTGCCCGCCCGCGTGCAGATCGGTTTCATCGGCGGCAACACCGCAATAGGGGCAATGTAGGGTCAGCATGGGAACACCTTTGTCATCAGATCAATCGCTTGCATCAATGTGCCACCCCCGCCGCAACGCTTTCGTCGATGAATTTGCCCTCGCGGAACCGGAACATGCTGAATTCGTCGGTCAGCGGTGACTGCCCCTTGGCCATCAGTTCGGCCATGGCCCAGCCCGACCCCGGGATCGCCTTGAACCCGCCGGTGCCCCAGCCGCAGTTGA
Organism: Yoonia sp.; assembly: GCF_014859355.1. Taxonomy (GTDB): domain Bacteria; phylum Pseudomonadota; class Alphaproteobacteria; order Rhodobacterales; family Rhodobacteraceae; genus Yoonia. The sequence continues at coordinate 3,365 of NZ_JACUUJ010000070.1, read as the reverse complement.
CGAACACGCCATCGACCGGGGTTTTCGACAGGATCGGCGACCGGTCGCCGGTCACATCCACGATGCCGCCCCATTGGCGCAGCATTTTCAGGCGCGAAATCATCGGAAAGGTTTCGACCAGCGCGCGCACGGTTTCCTCGATATGGTGGAACGATCCGCGCTGGGTGTAGTTGTTGTAACCATCCGTGCCGCCGCCGATGACCATTTCGCCCTTGTCGGATTGCGACATATAACCATGCACGGTGTTCGCCATCACCACGATATCCATGCAGGGTTTGATCGGTTCCGACACCAGCGCCTGAAGCGCCACCGATTCAATCGGCAAACGAAACCCCGCCATCTGCGCCAGCACACCTGAATGCCCCGCCACGACCAAACCCAGCTTGTCGCAGTCAATGTCGCCCTTCGTCGTGGTCACGCCCACAACCTTGCCGCCAGTCTGGCGCACGCCGGTCACCTCGCATTGTTGGATCACGTCCATGCCCATATCCGAACAGGCCCGCGCATAGCCCCATGCGACCGCATCGTGCCGCGCGGTGCCGCCGCGCGCCTGATACAGCCCGCCCAACACGGGGTAACGTGGCCCGTCGATGTTCATGATCGGGCACAGTTCCTTGACGCGATCCGGGCCGATCCATTCGGTTGTAACACCTTGCAGCGCGTTGGCGTGGGCTGTGCGTTTATATCCGCGCACCTCGGCTTGGGTTTGCGCCAGCATGATCACGCCGCGCGGGCTGAACATGACGTTATAGTTCAGGTCTTGCGACATGGTTTCATAAAGGCTGCGCGATTTTTCATAAATCGCCGCAGACGGGTCCTGCAGGTAATTGGACCGGATGATCGTTGTGTTCCGGCCGGTGTTGCCACCGCCCAGCCAGCCCTTTTCAAGGATCGCCACATTGGTGATTCCGAAATTGCGGCCCAGATAATAGGCCGTGGCCAAACCGTGCCCCCCGGCCCCGACGATCACCACATCATACTTGCGGCGCGGCGTGCGCGCGGCCCATGCGCGGCCCCAGCCGGTATGCTGGCGTAACGCCTCTCGGGCGATGGCAAAAGCTGAATAACGTTTCATCGGTCCCCGATTCCCTGTTTGGTCTGTGACCCGTTCGCACCCTATCTGGACCCTGTGCAGTGCCAAGAGGATACTGTCAGCGTCACGTTCTTTGCATTTTACGACATACGCACCGGCATGAAAACGGCAGCCTGCCGCAGGGGGTTTCAAGTTCGTCCCGGCGGCATTATGTCGTGGGCATAAAATATCCGAGGTTTGCGATGATTTTCTGGCTTATTTGTCTTGTTCTGGCGTTGGCGGTTGCGGCAATTGTTGTCATGCCGCTTCTCCGGCCTGCCCCTGTCACAGACAAAAGCCCCGATGTGGCACTTTATCGCGGGCAGTTGGACGAACTGGACCGTGATGTCGAACGCGGCGTGCTGGCCCCTGATGAGGCAGAGCGCGCCCGCGCCGAAGTGGCCCGCAGATTACTGGCCGCCAACAAGACCAAACAGCGCCCTTTGGTCGCATCGCACCCCAGGCGTGCGGTATCGATCGTGGTGGTAATTGCCGTGTTGGGCTTCGCTTTTGGCGTTTATAAAACGCTGGGCGTGCCCGGCTATGGCGACCTGCCGATCAAGGCGCGCCTTGCCGCAAGCGATGAAATCCGCGCCGCGCGTCCGGGCCAGGAAGCGCTGGAAGCCGCAGCCCCAGACATGCCCCCCGTCGATGCACCCGAAGATTATCTGACGGCCATCGCCCAATTACGCACGATTGCCCCGACGCGGGCGGATGATTTGCAGGCATGGGAACTGCTGGCCTATCACGAAGCTGAATTGCGCAACTACGGTGCTGCCGCCCGTGCGCAGGCCCGGGTGATCGACCTGAAAGGTGCCGCAACCGACATCGAGGACATGCGCCGCCTGCTAGACATGATGGTCACTGCCGCCGGGGGATTTGTGTCACCCGAGGCAGAACAGGTCATCCGCAGGATTTTGGACCGTGATGCAGATAATTACGCCGCCCGCTATTACCTTGGCGCGCTTTACAATCAAACCGACCGCCCCGACATTGCATATCGGCTTTGGCGCGAGATTGCGGAAAATGGCGATCCAGAGGTCTTTCATGTGGCGGCGGCCCGCGACCAGATCGAAGATGCCGCATTCCGTGCGGGTATCGAATATACGCTGCCCACGCTACGCGGACCATCAGCCGCCGATATCGATAACGCGCAGGACATGACCCCCGAAGAACGTCAGGCGATGATCGGCAATATGGTGGCCGGCCTTGCCGACCGTCTGGCCAACGAAGGCGGCACTGCATCCGATTGGGCGCGGCTGATCACCGCCTATGGCGTCATGGGCGACACCGATGCCGCCCGTGCCGTCTGGGTCGAAGCGCGCGAGGTTTTCGGCACCAGCGCCGCCGCGATGCAGGTTTTGACGCAGGCCGCGCAATCGGCTGGCGCGCTGGAATGATCTGCGACACACCGCAGGATTTTGCCGCCGTCCTGCCCGCCCATGGCGCGCTTGCGGGGCTAGATCTGGGAACCGTGACCATCGGGGTTGCCGTGTCCGACGTCATGCGATCCGTCGCCACCCCGCTTGAGACGATCAAGCGCAAAAAGTTCGGCCTTGATGCCACCCGCCTGCTGGAAATCACCGACGCCCGCCAGATCAGGGGGTTGGTGCTGGGCCTGCCGCGCAACATGGACGGGTCCGAAGGGCCGCGCTGTCAGGCGACCCGTGCCTTTGCCCGCAACCTGGAAAAACTGACCGAACTGCCGATCACCTTTTGGGATGAACGCCTGTCCACCGTCGCCGCCGAACGCGCGTTGCTAGAGGCGGATACGTCACGCAAACGTCGCGCGCAGGTGATCGACCACGTGGCGGCAAGCTATATCCTGCAAGGTATGCTAGACCGGCTGCGACATTTGGGGAATCACGCGTGACCAAACCTGAAAACACCGACCACATCTGGGCAAGGGCCGAAATCGAAAGCCCCTGCATCAAGATCTGCGTGATCGAACCGAAATCGCGCCTGTGTACCGGCTGCCTGCGCAGCATCGACGAAATCGGCGCATGGTCGCGGATGACACCCGAGGCGCGCAAGGCGGTCATGGCAGAGCTGCCCGCACGTGCAGGGCAGATCACCAAACGCCGTGGCGGACGCGCGGGGCGGGTGAAGTAGGGGTTTGAGAGACGGTTGCAAGAGTCTGGATTGCGGGACGAAGCAGACATCTGTTTCCGGCATTAGATGTGTCTGTGTGAATAACAGCGTTGGTACCTGAACCTTTTCAATTTGGTTGCAGCACTAAGCACAAAATCAGATAGATTATAGTTAACAAGACTTGATACAGGCACAACGCATG
>NZ_JACUUJ010000006.1 GCF_014859355.1 Yoonia sp. | reverse complement strand
CCCGCACAGGCGTCGCCGCGCTGGCAAGGGGCGGAAAGTAAAAACGCCCCAGTGCAATAGGCGTGGGCGGAGGTTGCACGATCGGGCATCAGGCCTGATTGCCCGATGATATTTGACTGACGCGGTTGATCCCGTTCAATTTCGTGCACCGCCGCTTTTGGTGGATGTCTGAATATTGCTCTGGTTGCAGGTTGCCCTGTCTATTCGCGCCAAGCCATCATAATCCACTGGATTTTCAACCTGATCTGGTGTTGTAACACCCACAGATTTGATTTTAGTTGTCTACATGTGGGTTATTTTCCAGCGCGAACCATTAAATAATTCTTGCTGCACATTGACAAATCGCAATCGTGGCGCGGTTTCTTAACTTTTAACTATTTTTATGTATACAAATTTGCAAAAGGGTGGGCATGGCCGAAATTGGTAAGAAAAAGAGCTTTCAACGCGCCTTGGTTGGCCTGCGTGATCGTATCCTTGTGGGTGATCTTGTGCAGGGCGACCGTGTGTCCGAGGTGGCCCTATCCGAAGAACTGGGTATTTCGCGCACGCCGCTGCGTGAAGCAATGCGCGAACTGGTTGATCAGGGCTTGCTGGAACGGTTGCCCAATGGGGGCTGCCGTGTCAGCAGCTTGACCAAACGCGACGTGCAGGATTTCATTGCCCTGCGTGGCCTGATGGAAGGTGCCGTTTTCCGCATTGCGGCCGAACGCGGGATCACCAAGGAAAAACGCGAATCTTGCGAATCTGTCATTTCTGAGATTGACATTGCCTTGGGCGAATCGGTGGCGCATATCGATTTTGACCGCTATGTCGCACTGAACGCCAAACTGCATCAAAAGCTTGCGGCGCTCTGCGATAGCACTGTCATGGTGGCGGAACTGGCGCGCATCAGTAAACGCCCGATGGCCGGGCCCAGCGCATTTTTGTCCGATCAAGCTTTGGCACCAAAGACCCTGCAGTCGCTTTATGTTGCGCAGTATCAGCACAAGGCTATTTTGAACGCGATTGCAAACCGTGAAGGCGCACGGGCAGAGTCGCTGGCGCGTGAACACGCCCGGCTTGCACACCGCAATCTTGAATTTTTTCTTGCTTCAGAGCGCCCGACAATCAAGGGTGTTTCAGGGCTGACGTTCGTGCAAATTGATGCAGATACCGGCGTGGGGATGAAGCCCTGAATCGGTTGGCGGTCAGGGTCTTTTGCGCGGTGCCCGCCCGATCGACGTATAGGCGACAAACCCGGAATCCAACACATCATCCGGTGCATAGATGTTGCGCAAATCAGCCATGAGCGGTTTGCGCATTGCGGTGGCCAGCCGCCGCAAGTCTAATGCGCGAAATTCGTTCCACGCGGTCAGAAGGACCAAAAGATCGGCGCCTTTTACCGCGTCATAGGCATTTTCAACCCATGCGACACCCGGCAGCAGCGCCTCGCCTTCGGCGCGGCCATGGGGGTCGGTCACGCGCACAGTGGCCCCGCCGCCGAGTAAGGCGGGCACAATGGTCAGCGCGGGCGATTCGCGCATGTCATCGGTATTTGGCTTGAATGTCACACCCAGCACCGCGACGATTTTCCCGGCAAAACTGTCATCACACAGATCGCGCAGTTTTTCGATCATCTGGCGTTTGATTTGTTCATTCACCTCGATCACGGTTTCAGTGATTCGCATGGGCACGCCGTTTTCCTGACCGATTCGGGCCAGCGCTTTGGTATCCTTGGGAAAACATGATCCGCCGTAACCGGGGCCGGCATGCAGGAATTTGTTCCCGATCCGGCCATCATAGCCGATACCCTTGGCAACCTCTTTCACATCGGCACCGGTGCGTTCGCACAGGGAGGCGATTTCGTTGATAAAGGTGATCTTGGTTGCCAGAAACGCATTGGCGGCATATTTGATCATTTCCGCGCTTTCCAGATCGGTTGTGACGATCGGGAAATCGCGCAAGAAAAGCGGGCGATAGATTGCTGCCATCACAGCTGCAGCGCGGTCGCTTTGCACACCGACGATCACGCGGTCCGGGCGCATGAAATCATCAATCGCCGCACCTTCGCGCAGAAATTCCGGGTTGGAAGCGACATCGAAATCAAGATCGGGGTTTGCGGCCCTGACAACATTTGCCAGCTGGCGGTTGGTGCCGACCGGAACCGTTGATTTGGTCACAATCACAACGTAGCCTTTGGCTGCGCGTGCGATTTCTTCCGCGGCGGACATAACGTAGGACACATCGGCATGCCCGTCGCCGCGCCGCGTTGGCGTCCCGACGGCAATGAAAACGGCGTCTGCCCCCTGAATGGCTGTTGGCAGATCGCGGCTGAACGTAAGGCGGCCTGCTTCGGTGTTGCGGGCTAATATCGCATCAAGCCCAGGTTCAAAGATCGGTATTTCGCCCCGTTCGAGCATATCAATCTTGCGCGAGTCTTTATCGACGCAGACAATATCATGACCGAAATCCGCAAAGCAAACGCCCGAGACAAGCCCGACATAACCTGTTCCGATGACTGCAATTTTCATGTTCAAAGCCTGTTCTTGTAAGTTCAAAATGATTTGGTGTCATTTTATCAGCCGGTTTCGATAATTGCACTTGTCTGTTCGGCCCAAGATAGGTGATTGCATGATAAATATGTTCTTCATAAGACCGGAGATTGACGCATGAAATCCCTTTTGTGCGCCGCGTTATTGATGCGTCACCGCGACGCCATGCCTGTTCCCGCAGGGGCGCAGGTCGTTTTCGCACCGGGGGGGGGCGGCACGTGATGTTCATGGGTCTGAACGGGCAACGGTTTGAAATTGGCCAGTCGATCCCGCGACCCTGTTCTTTGAAAACGCAGGTCAGATTGCGGTGATGTCCACCTTCATATCGCGCCATGCCATTGCAACTGGAATTGATCCGTCAGGTGATTAGCTATCGCTATCGGTGTCGCGGCTCAACAGATCAAATTTTCGCAGTTTGACGTAAAGCGACTGCCGTGACAGCCCCAGCATTTCGGCAGCGGCGACCCGATTATTCATGGTCAGCTTGATTGCAGTTTCGATACACATCTTTTCGACGACATCGCTTGTTTCGGCGACGATCTCCTTCAGTGTGGCACTGCCGACAAGTTCGGCGACAGACCGCATACTGTCATCGCTGGTCGGTGCAACGGTCGTGCGCACAGTTTCCGCCTGGCCGGCATCACGCATGACAAAGGCAAAAATGGCGTAACCTGCTGCATGCAGGCGCGTGACCGAAATTTCAACCGACCGCGGGCTGCCATATTCACCTGCAATTTTGGTGACATACATCCGCATCCGGCCCGCACGGTTTGCGTTATCGATCATGACCTTGAAGTCGACGCTGCCCCGTTGCATGAAATCAGCAAGGCTACGTCCGCGCAAATTGATGTCATGGGCCACATCAATCATTTCCATAAAGGCATCATTTGCTGAAAGCACATCGCCATTATCAGAGGCAAAGACAATCGCTTCGGGGGCGTTGTGATAAAAGTCGCGCATATTGCGGTTCAGGTCATCGGCCGCAGCATCGCCATCGTCGGGTGTGACGATCCGGCACAATAATGTCCGTTCTCCCGCTGCCCGGAACAGCGTAGGTTTGATTGTGACAGCCTGCCCCTTGCCGCGCAATTCCGTCTTTGTAAATTCGCTTTGGCCGGAAATCGCCTGTGTTGTCAGTGTATTCACCAGATCACTGCGCTTGCGGCCATCAAAGATTGACGTAAATTGCTGCCCAATCAATTTTTCGCGTGCACAGTCGGTCAGGGCAAAGGCCGCCGGATTGGCGTCTATGATTTCGCCGCTTTGAGTTGAAACAAACATGACAGGATCTGCGATATTTTCCATCAAGACCCGGAACCGCGTGTCATATTCGCGCTGTATTTCATAGTCGCGTTCCAGCGCGAGCTGTGCCTTGACCAACTGTTGCTGCATTTCCGCGATAGGCCGCAAATCTGAACCAAGCAACAGAATGGCCCCATCCGGACCGATCCGGTGGAAACTATACCTTATCGGAAATTCCCAACGGCTTGATTCGTCGGAATGGTTCAGTTCGACCGGGCGCACGTCTTTTTTACCAGCCAGAAATGACTCGAGCCGGTTCTCGAATTTTGGAACGCTTTCCACATTCAGGGTGGCTCGGATATCCTTGCCTTCCCAATTATCCAACTTGTGAAAAGCATCTTGTGCCGGATTGGCCAGCACAGAAAGCACGATCCCTGCATCAGAAATCACAATGCCAAGGTCTGCAACCTCTGAAATGATATCGCCCAGAATTTCCGGCGCGATTAGCGGAATCGCACCACTGTTCCAGTATTTTGTCCCGCGCGATGTCATCGCCGGCGAATCTTTTTAAATTGCAAACTCACGGCTTAAATCTCGTGCATCAAATTGATGCTGTCTTTTGGTTTTGTAGTCAGGCCGCACCGTCTTAGGGCCTCATCTGGTCTTTTGGTGGCATGGTCCGCGCCTGTCAGTGCCTTTAGGCTTTTTTCAGCTATTGTTTCAAATATTGACCCGCCGATGACCACCGGTGGCGGTTGCCGCGATGACGCTTTGACAACATCAACGATCCGCCGGAGCGTTTCAAGCTTTTCACTTGGAGATGCAGACAGAAAAACAGCCTGAAACCGCACCATTTTCATCTTAATGGCCACGTCAGCAGTGGACAGACCCAGCATGATGGTCACGGCATAGCCTTTGCGCCGCAACTGCCCGGCCAAAACCATGGCCCCAAGCGTATGGTGCGCATTTTCCGGCACGATCAGCATGATCGCTGGCGCATCGGCTATGGCGGTGTGATCATGCGACCAAACGGGGCCCAGTTCACGCAGCATCGCTTGCAGCCGCGAGACACCGATCGTCACGCCCACAAACCCAATTTGGTCCGAACACCATTGCGCACCCAGTTGTCGGGCCAGTTCCGGGATATAAAAATCTGCCATATCTTCGCGCAAAACCCCGCTGGCCAAAGCGTCCCGCATCACGCAGGTGCAATCGGACGGGTCTGTGCTTTGTGTGGCTTGCAGCAATCTGGTTACGACCTCGGAATCAAGATTCTGCGGGGCATCCTCGACAATGGTCAAAGTTGCCTCGCCCGCTGGCCTGTTGGCCTGCGATGTCTGCGCAACTTGGCACACCGTGGCGTCGATGTTCCGATAATCGGCCATACACGCTTCCTCTGGCTGATAACCGCGCACTCAATATACGCGGGCAGCATTCGCACGCATTGTCCTTTATGCAAGAAAGAATGTCAAAGAAAATTGACATTATTCAAAAAACCCCAAGCTAAAAGTAAAGTAAACCTATGAAAGTAATTAGTAAAAAGCGAAAATAGCCTCTTTCGGACAAACTTGTCAATTCATCGCATAAATGTGTAAGTTAAAGTTGACACTCACCATATTTGCCACCTAATCTTGACACAAGAAGATGTCAGGGAACCGTTACATGTCTGTCGCCACAAACCAAACGATGCACACAGACGTGCCAACTGCTGTATCAGTGCGGCGGCTTTATTCTGACGCTGAACGCGCCAGGCGCGATGCGACGCACTGGACTTTGGTGCAGGGTATTCTGGCCCCGGTGCAATTCCTTGTTTTTCTGATCTCTTTGGCGCTGGTGGTGCGTTACCTCTTGACGGGGGCTGGATACGACGCAGCCACCCTGTCGGTGATGATCAAGACGGGTGTCTTGCTGACCATTATGGTGACGGGTGCCATTTGGGAAAAAGTCGTCTTTGGCCAGTATCTTTTCGCGCCCGCCTTTTTCTGGGAAGATGTATTTAGCTTTGCGGTTATCGCATTGCATTTGCTTTATGTTTTCGCCCTGCTGACTGATGCGCTTGCCCCGGTGGGGCTGATGTATCTGGCGCTGGGGGCTTATGGTGCCTACGTAATCAACGCGGGTCAGTTCGTGTGGAAACTGCGCATGGCGCGGCTGGATGCGGAGGCACGCCAATGAACGCCCCGCTGACCCCCACAAACGGTGGCTGCCGCAGCGCGCCGATCCTGAAAGAACGCGGCCAGCGCGAGGTATTTTGCGGCCTGACGGGAATCATCTGGCTGCATCGTAAAATGCAGGATGCCTTCTTTCTGGTTGTCGGGTCGCGCACCTGTGCGCACCTTCTGCAATCTGCCGCAGGCGTGATGATTTTTGCCGAACCCCGATTCGGCACCGCGATTCTGGAAGAAACCGATCTGGCAGGGTTGAAAGACGCCCATCAAGAGCTTGACCGCGAGGTCGCCCGCCTGCTGGAACGCCGCCCCGATATCCGCCAGCTGTTCCTTGTTGGGTCGTGCCCCTCCGAAGTGATCAAGATTGATCTGTCCCGCGCCGCTGAACGGCTTTCACAGCTTCACGCACCACATGTGCGGGTGCTGAACTACTCTGGTTCGGGGATCGAGACGACATTTACCGAAGGCGAAGACGCCTGCCTTGCCTCGATGGTGCCGGTGCTGAAAGACACCACCGCGCGCGAATTGCTGGTGGTCGGTGCCCTGCCTGACGTGGTTGAAGATCAGATGCTGGCGCTGCTGGCCGACTTGGGCATCGGGCCGGTGCGCTTGCTGCCCGCCCGCCGCATTGATGACACCACCGCCATTGGTCCTGACACCGTTTTCGCGCTGGTCCAGCCGTTTTTGGGCGAAACCCATGCGGCTCTTGAACGGCGCGGCGCGCGGCACCTGTCGGCACCGTTCCCCTTTGGCGACGAAGGCACAACGGCATGGCTGCGCGCCATCGCCACGGAATTTGGCGTCAGCGAAGAAACCTTTGATGCCGTCACCGCCGCCCCTCGCGCCCGCGCCCGCAAGGCGATTGCCCAAGCGGCAGAGGTGCTGCGCGGTAAATCGGTGTTCTTCTTCCCTGACAGCCAGCTTGAAATCCCGCTGGCCCGGTTCCTGACCCGTGAATGCGGTATGACCGCTATCGAGGTTGGCAGCCCTTATATCCACGACGCCCTGCACGGCCCTGATCTGGATCTGCTGCCCGCCGGGCCGCAGATTTCCGAAGGGCAGGACGTGGATAAACAACTTGACCGCGCCCGCGCCGCGCGCCCCGACTTGACGATTTGCGGCCTTGGCCTTGCCAACCCGCTAGAGGCCGAGGGCCTGTCCACCAAATGGGCAATCGAACTGGTTTTCACCCCGGTGCATTTCTACGAGCAGGCGGGCGATCTGGCCGGTCTCTTCTCGCGCCCGCTGCGCCGCAAGGCCGCACTTCGGCTGGAGGCCGCAGAATGACCCATTTCAACTTCATCTTGGCCGAAAAACTCCGGGGTCCGGGGCAGCGCCCCGGGGGTCAGCCATGAAACTGACCGTCTGGACATATGAAGGCCCGCCGCACGTTGGCGCCATGCGCGTCGCCACAGCGATGAAGGGGTTGCATTACGTGCTGCACGCGCCACAGGGCGACACATACGCTGATTTGCTGTTCACCATGATCGAACGGCGTGACCACCGTCCGCCGGTCAGCTACACCACCTTTCAGGCGCGCGATCTGGGGTCTGACACCGCAACCCTGTTCAAGAAATCCTGTCAGGATGCCGTTGACCGATTCAACCCACAGGCCATCATCGTGGGTGCGTCCTGCACTGCGGAACTGATCCAGGATGATCCCGCCGGTTTGTCGGAAACCATGGGTCTGTCGATCCCGGTGATCCCGCTGGAATTGCCCAGCTATAGCCGCAAGGAAAATTTTGGCGCGGACGAGACATTTTACCAGATCGTCAAGAATCTCGCGCGCGCGCAGAACCGTACCGCGCGTGTGACATGCAACATCCTAGGGCCAACCGCCCTTGGGTTCCGCCACCGCGACGATGTGGAAGAAATAAGCGGGTTGCTGTCCGAACTTGGCATTGACATCAATGTGGTTGCACCGCTGGGGGCAACGCCTGCGGATATTACGCGCCTGCCTGCTGCGCATTTCAACGTGCTGCTGTCGCCTGAAACAGGCGAGGCAGCGGCCCGCTGGCTGGAAAAGACCCATGGTCAGCCCTACACGAAAATCGTGCCCATCGGCGTTGGTGCCACCCGCGATTTCATCGCCGAGGTGGGCCAGATCATCGGCAAATCCTTAGCAATCGACGAAAGCCGCCTGCGCCTGCCATGGTGGTCGCGGTCGGTGGACAGCACCTATCTGACCGGCAAGCGCGTGTTCATCTTTGGCGACGGCACCCATGTCGCCGCCTACGCCCGCATCGCCCGCGATGAAATGGGGTTCGAGGTGGTTGGCATCGGCTGCTACAACCGCGAAATGGCGCGCCCCATCCGGGCTCTGGCCCAGAATTACGGGCTGACCGCCTTGATCACCGATGATTACCTCGAGGTCGAGGCGGCGATCGAGGCGGTATCACCCGAAATGATCCTTGGCACACAGATGGAACGCCATATCGGCAAGCGCCTTGGCATTCCCTGCGCCGTGATTTCCGCGCCTGTGCATGTGCAGGACTATCCTGCCCGCTATTCCCCGCAGGCCGGATTCGAGGGGGCGAATGTCATTTTTGACACGCTGATCCACCCGCTTGTCATGGGGCTTGAGGAACATTTGCTGACAATGTTCCGCGATGATTTCGAATTTCATGATGCCGCAGGCCCTAGCCATCACGGTGGGCATGTCCAAATTTCGCGAAATTTGGACGCCTCCGGCGGGAGTTTTCCGGCCAAGATGAAGCAGGAGCCTGCTGATGATAACATCGTGTGGTTGTCGGATGCGGAAAAGGAATTGAAGAAAATACCGTTCTTTGTTCGTGGCAAGGCCCGCCGCAATACCGAGGCTTTTGCCGTTCAGAAAGGGCTGAACGAAATCAGCCTTGATACACTTTATGAAGCAAAGGCACATTATGCGCGATGAGGTGATCCCTAGGCCCTACCGCGTGGTGATTGTCACGCTGGATGCCCATGCCGCTGGTCCTGCGGCGCGTGTGTCGGCCCGTCTGGCCCCCGATTTTCCCGGGCTGGACGTGCAGGTTCTGTCCGCCGCTGAATGGGGCGAAAGCCCTGCTGCGCTGGCGCGCGCCCGCGATGCGATTGCCGGTGGTGACATTATCATCGCGAACCTTTTGTTTCTTGAGGAACATATCAAGGCGATCCTTCCTGTCATGCAGGCCCGCCGTCATAGCTGTGATGCGATGCTGGGCATGATTGCGGATGGCGAAATCGTTAAGCTGACGCGCATGGGCGATCTGGATATGTCCAAGCCTGCCAGCGGGGCTATGGCGCTGCTGAAAAAGCTGCGCGGATCAGCCAAGCCGTCGTCGGATTCCGGCGCCAAGCAGATGAAGATGCTGCGCCGCCTGCCCAAGATCCTGCGGCTGATCCCTGGCAAGGCGCAGGATTTGCGCGCATGGTTTCTGGCGATGCAGTATTGGCTGGGCGGGTCGGATGACAATGTTGAACAGTTGATCCGGTTCCTGATCGGTCGCTATGCTACCCGCGCCGATTGGCAGGGTGCACAGGCCAAGGCGCCAATCGCATACCCTGAAGTGGGCGTGTATCATCCTGACCTGCCGGGTCACCGGATTGTCACCGATCTGGACGCTTTGCCCCAACCTGACGCGCCTGTGGCGACCGTGGGCCTGTTGATGTTGCGGTCTTATATCCTTGCGTCTGACTGTGCGCATTACGATGCTGTGATACGCGCATTCGAGGCGAAAGGGATGCGTGTCATCGCCGCCTTTGCCGGTGGTCTGGATGGCCGTCCTGCGATTGAACAGTATTTTCAAGGTAACGTCGATGCGATGGTGTCGCTGACCGGTTTTTCCCTGATCGGCGGCCCTGCCTATAACGACAGCGACATGGCGGTGAAGCTGCTGAGCGATCTTGATGTGCCATACATCGCGGCCCAGCCGCTGGAATTTCAGACCCTTGGCCAATGGGCCGACAGCCCGCAAGGGCTTGGCCCGATTGAAACGACGATGCTGGTTGCCTTGCCTGAAATCGACGGGGCGACGAACCCTACCGTTTTCGCCGGGCGTCATGGTGTGGATGGGTGCAAGGGATGCGCGCTGGCCTGCCCAGGTATTTCGGATTGCAAGGCGATGGCGCCTTGTCATGAACGCATCGACAGCCTGACCGAGAAAACCCTGCGTCTGGCGACCCTGCGCCGCAAGCGCAATGCCGACAAAAAGGTTGGCGTGGTTTTGTTCGGCTTTCCGCCCAATGCGGGCGCGGTGGGCACCGCCGCATATCTGAGCGTTTTTGAGAGCCTTCAAAATACGCTGACCGCGATGAAGGCCGATGGGTATACTGTGGATGTTCCTGACACCGTGGACGATCTGCGCACCATGGTCCTGAAAGGCAATGCCGCGCAATATGGCCAAGAGGCGAATGTCGCTGCCCATGTCGATGCCGACACCATCGTGCGCACCAGCCCGCATCTGGCCGAGGTCGAGGCCGTTTGGGGGCCGGCCCCCGGCAAGGTGCAATCGGACGGGCGCGGTGTTTTCATTTTGGGGCATCAGTTCGGCAATGTGTTTGTCGGCGTGCAGCCGACGTTTGGTTACGAGGGCGACCCGATGCGCCTGCTGTTCGAACGCGGCTTTGCCCCGACCCATGCCTTTGTCACGTTTTATCAATGGCTACGCGACACGTATGATGCGGATGTGCTGCTGCATTTCGGGATGCATGGCGCGCTGGAATTCATGCCGGGCAAGCAGGCCGGGATGGGCGCGAAAGACTGGCCTGACCGGCTGATCGGTGCGATGCCGAATGTGTATCTTTATGCCGCCAACAACCCGTCTGAGGCGACGCTGGCCAAGCGCCGGTCAAACGCCATCACCATCACCCATTTGACGCCGCCACTGACCACGGCGGGTCTGTATAAGGGGTTGGCCGAGTTGAAAGACAGCCTGACCCGCTGGCGCGAGATGCGCAGCGACGATGGCCAGCGCGCCGATCTGGAACTGCTGATCCGCGATCAGGCCACTGCGGTTGATATGGATGCGCGCAACATTGACAAGCTGTGGCTGACCCTGCTGGAAACCGAAGGATCGTTGATCACCGAAGGGCTGCATATTGTCGGCAAGCCGCTGTCGGACGCCGCCCGCGCCGATATGATCCGCCTGATGCCACCGGGCGCGGCGGCCGACCGCGCGGCGGAATTGCTGAAGAAAGATCACGAATTGCCTGCCCTGATGCGCGCGCTGTCGGCCCATTACATCGCACCTGTGCCGGGGGGCGACCTGATCCGCAGCCCGCAGATCGTGCCGACGGGGCGCAATATCCATGCGTTTGACCCGTTCCGGATGCCGACAGCCTTTGCGATCACCGAAGGCCGCAAGCAGGCTGACCTGCTGCTGAAAACCCATGATGCGATGCCGCGCACTGTTGCGTTAGTGCTGTGGGGGTCGGACAATATCAAATCCGACGGTGGCCCGATCGGGCAGGCGCTGGCCCTGATGGGCGCTGTGCCACGCTTTGACAATTTTGGCCGCTTGGCCGGCGCCGACCTGATCGCGCTGGAAACGCTGGGGCGTCCGCGGATTGACGTAATCATGACGCTGTCGGGCATTTTCCGCGATCTGCTGCCGTTGCAAACCCGGATGCTGGCCGAAGCCGCGCTGAAATGCGCGCAGGCCGATGAACCGCTGGACCAGAATTTCATTCGCGCCCATGCACTGACCTATGCGGCTGACATGGGCTGTGATCTGGAAATCGCCGCCTTGCGGGTGTTTTCAAACGCTGAAGGGGCCTATGGATCCAACGTGAACCAGTTGGTCGATAGTTCTGCCTTTGGAGACGAGGACGAATTGGCCGATGCCTATGAGGCGCGCAAATCCTTCGCCTATGGTGTCAACGGCAAGGCAGCGCAGAACCCCGCACTGCTGCAAAAAGCGTTGAAAGACGTTGATCTGGCCTATCAGAACCTTGAATCGGTCGAACTGGGGGTCACCACTGTGGACCACTATTTTGACACGCTGGGCGGCATTTCGCGGGCCGTGAAACGGGCCAAGGGCGGTGTTAGTGCGCCGGTCTACATCGGCGACCAGACGCGGGGTGCGGCCAAGGTGCGCAGCCTTCAGGCACAGGTCGCGCTGGAAACCCGGTCGCGCAGCCTGAACCCGAAGTTTTACGAGGCCCTGTTGAACCACGGCCACGAAGGTGTGCGCCAGATCGAGGCGCATGTCACCAATACGCTGGGCTGGTCGGCGACGACGGGCGAGGTGGAGCCTTGGGTCTATCAGCGCCTGTCAGAAACATTCGTGCTGGACAAGGCAATGCGCGAACGGTTGGCGGCGCTGAACCCACAGGCATCAATGCGGATGGCAAACCGCCTGTTAGAGGCATCAGACCGCGATTACTGGACGCCGGATGCCGATATGCGCGCGGCCTTGCAGGATGCCGCAGACGCACTTGAGGATCGCATGGAAGGGGTGGCAGCAGAGTGACCTTTTTCACAATGAATACAACTGAAAGGAGGCTCTCATGAGCCCCAGAGACGAAATTCCAAACCTGAAGGGTCTTGATGGCGAAGGTTCGGTGCAGGTTCATCAGGATGATGAGACCAAGATCGAAGGCGCCAAGGTTTTCAGCGTTTACGGTAAGGGCGGGATCGGGAAATCGACGACATCGTCGAACCTGTCTGCCGCCTTTTCGATGATGGGTAAGCGGGTGTTGCAGATTGGTTGCGACCCCAAGCATGACAGCACGTTCACACTGACCGGCACATTGGTGCCGACAGTGATTGACATTCTGAAAGAAGTGGATTTCCACGCCGAAGAACTGCGCCCCGAGGATTTCATTTTCGAAGGTTTCAACGGTGTCAAATGCGTCGAGGCGGGCGGCCCGCCAGCGGGAACCGGCTGTGGTGGTTATGTCGTTGGCCAGACGGTCAAGCTGCTGAAACAGCATCACCTGCTGGAAGACACCGATGTGGTGATTTTCGATGTGCTGGGTGATGTGGTTTGCGGTGGCTTTGCCGCCCCGTTGCAACACGCCGATCGCGCGCTGATTGTCACCGCCAATGACTTTGACAGCATCTACGCAATGAACCGGATCATTGCCGCTGTGCAGGCAAAATCGGCCAATTACAAGGTGCGGCTGGCGGGCTGTGTCGCCAACCGGTCAAAGGCCACCGACGAGGTGGACCGTTTTTGCAAGACTGTCGGCTTTAACCGCATCGCGCATATGCCCGATCTGGATGCGATCCGCCGGTCGCGGCTGAAGAAAAAGACCCTGTTCGAAATGCCCGACGAGGAAGAGGTCGTGCAGGTGCGCAAGGAATATATCCGGCTTGCCGAATTGCTTTGGAACGGGACAGAGCCGCAAGCGCCTGCACCGTTGCCGGATCGTGAAATCTTTGAATTGCTGGGGTTTGATTGATGCCGGACTACGCCGCCACACGTGACCGGGTTGAACATTATTTCGACCGTTCCGCGACCAAGACGTGGGAACGGCTGACATCGGATGCGCCGGTGTCGGGGATTCGCGCCACAGTGCGTGCAGGCCGCGACCAGATGCGTGATCTGTTGCTGGCGCAGCTGCCGGATGATCTGCGCGGTGCGCGGATATTGGATGCCGGTTGCGGCACCGGCGCGCTGGCGGTCGAACTGGCCCAGCGTGGGGCCGATGTGGTGGCCGCCGATATTTCGCCCGCGCTGATCGAGATTGCGCGCAAGCGGATGCCCACGGGGATGCATGGCAAGATCAACTGGATTGCCGGTGATATGCTAGAGGCCACGCGCGGCGAGTTTGACCATGCCGTCGCGATGGATTCGCTCATTTACTACGACGCCCGTGATATTGCCGCCCTTTTGGGTCGTGCCGCGCACCGGGTCAGTGGCAAATTCATCTTTACCGTCGCCCCGCGCACACCTGCATTGATGGCGATGTGGCGCGTCGGCAAACTGTTTCCCCGCGCTGATCGCAGCCCCACGATGGTGCCGCATACCGTGGCCGGTGTGGCAAGCGCGCTGCGCACGGCAGGCATCAAGGGCAACCTGCGCGACATCGCGCGGGTAAAGTCTGGTTTCTACATCTCGAACGCCTTGGTTTTCGAAGGGTCCGCCAAATGATTTTCAAAGCCTCTGCCCTGAAACGTCTTTCGGTCAATATGTTGCCGTTCAGCGATGCGGTCAGCGATGATCTGCCGTTGGGCCAATTGTTGCGCCTGTCGTTGTTTCAGGTGTCGGTGGGTATGGCGGCAGTGATGCTGCTGGGCACGTTGAACCGCGTGATGATCGTGGAACTGAACATCGGCGCGATGCTGGTGGCGGCGATGATCGCGATCCCTGTGCTGGTCGCGCCGTTCCGGGCGTTGGTGGGGTTCAAGTCGGACAACTACAAATCCGCGATTGGCTGGAAACGTATCCCCTATCTGTGGTTCGGCACCATGTGGCAGTTTGGTGGCCTTGCCATCATGCCGATGGCGCTGCTTGTTTTGGCCGGTGATCGCGCGCTTGACGTGGATTGGGCGGGCTATGTGGGGGCGGGCCTCGCGTTTTTGCTGACCGGCATCGGGATGCATATGACCCAGACCGCCGGTCTTGCGCTGGCCGCCGATCGCGCGACCGAGGAAACGCGCCCCAAGGTCGTCGCTCTTTTATATGTCATGTATCTGGTGGGGATGGTGTTTTCCGCCATCATCATCGGGGCCTTGCTGCGCGATTATTCCGCGTTGCGCCTGGTGCAGGTGGTGCAGGGCACCGCCGTTGTGACGCTGCTGTTGAACCTGATCGCGCTGTGGAAGCAAGAAAAGGTTCGCCCCATGTCCAAGGCCGAACGCGAAGTCGCAAGCCCGACCTTTCGCGATGCGTGGAAGGATCTGGCCAGTGGCGGCGATGCTGGTCGGCTGCTGGCGGTCGTGTTTGTGGGGGCCATGGCATTCAACATGCAAGACGTGTTGCTGGAACCATATGGCGGTGAAATTCTGGGACTTTCTGTATCTGCCACAACGATGCTGACAGCGATGTGGGCCGGTGGCGCGCTGGTTGGCTTTGGTATGGCGGCGCGCTGGCTGGGGCAGGGGATGGACCCTTACCGCATGGCAACGCGCGGTATTCTGACAGGCATCGCTGCGTTCTGCGCTGTTATCTTTGCCGCGCCGGTCGATTCACAGCTGCTGTTTTTCGTCGGCGCAACGTTGATCGGTTTCGGTGGCGGGCTGTTCGGGGTTGCTACCCTGACTGCCGCCATGACGATGCCTGCAATCGGCAATGCCGGTCGCGGTCTGGCCCTTGGCGCCTGGGGGGCCGCGCAGGCCACCGGCGCGGGGCTGTCCATCTTTATCGGGGGCGCCTTGCGCGACCTTGTGAACCATGCCGCTGGGAACGGCACCTTGGGAGAGGCGCTCGCCACGCCTGCCACCGGCTATTCGGTCGTTTATCACACCGAAATCGGCCTTTTATTCATCACTCTGATTGTGCTTGGGCCGCTTGTGCGGGTCCGGGCCATGACACGCGGGGGGTCTGCCAAGCTGGGATTGGCCGATTTCCCGACCTGACCACTGAAAGGAACTATCATGGTTGGCACTACATTCTTTGGAAACTTCGATCTGGCGAGCGCGGCAATCTGGCTTTTCTGGATCTTTTTCGCAGGTCTCGTTTACTATCTTCAGACTGAAAACATGCGCGAAGGCTATCCCCTGCGCGATGACGACGATCAGGTGCCCGCAAACGAAAGCCTGTTTCCGCTGCCCAAGGAAAAGACGTTTCACCTGCGCAACGGGCGCGGCACGCTAACCGTGCCAAACAAGGAACACGAAGATACGTTGATCCGCAGCGATCTGGCCCTTGCACCATCGGCGGTGGCGACAGGTTCACCATGGGTTCCAACTGGTGATCCGATGGTCGATGGTGTCGGCCCCGCAAGCTGGGCAATTCGGCGCGATGAACCTGAACTGGATTACGAAGGCCACGCCAAGATCAAGCCGATGTCCACGTTGGAAGATTTCCGCGTGTCCGCCGGGCGCGACCCGCGCGGCAAGGCCGTTGTCGGTGGTGACGGTGAGATCGTCGGGCGTGTCATCGACATGTGGGTCGATGTGCCGGAACAGCTGGTGCGTTACCTGACCGTTGATCTGAACCCCGAGGGCAGCGGCAAAACCCGGCTTGTCCCTATGACGATGGCCAAGATCAGTTCGGACTGTGTGACCGTGCGCGCGCTGCATGCCCATAACTGGGAAGGCATCCCGACGACGAAAAACGCCGACAAGGTGACGCTGCTCGAAGAAGATAAAATTTGCGGCTACGTCGCCGGCGGAACGCTTTATGCCAAACCCAGCGCAATGAACGCCTGAACCTCGTGGCCCCGGTTCGCCACCGGGGCCGCACTGACACCAAAGGGAACCAGTCATGAGCCACGACGATTTCAAAGTTGAACCCATCCGCGGTCTGCCAGAGGCACTGCCCGCCGATGAACATATCTTGTGGCAAGGGTCGCCCGATCCGCGCCGCCTGGCCCGCGAGGCACTGAACCTGCGCTGGGTGGCGGGGTATTTCGCCCTGCTGACCATCTGGCGGGTTGGGGCATCGTCAGCGGATTATTCGCTTGGCGTGTCGGTGATGCATGGGTTGCCCTTTGTGGTGGCCGGGGTCATCGCCTGTTCAATTCTTTATGGCATTGCCTATGTGCAGGCCCGCGCCACGGTTTACACGTTGACCAACAAACGCGTTGCGATGCGGATTGGTGCGGCGCTGACCATGACGCTGAACCTGCCTTATACATGGATCGGCACTGCAAAACTGGACATCAAACCATCCGGTCACGGCACGCTGGCGTTTGAACTGATCGGGGATAGCAGGGTGTCTTATCTGATGACATGGCCGCATGTGCGCCCGTGGTATATGTCGCGCACCCAGCCCGCGCTGCGCTGCATCCCCGATGCCGAAAACGTCGCGCGTATCTTTGCCGACGCGGCTGAAACCCGCATTTCCCAGCCTGTCGTGACGCGCAGTGCAACACAGAACGACGGCAACGCCGTCGCAGCGGAGTAAGCGCGATGTCACAGGTATCAACCCGTCACCACGACCGCGACATGGTGCCCAAGGTGCTTGTGCAGGGCATGTTCGCCCTGATGCTTGCTACGTTGGGGCTGGTCAGTTTTGCGACGTTCACGGGGCGTGATCCGATCGCGCAGGTGCAGCAAACACCAGTCGAAATCACGCGCCAGATCGTGCTGACGGGTGATCGCAACGGTGTTTACGTTGTGCGTGATCTGGACGGCCATCAACTGGCCGTGTCCGGCGAAGACAAGGCCGGGTTCATCGGTGTGATTGGCCGGGTCTTTGATCGCGAACGCCAGTTGCAGGCGAAAACCTCTGATGCGCCGATTACGGTGCTGCGCCGCGAGAATGGCAATGTTGCCGTTGTTGATGAAACCACCGGGCTGTCTGTCGAACTGATCGGCTATGGCGTGGATAACGTGGCGGCCTTTGCCCGGCTGCTGGATTGAAACCGTGCGCGGGCTAGCCCCCTGCTTGCATGAAATGTGAAAGGGAACTCACATGGGACTGATTTTTAGAGAAAAGGAAACCGCACCTTGCACGGTGACGATTTCGCACCGGTTCGAAGAACTTTCGGCGCATGTCCGGCTGGACAATGGCGCTGTCATCCACCCGGGCGACACGGTGCAGGTGCAAGGCCCGGAAATCATGGCCGCCTTTGGTGAAATGATCGAGGAACAGCGCACCGCCGTCATCACCCGCGCATCGAAGCTGGAACAGATGTGGACCCGCGCGACGGGTGATCTGGAATTCATGGAACTGTGCGAATTTTCCTTCAGCGAAGAGGTGATGTCATGAACATGCATTCTTCCAATGCGGCCACCGCCGAAGAAGCCATTGCCGCGCAAGAGGCCCTGCCGCCGCTGACCAACGAAGAGGCGACCAAGGTCGCGATGTCGAACACGCTGCTGACGCCGCGGTTCTACACCACCGATTTCGAAGAAATGGACGCGATCGACGTCACCCCGGTTCGCAAAGACTGGGACAAGCTGATCGGCCAGATGAAGGCAGACCCCAACAAGGGCCATTTTCGCAAGAACGAAGATTGGGACACCGTTGATTGGGACGGGATGGAACCGAAACTGAAAGCGGAGTTCATCGACTTTCTGATTTCGTCCTGCACGGCGGAATTTTCGGGCTGTGTGCTGTATAAGGAAATGAAACGCCGTGGTTCGAACGAAGATATCACCACCCTGTTTCAGTTGATGGCCCGGGACGAGGCACGCCATGCCGGTTTCATCAACGATGCCCTGCGCGAGGCAGGGATCGCGGTGAACCTTGGGTTTCTGACGCAGGCCAAGAAATACACCTATTTCCGGCCCAAATTCATCTATTACGCCACGTATCTGTCGGAAAAGATCGGCTATGCCCGCTATATCACGATCTTCCGCCATCTGGAGGAGCATCCAGAAATGCGGTTCCACCCGATTTTCAAGTGGTTCCGTGAATGGTGCAACGACGAGTTTTCCCACGGCGAGGCGTTCGCCTTGCTGCTGAAAACTGACCCCAAGCTGACGCAAAGCTGGGCCAACCGCATGTGGATCAAGTTTTTCCTGACGGCGGTGTTTTCGACCATGTGGGTGCGCGACCACCAGCGCCCGGAATTCCACAAGGCGCTGGGCGTTGATCCCGAATGGTATGGGCAGGAAGTATTCCGCAAGACGTCTGACATTTCGCGTCAGGTGTTCCCGATGGTGCTGGATATCGACCACCCACGCTGGAAGCCGACACTGCGCCGGATGGAGGCCGCGAATGTGCAGATCGCCAAGGGCCGCAAGCAAGGCGGTGTTGGTGGCTGGGTCAAGCGCATGGCAGGGTCGGCCACGGCGGGATTTGCGTTCTTGTCGCTGATGACCATTCCGGTGGAAAAGAACGCAGTGCCCGATAGCCCAAGGTTGGAGCCCGCATACTGATGACATCACCTTGGGTCGCATCGCTGTTTGCCATATTCCTCTGGTGGTTTTCCACCGGGGCGATTCTGGTGGCGGTGCGGCGGGCCGACAGGCAGGGCACACATGGCATGACGGTCTTTGCCGGTGTGCCGCTGCTTGTGCTGGGGTTCTGGGCGGTGGCGGCATCGCTGGCGAATACCAGCGTGCAGGGTGTCTATCTTGGCTTTCTAGGGGCCTTGGCGGTCTGGGGCTGGGTGGAAATGGCCTTTCTCACGGGCGTTGTGACAGGGCCGATGCGCGATGACTGCCTGCCGGGCCTTTCTGGCAAGGACCGTTTCAACCGTGCCTTTGCGACGGTTGCCTATCATGAATTGTTACTGACAGTCGGATTGCTGGGGCTTGTGTTGCTGTCGCAGGGCGCGCCGAACCGCATGGCGCTGGCCACCTATCTGGTGCTGTTTCTGGCCCGCATTTTCGCCAAGCTGAACCTGTTTTTTGGCGTGCCTCGGATCAACCTTGAATTCGTGCCCGACCGTTTGCAGCACCTGAAATCCTACTTTCGCCGCGGCCCGGCCACACTGGCCTTTCCGGTGGCGATCACCGTGTTGACCGCGCTGCTGGCCGTTTGCGCCGAACGGCTTTGGATGGCCGGAACAGATGCACACATCGTGGGGTTTTCCCTGCTGACTGCGTTGGCGGCGCTGGCGCTGCTTGAACACTGGCTGATGGTGATACCGCTGCCTGATGCAAAACTCTGGCGCTGGATGTTGCCCGCGCCCAAAACCATGACCAAAGAAGAAAGATAAGACCAATGGATTATGATGCCCTTTTCAACGCGCAGCTGAACCAGCTGAAAGATGATGGCAACTATCGCTATTTTGCCGAGCTGGAACGCCAGTGCGGGAAATTCCCAAGGGCGGCCAACCACGCAGAGGACGGCGTGCGCGATGTTACCGTGTGGTGTTCGAATGATTATCTGGGCATGGGCCAGCACCCGGCGGTCATTGCCGCCATGTGCGAGGCGGTCGAACGCACCGGCACCGGATCAGGCGGGACGCGCAATATCAGCGGCACCAATCACGATCACTTGCTGCTGGAACACGAACTGGCCGATCTGCACGGCAAAGAGGCGGCGCTGCTGTTCACCAGCGGCTATGTGTCGAACTGGGCCGCACTGTCCACGCTGGGCAGCCGGTTGGAAAACTGCGTGATCCTGTCGGATGCGGGCAACCACGCCAGCATGATCGAGGGCATCCGCCATTCCCGCGCCCACAAGGTGATCTGGAAGCATAACGATGTGCATGATCTGGAAATGAAGCTGCGCGCCCTGCCGCGGGACGTGCCCAAGATTGTCGCATTCGAAAGCGTCTATTCGATGGATGGCGACATCGCCCCGATCCGCGAGATCGTCGAGGTGGCCGAAAGATACGGCGCAATGACCTATCTGGATGAGGTGCATGCCGTCGGCATGTATGGCCCCCGCGGTGGCGGCGTCAGCGAACAAGAAGGGCTGGCCGACCGGATCACCCTGATCGAGGGCACATTGGGCAAGGCATTTGGCGTTGTTGGCGGCTATATCACCGGGTCGGCGGCGCTGTGTGATTTTATCCGCAGCTTTGCCAGCGGGTTCATCTTTACCACCGCGTTGCCGCCTGCGGTTGCTGCTGCTGCGCGCACTTCCATTGCCTATTTGAAAGAATCGCAATCCGAGCGGGACCACCAGAAACGGCAGGTGGCCCGGCTGCGCGCGGCACTTGACCGCGAAGGTATCCCGCATATGCACAACGAAAGCCATATCGTGCCGGTGCTGATCAAAGACCCTGTAAAAACGCGGATGCTGGCCGATTACCTGATGCGCGAATGGGATATCTATGTGCAGCCGATCAATTATCCGACCGTTCCCAAAGGCACGGAAAGGTTGCGGTTTACCCCGTCGCCGCTGCATACGGATGCAGATATTGATTACCTTGTCAAAGCTCTGAGTGTGCTTTGGCGGCAGTGTGCCTTGGCGCATGCGGTTGCGTGACGCAGGACTGTAACATTTGACACGCAGGGCTGGACCCCACCATCAGTTGCATTACATTATGCGGCGACTGGGGCAAACGGTCAAAGAACAAAGATCGAAAAGGAACACGATCATGAAACGTTTTACTATGGCGGCTGCTTTTGCAGTTCTTGCAGCGCCCGCTTTTGCAGATGGCCACGCATCGACCCAAGGTGACGCGGTCGCTGGTGAAGAGCAATTCAACCGTCAGTGTGTGGCTTGCCACGTGGTGCAGGATGCATCTGGAGAAGTTCTGGCTGGGCGCAATGCGAAAACCGGTCCTAACCTTTATGGTATCGCCGGCCGGACAATCGGTTCTGTTGACGGTTTCCGGTATGGCGACTCAATCGTTGACGTTGGTAAAGCAGACGGTGTTTGGACTGAAGAAACATTCGTAGGCTACGTCCAAGACCCGACAGGTTGGTTGCGTGCAACCCTGGAAGACCGTCGTGCCCGCGGCAAAATGGCGTATCAAGTGCGCGACGAATCGCAAGCTTATGACCTTTACGCCTATCTTTCGACCTTTGGTGAAGAAGAAGCCGAAGCCACTAACTAATGGTTCACACCAAAAGGCCGCCTGGGGAAACCTGGGCGGCCTTTTTCATGCGCGGATCAAATTTGCGATTGTTTGCGCATCTTCTTCATGGGCCAGATGCCCAAGATCAGGCAATTCTGTCAGGCGCGCATTGGGCAGCCTTGCCACGGCATCGCGGCTGACCTGTGGCGGCACCGCTTTGTCGTTTTGTCCTGTGATCAGGTGAACGGGGGTGTTGATTTTTTCCAGCCGGCTTAGCAAAGCGTCCAGCGACCATTGCGCCATCATCGACAGCGTTGCATCCACATGCCCGCGATCCCGCGCCAGCCGATAATAAAGGTCCAGACCTTCGGGTTGCAGGGTGGATCCGGTGCCCTTGATCAGGTTGTGCACGGAATTGCGCGTTGTCGTTGCCGCAAACAGGCTGGCGCTGAACGGTGTCACCGCCAGTGTCTTGGCCATAATCGGAAACAGCCAGCCCGCTACACCCTTGAAATTGCCAAGCGCCGCATTGATTCCGACGATCCCCCCGTCTGGCCGGAGCCCCAGTTCATAAAGCCGCAGTGCAATTGCGACACCGGCGGAATGGGCCACGATCAGGTTTGGCACCCAGCCTTCCTGCCGGATCAGGGCCAGCAGATCCTCGGCCATATGGTCAAGTCCGCAGCGTTGCTGCGCACCCGATTGGGTGAACCCCTGACCGGGCAAATCAACGGCGATGACGTGATGATCCTGCGCCAGCAGGGGGAACAGATGGCGAAAGCTTTGCGTCGCGCCACCTGCACCGTGTATCAGCAGGGTCGTCGGGCCGTGCCCGTGTTCCTGCACATGCCAGCGGTGCGGGCGGCACAGCACCCGCCGGGAATGCTGGGTCAGTGGCCAGTTCTTTGCATCCTCTGGCCAGCGCATCTAGTCGCCCAAGGCAGTGGCAACGGATTGCGACAGCCGTTTTGCATCGGCACGCGGCATCGGCAGATAGGTCGCGGCCAGCGTTTGCGCCAATTCGCGCAGCGCCGGTTCCGGCCGGTTGCCGGTGTCGATGACCAGCGTTGCAATATTGCCCGCCCGCAGAAGCCGCGCGATTTGCTGTGCGTCAATCGCGGCCTGTTTGCGGTTGGCAGTGCCGTCCAGCGCGATATTCGCTCGCCCGTCTGTCAGGATCGCAACGGTCGGTGTCAGCCCCCGGCGCTGGGCTTGCGTGGCCTGTTCATAGGCTGTCACCATGCCTGCCGCCAGCGGTGTGGCCCCGCCACCGGGCAGGGCGGCAAGGCGGCGTTTTGTCTGCACCAGCGACCGGGTGGGCGGCAGTAGCAATTCCGCCTCGGTCCCGCGAAAGGCGACCAGCGCAACATGATCGCGCCGCGCATAGGCTTGGGCCAACAGCAGTTCAACCGCGCCCTTCGCCTCGGCCAGGCGGCTGAGCGCGGATGACCCCGATGCATCGACAGTGAAGATCAGCAAGCGGTCTGATTTTTCCTCGAACCGTTTGACGTGAATGTCGCTGGGGCGGATCTGCAACGTGTCTCGTCCGGTCGCCTGTTTGCGGATCGTCTGCCAGGGGGCGGCGGCGCGCAGGGTGGCGATAATGTCGATGCGTGCGCCATCGCTTAGCCGCCCCGCGCGTGATGGCAGCGGCCTGCCACGACGGTTGCCCTTGCGCGCGGCCCCCGTGCCATTGCCCCGCCCTTGGCGCGCCTTTTGCGCGGCCAGCCGTTCCAACAGGTTATCGGGCAACATGGCGCGCACGGCATCCAACAGCAATTCATCTGGCAGGTCGGCGGTGTCTTGGTTGTTTTGCGCGTCGTCCTGTTCGGGTGGCGGGGCTTCGGGTTCTTGGGGTTCCGGTTCTGGAACGCGCGTCGCGCGATGGGCCAGCGTCAGCGCGCAGGCGGTTTCCAGATCGTCCGATGTGACACGATCGCGGCCCAAAAGGGCGGCAAGCGCCCGTGCAGCCCGCAGCGTGAACAGCGGCGCGCGCAGGCTGTCGATACCAAGTTGCGTGGCAATGGCGGTGATCTGATGGAGGATATCGGGATTATGCGTGATGGTGCGCAAATCACTGGTGGCGCGGTTCACGGTATCCTGTGCCGACAGGTTGTTGATGCTCAACTCTGACAAATCCACATGAAACGCCAGCCGCTCGGCCAGTTTGGCATCTAACGCCTCGTCGGGTTCGGCGCCTTCGTCCAGGGCGATCAGGCTGTGTTGACCAGCGTCCAGCGCAATTGCCAGCCGCGCGGCAAGCGCCGTGCTGGCCCGTTCCGCCATCGTCAGGATCAGCGCGCCGGGATGTGATAACAGGCCCTGTTCCTGCACAATATGGCCGTTTTCCAGCGTTGCCGCCAGATTCAGACCGCCAAACAGCGCCTCGTCCGATATGGCGGGGTGCAGTTTGCGCGCAGCGGGGTCAACCAAGGCCAGCAGCCTGTCGCGCACCGGGCCGGACCGGGCGCGGATGGTGATGCCGCCCAACCCCGGATCAATCGCGACCAGTTGCAGGGCAAGCGTGGCCTGTTCCCAACTATCCAAGGACTTCTTCCACGGTGCGGGCAACGCGGGTGCCGCTGCCAGCCTCGTCCAGTGGATCGCGACGCAGGCGGTGGCGCAGGGCCATGGGGGCGACGGCGCGAACATGCGCGCGGGTCAGCGCGGTATCATTGCGCCACGCGGCAAAGGCGCGCGCGGCCTTCAGTAAGGTCAGTTCGCCGCGCAGCCCGTCCGACCCAAGTGCGAGGCAAAGCTCGGCCACATCGTGCAGAATGCTGTCGGTGGTTTTCAACTT
Organism: Yoonia sp.; assembly: GCF_014859355.1. GTDB lineage: Bacteria > Pseudomonadota > Alphaproteobacteria > Rhodobacterales > Rhodobacteraceae > Yoonia. The sequence goes on along the minus strand of NZ_JACUUJ010000006.1, from coordinate 67,749 downwards.
GGCCAGTGCCTTGCGCGCGGTCAGGATCTTGTCACGGATCGCGGCGTCTTCGGCCTGCCAGCGCAGCATGAAGGCGGCATTGTCATTTTCAAACGCATCGCGACGTTTGATCACATCAACCCGCGTGTCGATATCCTTGGGTGAAGCGACCTCGACCGACAGCCCGAACCGGTCAAGCAGTTGCGGGCGCAATTCGCCTTCTTCGGGGTTGCCGGATCCGACCAGCACAAAGCGGGCGGGGTGCCGGATCGACAGCCCTTCGCGTTCGACCACGTTTTCACCCGATTGGGCGACATCCAGCAGCAAATCGACGATATGATCCTCTAGCAGGTTCACCTCGTCTATATACAGATAGCCGCGATTGGCACGCGCCAGCAGCCCCGGTTGAAACGCCTTTTCCCCCTTGGTCAGGGCCTTTTCGATGTCCAGCGCGCCGGTCACGCGGTCCTCTGTTGCGCCAAGGGGCAGGTCGATCACGGGGGTGGGCATGTCGTGGGCGCGTTTCGTTTTCAGGCTGGCCCAATCGGGCACCTGCGCGGCCTTTTCGCTGTTCACGGGGCAGCCCTTGATCGCGCGGATGGGCGGCAGCAGGGCGGCCAGCGCGCGCACGGCGGTGGATTTGCCCGTGCCACGGTCACCAAACACCAAAACGCCGCCGATGGATGGGTCAATGGCGGTCAGGATCATGGCCTGTTTCATTTCTTCCTGTCCGACGATCGCGGAAAAGGGGAAAGGCTGTGTCATGCGGCCTCCAGTCTGGATAGGGGGGATGTGCCGTTCCACGTGCCGATATCGGAATGCACGGCGAAACGGGCGTAAAGTTCTTCGCGAAACCAGCCTTCGTCGCGCACGGCGCGGATGGCGTCGGCGTGTGGGCCGGTGCGGGCGAATGCGGCCATGGCCTGTTCGGATGGCCAGATGGAAAACGTAACCTGATGCAGCATCGGCACTTCGCCGATACCGATCTTGAAGGCGACATTGGTATCGCTGCCGATCATCGCGGAAATATTCGGCACACGACGCCAGAACCGCGTCAGGATGCGCGGTTTGATCGTGGCCCGCGTCAGCGCGGCCAGCGGTCCTGCCAGCGGTCCTGCCGTCGGTTCAAAGGGTGCTTGCCCCGACCATGCGCCGCGGGTGCTGCGGGGCTCTAGAAAAACGGTCCAATGTTCTGTTGCGCGTTGCATATATCGGGCAAAAATCCCGTTTTGCGTGCGTGCGCGTGCTGTTTCGATATCGGGCCATGTGGCCAGAATCGCGTAAACGGCAGTATTCGGCACAGGTGTGAATCCTTCTCCTGTGCCGGACCCGCAAAGTTTCCAGAACCCGATATGCGGTGTCCGCGCCAGCGGCAAACGCGCGCCACCCATCATTCCAAGCGCCCAGAGACGCGCCAGCGGTCCGGCAAAGCGATAGAATGAAAGGCTGACGATCTGCGTCACGTAAAACCCCGGTTTGTGTCAACCAATCCTGACATAAGGCATCTCATTTGGGAAGGCGGTGCAATAGTATTTGTCAACTTAACCTGACACTATTAGTGTATAAGGTATGTTTATACCTGATCAAACCGATTCAAACGCTGCAATCGTCATTGGTGCAGGCCTAGGTGGCCTTGCAGCAGCGATGCGGTTGGGCGCAAAAGGCTATGCCGTCACCGTGCTGGACCGGCTTGATAAACCGGGTGGGCGCGGGTCGTCTGTCATGCAGGACGGGCACCGGTTCGATCTTGGGCCTACGATAATCACAGTGCCACAAGTCTACGAATCACTTTGGGCGGCCTGCGGGCGTGATTTTCACAAGGATGTGGATCTGCGCCCGATGGACCCATTTTACGAGGTCCGCTGGCAGGACGGGTCGACATTCACCGCCCGTCAGAACACAGATGCGATGCTGGCGGAAGTTGCACGGCTCAGCCCGCGCGACGTGAAAGGCTACAAACGGTTCCTGAAAGACAGCGAGGCCTGCTACAAGGTCGGTTTCGAAGGTATGGTCGCCAAGCCGATGCACAAACTGTGGGACACTATCAAGGTGCTGCCCACCTTTGCCGCGTTGCGCGCCGACCGGTCGATCCTTGGGTTGGCCAAGGCGCGGGTGCGCGACCCACGATTGCGCATGGCGCTGTCGTTTCATCCGCTGTTCATCGGGGGTGATCCCCGCAAGGTGACGGCGATGTATGCGCTGGTGGCCTATCTGGAAAAGGAATTCGGCGTGCATTACGCCATGGGCGGTGTGCAGGCGATTGCTGACGCGATGGTTGGCGTGATCCGGTCGCAGGGCGGGCAGGTGCGCCACGGCGTGCAGGTGGATGAAATCCTGATCGACGGCGACACCGCCAAAGGCGTGCGCCTTACGGATGGTGAGCAGATCGCGGCACCACTGGTCGTCAGCAATGCCGACGCCGGGCACACCTATCAACATTTGCTGCGCAACAAGGCCCGCAAGCGTTGGACCGACAAGAAACTGAAATCGCGCCGCTGGTCGATGGGCCTGTTTGTGTGGTATTTTGGCACAAAAGGAACCGCCGCGATGTGGCCCGATGTCGGCCATCACACAATCACCAACGCCCCTCGTTACGAAGGTTTGCTGCGGGATATTTTCATCAAAGGCAAACTGGCCAATGATATGAGCCTTTATATCCATCGCCCGTCGCGCACCGATCCCAGCGTCGCGCCTGCGGGCGATGATACGTTCTATGTGCTGTCGCCGGTGCCGCATCTGGGGTTTGACGACCCTGTCGATTGGGCGCGCGAATGCGACATCTACAAGGCCAAGGTGCGGGCCGAACTGGAAAAGACGATCCCCGGTTTTGCCGACCGGATCAGCACCGAAATGACCCTGACGCCCGCAGATTTCCGCGACAGGTATCTGTCGCCCAACGGGTCGGGGTTTTCCATCGAACCGCGCATCCTGCAATCGGCATGGTTCCGCCCTCATAACGTCAGCGAAGAGGCGCGGGGGCTGTTTCTGGTGGGCGCGGGCACCCACCCTGGTGCGGGTGTTCCCGGCGTGATTTCCAGTGCCGAGGTGCTGGGTAAACTGGTGCCTGACGCGCCGGTTGTGCCCGAACTGAAGGTGGCGGCGGAATGATCCGGCCCGATGATCTGGAACATTGCCACAATGCGATCCGCCACGGTTCGCTGTCGTTTCATGCAGCAAGCAAACTGCTGCCGGCATCGGTGCGCGATCCCGCGCTTGCGCTTTATGCCTTTTGCCGTCTGGCCGACGACGAAGTGGACGAGGGCGATTATCAGACAGGGGCGGTGCTGCGCCTGCAAGACCGGTTGGACCTTGCTTATCAGGGCAGGCCGCGCAACGCGCCGGAAGACCGCGCCTTTGCCGCGATCATCGAAGGGTTCGACATGCCCCGCGCCCTGCCAGAGGCATTGCTGGAAGGGCTGGCATGGGATGCGGCTGAACGGCGTTACGACAGTTTAAGCGGTGTGCGCGATTATTCCGCCCGCGTTGCCAGTGCCGTAGGCGCGATGATGTGCGTGCTGATGCGGGTGCGCGATGCGGACGCGCTAGCGCGGGCCTGCGATCTGGGTGTGGCGATGCAATTGACGAACATCGCCCGCGACGTGGGCGAAGATGCCCGGATGGGCCGGATTTACCTACCGCTGGACTGGTTGGCAGAGGCGGTGATTGACCCCGTGCAATTCACCCGCGACCCGTTACCGACGGATGCGGTCCGGCAGATGGTCAAGCGACTTCTGTCCGAGGCGGACAGGCTTTACCTGCGGTCAGAATCCGGGATTGACGCGCTGCCCTTGCAGGCACGCACAGGCATCTGGGCAGCGCGGCTGATTTACGCGGGCATTGGCAGGCAGGTGCGCAAACAGGGTTATGACAGTATTTCCATGCGCGCCCGCACGTCGGCTGCGCAAAAACTGGGGTGGGTGGCGCAATCGACGTTGCGCACCGGTGTGTCGATGATCATGCCCAGATCTGCCGTTATCTATGCCAAACCGCTGGACGAAGTCGCCTTTCTGGTTGAGGCCGCTAGCCGCGCCCGCCCCGATCCGCGCCGGTCCACCGCCGTGTTGGATGTGCTGGCCGAATTGCGCGCGCGCGATGCAGGCATTGGCACGGGCCGCCCTTTGGCTTAGGTGTAGGGGGTCACCTTGAAAGGGCCCCATCATGGATTTCTTGCTGTTCTTCTTGTTTTTGGCCGCAACTGTCGGTGCGGGGGCGACGGGCGCGCTGTTTCCAACGGGGGCGTGGTATGAAAACCTGAAGAAGCCGTCGTGGGTACCGCCGAACTGGATGTTTCCCATCATGTGGACCAGCATCTATCTGCTGATCGCATTCGCGGGTGCACGTGCAGCCGGGATCGGCGGGAACCAATACGCAATGGCGTTCTGGGCCGCGCAGATCGCGTTCAACGCACTGTGGACGCCTGTGTTCTTTGGCTTGCGCAACTTTCGGGCGTCGCTTGTTGTTATGGCGGGTCTATGGCTGTCAGTGCTTGGTGCCACAGTGATGCATTTTCAGCTGGATTTCTGGGCAGGTCTGGCCTTTGTTCCTTATCTTGCGTGGGTGACGATCGCGGGCGCGCTGAACTATTCCGTCTACAGCCTGAACCCGGATCAAAAGCCGCTGGACATTCCCAACATCTGACCCCCTTGAACCCTGTCGCAAAGGGTGACAATTTTGGGGATGGATACGCATATCAAAACTTGGGCAGAATCTGCCCCCCGTCTGGTTGCCGTTGCGGCAGGCCGTGACACCGCCAATCTGGTCGTTCAGGGCGCGCGGCTGGTCAATGTTCACACCCGTGAAATTCTTGATTGGCAGGTCGCCGTGGTCGATGGCCGTTTTGCCTATGTCGGCCCGGATGCAGCGCATTGTATTGGCCCCGGGACGCAAGTGATTGACGCACAGGGCCGTTACCTGATCCCCGGTCTGTGCGACGGACACATGCATATCGAAAGCGGCATGCTGACGCCTGCGGAATTTGCCGCCGCCGTGATCCCGCATGGCACGACAACCATGTTTACCGACCCGCATGAAATTGCCAATGTCCTTGGCCTGCGCGGCGTGCGGATGATGCATGACGAGGCGCTGATGCAGCCGATCAACATCTACACGCAGATGCCGTCCTGCGCGCCCTCTGCGCCGGGTCTGGAGACGACAGGGTTCGAGATTACAGCCGACGACGTGGCGCAGGCGATGGCATGGCCCGGCATTATCGGGCTGGGCGAAATGATGAACTTTCCCGGTGTGATCAACGGTGATCCGCAAATGCTGGCGGAAATGGCGGCGACGATGAACGCGGGCAAGACCGTGGGCGGGCATTATGCGTCACCCGACAAGGGCATCGCGTTTTCCGCCTATGTCGCTGGTGGTGCGGCTGATGATCACGAAGGCACAGCACAGGCGGATGCCCTGGCGCGTGTGCGCAACGGCATGAAGTCGATGATGCGGCTGGGTAGCGCGTGGTATGATGTGGAAAGCCAGATCACCGCGGTCACGGAAATGGGCCTTGATCCGCGCAATTTCATCCTGTGCACCGATGATTGCCATTCCGGCACGCTCGTGAACGACGGCCACATGAACCGCGTCGTGCGCCATGCGATTGCTTGCGGTTGCGATCCGCTGGTCGCGCTGCAAATGGCGACGATCAACACGGCTACACATTTCGGGTTGGAACGCGAACTTGGGTCGATCGCGCCAGGGCGGCGGGCGGATATGATCCTGACGTCTGACCTGACGACACTGCCAATTGAACATGTCATCGCGCGCGGGCAGACTGTGGCGCAGGACGGCAAGATTACGGTGGATTGCCCGCATTACGCATGGCCCGCTGATGCGCGCGCCACGGTGCGGATGCAACCGCTGAGCGACGCACATTTTGAAATTCACGCGCCCGAAGGGGCCAACAGCGTGACCGCCAAGGTGATTGGGGTCGTTGAAAATCAGGCGCCGACAAGGGCTCTGACGGCGGAACTGCCTGTGGTGGATGGCTGTGTGAAGGGGCAGGGCGATACCTATCAGATCGCGCTGGTCGAACGGCATCGGGGCACGGGCAAGGTCGTTAACGGCTTTGTCTCTGGCTTTGGCTATACCGGCAAAATGGCGATGGCATCGACCGTGGCGCATGATAGCCACCACATGATCGTCGTCGGGACCGACCGCGCAAATATGGCCGCTGCCGCCAACCGGCTGGCGGATGTGGGGGGCGGCGTGACTGTCTGGAAAGACGGGCAGGAACTGGCGTTGGTGGAACTGCCCATCGCTGGCCTGATGTCCGACAGCCCGGCGGCAGATGTCGCGGCAGCTGCCGACCGCATGGTGCAAGCAATGGCAGACTGCGGGTGCACGCTCAACAACGCCTATATGCAACATTCGTTACTTGCGCTTGTTGTCATCCCATCGTTGCGCATTTCTGATCTGGGGTTGGTGGATGTGGATAAATTTGAACTGACCGAGTTATTTGAGGTAAACACATGAACATGGCACCACACGCGGGCATCAGAACCCCTGACATTCCCGCTCCAGAGACGTTCAACGATCCGGTCCTGGCGGTGGCGCGCTTGCAAGAGTTGTATCAGGCGGCAGTGACGTTCCTGACGGAAAACTTTATGACGGCACTGACGGATGGCCAGCCAGATGCCCGTGTGCGCGCTTTTTATCCTGAAATCCGCCTGACCACGACCAGCTATGCCAAGACCGACAGCCGCCTGTCGTTCGGTCACGTGGCCGAGCCCGGTGTGTATGCCACCACAGTGACCCGGCCCGATCTGTTTGCATCCTATCTGGAACAGCAGATCGGCCTGCTGATTGCCAGCCACGGGGTGCCGGTGATTATCGGCGCCTCTGATACGGTGATGCCGGTGCATTTCGCGGTGGCGAATGTGCCGTCGGTAACCGTCCCGCAAGAAGGGTCGATGGATTTCAACCTGCGCGACGCCTTTGACGTGCCGGACCTGAGCACGACACATGACGCCATCGTCAATGGTGAAGGCTTTACCTACCCTGACGGCGCGCGCCCGTTGGCCCCGTTTACCGCGCAGCGCATTGATTATTCGCTGGCCCGTTTGGCGCATTACACCGCCACGGCGGCCGAACATTTCCAGAACCATGTGCTGTTTACCAACTATCAGTTCTATGTCGAGGAATTTGAAAGTTACGCCCGTCACGTGTTGGCTGACCCCGACAGCGGCTACACAAGTTTTGTCAGCACCGGCAATGTGGAAATTACACAGGCCGACGCCCCCCTGCCGCTGCCGGCGAAACTGCCGCAAATGCCGACTTATCATCTGAAACGCGCTAACGGCAGCGGGATCACGCTGGTGAATATCGGTGTTGGTCCGTCGAACGCGAAAACCGCAACCGACCATATTGCCGTGCTGCGCCCGCATGCCTGGCTGATGGTGGGCCATTGCGCGGGTCTGCGCAATTCGCAGCGGTTGGGCGATTTCGTGTTGGCGCATGCTTACCTGCGCGAAGATCACGTGCTGGATGACGACCTGCCGATCTGGGTGCCGATCCCGGCGCTGGCGGAAATTCAGATCGCGCTGCAAACCGCCGTGGCTGATGTGACCGAGCTGGAAGGGTATGAGCTGAAACGGATCATGCGCACCGGCACGGTCGCCACGATCGACAACCGCAACTGGGAACTGCGCGAACAGGCAGGCCCCGTGCAGCGGCTGTCGCAGTCGCGGGCCATTGCGCTGGATATGGAAAGTGCCACGATTGCCGCCAACGGTTTCCGGTTCCGTGTGCCCTATGGCACGCTGCTTTGCGTGTCTGACAAGCCGCTGCATGGTGAATTGAAACTGCCCGGTATGGCGTCAGATTTCTATAAAACACAGGTGGCAGCGCATCTGATGATCGGCATCAGGGCGATGGAACGCTTGCGCGAAATGCCGCTGGAACGTATCCATAGCCGCAAATTGCGTAGCTTTGAAGAGACAGCTTTCCTGTGAAGTGACGAAAAACACCGGAAATGATGTAATTTTCCCTTGTAAAACGCTACTAATCGTTGTGGTGTCCCACAACATACCGTTAAACAGATGGGCAAAGGCCCTATAAATTGGGCGAACGAGGGAGACCATAAAAATGGCGACAAAACCAATGACCAAAGCGCAGCTTGTTGCTGCACTTTCTGACGAAACAGGTCTGGACAAGAAAGCTGCAGGCGCAGCACTGGATGCCGTGACCGACATCATCACCAAAGAAGTCGCAGGCGGCGGTGCCGTGACCCTGCCCGGTGTTGGCAAGATCTATTGCCGCGAACGGCCAGAGCGGATGGTCCGCAACCCCGCCACCGGCGAGCAAATCAAGAAAGACGCTGACAAGGTTGTCAAAATGACGATCGCAAAGGCGCTGAAAGATAGCGTAAACGGCTAACCGGTCCGGCCATTTTGGCCAGATGCGGAATTTGCAAAGGGTCGCCTGATCGGGCGGCCCTTTTGCTTTGTCAGTTCATCGCTTGCCTCTGCCAATGATTTCAGAAAATGTCGCCCCGAACAGCAGGGGGCAGCATGGATATTCGCGCGGTTTTGATGGGTGTCGCCTTTGCGGCGATGTGGTCCTCGGCGTTCACTTCTGCGCGGGTCATCGTCGAATATGCGCCACCGCTGAGCGCCTTGGCGCTGCGGTTCCTTATCTCGGGCTTGCTGGGCGTCGCAATCGCATGGGCGCTGGGCCAGTCGGCGCGGCTGACACGGGCGCAGTGGTTGGCGGTTGTGGTGTTCGGTGTCTGCCAGAACGCGCTGTATCTGGGCCTGAATTTCGTCGCCATGCAAACTGTCGAGGCGTCATTCGCCGCGATCATCGCCTCGACCATGCCGCTGCTGGTGGCGCTATCGGGCTGGCTGATCTTTGGCACAAAAGTCCGGCCTTTGGGGGTTGGCGGGTTGGTTGCCGGGGTTTTCGGGGTTGTACTGATCATGGGCGCGCGGTTGCAGGGCGGGGTGGACCCATTCGGATTCGTGCTGGTGCTGCTCGGGGTTTTGTCGCTGACGGCGGCAACGCTGGCTGTGGGGCGTGCCGCATGGAACGGCAATGTGCTGATGATTGTGGGGCTGCAAATGCTGGTGGGCAGCGCAATCCTATTGGTGCCTGCGCTGCTGTTCGAAACGCTGGATAACATCATATGGAACTGGCAGCTGGTCGTGGCCTTTATCTATACCACGCTTGTGCCGGGGCTGGCGGCCACGCTGGTCTGGTTCCTGCTGGTCGGGCGGATCGGGACGGTCAAGGCATCCACCTTTCATTTCCTCAACCCGTTTCTGGGGGTCGCAATCGCCGCAGTGATATTGGGCGAGGCGATTGGCGTGTTGGATATCATCGGCGTCGTGATCATCGCTGGCGGTATTCTAGCGGTGCAACTGTCGAAACAGACGTAGGATGGGTGATATCACCCATCTTACCCGATAACCCCGCGCGCACCGCCCGTTTGCCCGCGATCTAGCAGCAGATGGTCAAGGATCACACAAGCCATCATCGCCTCGCCCACGGGCACGGCACGGATGCCGACGCAGGGGTCATGACGGCCCTTGGTGATCACCTCGGTTGCGGTCCCGTCCATGCGGATGGATTTGCGCGGGCTCAGGATGGATGACGTGGGTTTGACGGCAAACCGCACGATAATATCCTGCCCTGTGCTGATCCCGCCAAGGATACCGCCCGCGTGGTTGGAACTGTATTCCGGCCCGTTTGGCCCCATGAAAATTTCATCTGCGTTGTCGCGGCCTGTCAGGGCGGCGGCGGCCAAGCCTTCGCCGATTTCCACACCCTTCACGGCGTTGATCGACATCATTGCAGCGGCCAGATCAGTGTCTAACTTTGCATAAATGGGTGCGCCGATGCCCGCTGGCACACCGCGCGCGACGACCTCGATGATCGCGCCGACAGAATTGTGATCATCCTTGCGCAGCCATTGCAGATAATCTTCCCATTCGCCTGCGGCCTGTGCATCGGGGCAGAAGAAATCGTTCTGGTCGATCTGGTCCCAGTCCATCCGCGACCGGTCAATCGGTTTGGTGCCCATCCGGGTCATGTAGCCCTTGATCTGCACGCCCGGGGCGATAGCCCTGATCGCTTCGCGGGCGACACCGCCCGCGGCCACGCGCGACGCGGTTTCGCGCGCCGACGACCGACCCCCCCCGCGATAATCGCGGATCCCGTATTTTTGGTGATAAGTGATATCGGCGTGACCGGGCCGGAAGGTATTGGCGATATCGCCGTAATCCTTTGACCGCTGGTCGGTATTACGGATCATCAACTGGATCGGCGTGCCGGTGGTTTGCCCGTCAAACACGCCTGACAGGATTTCAACCGCGTCAGGTTCCTGCCGCTGGGTGGTGTTCTTGTTCAGACCGGGGCGGCGTTTGTTCAGCCATTGCTGGATCATCGCCGGTTCCAGAGGCACCCGGGGCGGGCAACCATCAACGGTGGCACCCAAGGCAGGCCCATGGCTTTCGCCCCATGTGGTGACGCGGAAAAGATGACCAAAGCTGTTGAATGACATGGCGTTCCCCTTTGCCTGATGGGTCTAGCGGGCAGGCCTTGCATGCTCAAGAGGTTTCCCTTGTCATCAACCCCAAGAAACCCTAACACTTGCCCCACCTCGGGGGGCCTTCACTGGCTGAGATGCGTCACGCAGACCCGTTGAACCTGAACCGGTTAAGACCGGCGGAGGGAAGGTATCGCAATCGCGCTATCCCCAATCCGCCCGTCGCATTTGGAGGATACGATGAAAAAACCGATCTATCTGCCAGTTGTCGCGGGATTTGCCCTTTGTGCCTCTGGTGCTATGGCGCAGACCCCGGTGCTGCAAATTCTGACCTATGACAGTTTCACCAGCGAATGGGGGCCCGGCCCCGCGATTGAGGCCGCATTTGAAGAAATTTGCGGCTGTGATTTGCAATTCATCGGCGCAGGCGACGGGGCTGCCCTTTTAGCGCGTCTGCAACTGGAAGGGCCAAGCACCGACGCCGATATCGTGCTGGGATTGGATACCAACCTGACAGAGGCCGCCCGCGCCACTGGCTTGTTCGCGCCGCATGGGGTCTCGGCGGATCTTGACCTGCCGCTGGCGTGGACCGACCCGGATTTCCTGCCGTTTGACTGGGGTTACTTTGCCTTTGTCGGCAATGCCGGTGAACCTGCGCCCGCCTCCCTGCGTGCGCTGGCCGATAGCGATATTTCCATCGTGATCCAGGACCCCCGTTCATCCACGCCCGGTCTGGGCCTGCTGATGTGGGTCAAGGCCGCGTATGGTGATGACGCTGCCGCACTTTGGACCGATCTGGCAGATAACATTGTCACTGTTACCCCCGGCTGGTCCGAGGCCTATGGATTGTTTCTGGATGGAGAGGCGGACGCGGTGCTGTCATACACCACATCGCCCGCCTATCACCTGATTGCCGAGGATGACGCCAGCAAAGTCGCGTGGTCCTTCGATGAGGGCCATTATTTGCAAATCGAGGTCGCGGGTAAGGTTGCCAGCACCGACCAGCCGGAATTGGTCGAACAGTTTCTGGCCTTCATGGTGTCGGATGCCTTTCAAAGCGTGATACCGACGACAAACTGGATGTATCCTGCTGTCGTTCCCGCAGGCGGCTTGCCCGCCGGGTTTGAAACGCTGGTGACGCCACAAGAGGCATTGCTGTTTGATCCACGTGGCGCAGCCGATGCGCGCGCCGTCGCCGTTGAAGAATGGCGCAACGCCCTGTCGCGCTAACGCCGCGCTGGCCCGGCGCCCTGTCCGGGGCGCTGGTGCTGGTGCTGACGCTTGGCACGCTGGCCGCTGTCGGCTGGCGGGCCGAGTGGGGTGGCGGGCTGTCGCCTGCCGATTGGTCCGCGATCCGGTTTACCGTGACACAGGCGTTTGTGTCTGCCGGACTAAGCGTGATTTTTGCGATTCCGGTGGCGCGGGCACTGGCGCGGCGGCGGTTTTTCGGGCGCAAGGTGCTGATCACGTTGCTGGGCGCGCCGTTCCTTTTGCCAGTGATCGTGGCCATCTTTGGGCTGTTGGCGGTGTTCGGGCGTAGCGGGCTGATCAATGACGTTCTTGGCCTTTTGGGCATACCGCCCGTGTCGATCTATGGCTTTCATGGTGTCGTTCTGGCGCATGTATTTTTCAATCTGCCCTTGGCGACCCGCCTGATCTTACAGGGGTGGCTGTCGATCCCGGCGGAACGGTTCCGCCTTGCCGCCACGTTGAATGCCCCTGTGGGCCGCTTGCTGGAGTGGCCGATGCTGCGCGCAGTCGTGCCTGGCGTGTTCCTTGTTATTTTCCTGATCTGCCTGACCAGTTTTGCCGTGGCGCTGACGCTGGGCGGCGGGCCAAGGGCTACAACTGTTGAACTGGCCATCTATCAGGCGTTGCGATTTGATTTCGATCTGGGACGCGCGGCGCTGCTGGCCTGTGTGCAATTCGGGCTGTGCGCCGTGGCGGCTGTGGTCGCGTGGCGCGTCACGGGCCCTGCTGCGATGGGTGCCGGGCTGGACCGCAGCGTGCAGCGTTGGGATAGAGCCTCTGCCGTAGTAGATGCGCTGGCCATCACGTTGGCGGCGTTGTTTCTTGTTCTGCCGCTAAGCATGATTGTGCTGAAGGGGTTGCCGGGGCTGGCTGATCTACCGCCAAGCATCTGGCACGCCGCGGCGCGGTCGATCGCGGTGGCGGTTGTTTCTGCGGCGTTGTGTTCCGTCTTGGCGCTGGCGCTGGCGCTGTGGGGGGGGCCTGTCATCGCAGTCGTGGGGGTTTTACCGCTGGCTGCCTCGGGGCTGGTTGTGGGAACGGGAGCGTTTTTGCTGGTTTATCCCTTCATCAACCCTGCACGCCTTGCGCTGGTCGTAACGGCGTTGGTGAATGCGACGTTGGCTCTGCCTTTTGTGTTGCGGGCTATCGCCCCGGCTGTGGCGGATGTGCAGGCCGATTTTGGGCGCTTGGGTGCAGCACTTGGCCTGCGTGGCTGGGCATGGGTGCGCATTGTCGTTCTGCCGCGGGTCCGGCGCCCGCTGGGCTTTGGGACGGGGATTGCGGCGGCGCTGTCCATGGGTGATCTGGGGGTCATCGCGCTGTTTGCGGGGCAATCGCAGGAAACACTGCCGCTGGCGATGTTCCGGCTGATGGGCGCGTTTCGTATGGAAACTGCTGCAGCTGCCGCCTTGGTGCTGGTGACGCTGACATTTGTCATTTTCTGGATCTGCGACAAAGGAGCGCGCCGCGATGCTGACCTGTGAAAAACTGCTGTTGCAGCAAGACGATTTTGCATTGCGGGCCGATCTGGCCTTGGCAAAAGGGCGGATGACTGCCCTGATTGGCCCCTCTGGTGCGGGTAAATCAACACTATTGGCCGCAATTGCGGGATTCTTTCCTCCGGCCAAAGGCCGTATCATGTGGAACGGGCGTGATCTGACTGATTTACCCCCCGGCGATCGCCCCAGCAGCATCTTATTTCAGGATAACAACCTGTTTCCGCATCTTAGCGTGGCGCAAAACGTTGGGCTGGCGCTGCGCCCGCGGTTGCGGCTGTCTGCGCAGGACGCCGCGCGCGTGAATGCCGCGCTGGTAGATGTGGGGCTGGCCGGTTTGGGTGGACGTAAACCCGGTGCGCTGTCTGGTGGGCAGCAAAGCCGCGCTGCGCTGGCGCGGGTGCTGCTGGCAGACAAACCGGTGGTTTTGCTCGATGAGCCGTTTTCGGCGCTTGGACCGGGGCTCAAGATGGAAATGCTGGACCTCGTGCGGGGCAAGTTGGCCGGGCCTGACCGGCTTGTCATTATGGTGACGCATGATCCGGCGGATGCCCGGCATGTCGCGGATGATGTTGTTCTGGTAGCGGATGGGCGTGCTGCGGCGCCGGTCGAGACATCTGCGTTGTTTGCCAATCCGCCTGCCGTATTGATTGATTACCTGGGGCAAGGACCGGCATAACACCCCCGAAACGCAAAAGACCCGCCAGAGAGGCGGGTCAATCAAGGTGCGTTGCGTTGTGTCAGTGCTTTTTCTTGTGCGGTGCCCAAAGGCGCTTGTTCGTCAGATATAGAAGAACAGATAAAACCGTCAGGAACAGCACACCTGTCAGGCCGGCTTGTTTGCGGGCAACCAGCTTTGGTTCGGCTGTCCACATCAGGAATGCGGACACGTCTTTTGAAACGGATACCAGATCGGTCGCAGCACCGTCCGCAAATTCCACGTCATCTCCATAGAGTGGTGGGGCCATGGCGATATAGCTGCCGGGGACCATGTGATGCCCGTGTTCATCAATGCAGCTTTCGGGGAAACCGCCAGCAGCAAAGGCGACGTTATAATAACCGTCCATCGGTTCACCATCCAGCGCACACTCTGGTTCATCGACGTAGCCGCTCAGAAGCGAGGCGATGTATTCCGCACCACCCATACCTTTGACCAATTGTGCCAGACCGGTGCCCGCAGGCCCGTGGAAACCGGCGCGCGCCTTGGCCATCAACGACAGATCTGGCGCGTTGGAAAGCGATGAGCCGGGGAAATGGTCTGCCGGGGTTGCGGGCCGGAAGTCGCCTTCACCGTCGAACAGCTCTGGATCGAAGACTTCGTAGAATTCGGCGTAAGCACGCATCTGGTCCTCGGGCAGGCCGGGGCCGCCTTGGTCGGCAAGCGTGCGGAATGCGACCAGGTCAAGCCCGTGACAAGCTGAACAAACCTCGGTGTAGACTTGCAGACCGCGCTGCAATTGCAACTGGTCATAGCTGCCGAACGGCCCCTCGAAAGGGAACGCAAAGTCTGTGATGACGGTTTCAATTTCCGCAGCCGGGGCTTGCACCGTTGACAGTGCAAGTGCCGCGGCGGCGGTCAGGGTGAGTTTGCGGAACATGATGTTTTGTCCTTTCTCACTCGGCCGGGTTGACGACAGCAGAACCGCCATCTTTCGGCGCGTAGTGCGCGTTGAAATCTTCCTCGATGGTGGCTGGTGGCGTTTGTGGTTTTTCCAGCACACCCAGCAGCGGCAGAATGACCAGGAAATACGCGAACCAGTAAGTCGAAGCGATCAGCGAAATCCAGTCGTAGGGGAATTGGGCAGGCCGCGCGCCAACCCACATCAGCACCATAAAATCAACGGCCAGCAACGCAAACCACCATTTGAACATCGGACGATACCGGCCCGACCGCACTGAAGATGTGTCCAGCCAGGGCGCCAACGCCATCACAACGATGGCGCCAAACATCGCCAGCACGCCAAAGAATTTTGCGTCGATGATGCCAAAGCTGAGGAATTGCACGATCTGCACGATCCAGACATCAGCGGTAAACGCCCGCAAGATCGCGTAGAAGGGCAGGAAATACCATTCTGGCACGATGTGCGACGGTGTCGCCAGCGCGTTTGCAGGGATGTAGTTGTCTGGATGGCCCAGATAGTTTGGCATGAACCCGACAATCGCCATGAAAACAGCCATGATGACAGCCAGAGCAAACAGATCCTTGATCACGAAGTAGGGCCAGAAAGGCAGGGTGTCTTTCTGTGCGTCTTCTTTCGATGTGCGGCGGACCTCAACCCCGGTGGGGTTGTTGTTGCCAGTCGTGTGGAAAGCCCAGATATGCACGATCGTCAGGCCCAGCAGAACAAAGGGCAGTAGATAGTGCAACGAGAAAAAGCGGTTCAGCGCGGGTTGGCCCACGGCGGACGCTCCTAGCAACCATGTTTGCACCGAATCGCCAACAAAGGGGATGGCGCCAAACAGGCCGGTGATTACGGCGGTACCGTGGAACGACATTTGCCCCCATGGCAGCACGTACCCCATGAACGCTGTGCCCATCATCAGCAGATACATCAGCATGCCGATGATCCACGTCACTTCGCGCGGGGCCTTGTATGACCCGTAGTACAGCGACCGGAACATGTGCAGGTAAACAGCGACAAAGAACAGTGAGGCCCCGTTCATGTGGAAATAGCGGATCATATGGCCGCCGTTCACGTTGCGCATGATGTGTTCGACCGAAGTAAAGGCCATATCCACATGTGGCACGTAATGCATCACCAGCACGATGCCGGTGGCGATCTGCAAGACCAGCGTAAATGTCAGGACAATGCCCCAGATCCACATCCAGTTCAGGTTCTTGGGTGTGGGCAGCATCAAGGTGTCATAGATCAGCCCGACGATAGGCAGACGTGAATGCAACCACTTTTCGCTGCCGGACTTTGGTTCGTAATGGTCGTGGGGGATACCAGCCATGGCGCTTTCTCCTTAACCCAGTTGAATTGTTGTTTCGTCAACGAATGACGCGACGGGCACAAGAAGGTTGCGTGGCGCTGGCCCCTTGCGAATACGGCCTGACGTGTCGTAGTGCGACCCGTGGCAGGGGCAGAACCAACCGCCAAATTCACCTTGTTCACCCAAAGGCACACAGCCAAGGTGGGTGCAAATCCCCATCTGAACCAACCATACGCCATCTTCTGATAGGGCGCGATTTTCATCCGATGCATCCGCTGGGGCAGTCAGGTTTTCGTTTTCCGCCTTCTGGTCAGGCAAGGCGCTGATATCGACAGCGCGGGCCTGAGCGATTTCATCTTCGGTTCGGGCACGGATAAAGACGGGCTTGCCCTGCCACAGCACTGTCAACTGTGTGCCGGGGTCAACCGCGCTGACATCAACGCGGATCGAGGCAAGCGCCAGAACATCAGCGGAAGGGTTCATTTGGTTAACCAAAGGCCAAACCGCGGCACCTGTGACAACAGCGCCGGCACCGGCGGTTGCGTAATACAAGAAGTCGCGGCGTGTGCCTTGGTGTTCATCTGCATGTGACACAGTGTGCATCTCCGATTTTTTCGGGCTAAGCGCCCACACGAAAAATAAGGCGAACGTCGCCGTTAGCCTGTTCCGCCGCTGTTTAGCCATCAAAACCTGCAACGTCCAGCGGACATTCGGGCGCAGGGTGCCATTGGTAAGGGGTGGGGTTATTTGATCACGCGCTGTGCGCGCCCTCTGACCGTGCAGATCGGCAGGCCAGACGCCTGACAAGCCGCACCGGCGGGGTGCAACCTGCCTTTAAAATACGCGCATCAGCTGAAAATTGGACAAATCGGCCTTTTTAATGCAAAGGTTGTGACAGCTGTGTCACAGATACCTCGTGTCGCTTAACTGTGAATTAGTGTTTACTTGTGAGTGTCGGGGCAGAGGCATAGATGCTTTGACATAACGACCTGCTTTAAGGACCGATTCGATGAAACGCGCGACGATTGCATTTGTGATGCTCCTGGCTGCGACAGCACCCGCCATCGCAGAAGTCGAGCTTAGCTTTTATGGCGGTGTGCAAACGGCAAATCCGTCAGATGTTTCGGTCCGTGGCGATAGCACCATCCCGGACGGTGATTTTTCCGTTGCTTGGGAAGGTCGTTCAGGTGATGCGCCACCCTATTATGGCATTCGCGCGACCAAATGGCGGGAAAGCGGTTTTGGTTTCGGGCTCGATTTCGCACATAATAAAATATACCCCAAGCCGGGCGAATTGCCGCCGGGATATACCGTGCTGGAAATGACCGACGGGTTGAATACGTTGACCGTTAATGCCTACCGTCGCTGGCCAAGTGCCTTTGGTCAAATCAGCCCCTATGTTGGTGGCGGGCTGGGTGTGGCGATTCCGCATGTCGAGGTGACGAATGGAACGTCCGAAACCTTTGGATATCAGCTGACCGGGCCAGCCGCGACTGTGATTGCAGGTGCAAGTTACCCGATCAATGACCGGTGGTCTGTTTTTGGTGAATACAAAGGCACCTATTCATCAAACACCGCTGATCTGGACACGGGCGGCACGCTTGAAACCGATGTGATCACCAATGCGGTCAACTTGGGCGTCAGCTTTAATTTCTAGGTTTATTCGGCTTGTGTCGTGACCATGCTGTCGCGTTGCACCCAATCTGCGTGCCACGCGGCCAAGGTGATGTTGCCATCGCGCCAGTTGCGCGCGTCATGCCGCAAATCCAGATAGGACAGCGCACACCCGACGGCGATTTGCCCTATGGTCAGTGGTCCGCTCAGGTGGCTTACCCAGCGGCTGTTGATCGCGGTGACGCTGCGGCTGACTTTGCCCCACTGCGCATCCAGCCATGCCGTTGATTGCTGTTCGGGGGTGCGGAACCGCAGTTCGTAGGCCATCAAAACAGCCGCATCCATGATCGCATCCGCTGTCGCCTCAAGCGTCAGGATTTCCCAGATGCGGCTTTGCGGATACAGATGCCCCCCTGCCAGATCGTCCAGATAGCGGGTGATCACCCGACTGTCATACATGGCAGGGCCATCGGCGCGCACGAGTGCCGGTATCTTGCCCGTCGGGTTGGCGGCCAGCACGCTCGGGTCTGACGCAAGCGGAGATGTGACGACGTGAACTTCCTCTACCTTGTCCAGCATGTCTGTTTCCCGCAGCAAGACCCGCACCTTGCGCACAAATGGTGACGCAGGGGAAATAAGCAGTTGCATCATGACCAGGGCCTTTCAAGACGGATTTACCCGAACAAGACCTGATCCTGTCCGACTTGCCAAGGTGAATATTTTGTCATCACACCCTCAAAATCGTCAGAGTGCAGGAAATCATCCAGCCAGCGATTGAGTGGGTCCAGACTTTGGGCGGCGAACCAGGCCCGGTCGATATTTGCGAATTGTCGCACGAAGGGCAGGATCGCCATGTCTGCAAGGGTGGCCCGAGGGCCTGTCAGATGGCGGGTTGCGGTCAGGCGCTTGTTCAGGTCACGCAGGAAATCCATCGCCCTTGCCCGTTCTGTTTCAGGGTCAAGGTCGGGAAAACGCACGGCGTATTTGGTATGATCCAAGGCGCGTTTGAACGGCCCGTCGCACTGGTCGATCAGGCTGTGCCCGTTATCGGGCATATCCAGCCAGCCTTTGGGGTCGTTGCGGGACAAGGCCCAAAGCATGATGTCGCGGCTTTCGGCAATGACCTGATTGCCCGTGTCCAGCACCGGCACGGTGCCTTTGGATGACCTGGCAAGAAATGGGGCGGGTTTGGCGCGCAAAAGGATCTCGCGCAGTGCGACCTTCTGCCCGCTGGCCCTGATGGCAAGCCGTGCGCGCATGGCATAGGGGCAGCGCCGAAAGGACCAAAGAATGGGAAGGGGTTGCATAGGTCGAAAGACTCCCGCGGGGATATCGTCAAGGCGGAAATAACTTTTAAGAACAATGTATTCCACCATTTATAATATAGCGCATCCACATCAGCAAAATCCCGCCGCCTGCCCCGGATCGTTTCACGACGGACGTCAGCGAACCTGTCACCTGCAAGGCATTACGGATGACAGCAACAGGATGGCCGTTGATGCATCGGCTGATCTGGTGTTGACCGTCATGGCTGCCGCAGTGGCACCAGGTCCTTGCGTGGCATGCGCCCGCGCAAAAGATAGGCGATCGCCTCAAGGACGATACCGTTGGTATTGACGTCGGAATAGCCCGGCATCGCCTGTCCGGTGGCCACAAAGACCCCGGGGGAAAAGCCGATGCCATCAAGGCGCGCGCGGTCGCGCACATGTCTGGCAAGCAGGGTGGAATAGGCGCTCGGCCGGGTCGCGGCCCAAAGATAGGCGGCTTTGGTATTGACCAGCCGGATCTCGCGCCGGAAGGCCGGCGTGGCAAAGCGGGGATTAGCCGAGGTGGCGTTCACCACCCAGCGTTCTTCGGAAGATGCGATGTTCAGCCCCTGGTAGGTGAACCAGGGTTCCCGGTTGATCGGTGCCTCTGACATGCTTGTGAGGGCGCCGGTGCTTTCGTACTCGCGCCGTTGTGCGCCAAACAGCACGTCGGCGAGCATGGCCGACGGTTCCGACAGCCCAATTTCCAGCGCCTCCAGCAGCAGTGGCTCGGCCCCAAGTGGATCAAGGCCGATAAGAGACTGAAGAAGCTGCATCTCGCGGTCTGTTTTTGAATCTGCGTCCGCCACCTCATAGGGGGATGCGGCCTCTATGCCGCGCGACCTGAACGCGAGCGCGGTGTAATGCGCGCATTGCGAACGGAAACGATCGACCAGTCGCCCCTTCACCACGGAATGAACGTGGCCATCGACGACGACGCCGTCCAGATCCCAGCGCGCGATCTTGTCCGCTGCAATGCCCCGGATCAGCGGATGGGCGTCAAACGCACGCAGCACATTCAAGAGCCGGCCCGTATCGCAAGCATTGAAATCAGAGGACAGCGCAGCCGTAGTATCCGCGGAAATCACCTCGCTCGGGAGCATCAAACCACCGATACGGGCAACCGGCAGCGCCCCGACCAAAAGCGCGGACCGCGCGATGAATTCCGTGTCGGGGATCAGCCCCAGTTCATGGGCCGCCATGACAGCCGAAATCAGGCTGCCGAAATCCCACATTGTCAGTTCGCGATGCAGCCACGTATAGCCGACCTGCACATCCACGGTATCAACGCAAAGCCCCGTGGCGGCGACTGTGAAGCGGTCGAAGTAGGTCCAGGCATGACGGGCATCGGCCAAGAGTTCGTCATGGGTCAGCGCCTCGGGGTCTTCTGATGCGTCCTTGCTGTCGCGGCGGGTCTCGCGCAGGAGGTCAAAGACCGGATCAGGGGTGACCGTTGCCGCGACGAACGCTGGCATATCGACGAACCGCGTCCCCGGCAATTGCTGGACCGCGCGCAGCGTGTCGAGGGTCGCCTTGCGGGCCGCGACCGTTGCGTAATCCTGTGGTTTGATGGTGATGATGGCATCGCGCATCAGGTTAGGGTGGCGCGTCAGGTCGGCGGCGTGCGACAGCGCAGTTTCGCCACGGATGAAACGCCCGCGGTCATCAAACGCGTGCCCGGCGCCGGGCAAAAGCACAAGGTCGGTTGCAGTCGCAATATCGGGTGGCGCGGTGTCGGTTACGGTGATTCCGAGCGCCAGAAGTGTATCCTTGATCGTCGTCATCGCTGCTGCCGTCGCGGCTGTTCCGGGCGCGATCCGAACCGCGACAAAGCGCATCTGGTCATCGCCGAACCACAGCGCGTGGTCGCGCGGAAGCGCAGCGAAGTGCCGGCCTGAGTTCAGCATGCGACCGATGGCGTCAGCGGCGCGCTGCGCGCGCAATCTGACATCGGGGGCTGGCAGATTTTCGATTCCGGCCAACGAAAAGACAATCTGCCGCCAGCCCGGCGCGGCAAAGGTGCCCTCGATCCAGGGGGTGGGGTTGGCCACATCAGCCACCACCATGCGCTGGCCGCCCCGCAGGCAGACCACGCGTTCGGCGCAACCCGCCGAGGACACCGACTGCGCCGCCGAGAGGGTCAGGACATTGCGGATACCAAGACAGCGCAGGGCATCAAAATTGGACAGGAGCGGGGCGTTTGTCGCGATTGTCACCGGCAAGGACGGCGGCGCGCCAGCTGCGTTTTCAAGCAATCCGCGCATGCGCTGCAAGGCGTCGCTGGCTGTTCGCCGCTGAAAATAGTGGGGCAGTTCAGAAAGACCGGGAAGCGACAGCACCGGTTCTGTCAGGTCCGGAGAGGTTGCAAATATCTGGCGAAGCTCTTCAATTAGCGCAGCGGCTGGGTCGGATTCCAGGTTGGGGATCACGGCCAACGGGATTTTGGCGGCAAGAAACGGCGCGACCCAGCGCTGCAAGAGGTCAACCGGCGTCGTCGCCCCGATACCTTCGATGATGATGAAAACAGCATCCGTCGGTGCATCGGCGCCTGCCGGAACAGGCAAGGCGGGCACAAGCAACGGTGATGTGACCAGCCGCAGGAAATTTCTTCGGTCGATCCGCATATACTCACTCAGGTTTTTGCCCGTCCCGAATCCGCCCTGCCGCGCATTGCGGAACGCCCGGCAGCGCCAATTCGTCGGCTTGACGTCGAAGCCTCAGCCTATAGCATAAATAAGATCGTGCACAGCGATCAATTGACCGCGCTGGCAAACAGCAGGAACCGATATGGCGGATGGGAAGGTGCGAAGGGCTGCGAGAAAGCGCTCGCGTATGCGCAATCCCGTTTTTCTTGATCCTTCGCATCGTCGGGGCCGGAAGCTCAGGATCCTCGGTGTTCTGACGGGTATGCTCTGTCTGGCCTGGCTGTCGTCCTTTGCACTTGGCGTCTACTACGTAGATATCCTGCCGGAGAACGAAAAGCTTGATCTGATCCGGGGGGGGGCCTTCGTCAACGATGGCGTGGCGGAACCCGGCCCGGCGCCGGTGGCTGCGACATGCACCGGCGCACCGGTCGCCGCCACCAAACTGCTGCCTGATATTGCGCACATTCCAAGCTTTGCCTATCTGCGCGTCTGGCCAGACTGGGCATTTCCAACCCTTTCCCGCGCCTGCGGCGGTCTTAACGGCGTCCTGGCGGAATGGCTGACGATCGACATCACGTCCCAGACGGTAGACTGGCTTGCCGAGAGCGGAACAGATGCCTATTTGCGCGATCTCAAGCGCGTGACACCTGCGGTGAACCTCGAACTCGTGGCGCTGCTGCCGCTGCCTGCGCCAGAAGCGGTTGATGCGGCGTCGCTTGATCATGGCGAAGTCCGCGCGCGCATCGTCGCGGCACTGATATCGAAAGTCGCGGGCGGCCCCTATGCGGGAGTTTGCATCTATCCGCAACAGGTCGATCCCCAACATCTTGCGGGACTGCGTGCGTTGTTGGGGGCGTTGGATGCGGCGCTGCCGCCCGGTGTCACAAGCTGCCTTGTCACCGAAGCCGATAGGGGGCTTTGGCGCGACGCCGATCTGGTCGGGGCCGTCGATTCGGTTCTTGTGCAGGCGTTTCGCACACCCGAAACCGGCAGGCCGCCAAGCCCGATCGCGTCACAGGACTGGTTTGAAACGCTGCTTGCCGATGTGGTCGCCGCGGTAGGGCCCGAAAAGCTCCGGTTCGCGCTTGGATCTTTCGCCTTTTTATGGGCAGAGGGCGACCCCGAACCGACGCGCCTGCCCTTTGCAGAGGCGATGCGCCGCATCGCGCAGCACACATCATTCATCACGGTAGAGGAAGGATCGCTGAACACCCGTGCGACCTATACAACTGATGACGGCGATGAGACCGAGATCTGGATTCTCGATGCCGTCTCGCTGCACAACCAACTGGTCACCCTGGTGCAAAGGCCCGTTGCGGGCGTCGTTCTGTGGCAGGTTGGTTATGAGGATCCGGCCGCCTGGTCGCTGTTCCGGCACGGCCTTGAGGCGCCGCGCGCCGGTGCGCTGGAAACGGTCAGCTTCCCCGATTATGTCAGTTATGTTGGCGACGGACCCTTCCGCAAGATTATCCTGTCGTCGGTCACCGGGCAGCGGCGGTTCTTCACCGACCCCGCGACCGGGCTTATCAATGGCGAAATCTACGATCGTGTGCCGCGTCCGGCCACTGTTGAACGCTATGGCGGCGTTGACGAAAAAGTTGTTGCGCTGACATTCGACGATGGGCCTGATCCGGCCTATACCACGGCGATCCTCGACGCGCTGAAGGCGAAGAATGTTTCGGCAACTTTTTTTGTCATCGGCAGCAACATGGTGAAATACCCTGATATCGTCCGCCGCATGGTCAGTGACGGGCACGAGGTTGGTTCGCACACGTTTTTCCACCCGGAGGGTGAAGATATGGGGCCGCGCCGGTCACAGATTGAACTGAACGCGCTCCAGCGGTTGCTTGCCAGTGTCACGGGGCGCACGACCTATCTGATAAGAACACCCTACGGACGCAGCGAAGGCCCCCTGACAGAGGGTGAGGCGGCGCAGCAAAGGCTTTTCGAGAATGCAGGCTACATGGTGGCCGGTGCCGACATCGTGCCACGCGACTGGGAAGGCATGACCGCGAACGGAATCGTTGATTTTGTGATGACACAAAAGAAGATGGGCGCAGGAGAGGTCATCGTCATGCACGACGCCGGTGGCGATCGCGCCGCGACCGTCGCCGCAGTGCCGATGCTGATCGACCGGCTGATGGCCGAGGGGTACCGGTTTGTCCTGCTCTCGGACTTCCTCGGCCTGTCCCGCGATGAGGTGATGCCGCTTGTCACGGACAAGTTCAGGCTATTGGACCGCGCATCTTTTGCCACCGCTGCTGCCTTTGGTCACCTGCTGGTCTGGGTTTTTTGGGCCGCGGTCTGCTATGGTGTCGCCCGGTCGCTGTTCGTGCTTTTTCTTGCGCTGCTTCGGCGGCAGCATCCCGTTAGTCTGCCAGAACCGCCGCCGCGCGTGACGGTCACCATTCCAGCCTACAACGAGGAGCTTGTAATCGTTGACGGGATCGCGGCGGCGCTTGCCTCTGACTATCCCGACCTGTGCGTCATCGTCATCGATGACGGATCGACCGATGGCACTGCTGCGGCGGTCGAACAGGCCTTTGGCAATGACCCGCGCGTGCGGCTGATCCGGCAGGAAAACGGCGGCAAATGCCAGGCGCTCAATGCCGCCTATACCAAGATCGAGACCGAGGTGGTGGTGGCTGTCGATGCCGACACGCTGCTGCATCCTGAAGCGGTGAGCAAGCTGTTGGGGCATTTCGCGGACCCGCAGATCGGCGCGGTCGCGGGCAACGTCAAGGTTGGTAATCGTCGGGGCCTGCTGGCGCGGTTGCAGGCGCTTGAATACATTGCAGCGCAGAATATCGACCGCCGTGCAGCCGAGCGACTGAACGCGATGCTCGTTGTGCCGGGGGCAATCGGGGCCTGGCGCGCCGAGGCGGTGCGCGGGGTCGGGCTATATTCGTCCGATACGATCACCGAGGATGCCGATCTGACGGTCGCGATACAAAGGGCGGGCTACCGCGTCGTATTCGAGCCGTGCGCTTTTTCGATCACGGATGCACCCGAATCGCTAGCGGCTTTCATGAAGCAGAGGCTGCGCTGGAGCTTTGGAATGATGCAGACCGCATGGAAACACCGGCGCGCGGCAAAGACGGCGCGCGGGATCGGATTTTTTTCGATCCCGGATCTCTGGTTGACTGGTATCATGCTTGGCCTTCTGGCGCCCATGGCCGACGCGGTCTTTCTGGGCGTGCTGATCAACCTTGCGCTTGACTTTGTTCAGGGTGTCCCCTTGGAAAGAAGTGGGGCGTCTTTGGCCATCATCGCCGGATGGCTGGCGCTTCCGGTTCTGGATCTTGTTGTTTTGCTGGTTGCCTTCGGGTTCGAGAGGCGCGAAAACTTTTGGCTGGTGCTGCTCGTGCCGTTCCAGCGGCTGATTTACCGGCCGCTTCTTTACATCACCATATATCGGGCGGTGGGCCATGCTCTGGTCGGCCGCATTGCTGGCTGGGGTAAACTTATCCGCCGTGGCAGAATCGGCAAGCCGGCAGCATAGCGATGCGGCTGAAGACGGTCAGAGAAATACCTGACAGCCACCTGTTGCAATTTCGCCCGCATGAACCGGCAAGTCGCGCGGGGGATTGATGATCGCGGTCTGAACGGCGGTGATGCGGCGCGCGCAGGCATCCGATTCCTGTGGTGTCATGGTCTTGCCGCCAAGCCAGATGTCAAGCCAGGGGTGACCATTGTGCCCGGTGTGGCACGGCCCGCCTTGCGGGGCCGGGCCGTCGCCGCAGACATCTTCGACAATGGCGTATTTGCGCAGACGCGGCAGATAGAACCGTGTGCCCGCTGGATAATCAAGCGTCTGGCGGCCATTGACGATGCTGTGGCCCACGGCGATGGTGATCGGGCTTTGCCAGGTGCCGGTGCCGCCTGCCTGTTGGCGCAGGACCGGACGGGCGATTGCGGCTGATCCCGGGGGCGTGTTGTCCCAGTAGGTGTATCCGGTTAGATATACCGAAAAGTCCCTTGATACGTCGACCGAACGTCCGCTCGGACCCGCTTGGGCACCCACGCCCGGGTCCAGACCCAGCGCACGGCTGACGGGCGTCTCTGCGCAAGCCGAAAGGCTCAGGCAGATTGCCGCGGCCAAATAGAGTTTTCCGAATTTCTTGACCATCATGTGATTCCTTTCGACATCCAGCAAAGTTTGAATGTGTATCCCAACTGCCACGCTTTGAAAAGAAAGTGAAACCCACAATTATGGGTTCGATGTGGCAGAATATAGTCAAGTTTGGATCCGGTTGCCGGAGGCCCTGTCGAATATGTGCATGTTCTTCCGAGAAAAAGTGAGCCGGATCTGGCTGTCCGGCGCGATCTGCAAATGCGGCGGCAGGCTTGCGACAAGCGGATTTCCGCCGTGGCGGGCGAACACAATCAAAGTGGGGCCGGTCGGTTCGGCAAAATCCACGGTCGCAGCGATGGCGTGTTCCTCTGACGCATCGGCAAGGTGAAGATCCTCTGGTCGCAGGCCGAGAATTACCTCGCGCGGCGCATCGGCCCCGATGGTCAGTGCCACGCGCTGGCCCGATTCCTCTAGCCGCAGGCCGTTCGCGTCCAGTATTGCGTTGATCATGTTCATGGGGGGGGCGCCGACGAATTCCGCAACGAACGCCGTCGCGGGGCGGTCATAGATTTCCTCGGGCGTGCCGATCTGATCGATCCGGCCATCGCGCATGACGGCGATCCGCGTGGCAAGGGTCATCGCCTCGATCTGGTCGTGCGTCACATAGACAACGGTTGTCCCCAGCAGCCGGTGCAACCGCTTCAATTCCGCCCGCATCTCCATCCGAAGCTTGGCGTCAAGGTTCGAGAGCGGCTCGTCAAAGAGAAAAATCTTTGGTTCCCTGACCAGTGCCCGGCCGATGGCAACGCGCTGGCGCTGGCCGCCCGACAGCTCTGCGGGTTTGCGGCCCAACATCCCGTCAATCTTTAGGATGCGGGCGACCTTCAGGACGGCAGCTTGCCGTTCGGTCTTTGGCACGCCGCGCATTTCCAGGCCGAACCCGATGTTCCTTTCCACCGTCAGGTTCGGATAGAGCGCATAGGACTGGAAAACCATCGCAATGTCACGGTTCTTGGGGTGAACTTCGTTGATGCGCTTGCCGTCGATCCTGATTTCCCCAGACGTGGGCGACAGAAGCCCCGCGATGATGTTCATGATCGTTGACTTGCCGCAGCCCGAGGCGCCGAGCAGCACAAGAAACTCGCCGCTGGCGAGCGAGATGTCGATGGTCTTCAGAACCTCGGTGCGGCCAAAGGACTTGCTGACCCCGATCAGATCAAGCGTGCTCATGCGGGGGCTCCTTTAACGGGCGTAGCCCCTTCGGTGTCATAGCGGCGCGGAGAGGTCGATATCGCGATAGATGCCGTGCGCACGCCCGATTCCAGACAGGCCGCAAGCGGTTGTCGCTGGGCCTGCGCGGCAAGAAAGGCGGCGTTAAAGATGTCGCCGGCCCCGATCGTGTCGGCCGCCGTGACGATCGGTGCGGGGACCTTAAGCACCGCGCCTGTGCCGCTACCCGCAACAACACCGTCGGCACCGCACTTGACGACGACGATCGCGCCTTCGGGCATGAACGGCAGCAACACAGACGGCGCATGCTCTGGGCCGTGACCGCCGGAAAGGGCACGTGTTTCGACCTCGTTCAGCAAAAGATAGTCGCACTGCCCAAGCCAGCGCCGCACGCGCCTGACTGTCGCGGCTGTCCAGCCCTGCGCGGGCCAGCCGGTATCAAGCGCGATGCGGGCGCCGTGGCTGCGCGCGTGGGCGAAAAGCGCGTCGTAGTCCCCGGCCAGATCATCGGTAATGAAAGATCCGCAGACAAGAAGCCCGCCGCCAGACAGCCGGGGCCAGTCAATCATCGCGCGCACTTCGGGCCAGGTCAGTTCGGCGACATGTCCACGCGTGGTAAAGAATGTCCTTTCGCTGTCGGGATGTGTCAGGCCGACCGATATCGTGGTTGCCGCTTCGGACACCGGCCAGCCATCGGACTGCGGCGCAAAGCCGTCGCGCAGCCAATCGCCAAAGGTGTCGCGGCCAGTGTTCGCGGCGATCTGGAAAGCGTGGCCAAGCGCACGCCAGGTCAGGGCAACATTGCCAGCCGCGCCGCCGTATCTCAGGTCGGTGCCGTCCACGATGATTTCGGTGCCCGGCTGCGGCCAAGGCGCGACTGGCCCCATGACCAGATCTATGTTGACGTTGCCGACGACGGCAAGGGGTGTGGGCTGGGTCATTCGGTTCGGGTGATCTTCTGCGTGCGCACAGGCGTTCCAAGGTCGGCAACGCGCATGATCGCGCAGCCGATCATCAGTCGCTGCGCAACAGGAAGGAGGGCGGCAAGCGCGGCGATGCCTTCATGCTGCCCGGCAACGACTGTGACCGCCCCAGTCGCGGGCGCACGCCCCGAGGCATCAAGGACAACGGTCGGCGCGCCCGTCACAGCGACCGTTTCGGCAAGACCGCGCACACGATCGCCGGTCACGTCCGCCCCGCGCAGGAACACGGTGCCGACATCCGGCCCCAGCATCTCCATCGGCCCGTGCCTGAACTGGCCGCCTTCCAGCGCGAAACAGGGCAGCCGGGCGAGTTCCGTCAAACCGAGCGCCAGCACCTCGGCCAGCCCCTGAAGCCGGCGCGCCGAGGTCACGATGGTGCGCACGCCCGCAAGTGCCGCCACCGCGTCCGCGATGTCTGGCTCTGTGGGTGCGCGCAAGACCCGCAGAAATGGCGCCGGATCGGTGCCCAGCGCCGACAGGACCGCCGCGTAGATCGCCACGCCAACAAAGGCGCTGCGGGTCGCGGCGAACCCGGTTTCGACCCCGCCCGCGCCAATCATGCAGGGTAATGACCGCGCGAGCGTGGAACCGGCGTCCATCGTCAGCCCAAAGACATCCGTGCCGGGGTGCGCCAGTGCAAGCCAGCGCACCACCTCGATGCTTTCGCCCGACTGCGACGTGACGATCACCGTCCGCCCATTGCATGCAAGCGGCTGGTCGAGTTGCTCGGACAGCGGCAGCGCCAGGGCATCCACGCCATGGGCGCGAAAAAGCGGCGCGACCGCGCGGTTCAGCCCGTGTGACGCGCCCATCCCAAGCAGAAGAAGCCGGCCCGTCTGCCGGATCGATGCGGCGACAGCACCCGCGCGCTTTGCGACATCGGAAAAGCTGGCGAGCGCGTCTTTGCCTTGCCGGGCCATTTCCCGTTCGATCGCGACAAGGCCGGGTGGTTTTGCGTTTGGCATCGGTGGTTTCATCCTTTCACGCCGCCTGTCGTCAGGCCGGAAATCAGCATTCGCTGCATGACGAGGCCAAAGATCACCGGCGGCAGCGCGGCGATGACCCCTGCCGTTGCGATCAGCCCGTAATCGGCCACCCTGCCACCGGCAAGATCGGCGATGGCAACGGTGACAGTCTTGGCGCGATAGTCCGAGGTGAAAAGAAGCGCATAAAAGAATTCGTCCCAGGCGAGCAGATAGGCAAAGAGTGCCGCCGTGCCGATCACCGGCGCGGCCAATGGCAGGATGATGATCCTCAACATCTGGTCAAGCCGCGCGCCGTCGATCGCGGCGGCCTTTTCAAGATCGCGCGGGATCGGATCGAAGCCGGATTTCAAAAGCCATGTGGTGAATGGCGCAAGAACCGTCAGATACACGATCGCCAGACCGATCTTGGTGTTCAGCATCCCAAGCCCGGCGAGGCCCATATAGAGCGGCACCGCCAATGCGACCGGTGGCAACATGTAAGTGCCGATAACCAGCCATAGCGACCAGCCGACCGCTGGCGTGCGCGAAACGGCCCATCCCGCCGGCACAGAGACCATAAGCGCAGCCACTGTCGCGATCGCAGCGATCTTGATGCTATTGCCAAGCGCCGACATCAGGGCGGCACCGTGGGAATTGGGCGTAAAGTCAGTAAGGATGCGGTAGCGCGACCAGTCGGTTTCGACCGGCCACCAGCGCAGCGGCTTCGAAACAAGGTCGTTGGTCGAAGAGATGCTCATGATGAAAAGCCAGGCGAAGGGCGCGAGGATCATCAACGCAAGCAGCGCCGCGCAGACATAAAGGAAGATTGTGAAGCCAAGGTTTTGCCGCTCCATCAGAACTGCGCCCCCGCCGATTTACGGATCAGCGCCACATAGACGACCGCGAGCACCGTGATCGCCAGTGTGACAATGAGGGCGAGCGATGCCCCGGATCCTGCCCGCTGGAATGAAAACGCCTCTTGATAGACGAGGATCGACAGCGTGCGCGTGCTATTGGCCGGACCGCCGCGCGTCATGATCCAGATGATGTCAAAGACCTTGAACGCCTCGATCGTGCGCAACACCAGGGCCACCATCAGTGGCCCGGCAAGATAGGGCAGGATCACGAAGCGGAAACGCGCAAGGGCGCCCGCCCCATCGACGATGGCCGCCGCCTTGATGTCATGCGGCACCGCGTGCAGCGCAGCGAGCGAGATCAGCGCCACGAGCGGAAAGTTTTTCCAGGCATCCGCGACGATCAGCGCAACAAGCGCACTGTTCGGATCGCCAAGCCACGACCGATAGGCGTCAAGCAGCCCGATCTGCACCAGCAACGCGTTCAGCGCGCCGTATTCGGGGTTGTAGATAAGCCGCCAGAGAAGGGCATTGACGACCGTGGGCAGCGCCCATGGCAAGATCAAAAGCGCACGCAGAACGTTGCGCCCCCGGAAGTTCTGATAAAGAAGAAGCGCAACCAGCACACCCAGCACCACCTCGACAAGGACCGAGACGACCGCGAATTGCGTCGTGACAAGAAATGCGCGCCGGAACGCGCGGCTGGAGAAAAGACGTTCGTAATTCGCGAACCCGACAAAGTCGCCGCCGGTGCCGACCAGCCGCGCATCGGTGAAGGACAGCCGCACCGTGTCAAAGAACGGCCAGCCGATCACGGACAGCATGACGATAAGAAGCGGCAGCATGAGAAGCCATGCCCGCGTCGCCGTCCAGCCTGCATTCATCGGCGTAATCTTCCGGACCAAAGGTGCGCGCAGTCGAGAAGATGGCGGCGAACAACGCCGCCACCCGCCGTTTCTGCTGGCCTCAAAGCCCGCCCTCCGCGGCCATGGCAAGCGCGTCGGCCGGGCTTGCCTGGCCAAGCAAAGCCTCTTGGATCGCCTGCTGGAGCGTCGCCGACATTTCCTGATATCCCGCCGTCGTTGGCCGCGGATACATCGCGGCAAGCCCAACCTTCGCCGCCGCGATCATGTCTTCCTGCCCGGCGGTCACGGCCGGGTCATCATAGGAACTGGCCCAGATCGGCAGGCTCAGACGGGCATAGGCGTTCTGCGTTGGCTGTGACGTCATGAAGGTGATGTAGTTCCATGCCGCGTCGGGGTTCTGACTGGTCGCCGTAATGCCAAGCCCCATCGAACCATTGACCGCCGAGACGGCGCTTTTCCCCGCAACCCCGGGGGCAGGCGCGACGCCGATTTTACCCACGACCCTGCTTTCATTCGGATCGTTGGCAAGGTTGTACATATACGTCCAGTTCAGCGCAAAGGCGGCCTCGCCGTTCTGAAAGACACGCCGGACGTCCTCTTCCAGATATTCCTTCGAGTTGGGGTTCGTCAGGCCCGAATTGTAGCTGTCGACCATGTATTCCAGTGCATCGAGTCCACCGCCCGTCTGAAAGGCTGGCGCGCCGTCGACGATGAATGCGCCGCCATGGGCGCTGACGAGGGTGGTATAGTCGCAGATCGCCGCCTCGGCCTGCGCCCAGCTCCAGACAATGGGATGGTCGAGAATACCCTGATCCTTGATCGCCTTGGCCTGTTCTGACAGTTCAGCCCAAGTTGTCGGCGGTGCCGCGATACCGGCCTGCGCGAGAATTTCCATGTTGTAAAAAAGATACTTGGTGTCAAGGATCCACGGCATTCCGTAACGCTTGGCGTTATATTCGACGGTCGTCCATGCACCGGGCAGCACACCGTCCTTCATCTCTTGTGTGATGCGGTCGGTCACGTCGAGAAGCACATTGTTTTCGGCGAACTCTGCCGGCCAGATCACGTCGAACAGCACGACATCATAGCCTGATCCCGACCCGCGGGCGAGCAATGTCTTGTCATGCAGCCCCTCGTAAGGAACGAACTCCAGACTGACCTTGATATCCGGGTTCGCGGCGGTGAACGCATCGGTCATCGCCCGCACGTCGGCCTCGCTATAGGCGGCTTGCGCCATGAAGAGCGCGTTCAAATTCGTTTCAGCTATCGCGGGATGCGCCATTGCGGTGCTCACGAGCATAGCGGCAAGAAAATTTTTGGATCTGTGCATCGGGTTCTCCATTTGAGAAGCGGTTAATCACCCCGGCACTCCGTCGGCCCTGACCTTCAGGTGATGCGTCCCAGCATGATAAATGGTATTCTGATCCGAAGGGCGATAATGAACATTGATTTGTGTCAATGCTCCTGCCGTCAGGCGATGTTGACCGAGCCAAGATCAAGTGCCGCCTCCGGCGGTGATATTTAGGCGCGGAAGACGCGTTATGCGGTCAGGGTTTGGCCTGATTGCCCAGTGATCCGGGCGCGCACGATCCGGCTTTCGGGTTGGTCACTGGTGAATGTGACTTCGGTGAATTGTTCGGTGCGGCCCATGCGCGGGCTTTCCATCAGGATGTTGTGGATTTTGCCCAGTTGTGCCGACAGGTGGCGGGCGACCTGTGTATCGCCTGCTGCGCGTAACTTTGCCGCGCGGGATTTGATCAGCTTGCCGTTCACTTGCGGCATCCGCGCGGCTGGTGTGCCGGGGCGGGGGGAATAGGGAAACACATGTAGCCATGTCAGGTTGCAATCGGCCACAAGCGCCAGCGCGTTTTCAAACATCGCATCGGTTTCCGTTGGAAAGCCAGCAATAATATCCGCGCCATAGGTCATGTCGGGCCGCAGTTTGCTGGCCGTTTCCGTGAACTGGATCGCATCGTCGCGCAGGTGTCGCCGCTTCATTCGTTTCAGGATCATGTCATCGCCATGTTGCAGCGACAGGTGCAGATGCGGCATCAGGCGTGGTTCGGTGGCGATGGCTGCCATCAGGTTGTCATCGACCTCGATACTGTCGATTGAACTGATCCGCAGGCGCGGCAGGTCTGGCACCAGCCGCAGGATGCGCATCACCAGATCGCCCAGTTTCGGGGCAGAAGGCAGGTCTGCGCCCCAGCTTGTCAGGTCAACGCCGGTCAGCACGACCTCGTTATAGCCGGTATCGACCAGCCGCTTGATCTGGTCCACGACAACGCCCGCCGGGACAGACCGTGAATTGCCCCGACCAAAGGGAATGATGCAGAACGTGCAACGATGGTCGCACCCGTTTTGCACCTGCACATAGGCGCGGCTGCGGGTGCCGAACCCGTCGATCAGGTGACCGGCGGTTTCGGTCACCGACATGATGTCATCGACCTGCACCGGTTCGGTTTGTCCGATCAGGTCGGGGGTCATGCCCGCCCATGTGGCCGGGTTCATTTTCTCGGTGTTGCCCAGCACCACATCGACCTCGGGCATATTGGCAAAAGTGTCGGGTTCGGTCTGCGCCGCACAGCCGGTGACGATCAGCCTGGCATTTGGGTTGTCGCGCCGCAGCTTGCGGATATCCTGGCGGGCCTTGCGCACGGCCTCGGCTGTGACGGCGCAGGTGTTCACGATTACGGCGTTATCCACCCCGTGCGCATGGGCCAGTTCCTTCATCGCCTCTGTTTCATAGGCGTTCAAGCGGCAGCCGTGGTTGGAAAAGATGGGGGCCTTGCGATCCATCACATCCACCATCGCCCGTCAAACACATGTGCCGTCGGTCCTGTCATCCACACACCATCATCGCGCCATGCGATGTGTAGCGTGCCACCATCCAGATCAATGCGCACGTTACGCCGCGTCAGCCCGCGTCGTGCGGCGGCAACAGCCGTGGCACAGGAAGACGACCCAGAGGCCAGCGTAACCCCGGCCCCGCGTTCCCAGACGCGCATGCGCAAACGGTCAGGGCCGGTCAGGCTGGCGAATTGCACGTTGGTGCGTTGTGGAAACAGGGGGTGATGTTCCGTTGCCGCACCACGCGTGGCCAGATTGACGGCATCCGCATCATCGACAAAAAACGTGCAGTGCGGGTTGCCCATGCCCGTGGCGACGGGGTCACCGGCGATAGGCAAATGCAATGTGTCAACATGCTGCGCGAGGGGGATGTCCTGCCAATCCAGTTGCGGCTGCCCCATGTTGACCGCCGTTAGCCCATCGCCAGCGTCTCGTGCAAATAGCCTGCCGCGATCTGTTGTAATGGCCAGGTCTGTCTGGCCGGTCTGGTCCATCAGATACCGGGCGATGCAGCGCGTGGCATTTCCACAGGCCGCTGACAATGACCCGTCGCTGTTCCAGAACGTCAGATAGACATCCGAATCGGCGCTGTCTGACAGCACGGCAAGCTGGTCAAATCCCACGCCTCTGTGCCGGTCGGCCATGGCGACGGCAAGGCTGGCATCGACGCGCGGCGCCATGCCCCGTTCGTCAATCACGACAAAGTCGTTGCCCAACCCATGCATCTTCATGAAAGGTAAATATGTCAATTCGCGTGTGGTCATAGCGGCGATATAGACAATGGCATACGACTTATCCAGTCGCGACATCATTTGGGGGTTGACCGCCCGCTCTGGTCTTTCTAAGTAGCCCGTCATGTGGGCCGTTAGCTCAGTTGGTAGAGCAACTGACTTTTAATCAGTAGGTCGCTGGTTCGAACCCAGCACGGCTCACCACTTCCTCACTTATTCAGGTTAGTTTTGCTGCGCGCAGCGATGATGCGTTCGTTGCAGGGCAAGCAAGGCGCTTATCTGACTTGTTACGCTCTTGTCTTGGTAAGGTGGGTGTCTGTAACTGTGGCTCAGGCAAAAACATTGACGACGGCGTGCAAAGGACGATTTCGTAAGATGGCGGATGTGCTGACGATTGTTGAGCGACATATTGATGAGGCCGTTGGGCACCATCATACTGTCATTGGCGCAATTGACCAATTGGCGGGCGGCCGTCCAAAGCGCATCATCACGATGCGCAGTGACAACCCGGCTTTGGTGGAGAATCCGAACGTTCACTGTGTGCTGTCAACCGGCCGCGATTATCGAAAACATCCGTCGCAAGCATTTGAAAACGATCTTGCGGCATTAGAGACGGTCATTGGTGTGCCGTCTGTCCCAGTTTCCATTCTCTTTCCGACAGTTCAGCACAATGACATTGGTTTATGTGTGCGATTTCTTGACAGACACCCCGGCACAGCGCGGTTTGCGCTGCGTATTTTGATATTTCAAACGATTGATGCTCTTACGGACGCCGAACGCGCGGACCTTGACCGTCATGTGCAAAGCGGCGCGATTACAATTGTCACGGAAACCGGATCGCTGGCGAAGCTGCTGAACGCGCGTTTCGGGTTAAAGGCGTTGAATACGCTTTTGTTACCCTGTTCCATCAACCCGGAAAGCCCGCCGCAAGAAGCCGCTGTGCCGCGCAAGACGAACCATTTCAGAATTGGATATCTTGGCGGCTATCGTCTGGAAAAAGGCGCGGAAAAAATTCCGGCTATTTTGCAGGACCTTAAGGTTTTACTGCGCGATTGTGACCCGGCAGTGACGGTTGAGTTTGTCGCGCAGCATCGAGGGGGGCGATCTGGTCGTAAACGTTTGCGTTACGAATGGGAAATGCGCAAGAGCGGGTGGTCTCTTTCGCGCGCCAACCGGCGGATCAATATAATCTTGCTGGATAAAACCCTGCCCCCTGAACAGTTTATCGCAGCGTTGCACGCGGTTGATCTTCTTTTGGTGCCATATGACCTGAACGCTTATGCGGCGCGGGGATCGGGGATTATCATTGATGGCGTGCTTGCCGGAAAGCCGATCGTTCACACGCAGGGTATCAGGATGAGCAGCTTTTTAGGATTTGGCAACGCTGCGGCCGCGGTGACGACATCGGACTTTGCCCCAAAGATCATGGAGGTGCTGCACAATTTTCAGGATTATCAGGCGCAGACACCAAAAGCCCGCGATGCAGCGCATAAACAAATTTGGAACGCAGCTGACTTCTTGCGAAACTTTTAGCGCGTCGCCAAACATCGCCGTTGCAGTTGAGATTTCGGTTGCATTTAGTGCGCAGGCGCGGTGAAGGCTTTTCGCGTGACCTGATCCGCAGTCGCCCCGGGATGTTTGATACGTCGTAAGAGGTGCCTGATCCGGCGTCACCAGGTTTTGCGCCCAACGCGATGGATGGTCGATCAACCTGTATCTTCAGCGGCCTAAAAAGGTGGTTCGGTTGTCGATTTGATGATT
The DNA here is from genome assembly GCF_014859355.1 of Yoonia sp. GTDB lineage: Bacteria > Pseudomonadota > Alphaproteobacteria > Rhodobacterales > Rhodobacteraceae > Yoonia. Next base: position 31,725 of record NZ_JACUUJ010000006.1, on the reverse strand, counting down.
TCTTGTTGGATCATGCCTTGTCCGATGCCTCTGTTCTGACTGATTGGCCCCGGCAAGTCTGTCCCGTTCAGGTCGAGACCGAGGGTCAGGCCTGCGTTCCATGCAAATATGCGTGCTGGACTTGCAAGATTTGTAACTTCAAAAGTTTTTCAGAAAGTCTTCGAGAACCGTGTTGAAAAGGTGTGGCTTTTCCAGATTGGTTGCGTGGGCCGCCCCCGGAATGACGGCCAACTGCGCATTGGGCAGCATCCGCCAAAGAAGTTCGATCTGGCTCCAGTGATAGGTGCGATCCAATTCCCCCCACAAGATGAGAGTCGGCATCGTGAGGAACGGCAGCGCACTGCGGCCATCCCAATGCGCCATGGCATCAAGACCTGCAAGGGCGGCTTCACGGCTGGTTGAAGATCCGATTTTAGCCACCAGTTCATATCCGGTTGCCGCTTCTCCATCGCGAAACCAGGTCGCAGCGATGCGCCGGGATGTCTTTTCCACGCCATCGGCGATGAGCCTCTGTCGCGAAACTTCGATGGGTTCGAATCGGTCGGGCAACAATCCGATTGGGCCCGTTCCATAAAGGATCAAACCTAGCACGCGGTCCCCGACCTTGGCGGCGATTTCCTGCGCGACCATGCCGCCCATCGAATGACCCATCAGGATAAACCGGGTCAGCTTGAGGTCATCCAGCAATGTGATGATAGCGTCAGCCATGTCACTGATCCGGTTTTTGGCATGCAATTCCGCTGCATCGGCAAAACCTGGAAGCGCTGGCGCGATCACGTCGAAACGGGTGCTGAAATGGGCGATTTCCTGCGCCCACTGCTGTGATCCGCCAAGATATCCATGAACCAGCACCAGCGGCACACCCGCCCCGGCGCGTTGATGCGGTAACAAGGTCGCAGACATCACCGCATCTGCTCCGGTAGCCAGAGCGCCAGATCCGGCATGGCAATCAGCACTGCGATCAGCAGCACCATCATCGCGATGAACGGCAGGCACCCCATGATCACGTCGCCAATGGTGACCTGATCGCGACTGATCGCCTGAATGACATAAAGGTTCAGCCCGACCGGTGGGGTCAGCACCGCGATTTCCATGGTGATTGTATAGACGACCCCGAACCAGATCAGATCGAACCCCGCGGCATCCATCAGCGGATAGATCGTCGGCAAGGTAATGAAGGTCATCGAAACGGGTTCAAGGAACATGCCAAGGATGATGTAGAACACCAGCACGATCATCAGCACCGTTGTCGGGGACAAGTCGAACGACAGGAATAATGCGGTGAATTGCTGCGGCACCCGATAATAGGTCAGCACGAAACCGAAAAGAACCCCGGCTGACAATAGCAACCCAAGATAACCCATGGTGCGCATGGTGGAATAAAGTGCCGCTTTAAACCCCTGCCATGTCAGGCCGCCGACCCCAAACGCCAGCACGACAGTCAACAAGGCCGCGACGGCGGCTGCCTCTGTCGGGGTGGCGATCCCGGCGTAGATGGCAACGGTAATCACCAGACCGATCAGAAGGACCGGCCCGACGGTATTCAAGATCATCAGCAGGGGCATTTTGGTTGCTTCTTCCCGGCTTGGGATATCTTCGGGTTTCAGGATACCCCAGACCAGCACGACGACGACAAAGCTTGTGACCAGAAAAATCCCCGGGATCACCCCCGCAATGAACAGATCACCGATGCTCTGGTCGGTCACGATCCCGTAAAACAGCAGGATCAGACTGGGCGGGATCAGGACAGACAGCGTTCCCCCCGCAGCAAGCACCCCGCTGGACAGGCGTTTGCCATAGCCAAGCCGCAGCATTTCCGGCAGGGCGACGCCACCGATTGTCAGCGCCCCGACCATCGACGACCCGCAAACGGCCCCAAAGCCCGCGCTGGCCCCGATCGACCCATATGCCGCCGATCCCTTGATCCGCACGCCCTGGTGCAGGAATTGAAAGAGATTCGGGCCGATATTCGACTTGCCTATCAACTCACCCAGGAAAACGAACAAGGGAACAGCAAGCAGGATATAGTCAATCCACACGCCCCAAAGCTTCAGCTCGGTCGAGACGATCGAGGTGTTCCAACCTTGGATGTCCCACAAAAACGGCAGCGAGGCGGCCGCAAGCGCAAAGGGGATCGGCAGCCCGATCACGATAAACAGCATCAAGAGTCCAAGCAGACCCAAACCAACAGTATACCATTCCATGGCGGTCTCCTTAGATGGCCGGTGTTCGGACCAACCGAACGAGCCGCAGCGCGGCATAAAGGGAAAACAGGCTCAGTGCGCAGGCGCCCGGTGCCCAAAAAAAATAGCGCGGCCAATGCAGGATTTCCGAGGCAACGCCGGAGTTGAAAGCCCGGATTGTGGCACTGATTCCGGCGTAGGAAAGAAAGAGCCCGACCCCCAGCATCAACACATGGTTGATCACATCGAAAACCTTTCGGGCGGCGGGCCCGAACCTGTCGGTCAGCATCGTGACCTTGGGATAGGCGTCTTCGCGCATCGCATAGGCGAGACCGGCAAAAGCCACCGGAAACAGCAAAAGGGCGGTCGCCTCGGTCACCATCCGGTCGGGTTTTCCGATCCCGTAGCGCATAAAGACACCATAGGTGATCCAGACCATCTGGATCAGGACGATAACGCCGCCTACCCCGGCGACCCAAACGACGATACGTTCGAAGGCACCGATCAATCGGTCAAGTTTCTGGTCCATGCCAAAGCCCTGTTCTGTCATGTCAAAAGGCAGGCGGTCCGCACATCGCATGCCGACCGCCGCACCATGGTCACGCCAAGATTATGGCGCGTTACTGGCCAGCAGGGCCCGAATGTCGCCTGCAAGATCGGCACCGCAGGCCGCATCGACAGTGGGATCCCATTTGTCCTTGACGCTGGCAATCAGGCTGGCGCGCTGATTCTTCGCGATCGACACAGCCGAACCGCCGCCCTGCATGACGGCATTGCCCACCTGCTGGTCAACCCAGCCTTCGTAACGCGGCTGCAACCATGTTTCGGTTTCTGTTGCGGCGGCTGTCAGCGCGGCCTGTTCGTCTGCCGTCAGGGAATCGAACTTGTTCTTGTTCATCATGTATTGGATGTTGCCGTAGAACAGGTTGGCGTTGACCATATAGGGCATGACTGTCCACAGCTTCCACGAACTATAGGTCGCCACACCCATGTTGATGCCGTCAACCACGCCACGTTCGGCGGATTGGAACACTTCCTTGGGGGCGACGAATACCGGTTCACCGCCCCAAGTTTCGATCATCGTGCTGACCAGCGGCCCGATAGACCGGACAAGTTTGCCATTGAGGTTTCCGATGTCATCAATCGGTTCTTCGAACCACCATTCCTGATCGTAGGAATAGTTTGAGTTGATCAAAGGCACGAGGTTCACATTCGCCGCCTCTTCGCGGATCAGTTCGGCATAGGCTGCATCCATGGCTACCTGATTTTCAAGGTTTACCTCGGCGGGGTAAAGCGATGTCACCGCATAGCAGGGCAGGCGGTTGTCTGCGTTGATCCAGCTGATGTCAGAGACGCCGCCCTGCACCGAATCCACGCCTTCGGACCAGCCGTGCAGCGTGCTTGACGGGAAGATTTCCACCTTGACGCTGCCGTTTGTTTTTTCGGCGACTCGTTCCGCAAAATATTCAAAGCCCTGATAGCGGATGTCGGATTCGTTCACATAGGTGGACAGGCGCAATGTTGTCTGGGCGCTTGCCGCACCCGAGGTCACGGCCAAACCCAAGGCCGTCAGAGCGCAGGTTGTTTTTAGGATCGTCTTCATTTTTCGTCTCCATGTTGTCATTGAGCGCCTAGACAGAACAAAAACTCCGAAACTGGCGCCTCTTGGCGATTTTGGGCGGTTGAATATGGTGAACTTCGACCTTGCGATGGTTTCTTTGCCGCCTCAACCTGAATCCAAGGGTATTGAGGGAAGTTTACATGAGGCCAATTCAAACATGGAATTAAATCATACTGATATTGCATAGTTACTATACAGCAATGACTTAGGCTTGTATCATTTCCCAATGGATCTGAATTGGTTACAGGACTTTGCCTGTTTAGGCCGCACTTTGAACTTTACGCGGGCGGCCGAAGAACGAAATATCACGCAACCGGCCTTTAGCCGACGGATCAAGTCGCTTGAAATCTGGCTGGGCGTGCCGCTGATCAAGCGGTCGACCTATCCGGTTCAGCTTTCTGATGCGGGACAGCAGTTTTTGCCGGTTGCGCGCGCAACCATCGCAAACCTGACCGACATCCGCCAAAGCATTCGCGCCGAGGAACGCGGCAGCACTGCATTTCAGCGATTCGCTGTGTTGCATACGATCTCGGTCAACTATCTTTCGCGTCGCATTGCCGATCTGGAGCAGAAATTTCCTGACCTGCGCGTGCGGGTCTATTCCGACAACCTGAGCACCTGCTGTCAACTGCTGCTGGAGGCGAACTGCGACTTTCTGCTGTATTACAACTACAAGGACGTGGCGCCCAACTTTGATGGCAACGTGTTCGCGCGCAAGGATATCGGCACCGATCCGTTCATTCCCGTCGCTGAAACGACTGCCGCGACTGCGGGGGAATGGTATCTGGATGGCACCGATGCCAGGGAAATTCCCTATCTGGGATATGATCCCAGCAGCTTTCTGGGCACCGTCGTCGATCAGACCATCGGCACGCGAAAACCGCCGCTGAAACTGCGGTATATGGATGCGCTGACAGAGGCGATCAAAAGGCGGGTGTTATCCGGCAGCGGTGTGGCATGGTTGCCGGAAAGCGCCGTAAGTGATGAAATCGCTGACGGAAAGCTGATTCAGGTGGGCAAAGGCACATGGGAAGCAACATTGACCCTGTCGGTTTTCTGTTCACTCGATCGCCTGGATGCGACCGGTCGAAAGGTCTGGGACGCTTTGTAAATGCGCGGGCAGCGTCAGATCGGCCACAATCGCCTGCCAGATCATATCGTCCCGCGCATCCTGTCCTTCTTGCAGCCGGATCGCGCTGATCCCAAGCGGCTGGACAGGTAAATCTGCCGCGAGACTGATCAGCCTTTCTTGTGCAATGGCATCCGCGGCCAGTGACCGGGGCAGCCAAGCCACACCGATGCCGCCCAGCGCAAATTCGTAGGCAGCCAGCGTCAGTGCGCTTTCAGCCTTGGTGATGAACGTGATGTCACTTGGCAGGCGTGGCGCGATCTTGCGGTCGAAAACCTGCCCCAGAAACACGTCAGACGGATAGCTGATAGTTGGAATTTCAGACAGCGGATCGCCGCGCTTCAACCCCGGCGCGCAAACTGGCACAAGAACATCGCTTCCGATTTGCCGCGCCTCGAATGCACGTTTGAAGGTGACTGTCTGGTCGCCGGGAACGGTATACATCACGGCGAAATCAACCTCGCCCGCCAGCAACTGGACCATGCATTCGTCCTGGTTTCCAGACCGGACCCTGACCGAGATATCCTCTAGCTGCATCAGGGCCCGCACGATCCAGGGCGAAACGGTTGTCGTGATCGCGTGCTGACAGGCAAACCTGAGAGTGCCGCCTGTGCGGCTTGTCGATACCTTTAACCTGTATCGCATCTTGCGCAGGCGCAGGCTCAGATCCCGAAGCTCAGGTGCCAGGGCCTCTACGCCAGGCAACAGCCTGATTGGTTTGCGCCGCCGGTCAAATAATTCTGTCCCGATGGTGTCTTCGATCATGCGGACACGGCGCGTAAAGGCGGATTGCGTTAGCATCCGCCGTTCGGCCGCACGCGCAAGCGACCCGGTGTCCAGCACCGCAAGAATATCCTCAATCCACTCTAAACGCATCTCATGCTCCTGCAGCACGATCATAAATTGCATATTACGCAATTTAACCGTGCTAATTTGCATTAGATTCGCGGTTTTAGGCGGAGTAAAGACAGTTTCAAGCAAATGAAGGATCACAAAATGCACTTATCCCGTTTCCCCCGCCGTTTTCTCGCCCACCTTCCGACACCGCTGGAACGCCTTGATCGTCTGACCAAAGAACTGGGAGGGCCGGAAATCTGGATTAAACGGGATGATTGCACCGGCATGTCCACCGGGGGCAACAAGACGCGCAAGCTGGAATTCCTGATGGCCGAGGCAGAGTTGCAGGGCGCGGAGATGGTCATCACCCAAGGTGCGACCCAATCCAACCACGCCCGCCAGACTGCGGCCTTCGCGGCCAAGATGGGCATGGGGTGCCATATCGTGCTAGAGGACCGGACCGGGTCGAATAATGCCAACTACAACAACAACGGCAACGTGCTGCTGGACCACCTGCATGGCGCGACGACTGAAAAGCGCCCCTCTGGCCCGGATTTCAACGCCGTCATCGAAGATGTCGCCAATGAAATGCGCGCCGACGGCAAAAAGGTCTACACCATCCCCGGCGGCGGCTCGAACCCGACGGGTGCGCTGGGCTATGTCAACTGCGCCTTTGAACTGCTGGGTCAGGTCAACAACAGCGGCATGCAGATCGACCATATCGTGCACGCCACAGGCAGCGCCGGCACGCAGGCCGGTCTGATTACAGGTCTCAAGGCGATGAACGCCCAAATCCCGCTTTTGGGAATCGGGGTGCGCGCGCCCAAGGCCAAACAAGAGGAAAACGTATATAACCTTGCCTGCAAGACAGCGGAAAAGCTGGGCTGCCCGGGCGTGGTATTGCGCGAAGACGTGGTCGCCAACACCGATTACGTCGGCGAAGGTTATGGTATCCCGACTGAAAGCGGACTTGAAGCGATCCGCATGTTTGCAGAACTTGAGGCGATCCTGCTTGATCCGGTGTATTCGGCCAAGGGTGCCGCAGGCTTTATCGACTTGATTCGCAAGGGGCATTTCAAAAAAGGCGAGCGGGTGGTGTTTTTGCACACCGGCGGGTCTGTGGCCCTGTTTGGTTATGATGCTGCGTTCGACTTTTCTGACCGCTGGTCGTGACTGGCTGTTAACATGACGGATAACGCAGGCCAGTTCCGGCGCATTGGCGTTCTTGGGGGCATGGGCGTCGAGGCGACGATCGCGCTGATGCAGCGGGTCTTTGCGGCGACAGCGGCCGAGGACGATCAGGATCATGTGCCGATGATCGTGGACATGAACCCGCAGGTGCCGTCACGCATCCGCCATATCATCGCGCAGGACGGGCCGGACCCCGGCCCGGTCCTTGCGCAGATGGCCGCACGGCTGGAAACCGCAGGAGCGCAGGCCCTGGCGATGCCCTGCAACACCGCCCATCTTTATGCGTCCCAGATCACGCAGGCGGCTGGCATCCCGTTGCTGAACATGCCCGCACTTGCCTGCGCGCAGGCCGCATCTGGCCTTGCAGCCGGCGATATTGTGGGGATTCTAGCATCTCCTGCGACCAACGGCACGGGCCTGTTCAGCGGCCTGCTGGCAAAAAATCGGGTCAAGGCGGCTTTTCCCGCTGACGAAACGGATATTCTGGCATCTATCCGCAAGATTAAAAAACTGGGCCCGGACAGTGCGGATATCGCCCTGCTGGAGCGCGAAGCCGCCAAACTTGTTCAAGCCGGTGCCGCCCGCGTGATCATTGGATGCTCGGAGTTTTCCTTGATCAGTAAGCAGGTGCGGTCCTCTGTGCCAATTCTGGACACGCTCGACGTCCTGACAGATGCGATCATCGCATTTTCCGGTGTTCAAGCCAAACCTGCCACCTGATCAACGGAAACATACTGATGCTTTTGAAAATGCGTGATCTTGGGCAGCCGTATTTTGGTGGTATCGTTCTGGCGGTCGCGTTTGCGATTTTCGTAGGGATAAGAAAGGCGCGCTCTGTCATAAGATTTGCGCTGAAACCCGTTCGGCAGACTTATGTGGCGAAGCGTGTAACTGTTTAAAAATATCCGACAGAAAAACATTAAACATGCTATTTCAATCGCTTATTTTTTGGTGCCCAGGAGAGGACTCGAACCTCCACATCGTTGCCAATACTAGCACCTGAAGCTAGCGCGTCTACCAATTCCGCCACCTGGGCAGGTGAGCTAGGGGCGCAATAATGCGGGTTTGGGGTGCTGTCAACGCGATTCGAATGGAAAATGTGCTGATGTCATGGCGCGCTAGTTGAATCTGCCGGATTGCGCCTTGTCTGACTGCGGGGTGGCCTGTAAACCGTGGCTATCCAGTAAAGAGGCGCGATCATGTCCAAGCTTGTCACCATATTCGGCGGTTCCGGTTTTGTCGGGCGGTATATTGCGCGGCGTCTGGCCAAGGAAGGCTGGCGCGTGCGGGTCGCTGTGCGCAATGTGAACGAAGCGATGTTCGTGCGCCCCTACGGCGCAGTGGGGCAAGTAGAGCCTGTTTTCTGCAATATCCGTGATGATGCCAGCGTTGCAGCTGTGACCCAAGGGGCCGATGCGGTGGTCAATTGCGTGGGTGTTCTGGACGAAGTGGGCAAGAACACCTTTGCCGCTGTTCAGGCCGAAGCGCCGGGGCGCATTGCCCGCATCGCAGCTGAAATGGGCGTGGCGCGGATGGTGCATGTTTCGGCGATTGGCGCCGATGCAGGTTCGGCCAGCGCTTATGCCCGCACCAAAGCGGCAGGTGAGGCGGCTGTGCTGGCGAATTTCCCTGACGCGGTCATTCTGCGTCCGTCAATTGTTTTCGGGGCCGAAGATCAGTTCTTTAACCGGTTTGCGGGGCTGTCGCGGTTTGGGCCGATTCTGCCGATTGTCGGGGCCAGTACCAGGTTTCAGCCGGTTTACGTTGACGATGTTGCTGCTGCTGCGGTCAAGGGCGTGATGGGGAACGTGCAGCCCGGTGTCTACGAACTGGGCGGTCCTGATGTGCACAGTTTCCGTGAATTGATGCAGCTGATGCTTGGGGTGGTGCGCCGCCGCCGTCTGATCATGAACATTCCGTTCTGGGTGGCCCGGATCATGGCGGGAACATTCGGTCTGGTCCGCAGGCTTTCGCTGGGGCTGATCAAGGGGCCGGTCACAGCGGATCAGGTGCGTAACCTTGCGGTCGATAATGTCGTCGCGGATGGCGCACAGGGCTTTGATGCCCTGGGGATCACCCCAACCGCGATGGAGGCCGTTCTGCCGGATTATCTGTGGCGGTTCCGCCCGTCAGGTCAGTATAACGCGATCAAGGAATCCGCCAAGAACCTGAAAGTCTAGGTGTAGGCGATCCAGAGCAGGACGCTGCCCAACCCCAGCCGATAGATGACATAGGGCGTGTAACTGACCGCGCGCAGCAGGCGCATCATAAGTGTCAACGCCAGTAATGCTGCCGCAAATGTCATCGTCGCAACGATCCCGATGTCGCGCAGCGCGCCTGCGTCGGCGGTGCCGATCACGTCAAGGCCCAGCAAAGTGGCGGATGCGATGATCGTCGGGATTGACATCAGCATCGACAGGCGCGCGGCGTCGGTGCGGTTATAGCCCAGCATACGCGCGGCGGTGATCGTGATACCAGACCGCGACGTGCCGGGGATCAGCGCGACAGCCTGCCATAGGCCCATGTTCAGGGCATGCTTCATCGTCCACTGATCGGCTGTTTTATTTATTGGCCCGGTCTGGTCGGCCCAGTACAGTACAATCCCGAAAATGATCATGGCCCATCCGATGACCGCGATTCCGCGCATCGCTTCCGACAGGCCCGTCACTTTCAACACCAGCCCGATCACGATTACCGGCACAGTGGCAATCAGCAGGCACAGCGCCAGAAACGCGCCTTTGGTATCAACTTTGCCGTGCAAAAGACGCAGGCTGCCCACCAGTGCCATGCGCACATCGCGCCAGAAATACAGCATAACCGCGCAGAGTGTGCCGACATGGGCGGCGACGTCGATGATCTGGCCTTGATCTTCCAAGCCGCTGAGCGAAGGCAACAGGATCAGGTGCCCGGATGACGAAATGGGCAGAAATTCGGTGATGCCTTGGATCAGCGCCACAAGGAGAAGGTTAAAGACTGTCATAATACCCGCAAAACTGATTCGGTAAGAACAACCTAAACCGTTGCGATTCAGGGGGAAGCGGATATTTATGTATCAATACGGACCTAAATATCATCATTTTTTCCAATCAGAGCATTTCGTGTGTGAAAATTCATCAATATAGGTCAGTATTAATGCCTTTTATTCGGATCGAAGCTGTTTTAAAAGATGGCTGACGCGAATGTTGGGGGATTATTTATGGCTGGTCAGAAAATGCTGAAGTTTACGACCGTGGGCCGGGACATGCCGGAAAAACGACCGCCCAATCTGCGCAAGCAGGATTTCCACGAAATCTATGCAGAATATGCCAGCGAAAAGGCCGCCGAACAGGCCAGCCGTTGCAGCCAGTGCGGCGTGCCCTATTGCCAGACGCATTGCCCTTTGCATAACAACATCCCCGACTGGTTGCGCCTGACCGCCGAGGGGCGGCTGCAAGAAGCTTATGAAATCAGTCAGGATACCAACACCTTTCCCGAAATCTGCGGCCGCATCTGCCCGCAGGATCGCCTGTGCGAAGGCAACTGCGTGATCGAACAATCCGGCCATGGCACAGTGACAATCGGGTCGGTCGAAAAATACATCACTGACACCGCATTTGAAAACGGCTGGGTCAAGCCGATCCGCCCCTATGCCGAGCGCAGCGAAAGTGTTGGCATCATCGGCGCTGGCCCCGGTGGGCTTGCTGCCGCTGACATGCTGCGCCGTCAGGGTGTGCAAGTCACGGTCTATGACCGTTATGATCGTGGCGGCGGGTTGCTGACCTATGGCATACCTGGCTTCAAGCTGGAAAAAGATATCGTCATGCAGCGCATGGCCCAACTGGAAGATGGCGGCGTGCAATTCGTCCTGAACTGTAACGTAGGCGACGACCTGTCGTTTGACGCCATTCGCGGCAAGCATGACGCTGTGCTGATTGCCACCGGCGTTTACAAAACGCGCGATCTGCCTGATTCCGCTGCCGAAGGGATCGTGAACGCCATTGATTTCCTGACCGCCAGCAACCGCAAAAGTTTTGGCGATGATGTGCCCGAATATGACAGCGGTGAATTGAACGCCGCTGGCAAGCAGGTTGTTGTGATCGGTGGCGGTGACACTGCGATGGACTGTGTGCGCACGTCGATCCGCGAGGGCGCACAAAGCGTGAAATGCCTGTATCGCCGTGACCGTGCCAATATGCCCGGATCGCAACGCGAGGTGCAGAATGCCGAGGAAGAAGGCGTTGAATTCGTCTGGCTGGCGGCCCCTGACGGGTTTGAAGGCGACCCTGTCACAGGCGTAAAAGTGCAGAAAATGCGCCTTGGCGCCCCTGATGCGACAGGCCGCCGCGCGCCTGAACTGATCGCAGGGGCCGATTATGTCGAACCCGCTGATCTGGTGATCAAGGCGCTGGGGTTCGAACCCGAAGATCTGCCCAAACTTTGGGGCGTTGACGGGTTGGAAGTGACCCGCTGGGGCACCATCAAGGCCGATTTCGGCACCGGCGCAACCAGTCTGGACGGCGTTTATGCCGCGGGTGACATTGTGCGCGGCGCGTCGCTTGTCGTGTGGGCTATCCGCGATGGACGCGATGCGGCGACGGCGATTTTGGATTATCTCGGGCAGGCGGCGGACGTCGCGGCAGAGTGATGTGACGCGCACAGGCAGCATATGCATATTGCGTCCACACGCACCCACAAACTGATAGGTCGGCCCGGCTGACCCGAAAGGTATATGAATGATAAAGCCACTGATGATCCTGAGCGCGCTGACCCTGGCGACCCCAGCAACCGCACAGCAAACCTTTGCCGTGCCCGAAGGCTGCACCGGCACGCTGACCCTGCAGCAAAAGGGATGCGTGCTGGTCAACGTCTGGTCCTGCGAGGCCGACAACCCCGGCGACCAATGGCTTGCGCTGATTGGACAGGGCGGGTTGTTCAGTGTTCAGAAGGTTGATGATGAATTTCAATGGCTTGAGGCGTATAAGATCACGGGAAATGAAATGCTTGAGGTGCCCGCGCCTGATCCGGCGTCCCTGACAGAGCTGTTTGAAAATCAGATCGACACATGGGATTTCACAATTCTGACCGATGACGGGCCAGAGCGGAACGTGGGCTATGATATGCTGACAGGGGAAACGACAGTCATTGATGGCGTGACGCTGTTCATCACGAACTATGATGGCCGCACGCTTGATGCGGAAGGTAACGAGATTCAAGCAAGCGCCGGGCGGCAATACGTCAGTCAGGATCTGCGCCTGTTTTTCTTTGGCGAAAGCTGGGATGCTGCGACGCCGGATCAAGTGACAGATATGTCGCCGGTCGATTTCATCTTTCCCGGTGATCCGGGTTTTTTCAGCAATCAACCGATTTATGAATGCAATCAGATGGAAACGGGATACCAGCCTTGAGATTAGCGCTTGCCCTGGTTTGTCTTGCCGCACCGGCCTCTGGGCAAAGCCTCTTTGCGCTACCTGAAGGCTGCAACGCCTATTTAACGGTGCAAAGCGCCAGTTGTCAGGTCGAGCATTATTTCACCTGCCAAGGCGACCCTGCCGGTCATCAACGCCGCGTCAGCATTGACGACGGCGGCGTGAGTTATGTCGGCGAGATTGACGCAGAAACGCAATGGATCAATAGCGTGCATCTGCGCGCCGGTCATTCAGAACGGCTGGCCCCTGATGCGACCGATCCGGCCTCGATCAGTGACCTGATCGCAACGGGCGTTGACACTTACGATTTTGAAACACTGTCCGATGAAATTGGCACAACCCGCTATGTTGGGCAGGACAGTTTGACCGGCCGTCAGGTGATCATTGATGGCGTGACCTTGGATGAAACCGCCTATCAGATCACGGCCTATGACGGGGCGGGCGATGTGCTTTGGGAATCGCAGGGCAACGAATTCATCAGCCGCGACTGGCGGATGTTTTTGTCAGGCACCAGCACCGTCACCACGCCGAACGGCACATTCGAAACAGACGACCGCCCGGTCGAATTCATCTTTCCCGGTGATCCGGGTTTCTTGAGCGCGCAGCCCAAACACGGCTGTGGCGTTGCGATTTCCTCTGCCGATATTCTGAAGGAGCATGCCAATGACAACCTATGACGAAACCTGGGTCGCGGCAGAAGAAGCCAAGCGCGTATGGATGGCCGAGAACGGCATGTATCGCGATGATGATGAACACGCATCTTGCGGTGTCGGCCTTGTGGTTGCCATTGACGGCACGCCGTCGCGCGATGTCGTCGAAAAAGGGATCAACGCTCTCAAGGCCGTGTGGCACCGCGGCGCTGTCGATGCCGATGGAAAGACAGGTGATGGCGCTGGCATTCACGTGCAGATCCCCGTGCCCTTCTTTCAGGATCAGATCCGCCGCACGGGCCATGAACCGCAACAGGACAAGTTGATCGCGGTCGGTCAGGTGTTTTTGCCGCGCACGGATTTTGCAGCGCAAGAACGCTGCCGGACGATCGTGGAATCCGAAGTGCTGCGGATGGGCCACTATATTTACGGCTGGCGCCACGTGCCGGTAAACACTGAGGTGCTGGGCGACAAGGCAAACGCCACACGGCCAGAGATTGAACAGATCCTGATCCGTTGCGATAAGGATCTGGATAAGGAACAGTTTGAACGCGAACTCTATATTATCCGCCGCCGCATCGAAAAGGCAGCCGCCGCCGCGCAGATCAATGGCATGTATCTGTGTTCACTGTCCTGCCGGTCGGTGATCTATAAGGGCATGATGCTGGCCGAACAGGTCGCCGTGTTCTACCCCGACCTGCTGGACGAACGGTTTGAATCGGCTTTTGCGATTTATCATCAGCGGTATTCCACAAACACCTTCCCGCAGTGGGCGCTGGCGCAACCGTTCCGCATGTTGGCCCATAATGGTGAAATCAACACACTGAAGGGCAATATCAACTGGATGCGCAGCCATGAAATTCGCATGGCGTCGAGTGCGTTTGGCGAAAAAGCCGAAGACATCAAACCGATCATCCCGTCGGGGTCATCGGATTCCGCCGCGTTAGACTCTGTTTTCGAGGTTCTGGTGCGCGCGGGCCGCAATGCGCCGATGGCCAAAACAATGATGGTGCCAGAGGCATGGTCGCAGCAAGCGGTGGAAATGCCACAGGCCTGGCAGGACATGTATGGCTATTGCAACGCTGTGATGGAACCGTGGGATGGCCCTGCTGCCCTGGCCATGACCGATGGGCGCTGGGTTTGCGGCGGTCTGGACCGCAACGGGTTACGCCCCCTGCGCTATGTCGTGACGGGCGATGGCCTGCTGGTCGCCGGGTCCGAGGTGGGTATGGTGCCGGTGGACGAATCCACCGTGGTCGAAAAGGGCGCGCTGGGTCCGGGGCAGATGATTGCCGTGGATATGCAGGAAGGCCGGTTGTATCGCGACACAGAACTGAAAGATAAACTGGCCGCCGCACAGCCGTTTGGTGAATGGGTTGAAAAGGTCATTGATCTAAGCAGCCTGATGGGTGATGTGCCCGAAAAGCCCCTGTATGAGGCCGCCGAATTGCGCAAACGTCAGGTCGCCGCGGGCTATTCCATTGAAGATCTGGAACAGGTTTTGGCCCCTATGGCCGAGGACGGCAAGGAAATGATCGCGTCAATGGGTGACGATACGCCTGCTGCGGTGTTGTCGCAAACCTATCGCCCGCTCTCGCATTTCTTCCGCCAGAACTTTAGCCAGGTCACCAACCCGCCGATCGACAGCCTGCGTGAAAGCCGGGTAATGAGCCTGAAAACACGGTTCGGCAACCTGAAAAACGTGCTGGACGAAGACAGTAGCCAGACCGAAATTCTGGTGCTGGACAGCCCCTTTGTGGCCAATGGCGAGTTCAACAAGATGGTTGAACATTTTGGTGAAAGCGTTGTCTTTATCGACTGCACATTCGCACCGGAGCGCGGCGCGCTGAATGCCGGGCTGCAACGCATCCGCGACGAGGCAGAAGATGCCGTGCGGTCCGGTGCGGGCCATCTGGTGCTGACCGATCAACACCAATCATCCGACCGTGTACCGATGCCCATGATCCTTGCCACCAGTGCGGTGCATTCGGGGCTGACGGCCAAGGGGCTGCGCACCTTCTGTTCGGTGAACGTGCGGTCGGCGGAATGTATTGACCCGCATTATTTCGCCGTGCTGATCGGCTGTGGCGCGACCACGGTCAACGCCTATCTGGCGCAGGATTCCATCGCGGATCGTGTGCGGCGCGGGCTGGTCGATGGCAGCCTTGCCGATGCGATCGGGCGCTATCGCGCGGCGATTGACGCGGGTTTGTTGAAAATCATGTCCAAGATGGGCATTTCCGTTCTGTCGTCCTATCGCGGTGGCCTCAACTTCGAGGCGGTGGGCCTGTCGCGTGCTATGGTCGCGGAATATTTCCCCGGGATGCACAGCCGTATTTCCGGGATCGGCATCAACGGCATCGAGACCAAGCTGGAAGAGGTCCACGCCCGTGGCTGGAAGAACGAGGTTGATGTCCTGCCGATCGGTGGTTTCTACAAGGCCCGCCGGTCGGGTGAAAAACATGCGTGGGAAGCCCAGACCATGCACATGCTTCAGGCCGCCTGCAACAATGCATCTTATGCGCTGTGGCAGCAGTTTTCGAAATCCATGCAGTCGAACCCGCCGATCCATCTGCGCGATCTGCTGGCGATCAAACCATTAGGCAAGCCCGTTCCGATTGAAGAGGTGGAAAGCATTACATCCATCCGCAAACGGTTTGTGACACCTGGCATGAGCTTGGGTGCGCTGTCGCCAGAGGCACACAAGACGCTGAACGTCGCAATGAACCGCATCGGCGCGAAATCCGACAGCGGCGAAGGCGGTGAAGATCCTGCGCATTTTGTGCCAGAACCCAATGGCGATAACCCGTCAGCCAAGATCAAACAGGTCGCATCGGGCCGCTTTGGTGTGACTGCGGAATATCTGAACGCCTGTGAAGAACTGGAAATCAAAGTCGCCCAAGGGGCCAAACCCGGCGAAGGCGGCCAATTGCCTGGCATGAAGGTCACCGACCTGATCGCGCGGCTGCGCCATTCGACCAAGGGTGTGACGCTGATTTCGCCTCCGCCGCACCACGATATTTACAGTATCGAGGATCTGGCACAGCTGATCTATGACCTGAAACAGATCAACCCGCGCTGCAAGGTGACGGTGAAGCTGGTGTCTTCAAGCGGTGTTGGCACGATTGCCGCCGGTGTGGCCAAGGCCAAAGCCGATGTGATCCTGATTTCAGGCCACAACGGTGGCACGGGCGCATCACCCGGCACGTCGATCAAATATGCCGGTCTGCCGTGGGAAATGGGCCTGACAGAGGCGCATCAGGTTCTGGCCATGAACAACCTGCGCGAACGCATCACGCTGCGCACCGATGGTGGCCTGCGCACAGGCCGTGACATAGTGATGGCCGCAATGATGGGGGCCGAAGAATACGGCATCGGCACCGCCGCACTGATCGCGATGGGCTGCATCATGGTGCGCCAGTGCCAGTCGAACACCTGCCCGGTGGGCGTCTGCACCCAAGACCCAGCCTTGCGGGAAAAATTCACTGGGAATGCTGATAAGGTCGTAAACCTGATCACCTTTTACGCCACCGAGGTGCGTGAAATCCTTGCCAGCATCGGCGCGCGGTCGCTGGACGACGTGATCGGGCGGGCAGATTTGCTGACGCAGGTCAGCCGTGGGTCGGCGCATCTTGATGATCTGGATCTCAATCCGCTGCTGATCACAGTCGATGGCGCGCACAAGATCCGCTATGACCGCAACCGGCCGCGCAACCCTGTCGACGACACACTGGATGCCCAAATCGTGCAGGACGCTGCGCGTTTCCTGAACGACGGCGAAAAGATGCAGCTGGATTATGCGGTGCACAACACGCTGCGCACCATTGGCACACGCACATCCAGCCACATTGTTCAGAAATTCGGGATGCGCAACGCGTTGCAGCCCGATCACCTGAAGGTCAAACTGCGCGGCAGCGCGGGGCAATCACTGGGTGCTTTTGCGGCACCGGGGCTAAAACTCGAAGTATCCGGCGATGCCAACGACTATGTCGGCAAGGGGTTGTCGGGGGGCACGATTGTCGTGCGCCCTCCGATGATAAGCCCATTGGTCGCATCGGAAAACACGATCATCGGGAACACCGTGCTTTATGGGGCGACATCTGGTTACCTGTTCGCGGCTGGTCGCGCAGGCGAACGGTTTGCAGTGCGCAATTCCGGTGCGCATGTGGTGATCGAAGGTTGCGGTACCAATGGTTGCGAATACATGACCGGCGGTGTGGCTGTGATTCTGGGCAGTGTCGGGGCCAATTTCGGCGCAGGTATGACCGGTGGGATGGCTTATATTTACGATCCAAAGGGCATTGCTTTGCCGCTGATCAATATGGAAACGCTGGTGACCAACCCGGTGACCGTAGACCACTGGGAAAGCCAGCTGAAAACCCTGATCACGCGTCACGCGGCTGAAACAGGAAGCCGCAAAGCTGATGAGATCCTGCAACATTGGGACAGCGAAAAGGCCAATTTCCTTCAGGTCTGCCCAAAGGAAATGCTGCGGCATCTACCCTATCCGCTCAGCGTTGCAGACACCGCTATTCCGGCAGAATAAATGCCGCGCCCTCGCATCACTTAGCGTGCGGGGGCGGATGGCGGCTTGACCCGTTCGCCCTGTGCATGGCTTATGTGCCAAATGGCCGAACACAGCAGACCGCAGAAAACAGACTCGAAAAAAGCGCGACCCAGCAAATCCGCCGCGCGTAAAAAGACACGTGCAGAGCGAAAACAAACACCGTTTCAAAAAGCCGCGCAAATCTTGCGCCGCACGGTGCTTTGGGGGGCCGTATCTATCTTTGGCTTTGTGGTGGTTGCGCCGCTTTTTTACGCGGTCGTCAATCCGCCCACGACACCTTACATGTTTTCCGAAAGCCGCCGTCTGGGCGCTGTAGACCAGACATGGGTTGGCATGGAACAGATTGCGCCGGTCATGGCGCGGTCAGTTGTCGCCGCCGAGGATGCAAACTTTTGCCTGCATTGGGGGCTGGATGTGAACGCCATCCGCGATGCCATGGATCGCGGGCGCGGGGGGGCTTCTACGATCAGCCAGCAGGTCGTCAAAAACGTGTTTCTATGGCATGGGCGCAGCTGGGCGCGCAAAGCGATCGAGGCGATTTGGACCCCGCTGACCGAAGCGGTGTGGAGCAAGCGCAGGATCCTTGAGCTTTATCTGAACGTGGCCGAATTTGACGAAGGCGTCTTTGGCGTGCAAGCTGCGGCGCGCCATTACTTCGGGGTTGATGCGGCTGATCTGTCTGCGCTACAAGCCGCAAGGCTGGCCGCGATCCTGCCTGCGCCAAAGGCGCGGTCTGCGTCAAATCCCAGTACCTTTACCCGCAACCGCACCCGCGCCATCATGAGCGGCGCCGCGACAATAGCAGCGGATGGCCGCGCGGCCTGCTTTCAACGCTGACGCCCCATTGATCCTGACACGCCCTTGCGGCATTGAAGGATAAACCCATCAGAGAGCTGGCCATGAACACCCTGTATCATTATCCGCTATCCCCGTTTTCGCGTAAAGTCCGACTGTGCCTTGCGGAAAAAAAGATCGAGGTCGGATTGGTCGAAGAACGATATTGGGAACAAGGCACCGATTTTTTGCGTCGCAACCCTGCAGGCAAGGTGCCGGTGCTGCGTATGGGCAACCGGATCATGTCAGAAAGCACAGCTATCTGTGAATATCTTGATGAAACATTTCCGACCCCGCCGCTGTTTCCGCGCGACCCCGAAGGCCGGTATGAGGCCCGCCGGCTGGTGGGGTGGTTTGATGACAAGTTTTATCACGAAGTCACAAGCAAACTGATTGGAGAGCGTGTTTACCGCAAGGTAATGGGCACCGGATATCCTGACAGTGCCAACGTCAAGGCGGGCGCGCGGGCCATCAAATACCATCTGGATTATATGGCCTATCTGCTGGACCAGCGCCGGTGGTTGGCCGGAAACGAAATGACGATGGCTGATTTTGCGGCCGCCGCGCAGCTGTCATGCCTTGATTACACCAGTGACGTGGACTGGAACCGGCACGAGGTGGTCAAGGATTGGTATGCAAAGATCAAATCGCGTCCGGCGTTCCGGTCATTGCTGGCGGATGAGGTGCCCGGTTTTCAGCCCTCGGCGCAATATGCTGACCTGGATTTTTAGGGGGCGCTGCCCCCGGCCCTGCGGGCCTCCCCCGAGGTATTTATGAACAAAAGAAGCATAAAGGCGCAGGTTCAGGCCTTTGCGCGACACGCAGGCTTTGCCAAGGTTGGGGTGTGTCGCCCCGATGCGGTGCCGGAAATGGCGGATCGGTTGGCAGCTTTTGTGGCGGCGGGGATGCACGGGCAGATGGATTGGATGGCCGAACGGACGGGCTGGCGGGGTGATCCAACAGCCTTGTGGCCTGACGCGCGATCCGTGATCATGCTGGCAGAAACATATACGCCGGATCATGACCCATTGGCGGTTTTGGCACAAAAGGATCGGGCCGCGATCAGCGTTTATGCGCAGGGCCGCGATTATCATGATGTCGTCAAAAAGCGGCTTAAGCATGTCGGGCGCTGGCTGGTCGAACAAACCGGCGCCGAGATCAAGGTTTTTGTCGATACGGCGCCCGTCATGGAAAAACCGCTGGCACAGGCGGCGGGATTGGGATGGCAGGGCAAGCACACCAACCTGCTGGGCCGCGATCTGGGGTCGTGGTTTTTTCTGGGCGCGATTTTCACCACGCTGGAGCTGGAACCGGATGATGCCGAGGTCAGCCATTGCGGGTCTTGCACGGCATGTCTGGATGTCTGTCCGACAAATGCCTTTCCTGCGCCCTACCAACTGGATGCGCGGCGCTGCATTTCCTATCTGACAATCGAACACAAAGGTCCGGTAGACTTGGAACTGCGAGCGTTGATGGGCAACCGTATTTATGGCTGCGACGATTGTCTGGCGGTTTGTCCATGGAATAAATTTGCGGTGACTGCACGTGATGCGCGCTATGCCGCGCGAAACGATTTGCTTGCCCCGCCTTTGGCGGATTTGGCGGGATTGGATGATGCCGCATTTCGTGCCCGGTTTTCCGGGTCACCGATCAAGCGGATCGGGCGCGACCGTTTTGTGCGCAACGTGGTTTATGCCATCGGCAATTCAGGGAATTGTGCGTTGATCAAAGCTGTTTCACCTTTGCTTGAGGACCTGGATCCGGCGGTGGCGGACGCGGCGCGCTGGGCTATCTCCCGGTTAAAGGAGGTAAATAAATGATCCGTATCCTTGCTGTGATAATGGTTCCGTCACTGGTATGGGCCGAGGTGCCACAGGGACCGCCCAATGCCGGTTTTGCACCCGCATTTGTAGAACAGACGCGCGCGCCTGCTATGGCGCAGACCCCTGTGACTGTGTCAGTCTTTGCCGCAGGGTTGGAAAACCCTTGGGGGATTGCGCCTATGCCCGACGGACAGTTTCTGGTCACGGAACGCCCGGGCCGTATGCGCGTTATCCATGCAGATGGCAGCCTGAGCGCCCCGATAATGGGTTTGCCTGAGGTGTTTGATAACGGGCAAGGTGGATTGCTGGATGTGGCTGTGTCGCCATCTTTTGCGCAGGATCGCACGGTCTTTTGGACCTATGCCAAACCTCTGCGCGGTGGGGCTGCCACGGCGGCAGCGCGTGGTACTTTGGGGCCGGATGGCCATTTGCGCGACGTGCAGGATATTTTTGTGCAGGATCCGCCGGTGCGCGGTGGGCGGCATTTTGGCAGCCGCATCATTCCAATGGATGATGGCGCCGTCTGGATCAGCACGGGTGACAGGGGGGCGGGCGATAGCGGGACATTGGTGCAGGATATCGCGACGACGCATGGTAAGGTGATCCGTGTCCGTGCGGATGGCACAGCACCGGCTGATAACCCGTTTGTCGGGCGGGATGGCATTGATCAGATCTGGTCGCTGGGGCATCGCAATATTCAGGGGGCCGCGATTGGCCCTGATGGTGCGCTTTGGATCGTTGAACATGGCCCGCGCGGCGGGGACGAGCTGAACCAGCCCGTAGCAGGTGGGAATTACGGCTGGCCGTTGGTTAGCTATGGCATCAATTATCGTGGGTCCGACGTGGGTGCGGGGCAAGCGCGCGCGCCGGAATTTGAAGAACCGGTGTATTACTGGGATCCGGTGATCGCCCCGGGGGGCATGGCGTTTTATGATGGTGATTATGCGTCGTGGCACGGGGATCTGTTGATCGGGTCGCTGAACCCCGGTGCGCTTGTTCGGCTGAAATTGGCCAACGGGCGCATCGTGGGCGAAGAGCGGTTACTGACCGATGTTGGCAGGGTGCGTGACGTTGCCGTTTTGCCTGACGGATCTGTGCTGGTGCTGATTGATTCAGGCCGTGGCGAGGTTTTGCGGGTGACGCCCGGTTAACATATCAGGCGGCACTGCGGCGTGCGGTTGCGAATGACACCAACCGCCGCGATTTTGCATCCCACAGGTCAAGGCTGGCGCATTTAAAGCTTTGGATCAGGGTCATGCGGCTACATTCGACAAGCTCTTGATGGTCGCGCAGCACCTCGGGTAGCCGATAGAACGGGATACGGGCATAAAGGTGATGCACATGGTGGATGCCGATATTGGCGGAAAACCAGCGCAGGATAGGTGGTAGGTCATAGTGCGAACTGCCGTGCAGTGCGGCGTCGTGCAACTGCCAGTCCGGGGCTTGTTCCCAATGGGTCGTTTCGAATTGGTGCTGGACATAGAAAAGCCAGACCCCGATCGAAGCCGCGATCAACGTTGTTGGTAAAAATACAAGAAACAGCGCCTGCCAGCCCCCGAGCCAGACAATCATGGCCAGGATGATGGCGATGGCGGCATTGGTGCCCATCGCGCTGATCCAGTATTTGTGCCCTTGTTTCATCAGCCCCGTTGGCAGGCGGTTTTGCAAGAAGAACAGATAGGTCGGCCCCAGCCCGAACATCACCAGCGGATGCCGGTAAGCGCGGTAAAGAAAACGGCCAAACGGCGTCTTTTGATGATATTCCTCGACAGTGAGGGTCATCACATCACCGATACCGCGTTTGTCGAGGTCACCCGCATGGCTATGGTGGATCGAATGGGTGCGCCGCCAGACATCATAAGGGGTCAGTGTGACAACGCCCAATCCCCGCCCGATCCAATCGCTGACGGTGCGGTTGCCGAAAAACGAGCCATGCCCGCAATCATGCTGGATACAGAACAGTCGCAGCAGGAAAAGCCCGTTCAACGCAGACATCAGAAACGCGCCAAGGTAACTGTATTGCGCAATCCAGCAGGCCAGCACCCATAGCACCACAAAGGGCACAAGGCTGACACCTAATTCAAAGCTGCTTCGAAGATTGCTTGGTTCGCGATATTTTGCCAGAACCTGCACCCAGTCGCGGGGTGACATGTTTGACGGCTCTTGGGTATTTTCGTTCATACACTTCTTCTTGCTCGATTTTGTCTACCCGACACGTTCGCGCTGGAAGTCGCAAGCGAAAAAGGTTTCACTGCACCAGCTTTATCGTCGCACCCGCCTGAACAAAGGAAAAAAATGCAACCGTTGCGCGGCATCCTGTTCAAGGTCATGTCTGTTTGCATGTTCATGGCGATGGCCAGCCTGATCAAGGCTGCGTCCGATGTGGTGCCACCGGGGCAGGCGGTGTTCTTTCGATCGTTTTTCGCATTGCCGGTGATCCTGGGTTGGCTGGCCATTCGGGGCGAATTGCGCCACGGCTGGAAAGTGCACAACCCGATGGGTCATGTCTGGCGTGGGTTGGTGGGCACCTGCGCAATGGGGTTGGGGTTTGCCGGCCTTGGCCTGTTGCCGCTACCCGAAGTGACGGCCATCGGCTATGCAGCGCCGCTGCTGGTTGTGGTTTTTGCGGCGATGTTCCTGAACGAGAACGTGCGGGCCTTTCGTCTGGGGGCCGTCGCGCTGGGCATGGTGGGGGTGCTGATTGTGTTGTCGCCACGGTTGTCGGTGGGGGCATCGCTCGATTCATCTGAAACCCTGGGGGCGGTTGTCGTTCTGATGGGCGCGGTTTTGGCGGCGCTTGCGCAGGTTTTTGTGCGCAAACTGGTCGCGACCGAAACAACAGCCGCAATCGTGTTCTGGTTTACGGTCACGTCGTCTTTGTTGTCTTTGTTGACACTGCCATGGGGTTGGGCGGTGCCATCATGGCAAATGGCCGCGCTGCTGATCATGGCCGGGTTGGCAGGGGGCGTCGGGCAGATTTTCCTGACCTCCAGCTATCGTTTCGCCGATGCGTCATTGGTGGCGCCGTTTGATTATTCTTCTATGATCCTGGCGCTGATCATCGGGTATTTCGTCTTTGACGAGGTGCCGACCCGCACCATGCTGGTTGGTGCGGGGATTGTAATTGCCGCAGGGGTTCTGATCATCTGGCGCGAACGCCAGTTGGGTTTGCAGCGTGCCCAGCAACGCAAGGCAACAGGTGGAACAGGGTCTTAGGACCGGCGTGTGCGAAAGCTGAACAGCCCAATGGCCTTGCGGGCTTTGGCAATCTGGCGCGGCAGGCCTGGGGGATCATCTGGCACGCGCAGTTGCAGTGCAGCATAGATCGGCCAGAGATGAATGGCGTCATCGGGCGACAAATAGGGCGGAAGGGCAATGGGTTTGCCGCCCCAAGGGTCCAAAAACCGGGCCGGAATTGCAAAAGGCAGCGACCCACGCGGCCGCGCCATTGATTTTTGATTGAGCCCGGCGACGGTGCGCGGATGAACATCGCGCAGTTCCAGTTGCAGTTTGTGGGTGCGGTAATAACCTTTGTCCCAGTTGATCAGAACTTGGGCAAAGGTCTGGCCGGGTGCCGGGTGCGGCGGCAACGGGCGCGGGTCATCCAGATAATGGGCAGGATCACTGTGATAGAATGCATGTGCTGCGACAGCAAAATCACATTCTGTCTGGTTCAGCATCCAAAAGACCAATTCGTCATGGACGCGCGGTTTGGCACGACGAATCGTGTCAAGCCAAAGGTCTTGGGGTGCGGATTTCAGGATACGTAATAACGTCGACATCGATGACGCAGGCGAATCCTGATACGCACGCGGCGTTTCGGCGGTTGGATGGGACATAAAAACAAACACTCGTTAAACAAAGGTAATCACACAGTCACATGCCAGAGATCAAACCTTAATCTAAAAAACACTTCAAAGTTGATGCCGGACAATCATCAAATATCGGTGATTTGTGGCATTGTGTGGGCGTATACAGGCCATTTTTCAGAAAAAGTTCGTGCGCATTGTGCTATGATGACAGACCGAAAGGGAGGAAGATATGCATATTCAAAAGCATAAACTGGATCGGGCCACCTTGCCGCGTGACAGTGCGCCGGGTTGGATGTTTGCGATCAAACTGAGTGCCATGCCCAGCAAGGCCAGTGTCGCGTTACAGCGACGTCCGCGCATGCGCACGCAGGCACCCCGCGTCATGCATTTCCTGCGGTTGGCGCATCAATAAAATTGCGCCATGATTGGCTGGCCCGGCCATTTTGGGGCTGGTGAATGGCGTCTGACGAATCGCTTGCCAGTTTAAGGCGATACCCGTCCGATCAATCGGACGGGTATTCTGTATCAGGACCGCACCAGTTTTTCGTATTCGGCCGAAATATCTTTTGTCATCTGGCCGACTTCGAAATGATAGTCGCCGATCTGGCCCACTGGTGTCACTTCGGCGGCGGTGCCGGTCAGCCAGCATTGCTGGAAACCTTCCAGTTCATCGGGCATGATCACGCGTTCATGGACCTTTATATCATGCGCTTGCAGCATCCCGATAACCGTTTGCCGGGTCAGCCCGTTCAAGAATGCATCTGGCTTTGGCGTATGCACTTCGCCGTCCTTGACGAAAAAGATATTGGCACCTGTCGCTTCAGCCACATATCCGCGATAGTCAAACATCATGGCGTCTGAACATCCCTTTGCTTCGGCGGCGTGTTTGGACATTGTGGCAATCATGTAAAGGCCCGCCGCCTTGGCCTGTGACGGGGCCGTTTCAGGGCTTGGGCGCTTCCATTTGGCGATGTCCAGCTTGGCGCCGCGCGTTTTTGCGTCGCCGTAGTAATTGCCCCATTCCCATACGGCGACAGCCAGATGCACCGGGTTGCGTGCAGCCGCAACGCCCATGTCTTCGCCGGAACCACGCCATGCCAGGGGGCGCACATAGGCATCTTTCAGACCATTCGCTTCAAGAGCGGCGGTTTTGGCGGCTTCGATTTCATCGACGGTATAGGGGATGTCAAAATCGATCAGCTTGCCTGACTGGATCAGCCGTTCGGAATGAGCGCGTGATTTAAAGATCTTACCGTTGTAGCACCGCTCGCCCTCGAATACGGAAGACGCATAGTGCATTGCATGGGTCAGGATATGGACCTTGGCGCTACGCCAATCGATCAATTGGCCATCCATCCAGATTTTGCCGTCTCTGTCGTCGTATGCACCAGCCATCGTGTTCCTCTCTGGATTTGCATTTATTACGCGTTATGGTCAAAAGTAGACATAATATTGCGTATCTGAGGTAAATCGCTAACAGTTGATTCTTGGAATGTCAATAAAGCTGACTTATTGTCATGGCAGAATTGAAGGAGACACCTGATGGCCGAAGGTTTGCAGCCGCAGATGGGGCAAAGCCTGCTGTTTTTGACAGATGAACAGTTGCGCAAAGGGATCGAGGCGATGTTTTTCGCCTATCGCGGGTTTACCGCCGATCCTGATCGGATCCTTGCCGAACAGGGCTATGGACGCGCGCATCACCGTGCACTGCACTTTATCCACCGCAGCCCGGGAACGACTGTGAACAATCTCTTGTCAATTCTTGGCGTTACAAAGCAATCGCTGAATCGTGTCTTGCGCGCATTGATCGAAGACGATTTGGTAACAAGCACCGTTGGGAAGCAGGACAAGCGTGAGCGGCTTTTGCATCTGACCCCAAAAGGTGCTGCGCTGGAACGCGAGCTGTCCAATGCACAGCGTGACCGGATGCGCAGCGCTTACCGCGCCGCTGGCCCCGCAGCGGTGGCCGGTTTCCGGCAGGTGTTGGAGGCGATGATGGACGACGAAACACGCCGTCAATACGAAGCGATGAAGGACAAACCGGAATGAGCGCAGATGATGCCCACCTGTTGATCGTAGATGATGATGAACGCATTCGCGGCCTGCTGCAAAAGTTTCTGATCCGCAGCGGATTTCTGGTAAGCACAGCACGTGATGCCGCCCATGCCAGGCGGGTTTTGTCGGGGCTGGAATTTGATCTGATCGTGCTGGACGTGATGATGCCGGGCGAAGACGGTATCGCGCTGTGCCGCGACCTGCGCCAGACCATTACAACCCCGATCATGTTGTTGACCGCCAAGGGCGAAACCGGTGACCGCATTTCAGGGCTGGAAGCCGGCGCGGACGATTACTTGTCAAAGCCCTTCGAGCCGAAGGAATTGTTGTTACGCATCAACGCAATCCTGCGCCGGATGCCTGCTGCTGAACCCGTGGTCATCGCACCCAAAGTGCTGAACCTTGGCCCCATCCGCTATGATATTGCACGCGGTGAAATGTGGCAGGGCGATGAAATTATTCGGCTGACAGCCACCGAAAGCCATTTGATGCGTATTTTCTCTGGCCGCCCAGGAGAACCTGTCACCCGCGCACTTCTGGTCGAGGAGTTGAGCCGTTCAGGCGAGCAAACGCAGGAACGTGCGGTGGATGTGCAGATTACCCGACTGCGACGCAAGATCGAAACAGACCCAAAGCAACCGCGCTATTTGCAAACGGTTCGCGGTGCGGGGTATATGCTGGCCCCTGAATGATTGGTGCGCCTGCCTCCGGCGGGGATATTCATGCTCGGAAGAAGCGGGGCATTTGGAATGACAGGGGGATGTCCGGCGATGACGACGGCATTGGTGACGCATAAAGATTGTCTGAACCACGTCACGCCGCCCGGTCATCCTGAACAGGTGGCCCGGCTTGATGCGGTTCTGGGTGCGCTTGAAGGGTTGGACCTGCTGCGCGTCAAGGCACCGTTGGCCGCCGATGACGATATTCTGCGTTGCCATCCAAGGGCGCATCTGGCCGCGATCCGTTCGGCGGCCCCAGCATTGGGCTGGCGGTCTTTGGATGCGGACACGCATATGTCAGTTGGCACATTGCAAGCGGCGTTTCGCGCTGTTGGTGGCATGGTGCGCGCGGTTGATATGGTGTTGGGTGGCGAAGCGGCCAATGCCTTTGCCGCCGTCCGCCCGCCTGGACACCATGCAGAACGCGAAACGGCGATGGGGTTTTGTTTCTTTGGCAATGTGGCCATCGGGGCGAAACATGCGCTAGACCATCACGGGCTGAAACGGGTCGCGATCGTTGATTTCGACGTGCATCACGGCAACGGCACGCAGGATCAGGTTGAAGACGACCCGCGCATCCTGTTTTGTTCGACGCATCAGTCGCCGTTGTATCCCGGCACGGGGGCGGCGGATGAAACCGGCGTGGGTAATGTGCTGAACGTGCCCCTGCCCGCAGGCACCGGATCAAAGGTGTTTCGCGATGTGATGAAACGGTTGGTTTTGCCCCGTGTCGATGATTTCGCGCCGCAGCTTTTGCTGATTTCCGCCGGGTTCGATGCGCATCGCGATGATCCTTTGGCAAGCATGAACCTGACGCCTGATGATTTTGCATGGGTGACTGGAAAACTTTGTGATCTGGCAGATATCCATTGTCAGGGCCGCGTTGTGTCCGCGCTGGAAGGTGGTTATGACCTTGGGGCGCTGGGCGCCTCTGCGGCGGCGCATGTGAAAGTTCTGGAGGAAAGAGGCCGATGAGCGACGTTGATGAAATGAGCTTTGAAGACGCCATGAAGGAATTGGAGGCGGTGGTCGGCCAGTTGGAGCGGGGTGATGTCGCGCTGGAAGAAAGTATCGCGCTTTATGAACGGGGCGCTGCATTGAAAGCGCGCTGTGCAGCGAAGTTGAAAGAGGCCGAGGAAAAGGTCGCCAAGATCACATTGGGCGAGAATGGTGAACCCAAAGGAACGGCCCCGCTTGATGCGTGATACGCTAGGCCTTGGGCTGCAACAGTCATTGGCGCAAGCATCGCAAGTGGCCGAAGCGCGCATCGGTTTTGCATTAAGCGGGCTGGACGGTATTGTTCCCGAGGCAATGCTTTATGCGGTTGCCGGGGGCAAGGGTTTGCGGGCCTTTTTGGCGCTTGAAACAGCGCGACTGCATGGTATCAGCCCGGTGGCGGCTGCGGGCGCGGCGGCAGCGATCGAATGTATTCACGCCTATTCGCTGATCCATGATGATCTGCCATGCATGGATGACGATGATCTGCGGCGCGGGCGGCCGACCGTTCATGTAAAGTGGGATCAGGCGACCGCCGTTCTGGCCGGTGATGGATTGCAGGCCCTGGCGTTTGAATTGCTGACGCAGGTAGAATGTGCCGATCGCGCCAAGCTGCATCTGGTCATGACGCTGGCCCATGCAGCGGGCGTGCGTGGCATGGTCGGTGGGCAGGCGTCTGATATTGCGGCGGAAACGGCGGATGCCCCGCTGAGCCTTGAGCAGATCATCGCATTACAGGCGGGCAAGACCGGCGCGCTGATTTCTTGGTCGGCGCTGGTTGGGCCGCACATGGCAGACGCGGCGCGCGAACCCATGGCCATTTATGGGCGCGCGCTGGGTCTGGCGTTTCAGATTTGGGATGACGTGCTGGATGTGACCGGCGATGCCACTGCTGTGGGCAAGGCCGTGGGCAAGGATGCGGCGGCGGGCAAGGCAACGTTCGTGTCGCTGCTGGGCCTTGACGGGGCGAAAAGTCGCGCGGCAGAACTGG
The DNA here is from genome assembly GCF_014859355.1 of Yoonia sp. Lineage (GTDB taxonomy): Bacteria > Pseudomonadota > Alphaproteobacteria > Rhodobacterales > Rhodobacteraceae > Yoonia. Next base: position 2,912 of record NZ_JACUUJ010000006.1, on the reverse strand, counting down.
TGCAAGAGGCCTGCGATGCGCTATCTGTCTATGGTGACGACGCAGAAACAATGAAAGACGCCGCGCGCTTTGTGATTGCGCGGACATACTAAGAAGGCCGCAGGAGATGGACCAATCCAAGACACCCACCCTTGACCGGGTTCATACACCTGCGGACATGAAAGCGATGTCAGATGACGAGTTGCGCCATCTGGCCGACGATCTGCGCACCGAAACCATTGCGGCGGTGTCTGAAACCGGCGGGCATCTGGGGGCGGGGCTGGGTGTTGTCGAACTGACCGTGGCGCTGCACGCCGTATTTGATGCGCCCAAGGACAAGATCATCTGGGATGTGTCGCACCAGTGTTATCCGCACAAAATCCTGACCGGCAGGCGCGACCGTATCCGCACCCTGCGCATGGAAGGGGGGCTGAGCGGGTTCACCAAACGATCCGAAAGCCCCTATGACCCATTCGGCGCGGCCCATTCCAGCACGTCTATTTCGGCAGCACTCGGCTTTGTTGTGGCGCGCGATCTTGGTGCGGGGGGTGGCGATGCGATTGCCGTGATCGGTGATGGTGCGATGTCGGCCGGCATGGCTTACGAGGCGATGAACAACGCGGGTCATCTGGGCAAGCGGCTGATCGTGATCCTGAACGACAATGAAATGTCGATTGCCCCGCCAACCGGTGCGATGTCGGCCTATTTGTCGCGGCTATATGCCGGCGCACCTTTTCAGGAATTCAAGGCGGCGGCCAAGGGCGCGGTGTCGCTGCTGCCGCCCCCGTTCCGCGAAGGCGCAAAGCGCGCCAAGGATATGCTGAAACACATGACCGTGGGCGGGACCATGTTCGAGGAACTGGGCTTTTCCTATGTCGGGCCAATTGACGGGCATGACATGGACCAGCTTTTGTCGGTGTTGCGCACTGTCAAGGCCCGCGCCGATGGCCCCATTTTGATTCATGCAATCACGAAAAAGGGCAAAGGCTATGGCCCCGCCGAGGGTGCGCGCGACAAGGGGCATGCCACGGCCAAGTTTGATGTTGTCACTGGCAAACAGAAAAAAACACCCAGCAATGCGCCGTCTTACACAGCTGTCTTTGCCGAGGCTTTGATCAAACATGCCGCTGACGATCCGAAAATCGTGGCGGTCACAGCGGCCATGCCGGACGGCACCGGGCTGGATAAATTCATGGCGCGCTATGCCAGCCGCTGTTTTGACGTAGGTATTGCAGAACAGCACGCGGTAACGTTTAGCGCGGGCATGGCGGCGGGCGGGCTGCGCCCGTTTTGCGCGCTGTATTCAACATTTCTGCAACGCGGTTACGATCAGGTTGTGCATGATGTGGCAATACAGCGTCTGCCCGTGCGTTTCGCGATTGACCGCGCAGGGCTGGTGGGGGCCGATGGGGCGACCCACGCGGGGTCTTTTGACGTGGCTTTTCTTTCAAATCTGCCCGGTTTCGTCGTCATGGCTGCCGCGGACGAGGCGGAACTGGTGCGCATGGTTGCCACGGCAGCGGCGCATGACGAGGGACCGATTGCGTTTCGCTTTCCCCGCGGGGAAGGCGTGGGTGTCGAAATTCCCGAAGATGCGCAGCCGCTGGAAATTGGTAAGGGCCGGATGATCCGCGAAGGCGCGCGCGTGGCGATCCTGTCGTTTGGCACCCGCTTGGCCGAGGTGCTGGCCGCCTGCGAGACGCTGGGCGCAAAGGGGATCAAACCAACCGTGGCCGATGCCCGTTTCGCAAAACCGCTGGACCGCGACATGATACTGCAGCTGGCCGCCGATCACGAGGCGCTGATCACGATAGAAGAAGGCGCTGTGGGTGGGTTCGGGTCACATGTGGCGCAACTGCTGGCCGACGAAGGCGTGTTCGATCACGGGCTGAAATTCCGCTCTATGGTGCTGCCCGATACGTTTATTGATCAGGCTAGCCCCAAGGCGATGTATGACGTGGCGGGGATGAATGCAGAGCATATCGAGGCGAAAGTGCTGGATGTGCTGGGGATTGCGCAGATTGGCACAAAAACGGCCTAGCGCCCGCCTTTTGCCCTCTCATCCAACCGCTTCTCGATCGCAGCCAGTTTCGCCAGCACCTCGTCGCGATAGGCGTCGGTGGCGATGTTGCTTTCTTCGGCGTGGGCGTCCTGCATGGAATTGACGATCAGACCGACCAGTAGGTTCACCACCGCGAAGGTCGTCATCATGATGAAGGGGATGAAAAACGCCCAGGCGTAGGGGTAAACTTCCATCACGGGGCGGACGATACCCATTGACCAGCTTTCGAGCGTCATGATCTGGAACAGCGAATAGCCCGATGCCCCCAAGGTGCCGAACCATTCGGGGAAGGTGTCGCCAAACAGTTTGGTCGCCATGACCGCGCCGATGTAGAACACGATCCCCATCAGCAGAAACACCGACCCCATGCCGGGCAGGGCGGTCACGAAACCTTCGACCACGCGTCGTAGGGATGGCACCACGGAAATCACGCGCAGCACCCGCAGGATACGCAGTGCGCGCAGCACGGACAAACCGCCATTGCCGGGGACCAGCGCAACACCCACGATAACGAAATCGAAAATGTTCCAGCCGCGGCGGAAAAACTGGCCGCCTTGGGCAAACATCTTGGCGGCCAGTTCGGTCACGAAAATCGCAAGGCACAACCGATCAAGAAAGATGATCAATGCGCCAGCGCGCGACATGATGCTTTGCGATGTTTCCATGCCCAGAATAATCGCGTTGAAAACGATGACCCCTATGATGAAATTGCGGGTCCATGCCGTTTCGAGAATCCGGTTGGTTTTCTGGCGAAGTGTCATGTTGCGGCCCTGTGTTTCCATGCCCCGCGATATGAGGCGTTTGGCGCGTGGCGGCAAGGGGCGTTGCCGCAGCGAGGTTGGTCTTTACCTTAACGGTTGCTTGTCTGCAT
>NZ_JACUUJ010000069.1 GCF_014859355.1 Yoonia sp. | reverse complement strand
GGCTACAAGGCTGACCGCTGGCAGGGCCGCGCCATCATGACCGGGTCCATTTTTGGCTTCTCGCTACCGAATTTCTGGGTTGGGATGCTGCTGATCCTGATCTTTGCGGTAGAATTGCGCTGGCTACCTTCGACCGGACGCGGAGAGACAGTCGAGGTGCTGGGCATGCGGCTGTCGATCTTTTCCGAGAACGGCCTGAAATATATGATCCTGCCCGCCCTGACGCTGGCGCTTTACAAAGCGTCGCTCGTCACACGTCTGGCGCGCGCAGGCACACAAGAAGCGCTGATGCAGGACTACGTCAAATTCGCCCGCGCCAAGGGTGTGTCGGAAACCCGTATCCTGATGGTGCATGTGCTGAAAAACATCATGATCCCGATCATCACCGTTCTGGGGTTGGAACTGGGGTCGATGATCGCCTTTGCGGTTGTGACCGAAACGGTTTTCGCATGGCCCGGCATGGGCAAGCTGTTGATCGATTCGATCCTGAAACTCGACCGGCCTGTGATCGTGGCCTATCTGATGATGACGGTCATCATCTTCATCATCATCAACTTTACGGTCGATGTGATCTATACGCTGCTTGATCCGCGCGTCCGGGTGAAGGGGGAAGCGTCATGAGCATGACCGCGCCACCTGCCCCCGCCCCGATCACCAATGACCCTGGCCGCGCATGGCGGATCGCCGGGCAGCTTGCAGGGATCGCCGTGTTGGGGTCGCTCGCGCTGCTGTTGGGTGGCGTTGATGTCGGGGTATTTGCCCTGCGCGTTGTACTGTTGGTTGGTCTGGTCGTGTTGGCAGCCGCGCTGTTGCAGGGCAAAGCGCGCAAGTTCTTTTCCGGCCCAGCCGCGTATATGGCCACGTTCAGCCTGTTTGTTCTGGTGGTGCTGGCTATCTTCGCGACCGAGATTTCGCCACAGAACCCCTATGACCTGCGTCAACTGAGTATCATGGATGGCCGTCTGGAACCGGGTTCCACCACGTTTGACGGGTCGATGACCTTTCATCTTGGCACAGATGAACAGGGTCGCGATATTCTGTCGGGCATCCTCTATGGCCTGCGCGTGTCGCTGTCGGTGTCGATCATTGCAACATTGGTCGCCATGCTGATCGGGGTTGTCGTGGGCATTTACGCAGCCTGGGCCGGTGGCCGGATCGAAGCCGTGCTGATGCGGATCGTCGATTTCCAACTGTCGTTCCCGTCCATCCTTGTGGCGCTGATGCTGATGGCGGCCTTCGGGCGCGGGCTGGATAAGATCGTGATTGCGCTGATCATCGTGCAATGGGCCTATTACGCCCGCACAGTGCGCGGCACCGCCCTGTCCGAAACGCGCAAGGAATATATCGACGCCGCACGCGGTCTGGGTCTGCCGTCCTGGCGGATCATCTTTCGCCACCTTTTGCCCAACTGCATCCCGCCCTTGATCGTGATTTCCACTGTGCAGGTCGCCAATACGATCGTGCTGGAATCGTCGCTGTCATTTCTGGGCGTGGGCGTGCCAATCACGCAGCCATCGCTGGGGCTGCTGATTGCCAATGGCTATGGCTACATGCTGTCGGGGCAATACTGGATGAGCATGTATCCCGGTCTTGCGCTGCTGGCGATCGTTGCGTCTATCAATATGGTGGGCGACCGGCTGCGCGACACCCTGAACCCGAGGTTGACACGATGAGCATTCTTGACGTGCGCGACCTTCAAACGCATTTCTTTACCGATGCCGGTGTGGTCAAGGCCGTAGACGGTGTCAGTTTTTCCCTGTCTGCAGGCGAGGTTCTGGGCCTGGTGGGTGAAAGCGGGTCGGGCAAATCCGTCACCGGGTTTTCCATTCTGCGCCTGGTCGATGCGCCGGGGCGCGTTGTGGGCGGGCAGATCAATTTCAAAGGGCAGGATCTGGCCAAACTGTCGGACCGCGAAATGCGTGCGCTGCGGGGCAACCGGATCGCGATGATCTTTCAGGACCCGATGATGACGCTGAACCCGGTCCTGCGCATCGAAACCCAGATGGTAGAGGCCGTGCGCGCCCATGACCGCGTGAGCCAAAAGGCCGCGTGCGACCGGGCGATCGGCACATTGGCCAAGGTCGGGATTCCGTCACCTGCCGAACGTCTGACCGCCTATCCGCACCAGTTTTCGGGGGGGATGCGCCAGCGTGTGGCGATTGCCATTGCGCTGCTGAACGGGCCCGACCTGATCGTGGCGGATGAACCGACAACCGCGCTGGATGTGACGATCCAAAGCCAGATTCTCGCCGAGGTGCAACAGCTTGCGCGTGAAACCGGAACCGCGCTGATCTGGATCACCCATGATCTGGCGGTGGTGGCAGGGTTGGCCGACAAGATTTCCGTGATGTATGCCGGCCGGATTGTAGAATCCGGCCCCACCGATGCAGTTCTGACTGCGCCGGGTCACCCCTATACGCAAGGGCTGCTTGGCTCGATCCCCGGTCATGGGCGACGGGGGGAACGTCTGACCCAGATCCCTGGCATGGCGCCCAACATGGCGCTGTTGCCCGATGGCTGCGCCTTTGCCCCGCGCTGCACCCGTGTCAGCGATACCTGTCGCAGTCGCGCCCCCGAGATCACGGCCATCGACCCCGCGCGCAGCCTGCGCTGTTTCCACCCTTCTGTGACAATGACGAGCATCACATGACACCGATTCTGGAACTAGATGCCATATCGCGCCGGTTTGAAAAGAAACTCGACAGTGTCGAACGTCTGGCGCGCAGGCTGGGGGCGGACCTGCGCGAGACCTGCGTCAACGCGGTCGATGCCGCCAGTTTCCATATCCAACGCGGCGAGGTCGTCGGGCTGGTGGGGGAATCGGGCTGCGGAAAATCCACGCTTGGACGGATGGTAGCAGGGCTTTTGCCAGTCAGCGATGGCGTGATCCGCTACGAGGGAACTGACATAACCGACGCAAAAACAGCGGCTGCCCGCGAAAAGCGTTTAAGTATTCAGATGATCTTTCAGGATCCGATGTCCTCGCTCAATCCGCGCATGAAAGTGGCCGAGATCATAGGCGAGGCCGCAGTTTACCACGGCCTGACCACAAGGCGCGAAGTTGCGGGCTATGTCGATGAACTGTTGCGCAAGGTGGGGCTGGACCCCGCTTTCGCGCAGCGCTACCCGCATCAAATGTCGGGCGGCCAGCGCCAGCGGATAGGCATTGCGCGCGCTTTGGCGGTGCAACCGGAATTCCTAATATGCGATGAAAGCATCGCCGCACTGGATGTGTCTATTCAAGCGCAGGTCATAAACCTGTTTCAGGATCTGCGCCGCGATCTGGACCTGACCTATCTGTTCATCAGCCATGATTTGGGGGTCGTGGAACATATCGCCGATCGTGTCGTGGTCATGTATCTAGGCCGCATCGTTGAAATCGCATCAACTGCGGCGCTGTTCGACGTCCCGCGCCATCCCTACACCCAAGCGCTGCTGGATCAGGTGCCCCGTCTGGGCGCCGGCAGGCAGGAGTTCAGAACGGTGAAGGGGGAAATTCCATCGCCACTGAATCCGCCAACAGGGTGCCATTTTCATCCCCGCTGCCCGATGGCCGGCCCCCGTTGCGGGCGCGAAGTGCCGCGCACATTGACCACAGACGGGCACAGCACGGCCTGCCATTTGCACGACGGAGGTGTCGCATGATCCGGACCATCCCACATGTGCTGACGATCCATGGCGTCAAGACCCAGAAACTCCCGCTGGTTTTTGACAGTCCCCATTCCGGCACCGACTATCCGGCTGATTTCGACCATGCCGCCGATCCGCTGACCCTACGCCATGCCGAAGATACCCATGTGGCTGATCTGTGGGCAGGGGGGGGTGACGTGGGCGCGCTGCTGCTGGAAGCGCATTTTCCGCGCTCGTATGTCGATGCCAACCGCGCGGCCGACGACATGGAGCCTGATCAAATTGAGGGCGACTATCCCGGCGTGCTTAAGCCAACTGTCAAAAGCCGGTTGGGCATTGGCCTATGCTGGACCCGCGTTCCGCCGGACGGTGGGCCACTCTATACCCGTCGCCTGACCGCCGCCGAAGTTGCGGCCCGCATCGCCACCTATCATCGTCCCTATCAGGCCCAGTTGCGGGGGTTGCTGGATAATAGCCACCGCCAATGGGGCGCGGTCTGGCACATCAATTGCCACTCGATGCAAGAGCTCGCCTCGGCCATGTCCACGCAGGATCGCGGCACTCCGCGGCCTGATTTCGTGCTGGGTGATCTGGATGGGACCGCCTGCGAACCAGCCCTGACTGAAACCGTGCGCGCCTTTCTTGCCGCGCGGGGCTATTCGGTTGCGGTCAATGACCCCTACAAGGGAATGGAATTGATCCGTGCCAATGGGGCGCCTGCGCAGGGGCGGCACTCGCTTCAGATCGAGGTCAACCGCAAGCTATACATGGATGAACGCAGCCGTGAGCGGAATGACGGCTATGGCGCGCTCAAGGTTTGTTTCAGCGATTTGGCCGCACATCTGGCGGCGCATGTCACACATCAACTGGAAAGGATTTCGGCCCAATGACCCAAGCGCGCAGTGGTTCGGCCACAGGATTGCCCAACCTCTATCCTGTCGAACTGACACCTCCAGACCTGACGCCTTATGCGCGTGGGACCGGGGCGATTCCTTATATCTGGACCTTTGACAGCGGACGACCGGGGCCGCATGTCGCCATCACGGCCATTGTGCATGGCAATGAGCCCTGCGGCGCGCTGGCTTTGGACTGGCTGTTGCGGCACGACACGCGGCCTGTTGCCGGCAAACTGTCGCTGGCCTTTATGAACGTAGCCGCGCATGAGGCGTTTGATCGCGATCTCCCCGATGCCTCTCGTTGGGTTGACGAGGATTTCAACCGCGTTTGGTCGCCTGAGGTGCTCGACGACCCTGACCGCAAATTGACCGAAGAACTGCGACGCGCCCGCGAAGTGCGCCCTTGGCTTGATACTGTTGATGTGCTGCTGGATATCCATTCCATGCAAAGCAAGGCATCGGCCTTGACCATCGCAGGCCTTTTGCCCAAAGGGCGCGATCTTGCGCGCCAGGTGGGTTATCCGGCGCTGGTCTTCAACGATCAGGGCCATGCCGAGGGGCTGCGGATGCGCGACTACGCAGGGTTTGGCGACCCCACATCACCGCGAAATGCCATGTTGATCGAATGCGGCCAGCATTGGGAAGCCGCCGCCGAAGGCATCGCGCTGGAATCAGCGATCCGGTTTCTGCGGGTCACTGGCAGCGTCGATACCGATTTTGCGCAGGATTGGATGGCAACGCGCGCAGCCCCCGACCCGATGCAGTTCTTTCAAGTCTCAAAGGCAGTGACCATCCAGACGGATGGCTTTCGCTTTGCCCAGGACTGGACCGGGCTGGAACATTTGCCGCAGGGCACCTTGATCGGCTATGACGGGACAACCGAAATCCGCGCGCCCCATCCCGTGACGGTGCTGGTCATGCCAACGCGCAGAATATGGCGCGGCAAGACAGCCGTGCGCTTGGCGGAACCGATCGTGGTGTAGAGCGTATTTCGAAAAGGTGGGAGTGGTGTTACGAGATATTCCCGTCGCCGTGAAACCGGAAAACCGATGTCGGCGGGCGAATCAACGCCGGTTTAGCACTACGAGAAACACAAGCGGAGCAAGCAGGATTACAAACAAGATCCGCGCGAGATGGTGCGTGGCAACGAAAGCAACGTCTGCCTGAACGGCAAGCGCGATCAATACCATCTCGGTCAAGCCACCCGGGGGCAGCGCCAACAGTGCCTGATCGCCGCGCACCCCCGCGATGCTCTGCATCATCGTGTGGGCGAGCAGGGCGAGAGCAAGCGACGATCACCAATGCCACGACGATCGTATAGACCAGCAAGATCATGACCTTATCGACCCAGACGGCTGACTGGCAGCCTTGGCCTTATTCTGCAGATACAATGCCGCTTTCTCACCGTCGGCTTACTGCCCTTGGTGATTAGGAGCGCTTCATTTGATTGTTTTTTCGGTCAACGCCTGGTCAACCGCTGGCTACCGTTTTGTCAATATGCCCAGCCGTGTAAAGGGTAAGCGCCGTCCTCGCCCCATTGGGATTTCGCTTGCGGGCTGGTTCCCGGTGCGCGCGGCTGGCGTTTTTTGCCTTCGTGAGCGATCAGAATGAGCTCACTGGGGACTCCCGGATGAGCTCATTGTGAGGGGATGGTTGCCGCGGCGTAGTCCCATGGCATCAACGCATCGATGTCCTTGTCGAGATGACCATTGACGAGCCTGGTGAAGAGATCACTCAGGTAGGCATAGGGTTCAACGCCGTTCATCTTGCAGGATCCGATCAGGCTGGCGAAGCGCGCCCAGG
>NZ_JACUUJ010000098.1 GCF_014859355.1 Yoonia sp. | reverse complement strand
GTGCCGGGCACCTACCAGACGGTTGCGCCAAACCCGCAGGGCCTGATTGACGTGCGGTGTTACGCTGAACCCGATGTATTGGCGGGCGCGGCAGCCGGAAACCCTGCTGACAGCGGCGATTTACCGGTTCCATCCGAAGTTTGCGGGCAAGGTTGATGTGTTGTGGGGCGATCCTGCGTGTGATCACGGGCTGGCCACGCTGGAAGGCGGCGATATGATGCCGGTGGGCGGTGGTCTGGTGATGGTGGGCATGGGCGAACGCACGTCGCCGCAGGCAGTGGGCCTGCTGGCCGAAGCGTTGTTCGATCAGGGCCGCGCCACGCGTGTGCTGGCCTGCCAGTTGCCCAAATCGCGATCCGCCATGCATCTTGACACGGTGCTGACGTTTTGCGGCAATGACGTTGTGACCAGCTTTACCGAGGTGGCCGCCGAAATGTCGCTTTATGATCTGCGCCCGGGCGAAGGGCACTTGCCGCTGGACATCCGCCAGATCGACCAGCCTGTGTTCGATGTGATTGCCGCGGCACTGGGCTATAAGACGCTGCGTATTGTGCCCACCGGTGGCGGAAACCCATTCGAGACAGCCCGCGAACAATGGAACGACGGCAACAACGTTCTGGCCCTGCGCCCCGGCGTGGTGATGGGTTACGACCGCAACGATGACACCAACGCCGCCTTGCGCGCCGAAGGGATCACCGTGCTGGAAATACCCGGCGCGGAACTGGGCCGGGGGCGGGGCGGCAGCCATTGCATGAGCTGCCCGACAATCCGTGACCCGGCATGAAAGGAAAACACCCGTGGCTTATAATCTGAAACACCGCCATTTCCTCAGCCTGCGTGACTTTTCCCCCGAAGAAATCGCCTATTTGCTGCGCCTGTCCGCCGATCTGAAGGCCGCGAAACGCGCCGGCACCGAACAGCCTGTGCTGAAAGGCAAGGAACTGGCACTGATCTTTGAAAAGGACAGCACGCGCACCCGTGCGGGATTCGAGGTTGCCGCCCATGATCAGGGCGCGACCGTCACCTATTTGGGGCCGTCGGGCACGCATCTGGGCCGCAAGGAAACTGTCAAGGATACCGCCCGCGTGCTGGGGCGGATGTTCGACGGGATCGAATACCGCGGCTTTGGCCAGACAGTGGTGGAAGAACTGGCGCAATATGCCGG
>NZ_JACUUJ010000005.1 GCF_014859355.1 Yoonia sp. | reverse complement strand
ATAGGAAACCCTGATCCACCTTAACTGGGCTGCAATCTGGTCAAAAAAGCAGGACCACCTCTTGAGACGCCGTTCGGTCAGCGACGGTAAACCGCAGAAATCAATGGGGCAGGAACGGCGCATACGAACGATGCGATTGTCCCCCAGATCATGCCCGCCTTTTGGGGGATCGCCGTTTTTCGCTGGGATATCAATATCCGCGAAAGCACGATCCTTGGGCTGGTTGGCGCAGGCGGCATCGGCCTGAAACTACCAGCGTCGCCGAACACGCTGGCCTGGAGCCAGATCACGGTCATCCTGCTTTTGGTCCTTGCTACTGTCGTGCTGAGCGAACTGGTTTCCGCACGGATGCGCCACGCGATTATCTGATCGCCACGTCGCCGATCGCAGAATACCACAGGGGTGCATCCCATGCGCCAGCGCGGCCACGACACGCCGACGTGGCAAACATCAAACAGGCGGGATTCAATCCAGTTCTCGGCGCAGCGACCAAGCCAGTTGATAGAGGTTATAGGGTTTGCGCAGAATGTTATACTGCGCCGCCCGTTCCATCAGGCCGTTTCCAATTCCTTTGGCATATCCTGTTGCAAGCAGGATTTTCAGGTTTGGGTAAACCTGTCGGGCGCGTTCAGCCAAATCAAACCCCGACATCCCTCCGGGCATGACAACATCGGTCAACATCAGTTGAATGTTGGGGTTACCGTTCAGGACCGTCATTGCAGATGGTCCGTCTTCTGCGACAACAACCTGATAGCCCAATTCCTGCAGCCGAATACCCGTCAGGCGCCGGACCTGCGGGTCATCGTCCACAACAAGGATTGTTTCATTGTGGGATTTGGGAAGTTCTGCATGGGCACGCTCCATTTCCACTTGCCCCGCGCTTTCAATGACCGGTAAATACAGTGAAATCGTCGTCCCATAACCGACTTCGCTATAGATCGCGACGTGACCGCCCGACTGTTTTGCAAAACCATAAACCATGCTCAGCCCCAGCCCCGAACCGGCGCGCGGGCCTTTTGTCGTGAAAAATGGCTCAAACGCACGGTCTACGACCTCTGGCGGCATCCCTTGGCCGGTATCGGTCACATAGAGCGCCAAATAGGCCCCCGGTTTCAGGTCTATTTGCGTTGACGTATAATCCGAATCCAAATTCACGCAGCGCGTTGCAATGCTCAGAACGCCGCCATCAGGCATGGCATCGCGCGCGTTCAACGCAAGGTTCAGGATCGCATTTTCAACCTGCCCCTTGTCGGCCAGCGTCGGGCACAACTCGTCAATCAGCTTTGTTTCCAGCTTGATCTTGTCACCCAGTGTCCGCAAAATCAGCGGCACCATCGACCGGACAAGTTCGTTCAGATCAACAGGATTTGGAATGAGCGCCTGATTGGCGGAAAATGCCAGCAACTGCTTTGTCAGTTCCGCGCCAAGGTTAGAGGCATCCAACGCCTCTTGCAGCAGGGCGCGCGTGCCGTCATCGGTCAATTTCATATCCAGCAATTCCAGATTGCCGATAATAATGGTAAGCAGGTTGTTAAAATCATGGGCCATACCGCCTGTCAGTTGGCCGACAGCCTCCATTTTCTGGGCACGGCTCAAAGCCTCGCGGCGCTTCATGTCTTCGGTCAGATCATGAATGATACCGGTAAAGTATCGGGCACCTTCAAGCCACCATTCGGCAACCGTTAACCTGACAGGGATGATCTGGCCATCCTTGCGGACAGCCTGCGTTTCACGGCCTATGTCGATCACCCGTTTTTCACCGGTCGTCAGATAGCGGGTCATATAGCCATCATGCTTGCTGCGGTCCGGTTCCGGCATCAGGACGCTGACGTTCTTGCCAATGACTTCTTCAGCTGGAAACCCCAAGATCAACTCGGCCGCAGGGCTGAAACTTCCGATGATCCCTTTTTCATCTACCGTGACAATCGCTTCCGGTGCGGCATCGACAATCGCGCGCAGGCGGGCCTGCCGTTCTTCCAGATCGCGCTGCATCGTCAATAGGTCTGTCATGTCCTCGATCGCCAACAGGATCAGATCACTCTCAAGGCGGTTGCCTTCCAACCGGCGGGCATTTAGCACCATGGTCCTTGGACCAACCGCCGCGGTTTCAATGGTGATCTGATAGCTTTCTACTGTTGTCTGGTCGGGCAAGACCCGTTCCAGCAGATCACGCAGTTGCCGCTGATTCCACTTTGCGTTCTGCAATTGGAACAGGTTTTGCCCATCCGTCTGCGCCGGTATTGTCTGGAACATCTGGTGAAACGACCGGCTGGCAAGAACGATGTTGAAGTCTTTATCCAGCACCAGCAGCGGCTCGCGGATGGTGGCGATAATATTGTCGGAAAACCACTTTGCCTGTTCGTGTGCCTCTTGAATCTGCTTGATCTCGGTCACTTCGCTAAAGGTGATGACAACGCCGTTCGTCTGCCCGTTTTGCATTTTGTAGGGCAGGACGCGCCTGATATACCATGCGCCGCTGTCCGATTTTACTTCTACATCGACCGGGGACTGGCCGGCCATGACCCGCTGCGCATCTTTGATCAGCGCAGGATCATGCACCTTGCCCGTGATATCACCAAAGGGACGGCCCACATCAGTGGCGATCAGATTGAACAATTGTCGCATCGCGGGGGTGAACAGCTTGATCTTTAGATCACGGTCAAGAAACAGCGTGGCAATGCCCGCACTGAACAGCAAGTTGTGCAAATCATCTGAAAGAGCATGTTCTTCATCGACCTTTTGCTGCAACTGGGCATTCAGCGTGGTCAATTCCTCATTCAGCGATTGCAATTCTTCCCGGGACGTTTCCAGTTCTTCGTTTGTCGATTGAAACTCTTCGTTCATCGACATCGCTTCTTCATGCGTGGCCTTCAACTCTTCTGTCGAAAGCTCGAAATCCCGTATCGTATCCTGAAGATCCTGGCGGGTCGTCTCAAGCTCGGCTTCCAGTTGGCGATAGGCACAGCTGTCTTTTGGAACATCATCCAGCATCATGCTGGTGTCGGGCTGTACCTGATCGGAAAAGGCGACAAGGAACAGCCGCGCATCATCAATGGCCATGGGATGCACATCAATCCTGAACGTCACATTATCGCCGTCGCGGTTTACCACAGAAATGCGCGTTACATTCTTGTTTTGGTGAATGGCGGCCCGCACGGCGCTGCCCATTTGCGCACCAATCCCGTCGCGCGCCATCGCCAAGAGGTTCTGGTTTGCCTCTCCTGTCGGCACCTTGAGGTAACGGTCTGTCGGACCTTGGAAATAAAGGCATTCCATCCGCGCATTGATCAACACCGCAGCGGGCGCGTAGCGTTCGATCAAAAGTTTTTGGCTCAGGTCTGCCAAACGTCGGCTCGATTGCGGTTCAGTCGACTGCGGGGGCGGCACATGTGATTCCGCAAACATCCGGCGCGGCAAAGACAATTCATATGGCCGCTGCCCCAGCGCGGCCAGACGTTCATAAACCCTGTATTTTTTAGACTTTGGGCGAAAATAGATTTCGTGATTATTGGCTGTCTCCGATGGTCCCAGAAACAATATTCCGTGTTCATTCAGGGCGAAATGGAACATCCGGATAACCTGTTCCTGCGCATAAGGGTTCAGATAAATCAAAAGATTGCGGCAAGAGACCAGATCAATCTTGGAAAACGGCGCATCCGCCAAAATGTTTTGGTTTGTGAAAACAACCGCATCACGCAATGCAGGAATGACGCGATAGGTGTGATGGTGTTTGAAGAAAAACCGCGCCAGGCGGTCGGGATTGACCGCAGCCGCGATGGTTTCAGGGTAGATGCCGGCCCGGGCCACAGCAAGCGCATTTTCATCAACGTCAGATGCAAAGACCTGCAACTTGATGTCTTTGCCTGAATTGGAAATCGCCTCGATCAACAGCATGGCCAGCGAATAGGCTTCTTCGCCGGTGGCGCAGGCCGGGACCCAAACCCGGATCGGCGGACCGGCGGACCGGCCCGCAACCAGACCGGGCAGCACGTTCTGCGCCAGATAATCAAAGGTATCCGGATCGCGGAAAAACGACGTTACGCTGATCAAAAGATCACTGCAAAGGCGCATCACCTCGGTCGGATTGTCTTTTAACAGCGCAAGATATTCGTGCGAATCTTCCATGTGATGCAGCGCCATGCGGCGTTGGATCCGCCGCAGCATCGTGCCAGTCTTGTACATTGCGAAATTGATCGGAGTCGCGGCATTCAGGGTCGAAATGATCTGTTCCAATACCCTGCGTGCATTTTCACCCAATGCCTTGGCGGCGCGACCATCGGCGCTGTAGGGGTGCTTGGCGTATTTCGCGATGATGGCAGGCATGTCATCCACCGGCAAAACGTGGTCTGCCGCTTCGGTGGCAAGCGCGCTGCGGGGCATTCCATCATGTGCGGCCTCATCAGGGTCTTGCACCAGCACCAGCCCGCCGTGTTCTTTGATGCTCTGGCTGCCTTGCGCACCGTCACTGCCGGTTCCCGACAGGATGATCGCCACCGCATTTTGTTCCTGATCAGCGGCCAGCGACCGCAGGAAGACATTGATCGGCAATCGCACCCCATGTTGCGCGATCGGCTCTGTCAGGCGCAGGTGCCCTTTTTCAACCTGCAAAAACCATTTTGGCGGAATCACATAGACGTGGTTGGGCAAGATAGGGGTTTTATCCTGTGCAAAAACAACGGTCATGTCGGTCTGCTTGGCCAGCAGATCAACCATCAGGCTTTCATGGTCGGGGTCCGCGTGATGGATCACGACAAACGCCGCGCCACTTGTTGCGGGCATCGCATTGAGAAAACGGCTGAGGGCCTGCAACCCGCCAGCAGAGGCGCCAAGCCCAACAACCAACCCAGCGCGATTTTCAGCGTTGCGGGGTGGGGCCGCCGCAGGGGCCTTGGGGGTGTCGGTTGTCATGCCAGGCGTGCGGCGCGGTCGATTATCGTTCTTTTTCGCCATGCCACGTGCCCTTGGAAATCGAAGTGTTACCGCTTTACGATAAGCAGGTTTTCCGAGGTATGCCAGTTTTTCACATGCCGCAAAGTCACCGGATCGATCCGGCATGATAGGCCGCGCTAGCGGCCTCGTGGCCTCGCACCACGCGCTTGCCCGCCAACGGCCCACGCTGTTCGGTCACAACCGTGCATTGCCCCACTGCCGCGCTGTCCTTGTCATAGCGGATGACGACCCAATCATCGGTCCGGCCCAGTTGATGCGCCCGTTGGGTATTTGAAAACGTGGCTGTAAAATGCCAGTCGCCCCTTTGCGCATGCAGAATTGGCAACCAAGCTATTTTTGAGGGGTTGAACCGTTTCGGTGCGATCATCGGCAATAATCCGCCCTGCGCCCGCATCCGGTATTCACGGTCAATATCCAGCACCTTTGGCACCGGAGGCGGCAGCTGATCAGCCCCCGCACCAAGCATCCGCCGCCGCGCCAGCAAACCGTCCAACGCATAAAGAACGCTGCGCACACGGCGCGGCCCGAAACCTGCGACAGTGGCAAGCCTGCCGTCAAGAGCTGCCGCCTCCAGTGCCTCTAACGTGTCGATGCCAAGGTTTTCGTGAATCGCCGCAGCCAGTGCCGGCCCGATCGTTGGTATCACTTGAAACAACTTCTCGGGGTCCAGATCACCGCGCAACGTTTGCAACATGCGCAGATCCCCGGTTTGCAAAATTTCAACAATCGCTGCTGCAATCGACGGGCCGATCGTGGGTAATGCTTCCAGTGCGCGGGCACCCCCTTTGGCAAGCACGGCACTGACGGGCTGTGGCAATGTTGTCAGATATGTCGCGGCATCGCGGTAGGCCCTTATGCGAAACGGGTTGGCCTTCTGGCGGTCCAGCAATTCGGCAACCGTTTCCAGCTTGTCAGCGACCAGGCGGTTGTCAACTTGCAAAGCGCGCGCTGTCCCGGACATCTTGGACCCTTTCGAAAACCAGCCCTGTGTAACAGAGAAACATGTCCGGCATTTGACTTTGCTCAATTGCCCGTCGGTGCACTTTGTTATGGCCGCGCCAGCGCCGACAACCCGATCACAGCCTTGCGCAACGAGATGGACAGCCTGTTCGATTCATTTGGCAGTGAAATATTCGCCGGCGGAACGCAATTGTTTATCCAGTCGAAAGTCAGTGAAACCGACAGGGAATTTTGCGTCACTGAACCACCCCAACCGGCGCGCATCCCGGCAGAGGCGAAAAACCCCTGGATCAAAAAATATATCTTTCCCGGCGGCTATATTCCAACCTTGTCAGAAGGCATGCGCGCGGTCGAAAATACCCAGCTTTGGCTTGCCGACTTCGAGGGTATTGCGCCTGCATCACGCCTGTACCCTGCGCCACTGGTTTGATCGTTTCAACGCGAACCGCGATGCTGTCGCCGCGATTTATGATGAACGCTTTGTGCGGATGTGGCGATTTTATCTGGCCGCCAGCGAACAGACGTTCCGGCACGGCCAACAGGCCGTTTTCCAGTTGCAACTATCGCGCAAGATCGATGCGGTCCCTGCAACACGGGATTATCTTTATTCGCACCCCCGCCATCACGTCACCCGGCGGGCCACCGAATAAACCCGCATTGACCCTGATCAACCGGCAAACCGGCGGGTCCGTTAGCATCGTGCCAAAGCACCAGAACATGAAGGGAATCCAAAATGATCAAGAACCTTTTGGCGGCTTACGACGGATCTGACAACGGCCGTCGGGCGCTGGATGTTGCGGCAGAACTGGCAAAGTCACTGGATGCAAAACTGGTGATTGTGCATGTGCTGATGCAGGGACGCCCCGCCAAAGAATTGGCGCGCATGGCAGAGATCGAACATTTGGTGTCATCTGTGCCCGAGACCGATACCCCGGATTTCGTGCCAAGTGGTCGCACACCTTATGACTTTCTGGCCGCAAGCCGGTCAGAGGGGAAATCAATGCGCCTGATCGCAGCCCTTGGGGAACAGTTGACCACATACGCCAAAAACCGAAGCGAAGAACTGGGCGCGCGCCACGTCGAAACCATAGTGCTGGACGGAGACTTTGCAGATGAAATCCTTGAAGCTGCCGACGCGCACATGACCGACATGATCGTCATGGGGTCACGCGGGCTTGGCACTGTGCGGTCTGCAGTCTTGGGCAGCGTTTCGCAAAAGGTGCTGCATTCCGCTACACAGATCGTCGTCACCGTCAAATAACCAAGGGTCACAGCGTTATGGGATGATGTTCCAAATCTGGCGCAACTTGCCAATGCAATGGCGTGGTATGTCAAAATACGTTGCGATTTCATTGTCTGACATGCTCAGATCGACAAAGGTTTCCAATGTATTTCTGGGTGCGGGGCCCAAAGCGGCCACGTATCTACGCAGCTCTGTCGGAATCTCTTTTGAAATGCCCGATAACCGGCAACGCATGACGCCATCGCCAGAAATGACTTTATCTTGTAGAAAGGCGTGTTTCACAATCATCGGCGGATTTCCTTTGGCTGGAACGGTGCGCACTTACTTGTCAGCAGCGTGTCAGAAAAAATCGCACTCTGAATTGCGCCAGATCAAAAACCGTCGCTTATGCCCTGCCATCAGCGAGAAAACGCCGAGTGGATACGCGCCAGATTTCCGGTAATTGATTTGAGCAAGATCAACCCGCCCGGCCTGTCGCGGTGGCATCATTTTTACATGGCAGACCATTATCTCAGATTTGCGGATCGGACCGATGCAGGGCGGCAGTTGGGCGAGAAACTGGCCGGAATGAAACTGGTTGATCCAGTGATCTATGCCTTGCCGCGCGGTGGTGTGCCGGTGGCAGCACAGGTTGCCCACATGCTGCATGCGCCGCTTGACCTTATTTTGGTGCGCAAGATTGGCGCCCCCGGCAACCCCGAAGTTGCTTTGGGGGCGATTGCCGAAGGCAGCAACCGGATCGAGATGAACGAACATATCCGCCAGATTTCCGGTGCCACCGATACATTCATTCGCCGCGCCCAAGCCCAGCAGCTTGCCGAACTTGACAGGCGCAAGGAACGGTATCTAGGCGACCGCCCGCGTGAAAACCCCGCAGACCGCACCGCCATCGTGATTGATGACGGGCTGGCCACCGGTGCCACAATGAAAGCCGCCCTGCGCGCGCTGAAAGATCAGGGCGCACGCCGCATTGTCGTTGCCTTGCCTGTCGCCCCGGAAAGCGCCCTTGCAGCGTTGACCGGGCTGGCGGATGATATCGTTTGCCTGTTGCGCGCCCGGCTTTTTCGGGGCGTTGGCGCATTTTACCGTGATTTTCGCCAGTTGACCGATGAAGACGTCATCCGTCTGATGGCGCAATTCCCAGCAAACGGCGGCAAAGCCGCGCGCATCATCAGCCAGCGGTAGGTGGCCATTCCACCGGTCGCACTGACTGGCGAACTGACTGTGCCCAAGCATGCGCAAGGCATCGTGGTCTTTGTGCATGGTCGTGGTTCCAGCCGACTAAGCCCGCGCAACCAGCGCGTTGCCATAGACCTGAACGCGCGTGGCGTTGCGACACTTCTGTTCGACCTCTTGACAGAGCAAGAGGCGCAGGACCGCCGCAATGTCTTTGACATCCCCCTGCTGGCCGAACGCGTGGTCGAGGCGATGGTCTGGATCAGTTCGGAAACGTATATCGCCGATTTGCCTGTCGGGCTGTTCGGGGCCAGCACAGGGGCCGCGGCGGCGCTGGTCGCTGCGGCGAAATTGCGCGGCAGGGTGGCGACAGTCGTGTCGCGCGGGGGGCGGCCCGATCTGGCAGAAAACTTCCTGCATCAGGTGCAATCGCCCAGCCTGCTGATCGTCGGCAGTCTTGATCACGATGTGATCGCGCTGATCGGGTTCGGCACCGCAGCGGGCACCGTTGCAGCCGCGTCCGACTGGGACGGACCGATGGAAATGAAAACCGCCCGCCCCCCATTGGCTGACAGTATCGAGACGCTGTGCCACGCCATCGACATGGACAGGTTCCTGTTCGATTTTCGCAACCCCGGCAACGATGCGATGCGCCGGGTGCTGTCCGCCCCACGCCTTGAACGCTATATCGGCGTGATTTACCGCCCTGATACCGAACGCTCGCGCCATTATAGCCTTGCCAGCCTGTCCGCCCAATACGATGCCTTTGTCTGGTGCGACACAACAAAGGCGGTCACACCGACCCCGGTGCTGGCAGGCAATGGAGAGGAAGAAACGTTTCCTTTCGGGCTGTAGGCAGCGTCAAATCTGTTCCCTTTTGATTCCGGTAATGATAGCATTCAAAAATCGGAATATGAGGACATCATGAAACTGACACGCCGCACATTGCTGCAAGGTGCCGCTGCCGCAGCGCTGCCCCTTGCCATGCCACAACTTAGTTGGAGCCAGACAACCTTGTCGGGTGACGGGCGCAGGCTTGATACGCTTAGCGATGGCAATCTTGTGCTGCCCAGATCCTTTGCACTGGGGGATATGCCGCCAGATCAGGCGAAAGATATTCTGACGAAATACGGGATCACCGGCGATGTGCTGGAACCCGACTGCAATGTCACGCTGTTGCGCACCGCCGACCGGGTCGTGCTGTTCGATGTGGGGTCCGGCCCCGATTTCATGCCAAGCGCCGGCAAGCTGGCGGATGCATTCGATGCGCTGGGGGTGAACCCTTTTGATGTGACCGACGTGGTGTTCACCCATGCCCACCCCGATCACCTGTGGGGTCTGCTGGATGATTTCGACGATCTGAATTTTCCCGATGCCACCTATTACATGGGGCAGGCCGAATGGGATTACTGGACCGACCCCGACACCGTGAACACGATTGAAACAGGCCGCCAGACCTTTGCCGTAGGGGCCGCCAACCGGCTGGCCGAACTGTCGGATCGGATCAACCTGTTCACCGACGGGGCCGAGGTTCTGCCCGGTGTCGCGGCCCGTGCCACCCCCGGCCACACACCGGGGCATATGGCGTTCGAGGTGCGCATCGGCAACGAAAGCGTGATGATCGTGGGCGACAGCATCGTGAACCACCATCTGGCGTTTGAACGGCCCGCATGGCTTTCCGGCTCGGATCAGGACGGCCCGTTGGGTGCCAAAACGCGCCTGTCGCTGCTGGATCAACTGGCGACCGACCAGATGCGCCTGATCGGTTTTCACCTGCCCGGTGGCGGTCTGGGCCGTGCCGAGCGGCAAGGTGATGGATATGTTTTTGTAAGCGAGGGCGCATGATGCGAATGACAGCCCTTTTCATCCTGATGGCCAGCACGGCAATCGCCAATGAAAACATCCCCGATCAATACCCCGGTTCATTGCTTTACAGCGCGCCGGTCGAATTCATCCCCGGCGTGTTTTCTGCCATTGGCGCCACAGCACCCGCCACTTATGACAACGCCGGCCACAACAACAACCTGAGCTTTATCGTCACTGGCAAAGGCGTTGTGGTTGTCAATGCGGGCGGGTCTTACGGATTGGCCGCCGCCCTGCACGCAGAAATCAAGGCGCGCACCGATGAACCGGTCGTGGCGGTCTTTAACGAAAACGGTCAGGGCCATGCGATGCTGGGCAACGCCTATTGGGTCGAACAGGGCGTGCCGATCATCGCCCATGTCGATGCCGCCGCCGCATTCGCTGACCGTGGGTTTCAAAGCCTGCAATCGTCCGAACAGGTGATCAAAGAGCGGAGTGCAGGCACCACTGTCGTTGCACCAACCCAGACCTTCACCGATGCTTACACGTTGGAACTGGGCGACTACCTGATCGAGGCGCGCTATCTTGGCCCCGCTCACAGCCCCGGCGATATCGTGGTCTGGCTGCCAAACCAAAGCCTTGTGATTTCAGGTGACATGGCGTTTCACGAACGGATGTTGCCGATTTTCGAAGACACCTACACCCGTGACTGGCTGGAAACCTGGGACACTGCCTTCGAGCCGCTGAACGCGACCTACGTCATCCCCGGCCATGGTCACCCCACCAACATGGATCAGGTCCGGCTGTATACCAAAGGCTATCTGGAACACCTGCGCAATCAGGTCGGTAATCTGATCGACGAAGGTGGTGGTCTGGCCGAGGCGTATTACGTGGACCAGTCTGCATATACCCATCTGGACACGTTTGAGGAACTGGCAACCCGCAACGCGGGCCGCGTTTATGAACAGATGGAATTTGAATAAATCAGACCATCTTCCTTTTGGGGGCATGTGAAACAATCCTGTGCGTAATCATCGCGCCCAGCCACATGGCCCCCACCGCGACCCATGCCGTCAGCGCAAATATCGCCCCCCCCGACATGCCCGCGCCCACAGCACAGCCACCGGCCAACATGCTGCCAAACCCCATCAGCGCGGCGCCGATCAAATAGACTTCCATCGGGTTATCCGGGCCAAATCTTTGGATTTTCATTTCTTTGGTCAATAGGGCCATGCCCCCGGCCCCCACAAAAACCCCCGGCACCAAGCCCACGCCAAAGACCAATGGCAGCGTCGGGCTGTTGATCAGCCCCATCAGCGTGTCCGTTGCAGGGCCGGTGAATGTGATGGATGACACCGCCACCACCGCGAACGAATTGATGGACACGGTATAGGTCGCAAGCCAGCCCAATGCCACTGCCAGCCCGACACCCGCCGCCGCCGCGATTTTGCTGGCTTGCACCTGCCTGCCGGCCGCGAAGACCAGTGCCGCGACAAATACGCCCCCCCCGATCAGCGCCATCGCGCCGGATGTCAGCCCCAATTGCGCCAGCAAATCCCGCGCGGCCCCACCGGGAACGGACCACAGGTTTGAAATCGCCTCGCGCGCGGGCGACAGCGCGCCCCGCAGGGCCGATTGCGCAACCAGCGTCAGCACCAGCCCCGTGACAAGTGCGCGCAGATTGCCCGTGGCAGACAGCACCAACAACCTGCTGGCGCAACCGCGCGCAAGGATCATGCCAACACCAAACATCAGCCCGCCGATGATTGCCCCCGACATGCTGCCGGTGGCGGCCAGTTGCCGGCTTTGGCTGACGTCAAGCCAGCCTGCCCAGATCGCTGTTTGCACAGCAACCACACCAGCAGAAAAAGCCACCAGCCAGATCGCCAGACGCGGGCCGAAATGCCCCTCGGCCAACTCAACAGTGGCCGCGCGCAGGCAAAATCGCGAATGCTGGGCCGTGGCCCCGAAAAAGACCCCGACAAGTGCGCCCAGCGCAACCAGAACAGGGCCTTCACCGTAGGTCTCGATGATGTACTCAAACATGATTTCAGACTACCCCCAAGGCGCAGACCACGCATTGGCGTGTGTCAAACCTATTGCGCAGCCATCGGCATACGCGCCAACTGGCACTGCGCCCAAAGTGTTTCCAACGCACTGACCAGATGCGCGATATCTGCCTGACTATGCACCGGCGACGGGGTGATGCGCAGCCGCTCTGTGCCCTTGGGAACAGTGGGGTAGTTGATCGGCTGAATATAGATGCCGTAATCAGCCATCAGGATATCGGACAGGTATTTGCATTTCACCGGATCACCCACCATCACCGGGATGATATGGCTGGGGTTGTCGATATGCGGAATGCCGATCGCCGCAAGCCGGGCGCGGACGTCGGCCACTTTGGCCTGATGGGCGTCGCGTTCAGCCTGACTGGTTTTCAGGTGCTTGATTGACGCAGTAGCCCCGGCAGCGATTGCTGGCGGCAGCGCCGTGGTAAAGATAAACCCGCTGGCAAACGACCGCACAAAATCGCAAATTGCCGCCGACGCGGCGATATAACCGCCCATCACGCCAAAGGCCTTGCCCAGCGTCCCTTCGATAACATCGATCCGGTGCATCAGCCCTTCGCGTTCGGCAATGCCACCACCGCGCGGACCGTAAAGACCGACGGCGTGCACCTCGTCCAGATAGGTCATTGCGTTGTATTTTTCTGCCAGATCGCAGATTTCCGCCATGGGGGAAATATCGCCATCCATCGAATAGACGCTTTCAAAGGCGATCAGCTTGGGCCGGTCCAGCGGTTGCGCGGCCAGCAATTCTTCAAGATGTGCCACATCATTGTGCCGCCAGATCTGGCGTTCTGCCTTGGAATGGCGGATGCCTTCGATCATACTGGCATGGTTCAGCGCGTCTGACAGCACCAGGCAATCCGGCATCTTCGACGCCAGCGTGCCAAGGGCCGCCCAGTTCGACACATAGCCGGATGTGAACAGCAAAGCCGCCTCTTTGCCATGCAGATCGGCCAGTTCAGCCTCTAGCAGCACATGGTTGTGCGTGGTGCCTGAAATGTTGCGCGTCCCACCGGCCCCTGCGCCAACCTGATCCAATGCATCATGCATCGCGGCAATCACATCAGGATGCTGGCCCATACCCAGATAGTCGTTTGAACACCAGATCGTCACATCGCGGGTCTTGTCCCCGTGGTTGGTGGCCTGCGGAAACGCACCGCGATGACGTTCGAGATCGGCAAAGACCCGGTAATTGCCTTCCTCTTGTAGCCGGCTCAACGCGGCCTCGAAAAAATTGTGATAGTTCATCGTTGCCCTATTCGCCGATAGCGTCGTGTGCGATGTCATCAAGAAGCGCCTGCACCTTTTGCATTTCGCCTGCGGGATAGTTGCGGTAACCGACCATGACTTCACCTTCACGTTCGGCGACAAAAATACCATATGGGCAATGCGCGATGTTCATGTAATCAGTCTCCATCACTTCACGCGAAAGTTGTGCCGAACAGAACAAAAACACATTCGCCGCATCGAAAATCGTCACATCACTGCCCACATCGGCCGCCGTGCGGTTCATCATCTCACCAACGTGGCTGACGTAATCTATCACAAGCCCCTTGCCGATAATGGCGTTTTCAACAGCAAAGGTCGCATCTGCAAAACTGCCGTCAAATGGGTAGGTGGTTGCATCTTGTGCCACTGCTTGTCCGGCCAGCAGCGCAATAGCAGCGGAAATGAGAAATTTTTTCATGGTGGTGTATCCTACTATTCTGTTTTGTTGGTAGCGGCTTGTTCAGATCCGGGCCCTGATCTGGATCAAAGCCCTGATAAATTTCAACCAAAAATGTCAACCGTGATCCCTTCATACCAACCGATCGATTCACGATAGGTTGCCGCACGCAGTTCGGCGCTTTCGCCGATCTCACTGATAAAACCGTTCACGGTTGCGATCTTTTCAGGGGTCGCTTCGTATGTGGCCCCGACCTTTACCCCGTTGTCCGTATCAATCAGCGACCAGCATGTATTGGCAAAACGGGCCGGAAACACGGTGGACCCGGTCAGCGCACCGCGCACAGCATTGGCGCAAACCTTGGCCTGACTATTGGCGGCATAGCCCGATTTCGGCATGTCACCCTGCGCTGCGGCATCGCCCAACACATGGATATTGCTATCCATTTTTGAAGACATGTCGTGCGCATTCACAGGGGCCCAATTGCCTTCGGTGATGCCGGCAATCTGTGCGATCCGGCCTGCCTTCATGGCAGGGATGACATTGCAGACGTCAATGCGGTTCACATCGCCGTCGATTGAAATGGTCATCGCGACGGGGTCAACTTCGACATTACCGCCACCAAATTCGGGGCCTACCCGCTCGATCATACCGGCATAATTTGCCGCCCAGCCTTCCTCAAACAGGCCCTGTTTGGAAAAGTTCGCCTTGGGATCGGCGACGATAATCTTGGCGGTCGGGTTCACCTGTTTCAGCAGATGCGCCACCATCGACACCCGCTCGTATGGGCCGGGGGGGCAGCGGTATGGGTTGGGTGGGGCGACCATCGCAAAGGTGCCCCCTTCGGGCATGGCCAGGATTTGTGCCTTGAGAAGTTCAGTCTGCGATCCGGCCTTATAGGCATGCGGCATCACATTTTGTGCGGACACGTCCCAACCCTTGACGGCGCCATCGACGAAATCAATCCCCGGCGACACAATCAACCGATCATACGGCAGCACACCACCACTGGCCAGCGTCACCGTCTTTGCATCGCGATCAACGGCCACGGCCCAATCATGGACCACGTTGATGCCATATTCAGCGGCCAATGTGCCATAGCTGTGGCCCAGCGAATTCATCTCGCGGAAACCACCGATATACAGGTTTGAGAAAAAACATGTGTAATACGCGCGGCTTGGCTCCACCAACGTTACATCAATCGCACCATCACTGTCCTTGGCGATATAGCGCGCGGCGGTCGCGCCGCCCGCACCCCCGCCGATGACAACAACCCGAGGGCGCCCCTGCGCGCGCAGCATTGGCGTGCTTATTACGCCAGATGTAGCGACAACGGCGCCAATAAAAGTTCTTCTGTTCAAAGGCATTATTTTATCTCTCCCGGTTTGTCAGACCTTTTGGTCGATCCGTTCAAAATACGCCGCAAGTGCTGCTATCTCTTCTGTGGACAAGCGCCCCGCCATCATTTGCATCACCGGGTGTGCCCGCACGCCATCCTTGTATGCATGCATGGCAATGACAAAATCCTCTGCCCGCCAGTTCGTGATCGAAGGAATCCCGTCGCTTGCACCGCTTTTTTGATGGCAGGATGTGCATTCGCCCGACAGATATTCGCCATAAGCCGGATCCCCCACCACCGCGAGAACCTCGGGCGCGACAGCATGGTCAACTGCGCGGGCCGTGGGCGCCGCTTCGGGGATATTCATTGGACTGTCAGAAAAGACCCGCAGATAGGCAACAAGATCATCGCGGTCCTGCTGGTCGGGCATTCCACGAAAGCTCATCCGGGTGTTCGACACCAATGTGCGCGGATTTTCGATGAACGCATCCAGTGTGTCGTAGTTCCACGCCAGACCAACAGCCGCCGCACGGGAAAGGCCATTGGAGTAACGAAAGCCTTCGACCGCGCCTGCAGCGCGGTCAAAGATGTGGTTCAGTTGGGGGCCAATCCGGTTTTCAGCCCCTTCGCCAATTTGGTGACAGCCCGAACATTGCCTGAATAATGCCTCACCACGGGTCGGATCACCACCAGCTTCGGCACCAACTTGCGTCGCAGTCGTCAGGCCGATTAGCGCAAAAGCAGTAAGCCGTTGAAACACCATCAGTCTGCAAAGCTTTCCAGATAGGCGATCAGCGCCGCGATCTCGTCATCATCGCGGACCCCACGGAATGACATCCGCGTGCCCGACATGGCCTGACGGGGGTTGGCCAGAAACGCGGAAAGGCGTTCTTCTGTCCATATTTCGCCGGCGCCAGCTGCATCGGCAAACACGTTGGAATACCGGAATCCGTCAACCGATCCGATCGTTCTGCCCAACATCCCGTTCAGGACTGGACCGGTCCGGTTCACGGCACCATCGCCAACCTGGTGGCAAGCCTGACATTGCCGGAAAGCGGCCTCTCCTGCCGCGATCAACGCAGGATCGGCGGCATGTGGTGCTTCGGCAGCTTCGGCAACAGCGGTTTCAGGTTCAGCCGCTGGTTCCGGTGCGGTTTCGATCACAGCAGCCTGTATTGCCGTTTCTTCGGTGTCAGGCGTCACGTCGATCACGCTGGCATGCATCGTGATCTCGACACTGTCTTTGCAGTTCTCCATGCAGATGTCGGCAGACACGAAAATCGGCAGCTCTGTTTCAGCACGATCATCCATGAAGAAATTGTCAGCATTTGGCATGTCAACTTCCAGGAAATTCGCGTTGCTCAGTTCGAAATCATCATCGACCAGATCGTTCAGATACAACAGATATGCCGTGATCGCGTAAACCTCATCCGGTTCAAGCGATTGCGCCTCGCCGAACGGCATCGCCCGGTAAACATAGTCATAAACCGTCGATAGATATGGCCAGTATGACCCGATCGTCTTGACCGGATCGTCATGTTCCAATGTGCCCTGTCCCCCGGCAAGCTGTGGCCAACGGCCCCGTGCTTCGCCAAAGTCGCCATGACAGACCGAACATTTTTCGATGTAAATTTCTTCGCCCGTGAACACATCGCCGCTGCCAACAGGCAGACCCTGGCCATCAGGACGCACATCAATGTCCCAAGCGGCAATTTCCATGGGCATGGCGGCGCGGCCAAGACCCAGACCGCCTTGGGGCAAGCTGACCGGTGTTGGTTCAATCACCGCAGGTGTTGCCGTTTCCTGTGCCTGCGCAGGATGAATAAATGCGCCCCGCACGGGTGCGGGTATATCCACCACGAACTGATCGGCCAGAAAATATGCCATCGTCAGAACAGACGCGGCCCCTGCACTTGCCGGTGCGAAAATCTTAAGAAATTTCGACATTTTCAGCCACCCCTTGTTCGTCCACGGCCCAGGTTTGAATGCCGTTGTTGTGATAGATCGAGTTTTCGCCACGGACCGTGCGCAACTGGTCCTTGGTTGGTTGCACATAGCCGGTGCTGTCATGCGCGCGGCTTTGCAGCAGCATCGGTTTGCCGTCCCACTGGATGTCCAGATAGAACCGATGCATGGATTTATCGAGCGACGGGCCAGAGATGCGCGCCTGTTGCCAGTTGATGCCACCATCGGTTGTTACATCGACGCGCGGGATCGTGCCGCGCCCTGACCATGCCACACCACTGATGGTCAGCGGACCGGGGCCGTGGCTGATGGGCATCTGCGGGCTGGGGCTGGTGATGACGGATTTCGCATCCATTTCCCATGTGAACCGCCGTGCCTGACCATTGGCCAGAAGGTCGGTGTATTTGCTGGTTTCTTCGCGGTGGTGCCATGGTTCATCGCCCACTTCGATGCGGCGCAACCATTTCACCCACATGTTGCCTTCCCAACCGGGGACGACAAGGCGGACGGGGTAACCCTGTTCGGGGCGCAATGCCTCGCCGTTCATCTTGAACGCGACAAGACAATCATCCAGCGCCTTTTCCATCGGAATGGAACGGGTCATGCCAGAAGCATCGGCACCTTCGGTCAGCAGCCATTTGCCGTTTGTCTTGACGCCAGCCTCGGCCAGCAGCAGACGCAGGGGCACACCGGTATACATCACGTTATGGATCATACCGTGGGTGAACTGGCAGCCGTTCAACTGCGAACCCGCCCATTCCATGCCCGTGTTGGCGGCGCATTCCAGGAAATAAACATGGTTTTCGCGGGGAAAACGCATCAGGTCTTGCAGGGTAAAGACAAGCGGGCGATCCACCAGACCGTTGATCATCAAACGGTATTCAGCTGGGTCAACCTCGGCCACGCCTGAATGGTGCCGTTCAAAGCACAGGCCATTTGGCGTGATGATCCCGTCCAATTCATGCAACGGGGTAAAGTTGATCGAGCTGACAGGATCAGCCGTCAACCATGGCACGTTCTGGCGACGCACATGGGCCTCGAACTTGGATGGCATCCCATATGGGGCCTCGTCCACGCCGGCACCCAGAAACTGGCTCCATGGCTTTTTTTCAAGGATAGCGGGTTCACCTTCGGCACGGGCAGCAGTTGCCCCGCCAACGATGGCCGCACCACTGGCGGCCGCACCCCGCAGGAAATTCCGCCGCGACGGTTTCATACCTTTGAATTGATCAATCATCTCATGTCCTCTTTTTACGCGCCAACGACCTGCACGGACGTATTGGGCGCGACAGAAACTGTGCCCTTTTCACGGATATGGTCCTCGACAACATCCCAGACCTGCGGCCCTTCGGTGCCTTCATTCACGCTCGCCCAACCGGCGACCATATAGTTCTTTGCCGGGTCGATCGCCTCGCCCGTCTTGAGAATCGTCATCGCGCTGATGCGCGACCCCATCGGTTTGGTAATGTCGATCCGGTAGCCCATGCCACCGATGCGCACCATGTCCCCGCCCTGTTGGTAATAGGGGTCAGGGTTGAACAGGTTGTCGGCCACATCTTCCAGAATGGTGTGGATGAATTCACCCGTCATTTCTGTGCGATAGGCCTTGCCATAAGTCATCGACGTGACATTCCAGATATCTTCGCGGGTGATATCCTGACCGGGCATGATCGACGGCCCCCAGCGCACACCGGGCGACATGGAAATATCAGCCTCGCGTTGTTCGATCAGCGCCTCGCAGATCAGATCATCCCACGATCCGTTAAAGTTGCCGCGACGGAATAAAACGGTGTCATCCGCAGTCTTGCCAATCACCTCGGTCAGGGCATCGGCAAAGGGGGCGCGCTCTGCCTCGATGGCGGCGGCGACGTCTTGATCGGGGGTGATCACGTCGGAAAAGATCGGGATCAGCTTGTGGCGGAAACCCATCATGCGACCATCACGCACATCCAGATCGACGCGGCTGATGAATTTACCGTTCGACCCCGATGCGATGATGATGGTGTCACCCACCAGCACCGGTTCGGGCAGCGCGTCATGGGTGTGACCGGCAAGGATCACATCAATACCGGTGACACGTTCGGCCATCTTTTTATCGACGTCGAAACCGTTATGCGACAGGCAAACCACCAGTTCGGCGCCCTTGCTGCGGACTTCGTCCACCATGGCCTGCATGTTCTGGTCGCGGATACCGAATGAATATTCCGGGAACATCCAACCGGGGTTCGCGATGGGCATATAGGGAAAGGCCTGCCCGATCACGGCGATATTCACACCACCCCGTTCAAAAAACTTGTAAGGCGCGAAATCCTCGGCGGGTTCATCCCATTCAGAATCAAAGATGTTCTGCCCAAGCGCCGCAAACGGCAGATCATTCACGATATCGCGGACCCGGTCAGACCCCAGCGTGAATTCCCAGTGGAAGGTCATCGCATCGGGTTTCAGCAGGTTCATGACGTTGACCACATCCTGCCCTTGGGTCTGATAGCAGGTGTATGACCCGTGCCATGTGTCACCGCCATCCAGCAGCAACGCATCGGGGCGCGCGGCGCGGATGTTGTTGATCACGGTCGCGCAGCGGTCGATCCCGCCCATCTTGCCATAGGTTTGGCCAAGCGCTGCAAAATCATCATAAGTCAGGGCATAATGCGACGGGCTGCCATCCTCGATCCCATACAGCCTGCGGAAATCCGCGCCCGTGATGTGCGGCACATGCCCCTTGTTGGACCCAACGCCAAGGTTGATTTCCGGTTCGCGGAACCAAACCGGCTTTAGCTGAGCGTGAATGTCAGTGATATGGATCAGCGATACGTTCCCGAAGGTGTCAAAATCAAGCAGTTGGTCCTGGCTCAGGGCCTGTTGTGCGGCCAAACGGCCCCAGTTGCCAAAGCCAGAGGCCCCGACAATGGCAGATGCAGCCATGCTGGCCTGCAGGAAATCACGACGAGAGATCATTGGTCTTGCCCCATATTTCAGTCATCACATGCGAAAAACTGAATGTTTTAAGATAATCAAAAGCCCGCTGCCGGATATCGGCAACGGGCCTAACACAGTGTTTAATTACGAACGGACGGACCTTCGACGGACAGGCCGTTACCACGTGATGCAACATAAAGTTCAAGCGCAATGAACTCTTCCGAACCGACAGCATAGGTTTCCGCGCGTGTATCGCGGATGCACCCACGGAAACGCGTCTGCGCCCCGTTCAGCCGTGCGTTTTTCAAACGATATGTCGGAAAGCCGTTGATCTGCCCTTGGCTCAGATGGTCTGCACGAATGTTGTTGCCATAGTTTTCTTCGTGGCAATTTGCACAAGACAGATCCAATTGGCCGAACCGGGAATAATAGATTTCCTTACCCAGCTCAAAGGTCGCCGCAACAGGCCCATCAATAGCGACATTCACAGGGTTGCCACGTGCCACCGACGACAGCAGTGCTTCCATGTTCAAAAGCTCTGCACTATCGTATTTCCACGCTTCGGCACCCATCTGTTCCGTCCGGCAGCCGTTCACCTGCATGGCAAGTGTCCGCACTTCTTGTGCCTGATCATTCCATTTGGGATATGTGCCGCGTGCGTCAGCCAGAGATTCAGGTTCTCCGTGGCAGTCAGCACAAGACTTTTCTGCACTGCCTTCAACACGTGTCCACTTTTCCCGCGCTTCATCGGCAAACAGCATGGCGGGGTTTTCAAAGTCGTCCATCTGAAGCGCTTGCGTTTCATCTGCACGGAAAACCCAGCCCGAATAGATGGTGCGCAGACCATCTACATGCGCGGGCGCTTCGGCACGAACTGTGATCTCAATCTCATCATTGATGATCAGGTCTGCATCTTCGTCAGCAGCGACCGGACCTGCGGCCAACAAGGCGATTACTGCAACACCTGACTTGATTAACGTCTTCATATACATTGACCCTCCCGGCAATGTTGCGGCCTTTAGCTGACCGCAATCTCTTTGGTGTCGGTATAAACGTCGCCGTCGTCATCATACCAGGTGAACGCGAACGTTCCCGATTCCGGCACAACCGCTTCAAATTCGAAATACGGGTTGGTCGAAATTGCAGGCTCTAGCGTCACGTCGATCACGACCTCGCCATTGAACGTGCAGGTAAAGCGGTTGATGATCGAACGCGGGATGACGTTGCCGTCTCCGTCCTTGCGCTGACCCGATTCCATGGGGTGACTGATCAGCGTCTTGATCGTGATCACCTCGCCCGCAGTCGCATCGCGCGGGACGCGGACGCGGGGTGTTACATTCTCTGCCATTTCTTTCGATCCTCTAAGTTAGCCGCCGCAGCCGCCAATTGTGACTTTTACTTCCTGTTTGGCCTGCACAAAGCTGCCATCAGGCATACGGGCAATCGCGATCACGTCCTGCGTGCCGGCAAGACGGACGCGGGTGGATGCGTGTTGTGTCGCAGCAAGAGGGCCAAAGTTGAACGTCGCAACAGCCGGTGTCGGGTTGCCAGCGGCCAGCACCAAAATGGCGGCTGCGCCGGGTGCGTTCACTTCGATCGGCACCGTATTGCCGTTTTCAGCGATTTCTGGGGCTGTCAGCGTGATGCCGCCAGCGCCAATCTCTGCGCCGCCGGTAAAGGCTGCGATGGCATCTTCAGTGGCGCCAAAACTTGCCATGGGCAACATTGCCGCAGCAGCGGAACCCATTGCCAGCATCAGCGTGTGTCTACGCGTCAGTTTCATGATTTCTCCTATCAGTTAAGTCGCTCTTATCAATCTGACAATGTCAGCAGATAAGCGACGATATCTTCGATTTCTTGCGCCGTCAGCAGCGGGGAAAGGGGCATAACGGCGGCTTTGCCGGTGTAGGCATCGCCAGGGCGATAAAACCCGCTTACCTTATAAAAAGCCGGCATAACCGTCCCTTCATAGGTCATTTTAGCATTCACCACGATTCCACGAAGTTCAGCTTCTGACCAGCGATCGGCAACACCATCCAGTGACGGACCAACCTCACCATGAAAAGGGTGTTGTTCAAGCGCGGTCACCTGGTGGCAAGCAAGGCAATTGCCCTTCCCACGCGCCACCATAAGAGCTTCACCAGAAACAGGATCGCCGGCCACTCCAGACAGTGAAACCTCGACTTCCCCATACTCTCCGAAGACGATGTCTTCGGGTAGCACTTCTGCTGTGGCAGCCACGGTCGATAGAAATGAAACTGCCCCGGCAGTTAGAATACGTTTCATGGTCCCTCCCTGGATCACAAAGAATTGTGTATACGGTAGCGCACAGTTCCCGATTTATGCAACAACAAAATCGAATTTATGAATGTTTAAGTGTTTGGCACAGATTTTACTCATTTATTTCGTGCTCTTGCAGGATGCGTGCGTGGTATTTCTGAAATGGTTCTTCGCCCAGATACCCTTCTTCCCGAATCCAGTTTAGGAGATTTTTCGTTGTCCAGACACCAAATGCACCGGGCATAACCGCCACCGCGGCTTGATTTGCGCGCGCATCATCTGCGACGTTCTGCGGAAAGAACATCATCGTCGGCGTGAACAACGCGTTCCAGCGTCGCACCATGTCTTTTTCAGACAAGGTCGTGCCGTCAAAATCGGTAACTTCGATATCGCCGAACATATTGATCTGAACGACAAAGAATTCCGCGTTCAGCGCCGCATGGATCGCCGGATCGACAAACACCTCTTCGTGCATCTTTTTGCAGTAGATGCAGCCGCGCTGTTCGATGATGATCATCAGGCGTTTGCCTTCGGCGTTCGCCTCTGCCAGATCTTCGCGCAGATCCTTGAAGGTGTCGCGCATCCAGTCGGCCTTGTGCAGGCCGTCATCGCCCATCGTGGCAGCAAAGACCGGCATGGCAAACACCAGCGCCAGACCTGTCATAAAATTCCGAAAGCTTATCATGTTTTCCTATCCCAAGTTACCAAACGCAGGCATGACTTCGATCATCCATTGCGCGATGTAATTCACGGCATTCGTCGCAATCAGAATGGCAAAGACGATCAGCATCACGCCCATGATTTTTTCGACATGCGCCAGATACCGGCGATTGCGCTGCAACCATCCCAGAAACGGACGCGCAAACAGGGCGGCCACGACAAAAGGTGCAGTCATTGCGATGCCGTAGACAAACAGTAACAGCCCGCCCCGCCAGATATCCCCCATCCCGCTGGCCACCATCAAAATCGCGGCAAGCGCCGGACCCACGCAAGGCGTCCAGCCAAAGCCGAAGGCCAGCCCCATAACATATGCGCCAACGATGCTCGTGGGTGCCACATGCGTTTCGACCCGCGCCTCGCGATAGAACAGCGCAATCCGCATGATCCCTAGAAAATGCAGGCCAAAGACAAACAGAACGGCTGCTGCACCGTAGCGCAGAACATCCCGCCACTGCGCAAATATCTGGCCGGCTGCGGTTGCCCCCATGCCCAGCAAAACAAATATCGTCGTCACGCCCAGCGCGAAAAAAACCGCCGAAATAACAAGTTGACGCTGCACCGCTTTGGGAATCGCAGTGTCTTCGCGCAGCGCATCCATGGACATTCCTGCCATGTAGCACAGGTAAAAAGGCACCATCGGCAGGACACATGGCGTAAAAAATGATAACAATCCCGCAACAGCAGCGCCAAGATAAGAGATGTCGAGCATCGACGTTTCCTTGATTAAAGCGGTAATTCATATTAAGGATATTGAATGTATAAGCACCTGACCATCTTTTTCGCGCCCCTGGTTGCAATTTTCATCGCGCTGGCCCCTGTCGCCGCCTCGGCCGAGGTGCGTTTGCTGATGGCCGAAGAACCGGGTTGCATCTGGTGCGCCCGCTGGAACGCACAGATCGCCCCGATTTACCCAAAGTCCGGCGAAGGTGTGGCTGCACCATTGTTGCGCGTTAATATCAAGCAACCGATACCCGACGAAATTGCGCTGCGCCGCAAGATCATGTTTACACCGACCTTTGTGTTGCTTGTTGATGGCGTTGAATCCGGCCGCATCGAAGGCTATCCTGGCGAAGATTTCTTTTGGGGTCTGTTGGGTCGGTTGCTTGCGCAGGAAAATATTCAGGTAAACGGCGAATCCTGAAATGCACTTGTAGGTCGCGCCATTTGATTCGAACCTATAAACGGGTAAACAAGCATCAGTGACGGCAACCAGACAGGATCAGGGTTGATGGGGTTTCCAAAAATTGACAGCAGTCTGGATGAAAACCAGCTCGACCAGATGATGGATAATGCGACAACCGCGACCAACTATCTCAAGGCAATCAGCCATGAAGGCAGGTTGATGATCCTTTGCCATCTGGCGACCGGGGAAAAATCGGTCACCGAACTGGAAGAATTGCTTTCAGCACGCCAAGCGGCGGTATCCCAGCAATTGGGCCGCCTGCGCACGGAAGGTCTGGTCAAACCACGACGCGATGGCAAAACCATATATTACAGCTTGGCGGATGATCGTTCCCAACGCATCATCGGGCTGGTTTATGATTTGTTTTGCGCCGCGCGCTGATGTGATCGCGGCCAAACCGGGCAATCCAAGGGAGAAAATTGATGCTTGACGCATGGGGGGATGAAAACGTTGCTGCAGCGATCGGGTTGGCCGGTGGGGTGTTGCTTGGGCTAGCGGCCCGGCTGGGGCGGTTTTGCACGCTTGGTGCAATTGAGGATTTTCTTTACGGGCATAATGATCTGCGCCTGCGCATGTGGGCGCTTGCGATTGGCACGGCGATTATCGGGTCATTTGGCCTGATGGCGGGCGGGCTGTTGGATCCTGCGCGATCCTTCTATCTGGCGTCGGCCTGGTCTCCTGCTGCCAGTATAGTCGGCGGGCTGATATTTGGATATGGTATGGCTATTGCCGGCAACTGCGGTTTTGGTGCACTGGCGCGACTGGGCGGTGGTGACCTGCGGTCTTTTGTGATTGTCGTGGTGATGGGTTTGGCGGCCTATGCAACCATTTCGGGCCCCTTCGCCCCGTTGCGCCTGGCCATTTTTGGTGGCAGCACCCAGGCAGTGGCCCCCGCCGGTATCGCCCATATGATCGGGAACAGCACCGGTGTTGCGGTCCCGTTGGTTGGCGTAATGATCGGTCTGGCGATCGCACTGACAGCCCTTGCCAACGCAGCTTTCATCAAGGACAAACGCGCCGTGTTTTGGGCCGTTGTCGCTGGACTGGCTGTTGTGTCTGGCTGGGCTGGCATGCAATACGTTCAGGCAGCCGGATTTGCGCATCTTCCCATCGTTAACCACACATTTTCTGCCCCCTTGGGCGAAGCGATGCTCTATGGCATGACATCCAGCGCACGCAGCCTATCATTCGGCATTGGGTCTGTCGCGGGCGTCTGGTTGGGGGCCTTTATCGGCAGCCTGATCAAGGGGCATTTCCGTTGGGAAGCCTGCGAAGACCCGCGCGAACTGCGCCGCCAGATCTTTGGCGCGGGCATGATGGGGGTCGGTGCGGTGATCGCGCTGGGGTGCAGCATCGGTCAGGGGCTGTCGGCCTTTTCGATCCTTGCGTTCAGCGCGCCCGTGACATTTGCGGCCATCTTTGCGGGCGCGGCCATCGGGCTGCGGCACATGATCATGGGGTTTGCCCCGGCAGAGTGATCCTAGCGCGCGGGCACCTGTTCCAGCATGTTGCGGATCAGCCGCATGCCCATGTCATTTTTGCTGGTAATGATGGATTCAGGGTGAAACTGCACCGTCTGGATCGGCAGGTCGCGGTGTGAAATCCCCATCACCACGCCGTCAGCAGACCGCGCCGTCACGGTCAGGCAATCTGGCACCGCATCATCCTGCGCATAAAGTGAATGATACCGCGCCACGCTGAAATCCTGTGGCAGCCCCGCAAAGACGCCGGTGTCTTCATGGGTCACGGTCGCCGGCACGCCGTGGCGCGGTTCATTCAAAATCCCCAAGGTGCCGCCGAAATATTCAACCACCGCCTGCAATCCCAGACAGACCCCAAAAATCGGGATGCCAAGGCTGACCGCCTTTTCGATCGTAGCATTGGTATTGAAATCCGCAGGCCGCCCCGGACCCGGTGACAGCACAACCAGATCAATGTCCGCGTTCAGTTTCGACAGCGCGGTTTGCGCGCGATAGGTTTTCAGGTTCGGTTCGAACGCCTTGATATAATTCGCCAGCATGTTCACGAAACTGTCTTCGTGATCGACCATCAAAATATTCAGCCCGCGCGCTAAGTAACCTTCGCTGGCACGCCCTGCTTTGGGCTTGGCGGCAAAATCCTTGCCGTTATCGCTGCCGTCTTCTTCCATCAACGCGCTCAGGAACGCCGACGCCTTAAGCCGCGTTTCGCGTTCCTCGGACGCCGGATCGGAATAATAAAGCGTCGTGGCCCCGGCCCGCACGCTGGCCATACCGCCGCGCACCTGCACCATGCGAATGCTCAGCGCGGTGTTGACCGACCCGTCGGCGGTCAGCCCGCCCAGCGCACCGGCATACCAGCGGCGGGGCGATTTTTCGTTGGCTTCCAGAAACTTGATTGCCCAAGCTTTGGGCGCGCCCGTTACGGTTACCGCCCACATGTGCGAAATGAACGCATCCAGCCCGTCATAGCCATCGGCCAGTTCACCGACCACGTGATCGACGGTGTGGATCACGCGGGAATAAAACTCGATCTGGCGACGGCCCTTGACCGTAATGCTACCGGGCACGCAGATACGGGCCTTGTCGTTGCGATCCACGTCAGTGCACATCGTCAACTCTGCCTCTTCCTTGGCCGAGGACAGCAGTTTCAGCACCTGTTCGGCGTCTTCCATCGGGTCGGCCCCGCGGGTGATGGTGCCGGAAATCGGGCAGGTTTCGATCGTGCGCCCGGTCGAGCGCAGATACATTTCCGGCGATGCACCGATCAGAAACTCCTCTTGATCAAGGTTCATCAGAAAGGCAAAGGGCGACGGGTTTGTCTGCATCAGACGGCGAAAGACCGTCGCGGGCGTGCTGCGCAGGGCTGTGGTAAAGGACTGCCCCGGCACCGCCTCGAACAGGTTACCGGCCAGAAACTCAGCGCGCGCGCGTTCGACAACAGCCTCGTATTCGCCGGGCGCGTGGTCGCAACGGATGTCTTTCCAACCGGTGTCATTGCGTTTGAACGGGGCTCGCACGGGCACGCGCGGGTGATCGGCAGATGCATGTTCGCCATAGGTGAATTCGTAATTGGTGACAAAACCAACCTCGCTGCCCACGGTGCTTTTGAACAGGCGATCGGGAATGAACAGAACCACATCGCGTTGGTCGTCCGCGCGGATCATCTTTTTGGCGATATCTTCGAAATCCAGCACCAGATCATAGCCAAAGGCACCATATAGCCCGAAATCGCCCAGATCGGGGTGCTGCAATGCCTGCCACATGGCCCGCACCACGGTAAAGATCGACAGCTTGCGCGTCCGGTCCTCTTCGGCGAAATCGGCATCGGCGGGCAGCGGATCGACCACACCAGCAAACACCATGCCATCCAGTGCATCAACGCTCAGGTCCGGCACGGCCGCCAGCACGTCATGCATGAATGCCAGCAGCCCCCTGCCCCGTTCCGACAGCGCCTTGACCGTAAAGCTGCGATCAGTCGCCTGAAACATCAGGACAGGGTTGGTGAACCCGAAATTCCAGATCGAATAGCGCGACGGATATTCGTAATTCGACGCCAGCGCGAGGCCAAGCACATCATCCAGATCGGTTACGATCCGGTCGAACTGATCGTCGCGGGCCACGTCTGTCCAGGCGGCCACACGCAGGCTATGGCCCGAAGGCCCGATCAGATCAATCGTATCGTGGTGTTCGGTACTGTCCATGTGACTGCCTGCCTTCCAAATGTGCGCAGGCCTCTTTACCGCCCGGCCCCACCTGTGTCTAGCGATGCGCAGCTAGACCGGAACGTTGAACGAGGCCTTGATACGGTCCATCACCACCGTCGTTTTGAAACCCCTGATATCGGGATTGTTATACAGAAAATCGCGTGTGAAGGCTTCGTAATCGGTCATATCCTCGGCGGTGACGATCAGCACGAAATCGGTCTCGCCTGTGACGTAATATGCGCTCATCACTTCAGGGCGGGCGCGCACGGATTTCTTGAAACGGTCGATAATGTCGGACCGTTCGCGCGCCAGTTCCACCGCCACCAGCATCGTCAGCGGGCGACCTACGGCGGCGGGAGATACCACGGCGATATCCGCCTCGATCACCTTGTCGGCGCGCAGCCGTTGCAGGCGGCGTTGCACGGATGTGGGCGACAGCCCGACAAGGTCCGACAGGGCCGCGCTGGTCAGTTGGTTATTACGCTGCACGTGATGCAGCAATTTGCGATCGATCTGGTCCATGGATGCTGAATAACGCGCCAAATGCGAAATATCGATGAAAACCTGCATTCAATTTGCCAAATTTGCAGAAAATTCCCGCCTGAAAAATCTATCATCCTGAAAGTTTCCAGTTAAGGCTCATCACCATGCCAGATCTTCCCTTTACCCGCGACGAATATGATGCACGGCTGACGAAAACCCGCGCCGCGATGGCGGAACGCGGGCTTGATGCCATATTCGTGACCGACCCGTCGAACATGGCGTGGCTGACCGGCTATGACGGCTGGTCGTTTTATGTGCATCAGGGCGTGCTGCTGACGCATGAGGGCGAACCGGTCTGGTGGGGCCGCGCGATGGATGCGGTGGGTGCCGAACGCACCACCTATCTGCTGCAAACCAACATCATCGGCTATGATGACACCTATGTGCAAAACCCGGCAAAACATCCGATGGAAACGCTGGCCGCACTGATGCGCGACCGCGGACTGGAAAAAGCCAGTATCGGTTGTGAATTCGACAACTACTATTTCACTGCATCCGCCCTGCTGTCGTTGCAGAAAAACCTGCCGAAGGCGCAGATCAATGATGCCACCGGGCTGGTGAACTGGCAACGCGCCGTCAAATCCGACACCGAGATTGAATATATGCGCCGCGCCGCCCGCATCGTGGAAAACATGCACGCCGTGATCCGTGAAAAGGCCGAACCGGGCCTGCCGAAAAACGCGCTGATCGCCGATATCGTACATGCCTCGATCATGGGGGCCGAGGGGCATTGGGGTGACTACCCCGCCATCGTGCCGGTCGCACCATCGGGCCTTGATGCCACGGCCCCACATCTGACATGGGATGACACGCCGCTGGGCACGGGTGAAACGACTTTTTTCGAAATTGCGGGGGCCTATCGCCGCTATCAATGCCCGCAATCGCGCACCCTGTTTCTGGGTGATCCGCCCCAGAAATATCAGGACGCGGAAAAGGCCGTGCTGGAAGCCATCGAGGCAGGTCTGCAAATGGCGCGCCCCGGCAACCGCTGCGAAGATATCGCGAATGCCTTCAACACCACGCTGAACCGGTTGGGGTTCGAAAAGGACAGCCGCTGCGGCTATGCCATCGGCCTGTCCTATCCGCCCGACTGGGGCGAACGCACCATGTCGTTCCGCAAGGGTGACAAAACGGTGTTGGAACCGGGGATGACATTCCATTTCATGCCCGCGCTTTGGCTGGATGACGGCGGT
Source organism: Yoonia sp. (assembly GCF_014859355.1). Lineage (GTDB taxonomy): Bacteria > Pseudomonadota > Alphaproteobacteria > Rhodobacterales > Rhodobacteraceae > Yoonia. The sequence continues at coordinate 74,919 of NZ_JACUUJ010000005.1, read as the reverse complement.
TTGGAAATTACCGAACCCATCGTGATCACCGAAGCGGGCGTTGATTGCCTGTGCACCACGCCGCGCGAATTATGCGTCAAGGGCTGAACGATGCGCGATAATCCCATCACCGCAACTGTCGATTTCAACGCCGAAGGCGTGCAGCATGGCCATTTGCGCCTGCCCTACAGCCGCAACGACAGCGCGTGGGGGTCCATCATGGTCCCCATCTGCGTGATCAAGAACGGCACCGGACCGCGCGCCTTGCTGACCGGGGGCAACCACGGCGACGAATACGAAGGGCCGATTGCGCTGACCGAACTGGCCTATGAACTGCGGGCCGAGGAGATCACCGGCACGGTCATCATCATCCCCTTCATGAACCAGCCCGCATTCGCCGCAGGCAACCGCGTGTCGCCCATTGACGGCGTCAACATGAACCGGACATTCCCAGGCCAACCCGATGGCACGCCGACCCAACGGATTGCCGATTATTTCTACCGCACCCTGCTGCCGATGGCCGATATCGTGCTGGATTTCCATTCGGGCGGCAAAACGCTTGATTTCCTGCCCTTTGCCGCCTCGCATGTGCTGGACGACAAGGCGCAAGAGGATCGCTGCCGCGCCGCGCGCGATGCCTTTAACGCGCCCTTCAGCATCGAGATGCGCGAGATCGACAGCCTTGGCATGTATGACGACGCCGCAGAAACCCAAGGCAAGACATTCGTGACCACCGAACTTGGCGGCGGTGGCACCGCGCGGCCCGCAACGCTGGAAGTCGCACGAAAGGGTCTTCGCAACCTGCTGATCCACGCGGGCATTCTGGATGCCGATCCGGTCTATAGCCACACGCGGATGCTGACCCAGCCCGACGGCCGCTGTTTTCACTTTGCCGATACCGGCGGGTTGGTCGCCTTTCGCGTGACCCTTGGCGATACAGTGGCCAAGGGCGACGTGCTGGCCTGCGTCTGGGACACCCACCACCTTGGCCGCGCCCCGCAAAAGGTACGCGCGCAGATGGATGGCATCGTCATCGCCCGCCATCACCCCGGCCTGATACAGGCAGGCGATTGCCTTGCCGTGCTGGCCGTCGAAATCACCGGCTGAACCGCCGCACACACCCAACAAAGGACGCCACCCATGCTGACCAACGACCAACTTGCCCAATGGGACCGCGAAAATTTCTTTCACGCCTCGACCCACCTTGCCCAGCATGCGCGCGGCGAAACGCCCACACGGGTGATCACCGGCGCATCCGGCGTGCATATCGAAGACCGTGACGGCAACAGGATCCTGGATGCCTTTGCCGGGCTTTATTGCGTCAACGTGGGTTACGGACGCCACGAAATCGCCGATGCGATTGCCGAACAGGCGCATAAACTGGCCTATTACCACGCCTATGTCGGGCATGGGACAGAGGCGTCAATCACGCTGGCCAAAATGATCATGGACCGCGCCCCGGCGCATATGTCTAAGGTGTATTTCGGCATGTCCGGATCAGACGCCAATGAAACCAACATCAAACTGGTCTGGTATTACAACAACATCCTTGGCCGGCCACAAAAGAAAAAGATCATTTCGCGCTGGCGGGGCTATCACGGGTCGGGGTTGATGACGGGATCAATGACGGGGCTGGAGTTTTTCCACAACAAGTTCGACCTGCCGCTGTCGCAGATCTTGCACACCGATAGCCCCTATTATTTCCGCCGCGCCGACACTGACCAGACCGAGGAAGAATTCACCGCGCAATGCGTCGCATCACTGGAAGACATGATCGCGCGAGAAGGCGCCGACACCATCGCCGCCTTTATCGGTGAACCCGTGCTGGGCACCGGCGGGATCGTGCCGCCGCCTGCGGGCTATTGGGCGGCCATTCAGGCGGTTCTGGACAAGCACGACATCCTGCTGATCGCGGATGAGGTGGTGACCGGCTTTGGCCGCCTTGGCACGATGTTCGGGTCCGATCACTATGGGATGAAACCCGACCTGATCGCCATCGCGAAAGGGCTGACATCGGCCTATGCGCCGCTTTCGGGCACCATCGTATCTGACAAGATGTGGAAGGTGCTGGAACGCGGCACCGACGAAAACGGCCCCATCGGCCATGGTTGGACCTATTCCGCCCACCCGATCTGTGCCGCCGCCGGTGTGGCGAACCTGAAACTGATCGACGATCTGGATCTGGTCACCAATGCGGGCCGCGTCGGGGCCTATCTGAACGCCGCAATGCGCGATGCAGTCGGCGACCACCCTCAAGTAGGCGAAGTGCGCGGTGCAGGGTTGCTTTGCGCTGTCGAACTGGCCGCCGACAAGGAATGTCGCACGCTCTATGACCCGGCGCAAAAGATCGGACCGCAGATTGTGGCCGCGATGGCCGTGCAAGGTGTGATCGCGCGGGCCATGCCGCAAGGCGACATCATTGGGTTTGCCCCGCCGTTCTGCATTTCCGAAGCCGAGGTTGATCAGGTCGTCGCCGCAACCGCCAAGGCGATCAAGACGGTGCTGGGCTAAGTCGTGAACATTTGGGGCGGGCGCTAGGCCTGCCCTAATTGATCCCGTTGGCGCGCTGCAATTCGCGCACATAGGCCACGATCATCGCCACATCGGCGCGGCTTAAACCTGCAACCGGGGCCATGTCGCCAAAGGGCCAGTGATGCCCCCGCACCCCCTGCGCGACCGCCCGTTGAAAGGATTCGTCGCCGTGGTGGCTGGGCTCATATATTTTATGCACAAGCGGCGGTGCCGCCCCATCCTGGCCCGCAGCATTGGCACCGTGGCATTGCGCACAATTGGCGTCATAGGCGCGCTGCCCGATCATCGCCCTGTCTGAAAAAGTAGCAGGCACCACGACGCCAACAAGGGGCGTATCGGTCGGTGTATCGCTGTCGATAACAAACCACCCCCCGATGCCAGCGGCAATGACGACTGCGGCAATCGCGATGGCCTTGTTCATGGAACCCCTCCTGACATGTTCATCACGATCGCTAGGGGTTCCAGCAAGCGGAAGGTCAACCCCTTCCGCGCGCAGCTTTTCGAAAACTTGCGCTATTGCAGGGCGTTCGGCAGGAACAGTGCGATACTGGGGAAGGCGATCAGCAGAACCACCATCAGCAGCATCATTCCCACATACGGAATCGCACCCGCCATCACCTCTGACAGGCTGCCGGATTTGCGCGCGCCTTGCACAACATAAAGGTTCAGACCAACCGGCGGCGTAATCAGCGCCATTTCAATCAGCACGATCATCAGGATCCCGAACCAGATCACGTCATACCCCTGCGCCACCACAAGTGGCACTATAATCGGGATCGTGACCACCATCAGCGACAGGGTTTCGATGAAAAACCCCAGCACGATATACAACACCACAACAACCAGGATGGTTTTCAGCGGCGTCAGGCCAAGGCCCGTCATCAGGTTGGTCAGTTCCCGCCCAAGTCCGGCCGAGGCCAGTGTGAAGTTCAGAAATGATGCACCAATGACGATCAGCATGATCATGGATGTGATCTTGACCGTGCCAAGAATGCTTTCGCCCAGCATCGCAAAGGACACCCCACCAAACACAAAGGCAATCAGCAGCGCACCGGCAACACCGACGGCGGCGGCCTCGGTCGGGGTGGCCCAACCGCGATAGATCGACCCGACGATCAGCGCAAACAGTATGATGATTGGCACCAGATCGACCAAGGCCCGCAGCATTTGCGGGAAAGGAAAGGTGCGGCGCACCCCCCCAAGGTTGGGCCAGATCATACACAACACAGCCGTGATCACCATAAAGGCCAGCGCAAGCCCCAGACCGGGCAACAGCCCTGCCAGAAACAGTTGCGGGATCGAGGATTGGGTCAGGAAGCCGTAAACGATCAGGTTGATCGACGGCGGGATCATGATGCCCAGCGTGCCACCAGCTGCGATGGCCCCCGAAAACAGCCGTGGGTCATAGCCCAGCTTTTCAGCCTGCGGCATAGCGACCGTCGCCACGGTCGCCGCCGTTGCAACCGATGAACCGGACGTAGCGGAAAACATTGTCGCAGTGGCCACATTGGCATGGACCAGCCCGCCCGGCAGCCACGACACCCAACGATCAAGTGCGGCATAGGTCCGCGTGGCGACACCACTGCGCACAAGGATTTCGCCCAGCAGCACAAAGAACGGAATGGCAATCAGCGTCGCTGAATTTGACGACGACCACACCATATTTCCCAAACCGCGGCTAAGAGGGAAGTTGGAAAAGAACGCATCAATCCCGAACCCCAGCAGGAAAAGCACGATCCCCACCGGGATCGACAGTGCCAAAAGGCCCAAAAGCCCAACAGAAACAAACCCGATCATTGCAGCGTATCCTGTTCAGCAAAGGCCCCGACAAAGCCCTCAGTTTCATTTGCGCGGCCTTTGACCAGCAAGCTCAGCGCCGCCAATGTCACAAGGCAGGACACCAAGGCAAACCAGACCCAGCCCGCAAACCATGGCACCTGGACCAATGCCAGCGGTGTTTCCAGCGGAGTATTCGCACGTGAATTATTGACGATTGACCGTTCGACGACCGGCCACGCCTTGACTGCAATCATCACAATGACGCCTGACATGACAACCATCGCAAAGACATCGAACAACGCCCGGCCAAAGGTTTGCACCCGGCTGCGCAGCAGATCAATGCGCACATGGCCCAATTCCAACAAGGTATAGGCCATACCCCACGACGTCGCGAGCGCCATGGCATAACCCGCAATTTCCTCGGTTCCGCCAAGGGACGTGCCGATCTGGCGCATCACGATATCAAGCAGGACAAAACCCGCACACGCCAGCAACCCCAGGCCGACCATCAAGGCCACCCCTTTGTTGATCCGGCGTAAAGTCGCGATCAGCTTTCGTTCCATATCGGCACGTCCCCCTTTTTACGGTTTAGTTGATGGTCACACCCACAACCTGACCCACGCTATCGTTCCAACGCACGGCCCAGTCGCCACCAGCGCGTTGGGCCCATTCAGGCAACACTTCGGTGGTCAGAATTTCACGCGCCTTGGCGAAATCGGCTTCGGATGCTTCAACCAGCACCATCGACCGCGCCTCGCCCGATGGGCATTCACCGATACCAGTCAGGCAGGCGATGTCATTGACCAGCGAATCCTGCGCGCTGGCCCAGGCAGGGTCTTCAAAACCGGTGACGATCTGTTCCTGAAGCAGCGTTTGCGTTGCCGCATCCAGACTGTTCCATTTGTCCATGTTCATCGCCGTGACAACTGAATCCCAGCCACCCAGCGGTAGCGGCAGCAGATGTGTGGAGACTTCCCACCAGCCAGCAGAATAACCCGATCCGGCCCCCGTGACAGCACAATCAACAACGCCGTTCTGAAGCGCACCCGGCACCTCGGCGAATGACACGTTGACACCCTCGGCACCCAGCGCCTCTAGCAATTTGGCCGTCATCCGGCCAGAGGCGCGGACCTTCAGGCCCTGCATGTCGTCAAGGCCGGTAATCGGCTTGTTGCAAAAAACGATCTGTGGTGGATAGGGCGCGATCGCCAGCACCTTGGAATTGAAACGGTCGCGATAGATGTCATCGACCATCGGGCGGGCGGCTTCGACCATGGCGCGGGCCTCATCTGCGGTCAGCGCGACCAGCGGCACATCCAACCCTTCCAGTTCGGGTGCGTCGGCAACGGCGTAATCGGCCACGGTCATGGCCACATCATAAACACCCTGCCCCAACAGCGGATAGATATCGCCCAGACCCAGCCCCATCTGGTTATGCGTGGTCAGTTCAACGGTGATCGTGCCATCGGATGCAGCGGGCAGGATTTCGCTCCAGAACGGTGCTTCATAGGCGCCATGCAGCGGCAGGCTTGACCAACTGCCGACAACCGAAAAGTTTTCAGCATGCGCTGGTAAAACCAGTGCTGTTGTTGCCGCAAGGGCCGCGAGTGTGATACGCATTGTATGTCTCCTTGTTGGTGTCTGTTATTGGGTATTCAGAACGGTGGTTTCCGCGTCTTCGGCCACATCCGCGATCAGCATGTGACCAGGCGCATGGGTGATGCAAATCGGCAGCCGGGCATCCAGCAGCACGTTTTGCGGAGTCACGCCGCAGGCCCAGTAAACCGGCACTTCGCCGGTGCGAATTTCAACCGGCTCGCCCCATTCGGGGTGCGCCAGATCGTTTATTCCAATGTTTACAGGGTCGCCTGTCGCAATCGGCGCGCCGTGCGCTTGCGGAAAGCGTGCGCTGATCTGATGCGCGGCGTCAACCTGTTCCGCAGGGATCGGGCGCATGGTCACAACCATTTCCCCCGCAAACGGCCCGGCAGGCACCAGCGGAATATTGGACCGATACATCGGCACATTGCGCCCCATTTCGATATGCCGCACCGGGATGTCCGCGCGCATCAGCGCATTTTCAAAGGTAAACGAACAGCCCAGCGCAACCGTGACCAGATCATCGGCCCAGAGGTCTGTAATATCGGTCGTTTCTTCGGCCAGCACACCATCGCGGAACACACGATAGCGCGGCACATCATGGCGAATATCAATGTCATGGCCCAGCGTCGGCAAAAACGGATTGCCGGTGTCGCTGGCCCCGACAATCGGGCAGGGCTTGGGGTTGCGCAGGCAAAACCGCAGAAAATCCAGCGCATAGCGTTCAGGCAGAATTGCCAGATTGCACTGCAACTTGCCCGCCGCCAAACCAGAGGTTTGCCCGGCATATTCCCCTGCTCGAATGGCCGCACGCACATCTGGTGCAGACTGCCCAACAAGATCACGATGCGTATAGTTGGCTTTGACCATTTCGTGCCTTTCCTTGTCGGGAAAAGTCTTTCACAGGATCAAGCATTCAGGCAAATTATCATTTTAGATCAGGTGTGATCAATTTTTTGAATATTCCCGATCAATCCTATCCCATTCCCTTGCCACATCGGACGCGATTTGCGCGGAATCTTCAACCAGAAAACTGCGCGGCTCTGCGACATAAGAGGCGGTAAACCGCAGCGGTTGCGGATAGATGCCCGCATCAAATTCAACGATCCGCCCCGCGTTCAACAGTGGCAATGCCAAAGCCCGTGGATATGGGCCAACGGCGATACCTTCAGCGATCATCTTAAGGCTGGCCGACAGCGAGGCAGAGGCAAAGACCCGCACCTGCGGCCCATGCAGCCGTGACAATTCCGACATCAATTCGCGATAGGGCCGGGTTTGGCTGGAATAAGAAATGACAGGGATCTGCGTCAGGTCCGTCTGCGGGTTCGACACCGCACGATACCAGTGCAGGTAAAAGGACGGCAGCAGCACATTCTGCACGGAAAATTCTGAAATCGGCCCCATCAGAAATACCAGATCAATCCGCCGTTCCAGCAGTGCCGCCCGCAAATTCAACGAGATATCAACCGTCAGGTCCATATTGACCCGCGGGTATTTTTCGCTGAACGCCTTCAGAAAAAGCGGCAGCCACGACTGCGCAATTGTTTCCGATGCACCGATCCGCAGCAGCCCTTCGGATTCCGACGAATTGGCAACGCGCTGTTTGATTTCTTCTTCGACGAACAGCATTTGTTCGGCATAGGTCAGCAACAGCGACCCTTGCCGCGTCAGCACCAGCGCCCCCTGCCCACGTTCGAACAAAGGCGCACGCAGCTCGTCCTCTAGGTTGGCGATCCTTGTGGATACGGCAGGTTGCGACAGGTGCAGCCGATCAGCGGCCTTGCGAAACCCACCCAGTCGCGCCACCCATAGAAAGGTTCTGATCTGTTCAAAAGTCATGGCCCATCCAGTTTATTGATCAGAATTATACCCGGTCAATAACATAGACAGCCATACCTGTCAGCGGCATCAGACCGTCGCGGGGCTGTCTTTGACGTGTCTGGCGGCTTCGAACTGGCTCAGGAACACTTCGCCGGTCAATTCTTCAAGAAAATGCGACATTTTCAATCGGTCCATGACGGGGCCCTTCACCTCTGACATGTGCAGTTTCACGTCCATTTCGGCCAGCCGGGTATTGATCGCCTCTAGCGATTCCAGCGCACTCAGGTCGATTTCGTTGATCGCGGAACATTGCAGGATCACGTGTCGGATGTTTTTATCCTTGGCCACGCGGGCATGCACGTAATCTTCCAGAAACCGGGCATTTGCGAAATACAGGCTTTCGTCCATACGCAGCGTCAGCACCTTGGGGTCGGTTTCCACTTTGTGGCGCAGCACGTTGCGGAAATGTTCGGTGCCAGGGACAAGGCCCACTTCGGCGATATGCGGGCGCGAGGATTTGTAAAGATGCAGCAAGACCGACAGGGCAACCCCAGCAGACACCCCTGCCTCGACCCCGACGCCCAGCGTTAGCAAGATCGTCGCAAGAACGGCGGAAAAATCAGCCTTGGAATAGACCCAACTTCGTTTCAGAATGCTGAAATCCACAAGGCTGAGGACAGCAACGATGATCGTCGCGGCCAGTGTCGCCTTGGGCAGGAAAAAGATCAGCGGCGTCAGTGCGACAGCGGCTATCGCCAGCCCGATGGCGGTATAGGCGCCCGCCGCAGGCGTTTCAGCCCCTGCGTCAAAGTTGACGACCGACCGCGAAAAACCGCCCGTGACCGGAAAACCACCGGTAAAGGCCGCACCCACGTTCGCCGCGCCCAGCCCGATCAGTTCCTGATCGGGGTCGATACGCTGGCGTTTCTTGGCAGCCAGTGTTTGCGCGACCGAAATGGATTCCACAAACCCGATGATCGAAATCAGAAAGGCAGGCAGCAAAAGCTGGCGCAGCAGGTCCGGCGAAAACGATGGCATCGTCAGTGGTGGCAGGCTTTGGGGGACATCGCCCACGATCTTGACCCCGGCGTCTGACAGGTTCAGCCCCCAAACGGCGACTGTGGTGGCAACGACAGCGGCAACCGGGCCGGCCTTGGTAATCACATCAGCCAGCCCTGCGCCCACACCCATCTTGCGCAGCAACGGTTTCAGCCCTTTGCGCACCCAGAACAGAAACGCTGTCGCGCTGATCCCGATGATGGCTGTCATCCAATGGATTTGCCCCAGATGGCTGACCATTGACACAACCAGATCAAGCAGGTTGTGACCCGAAGCTTCAATCCCCAGAATATGTTTCAACTGACTGGCGGCGATGATGATCCCCGATGCGGTGATGAAACCCGCAATCACCGGGTGCGACAGGAAATTCGCAACAAACCCCAGCCGCAGCAGCCCCATCGCCAGCAAGATTACCCCAGATAGCCCTGCCAGCGACAACGCCGCCACGGCATAGCCCATGGTGCCCAGTTCCGCGATATTGCTCAGCGCCGCAGCCGTCATCAACGATACAACGGCAACCGGCCCGACGGCCAGCGCACGGCTGGTACCAAACACTGCGTAAAGAATGATCGGCGCGATGGATGCATAAAGCCCCGCCTCGGGCGGCAGCCCCGCCAGCAAAGCATAGGCCAGCGACTGCGGGATCAGCATGATCGTTACGATCACAGCCGCGATCATATCGTTGCCAAAGGCTTTGCGGTTATAGGTCCGGCCCCAGTCAAGAATGGGCAGGTAGCGGGTCAATTGTGCCGACATGGGGACGCTCGATTTCAATCAAAAGGTGAGGCGCGCGCACCCCGCAGTCTGTTGGGTGGCGGTCATGGAAAACATTGGGAAAGGGCCGGACAAGCCGGCCTTCGCCCTTTCGTGAAGATCATTGCGAATGCCCAAAGGCCGCAAGCGCCCCGGTCACGTCATATCCTGCCGCGGCGGCAGTCTTGGCGATTTCGGCAGCGGGCATCCGCGGGGCCATGGCCAATGACCAAAGTGTCGCTGACCTTGTTCCGCTGCGGCAGTAAGCCAGCGTCGGCCCCGGCAATTCCTCTAGGGACTTGCCAAAGGCTGTTGCATCGCTTTCGCTCATCCTGCCTGACACAATGGGCTGATAAACCGCCATGATCCCCAATGCGCGGGCCGCAGCGGCAACATCCGCGAAATCGGGCTGATCGGCACCTTCGCCATCGGGCCGGTTACAGATGAGCGACCGAAACCCTGCGTCATGCACCGCCTGAAGATCGGCAGGCATGATCTGAGGCGTGACCGACACAGCTGATGTGAGCTGTTTGATTTCCATCTGCGTCTTCTCCGGATTACAGACCGTTGACAGGGACTTTGAGCATGGGGTTGCCGTCCTTATCCGTCGGGATTTCACCTGCACGCATGTTCACTTGCAACGATGGGATGATCAGTTTGGGCATATCCAGCTGCGCATCGCGTTCGGTGCGGAACTTGATAAAGTCATCGCGCGTCTTGCCGGCACCCACATGGATATTGTGCGCCTTTTCTTCACCAACGGTGGTTTCCCACTGGATGTCGCGGCCGTTCGGGCCGTAGTCATGGCACATGAACAGGCGCATGTCATCGGGCAGGGCCAGCACCTTCTGGATGCTATCATAAAGCTGCCCGGCATCCCCACCGGGGAAATCGGCACGGGCCGACCCGCCGTCAGGCATGAACAGCGTATCACCGACAAATGTCGCATCACCGATCACATGCACCATGCAGGCAGGCGTGTGGCCGGGCGTATAGATAGCGAATGCATCCATATTGCCGATCTTGTAGGTGTCACCATCCTCGAACAGCTTGTCGAACTGTGACCCGTCACGCTGGAATTCGGTGCCTTCGTTGAAGATTTTGCCGAATGTGTCCTGCACGACCATGATCTTTGATCCAACACCGATTTTGCCACCTAGTTTGTCCTGAATGTAAGGCGCGGCTGACAGATGATCCGCATGGACGTGGGTTTCGATGATCCAGTCAAGGGTCAGGCCACGGTCCTGAATTTCCTTGATCAGCGCATCGGCGTGATCATAGGTGATCCGGCCTGCGGCATAGTCGATGTCCATCACGCTGTCGATGATCGCGCAGTGATTGCTGTCAGGGTCTTTCACGATATAGCTGATGGTATTCGTCGCCGCATCAAAATGGGCGGACACCTCTGGTTTAAGGTTCATGTTGACAGGATAAGTCATATTCGGTTCCTTCGTTCTGTCGTTATTCAGGCAGTTGCACTGCGCATCTGGCGCATGCGGTTCATGATGTTGACTGCAAAGATGCCAGCCAGCAGGGCCGCTACAAAGATAAACACCTCGGATTTTCCAGTGCCTAGGGCGGGCAGCGCGCCACCGGGACAGAACCCGGCAATCCCCCAGCCGATGCCAAAGACAGCCGAACCACCAATCAGCGGCAGATCAAGGTCGCGGCGTGTGGGCAGTTGGAACTTTTGCTCCAGCATGGGCGCGGGCCGTTTCAGCACGAACCGATAGCCGATGAATGTCACAACAACGGCGCCACCCATCACAAAGATCAGGCTGGGGTCCCATGCGCCGGCGACATCGAAAAAGTTCAGCACCTTGGCAGGGTTCGCCATCCCGGAAATGGAAATTCCCACCCCGAAAATCAATCCGATGATATAGCTTGCGATCAGACGCATTGGGTTATCCTCCTATCACGTGGCGGACGACATAGACTGTCAGGCCGGTTGTGATCATGAATGTGATGACGGCCGCGATTGACCGCGGTGACAGCCGGGCCATCCCACAGACACCGTGCCCCGATGTGCAGCCAGATCCGTATGTGACGCCAAGTCCTACAATGAACCCACCGATGACCAGCATCGGTGTGGACACAGGCACCTGCACGGCAGGCATCTGACCGGTCAACAGTGATATGACCAGCGGGGCGCTGACCATCCCGGCCAGCACGGCAGCGCGCCATGACCAGTCCGACCAGTTCGCAGGATAAAGCAGACCGGCCAGAACGCCTGTCGCCCCCATGATACGGCCAAGACTGGCCATCAAAAGCACAGAGGCCACGCCGATCAGCGCGCCCCCACCCAGTGATTGCCAGGGCGTAAAGACTGTTTCCATCATTTCACCTTACAAGTTCGAATGCCAAAAATTGTGTAGAGCGGGCAAAACCGCATTGCCGATGTTGCCAGCATCACAATACCAGCGACGATCATAACATAGTTGAGCCAGGTCATTCCAAAAAGGCCCATGCCCCCGATCAGCGGGGCCCCGATCAGAACGACGCCGGCGACCAGCCGCAGCAGACGATCGGCATTTCCAACATTTACAGCCATTTGACTGACTCCTTTTTACTAAATCTGCAATCTGACTACAGAAGCGGGGTCGCTGTGTCGGTGACATTGTCACCGAGCTGCAAAAAAGGCTTAGATATTTTTATCGGCTAAATTTTCGAGCTGTGCGCGATCCAGCAATGTCACAGTGCCGCGCGATTGCGCGATCCACCCGCGCCGCTGAAATTCCTGTAGCTGGCGCGAAATCACCTCGCGGGCGGTGCCCAGTTCGACGGATAGTTTTTGATGCGTTGTTTCAATGCTGTCAGCCCCACCGGAAAGTGCAATCAGCTTTTGGGCAAGCCGCACGTCGACCCGCTGGAACGCCACTTCATCCACCATCAGAAACAGATCGGTGATCCGTTTGGAAAATGCGGCGAAAACAAAACTGCGAAAGGATTTCGACTGCGCGACCAGTTCATCAAAGACGTCACGCGGAACAGCAGCCGCCTGCACATCGGTTTCGGCAATGCCTTCGGCTGAATAATCATCGTATGCCAGCAGGCAGGCGGTGGTCAGAACGCAGCTTTCGCCGGCATTGATCCGATACAAGACAATTTCACGTCCCGTATCAGACACCTGCTGCACGCGCACGGTGCCATCCAGCAGAAACAACATGTTTTCAGGCGATTTCCCCGGCCCGAACACAACTGTGCCGGAAGGCACGGTCAAAATTCTGCTGCGCGCCAGCAAAAGATCCTTTACCGCCGGTTCAAGCCGGGACAGACCGGCAAACCGTTCAATCCAAGCATCTGTCTGGGCCACTTGAGTCACATGATCACCTTTGTTGGCGGCGCCAGAAACCGGCCCGCGTTTGGGTGAATATGGGGTGACTGCGGGACAATTGCCAGCATCTAACCAGCGGGCCGGTTGTTCCCGCCAATCGCCACGGTCAAACGCGCTGCGGCATCCATGACTGGCTGGGCCAGCACCGCAATCTTGTCAGTCGTGATGCGCGTTGTGGGGCCAGAAACGGAAATACCCGCTACCGCCTCTCCGAAGACGTTATAGACTGGGGCGGCGATGCAGCGCATCCCTATGTTACGTTCCTCAGCGTCAATCGCATAGCCACGGGCGCGCGCCGCGTGCAGATCCGCGATCATCGCATCAGGGTCGGTCAGCGTATGCGGGGTGAATTGTTCCAGCTTGCCCTGCGCCAGAACACGCCGCTGTCGCGCATCATCCATCCGGCAAAGCAGCGCCTTGCCAATGCCCGATGCGTGCATCGCCGACACCGTGCCAGGGGGAAAGAACGCGCGGATGGTCGCATGGGTTTCTACCTGCCCCAGAAACAGCACTTGCCCGTCCCGTTCAATGCCAAGGTTGGCGGTTTCGCCGGTTGCGTCCATCAGATCACGCATGATGGGCCGGGCCCGTTCCACCAGCGACGTGCGGCGCAAAAACTGCGACCCGGTCAGAAACGCCGCAGCACCGATGTTCCAGACCTGATTTTGCGCATCAAAATCCACGAACCCCCGCCCCTGAAACGTGGTCAGCACCCGGTAAACCGTAGCAGGCGATTGATCCAGCGCGCTGGCAACCTCTGACAAGGTGCCACCCTGCATGTCGCCTAGCGCCACCAGAACCTCTAGCGCGCGGTCCAGTGACTTGATCGTATTCTGGGGTGCCTTGTCATCCCACGCCTTGGGGCGTCCGCGGCCCCTTTTGACATCATCCTGCATCTTCTGGCCTTTTTGAAATTATTTTTCACATTATGAAAAACACAAACTGCTGACAATAAACAAATTTCTAGAAATTTGTTTATCTGAAATAATTTTTCAAAAAAATTGCATGGCGTGACCGGCTTTGGCACAACACGCTCAACCTAATGGAGGATAGGCGCATGAGCTTTCAAAATCCGGTTTTCATCCCCGGCCCGACAAATATGCCAGAGGCGATCCGCAAAGCCTGCGACATGCCCACGATCGACCATCGGTCACCGCTGTTTGGCAAAATCCTGCACCCCGCACGGGCCAATGTGCAAAAAATCCTGAAATCCGATACGGCAGCGGTGTTCATCTTTCCATCCACCGGCACAGGCGGCTGGGAAACCGCGCTGACGAACACGCTGTCGCGGGGTGATACCGTTCTGGCCGCCCGCAACGGCATGTTCAGCCACCGCTGGATCGACATGTGCCAGCGTCACGGGCTGAACGTGCAGATCGTCGAAACCCCATGGGGGCAAGGCATTCCCACCGACCGCTATGCAGCCGCGCTGGCCGCTGACAAAGATCACAAGATCAAGGCGGTGCTGGCGACCCATAATGAAACCGCAACGGGCGTGAAATCCGACATTGCCGCCGTGCGCCGCGCCATGGACGCGGCAAACCACCCTGCGCTGCTGTTCGTCGATGGGGTCAGTTCCATCGCGTCGATGGATTTCCAGTTTGATGCATGGGGCGTTGATGTGGCCGTGACCGGGTCCCAGAAGGGGTTCATGCTGCCGGCCGGTCTCGCCATTCTCGGGTTCAGTCAAAGGGCGGTTGCCGCCACGACAACTGCGCAACTGCCGCGCACCTTTTTCGACATAAACGACATGACCAAGGGCTATGCCAACAACGCCTATCCCTACACGCCCGCCGTGGGGCTGATGAACGGGTTGTTGCTGGCGACCGAAACCCTTTTGGCCGAAGGGCTGGAAAACGTCTTTGCCCGCCACAGCCGGATCGCATCCGGCGTGCGCGCGGCGGTGGATGCATGGGGCCTGCACCTTTGTGCCGCGACACCGGACCTGTATTCTGATACAGTCAGCGCAATTCGGACACCCGAAGGGTTCAACGCGACCAGTATCGTGACCCATGCCGCAGACAAATACGGTGTCGCCTTTGGCGTCGGCCTTGGTGAAGTCGCTGGCAAAGTGTTCCGCATCGGGCATCTGGGCAGCATGACCGATGTCATGGCCCTGTCGGGGATCGCCACGGCAGAAATGTGCATGGTTGATCTTGGATTGAACATCAAACTGGGGTCTGGCGTCGCTGCGGCACAGGAATACTATCGCGGCAGCGTTGCCCAACGCCTTGAGGACGCAGCATAATGAAAGACCAAAACGACATGTATATCCCCACCTTTGATGATGTGATCGCAGCACACGAACGGATCAAACCCTATATCCACCGCACGCCGGTGCTGACCTCCAGCTATCTGAACGACCTGACTGGTGCGGAACTGTTTTTCAAATGTGAAAACTTTCAAAAGGCGGGGGCGTTCAAGGTGCGCGGCGCATCGAACGCAGTGTTCGGCCTGTCCGATGCAGATGCGGCCAAAGGCGTTTGCACCCATTCGTCGGGCAACCACGCGCTGTCACTGTCCTATGCGGCAGGCCGCCGGGGTATCCCTTGCAACGTGGTCATGCCCCACACCGCGCCAGAGGCGAAAAAAGCCGCCGTGCGCGGCTATGGCGGGATCATCACGGAATGTGAACCATCGACCACATCGCGCGAGGAAGTCTTCGCGCTGGTGCAGGCCAAAACCGGCGGTGATTTCGTCCACCCCTATAACGATCCGCGCGTGATCGCAGGGCAAGGCACATGCAGCCGCGAATTCATGGAACAGACCGGCGGTGTGGATATCATGGTCGCCCCTATTGGCGGCGGCGGGATGATTTCGGGGACCTGCCTGACCCTGTCCAACATCGCGCCCGAGGTGCAGATCATCGCCGCCGAACCCGAACAGGCCGATGATGCCTATCGCAGTTTCAAGGCCGGGCATATCATCGCCGATGACGCGCCGGTCACAATTGCCGACGGGTTGAAGGTGCCGCTGAAAGATCTGACATGGCATTTCGTCCGCAACCACGTCACCGATATTTTCACCGCCTCGGAACAAGAAATCATCGACGCGATGAAACTGACATGGGAACGCATGAAGATCGTGATGGAGCCCAGCTGCGCCGTGCCGCTGGCCACAATCATCAAGAATGCTGAATTTTTCAAAGGCAAACGCGTCGGTGTCGTGATCACCGGCGGCAATGTTGACCTTGATAAACTGCCCTGGATGCAGGGCTAAGGGAGAAAAGATATGAACGACATGAGCAATCTGAAAGACCTCGAAGTGGGCTATGACGTCCCCGCCCTGCCCGGCATGGACGAGGCCGACATCCAGACCCCTTGCCTTGTGCTGGATCTGGACGCGCTGGAACGCAACATCAAGAAAATGGGCGATTTCGCAAAATCGCACGGCATGCGCCACCGGGTCCACGGCAAGATGCACAAATCCGTCGATGTGGCCCTGTTGCAGGAAAAACTTGGCGGGTCATGCGGCGTGTGCTGCCAGAAGGTATCAGAAGCCGAGGTGTTTGCCCGTGGCGGCATCAAGGATGTGCTGGTGTCCAATCAGGTGCGCGATCCGCAGAAAATTGACCGCTTGGCTCGCATCCCCAAACTGGGTGCGCGCGCGATCTGTTGTGTCGATGACATGGCCAATATCGCAGATCTGTCCGCTGCCGCGCAAAAACATGGCACACAGATCGAATGTCTGGTGGAAATCGACGTGGGCGCGGGCCGTTGTGGTGTGCAGTATGGTCAGCCCGTCGTGGACCTTGCCAAGGCAATCGAGGCCGCGCCGGGCCTGAAATATGCCGGCATTCAAGCCTATCAAGGCGCGATGCAGCACCTTGATTCCTACGAGGAACGGCAGGCCAAGACGCAAGTGGCCATTGATCAGGTCGCCGAAACGCTGAAAATGCTGAAAGCCGAAGGGATTGAATCCGATATCGTCGGCGGCGGTGGCACGGGATCGTATTATTTCGAAAGCGCATCAGGCGTGTTCAACGAACTGCAATGCGGGTCTTATGCGTTCATGGATGCCGATTATGGCCGCATTCGCGACAAGGACGGCAACCGGATTGACAAGGGCGAATGGGAAAATGCGCTGTTCATCCTGACATCCGTCATGAGCCACGCCAAGGCGGACAAGGCCATCGTCGATGCGGGTCTCAAGGCGCAGTCGGTGGACAGCGGCCTGCCTACGATCTATGGCCGCGACGATGTGGAATACATCAAATGTTCCGACGAACATGGCGTGGTAGCCGACCCCAAGGGCGTGCTCAAGGTCAATGACAAGTTGAAACTGGTCCCTGGTCACTGCGACCCGACATGCAACGTGCATGACTGGTATGTCGGCGTGCGGAACGGCAAGGTCGAAGTGCTGTGGCCCGTGTCGGCCCGCGGCAAGGCTTACTGATCGCGCGTTCAAATTTCTAGAAATTTGACACGCCCGGCAGTGAATTTTGCCGGTTAAAAAAGGGTCGGCCTGCTGGGCCGGCCCGTTTTTCCAACAAGGACCAAGACATGATTATCGTTCCCGAAAAAGAAATCGCAGGCCTGCTGACCCGTGCCGACGCCTATAGTGCCGTCGAACAGGTGTTCGCGTCCATGTCCAAGGGCAACGCCTACAACTTTCCCGTCATCCGCGAGGCCATCGGCTATGAGGACGCGCTTTATGGCTTCAAGGGTGGTTTTGACAAATCCGGGATGGCGCTTGGCCTCAAGGCGGGCGGGTATTGGCCGAACAACCTTGAAAAACATGGCCAGATCAACCACCAGTCAACGGTTTTCCTGTTCGATCCCGACACCGGCATGGTCAAGGCGATGGTCGGCGGCAACCTGTTGACCGCGCTGCGCACGGCGGCGGCATCGTCAGTGTCGATCAACCATCTGGCGCGCAAGGACGCGAAAGTGCTGGGCATGATCGGTGCGGGCCACCAATCGGTGTTCCAGTTGCGCGCCGCTGTCGAACAGCGCGATTTCGAAAAAATCATCGGCTGGAACTATCACCCCGACATGCTGCCGCGTCTGGCCGATGTCGCCGCTGAACTGAACATCCCGTTCGAGGCTGTCAGCCTGGAAGAACTGGGCGCGCAGGCGGATGTTATCATTTCCATCACTTCGGCCTTTGCCCCATCGCTGATGGACACACACGTGCGCCCCGGCACGCATATTGCCTGCATGGGCACGGACACCAAGGGAAAACAAGAAGTCGCGGCGGCATTGCTGGCGCGCGCCACGGTCTTTACCGATGAAATTGCGCAATCCATCACGATTGGCGAGGCGCAGCACGCCATCGCAGCGGGCTTGATCACACAGGGCGATATCACCGAAATCGGCGCGGTCATCAACGGCACCCATCCGGGCCGCAGCACTGCCGATGAAATCACTCTGTTCGATGGCACCGGCGTTGGGCTGCAAGACCTTGCCGTTGCATCCTCTATCGTTGATCTGGCGATTGCAAAAGGCGTCGCGACAAAGGTGGATTTCTAAAGCCGCGACGCAATATGTGCGCAGGGGTTCATGCAACTGGCCCCTGCGCAACATGATGAACTTGTTATTGATCAATGACGCGGCGGCTATGCGCGGTTAGGTTGCTCTTGCGGCACAAATGCCAAGAGAGGAGACCATCATGAAAACCCTTGCCCTGACCATCGCAGTGACACTTGCCGCAGGCACCGCATTTGCCGAAACCAAGGTGGGCATCACCAGCGACATGCCATCGGCCACGGTCGAAACCCCGAACGGGCCGGTCACCATCGCGCGCATACAGGACACCGACAACGAAGTGACCGGTGAATGGGCGCGCACATCACGGCCCTGCCCCAATTTCTGCATCCAGCCCATGACACCCGCCGAGGGCGTGAAAACCATCGGGGAAATCGAACTGATCGAAATGCTGCAAGACCCCGACGCGATAGTTTTGGACAGCCGCACACCGGATTGGTTTGCTGGCGGCACGATTCCCGGATCGGTGAACATCCCCTATACCTTTATTCTGGATAAACTGGCCCAACTGGGCTGCGAGGCTGATTTCGACGGCTGGGATTGCACCGATGCGAAAGAGGTCGCGCTGTTCTGCAACGGCATCTGGTGCGGCCAGTCACCCACCGCGATCCGCAACATGATCGGCGCAGGGTACCCGGCCGAACGCATTTCCTATTATCGTGGGGGCATACAGGTATGGCGGGTGCTGGGCCTGACAGTCACGGACCCTTCATAACAAAAAATGCTGGCCGCAAGACGGCCAGCATTCATTCCGATCAGTGGCGGATCACCTGTTACTTGCGGCTGGCATGCCCGCCCGAGATTTCGCCCGCACCGTCGATATCCTCTGGCAGGATCAGGTTCAGGATGATCGCAATCACCGCCGCAGGCAAAATACCCGACGCCGCCAGCACCCGCAGCCCGTCGGGCAAAAATTGCAGCGCGTTTGGCGCATCCGGCGCAAGGTTCAGCACCTCAAGTTGCAGGCCCAGACCAATTGACAGGGCAATCGCAAAGATCACCATGTTCCGCTTATTCCATGTCACATCAGACAGCATCGACACACCCGCCGCGACAACCATGCCGAACATCACGATCACACCGCCGCCCAGCACCTCGATCGGCATGGCGCGCACGATTCCGCCAACCTTTGGGATCAACCCGCACAGGATCAGGAAAATCGCGCCGATGGTCACCACATGGCGGCTCATCACGCCGGTCATGGCGATCAACCCGACGTTCTGGCTGAACGAGGTATTGGGCAGACCGCCAAAGATCCCGCCAATCGCTGTGCCGAAACCGTCCGCATAGGTCGCGCCCTGAATCTCCTTGTCGGTCGCCTCGCGGCCCGCGCCGCCCTTGGTAATTCCCGACACGTCGCCTACGGTTTCAACTGCAGAAACAAATGCCATCAGACAAAAACCAACCAATGCCGCAAACGTAAATTCGAACCCGTATTTAAACGGCGTCGGCACCATGAACCATGCCGCGTTGTTCCATTGCTGGGCGACAAAAGCCGTGGTTTGCACCGGCGTTTCCCAAAAAATCGGCGTAATGAACAGCGCATAGAAATAGCCCACGATGATCCCGACCAGCACAGCCGACACCGACAGCATCCCATGCGTAAAGAATTTAAGCCCCAGCGTGACAAAGACCACGACCAAGGCGGCAGACCAGTTCATCCAAGACCCGTATTCGGGGTTGTTGAACGTCTTGGCAGGCACCCCGCCAGCGGCATATTCAATGCCCACCTTAACCAGCGCCAGACCAATCATCGTGACCACCAAGCCGGTGACCAGCGGCGGCAGCGCAAAGCGGATCTTGCCAATTACCGTGCCCAGCAGGGCGTGAAAAATTCCGCCCAACAGAACGCCTGTCAACAGCGCGCCCATCGCCTCTGGCCCCTTGCCGGCGACCAACGGGATCATGATTGGGATAAAGGCAAATGACGTGCCCTGCACAATCGGCAGGCGCGCGCCAACAGGCCCCATGCCGATGGTCTGGAACAGGGTGGCGATACCGGCAAACAACATCGACATCTGGATCAGATAGGTCATGTCGGGAAAGCCCAGCGCGCCCTGATCCGACCCGAAACCGAAACCGGCCGCCCCTGCGATGATGATCGCAGGTGTCACGTTGGATACGAACATCGCCAGCACATGCTGAATGCCCAAGGGGACCGCGCGAACGACCCCCGGAAAATAATTCGGATCACGAAGCTGCTCCGGCGTGCCAATGCTGGCGTTACTCATGGTCTTGTCCCCTGTTGTTGTGCCGGTCTTTTGCCGGTCAGTCGTCGTTAATCACCCTGTAGGGTGTGTCGAAATGATGTTCCTGCAGGTTCGGTCCTTCGCCAATCCGGTCAATTACGGCGAACAGCCCCGGCCCTGACAGCGGCGTCAGCACACCGTGCCAGACGCCGCGGTGGAAATTGATCGCCTCGCCCGGTGCGGTGATAAACGCCTGCGGGCGCAGATCGTCGTCAGCAACCACCACCAGAAACGGCTCCATGCTCATCGGGATAAACGCCTGCGATCCTTCAGGATGCCGTTCGACCATATCCAGCAGGTAAGGCAGGCGCCGCAATTCCGACCGGAACAGGCTGATGCCCACACGCCCGTCGCCCACATCGACCTTGGCGCGGTCATGAAACCGGCCACACAGCCCTGCATTAATGATCTTGTCAGGGTCGCCCGCGCAGTTCAGCACATCGCCAAAGGGCGCAAAGGCCTGCGCGGTCAGGGGCGATATGCGGATGTCGCGGGTCATCTTGGCAACATGTCTTTCAGGCGGTGCAGCGCGATGCGTTCGACCTGATGGCAGGCTTCGGCAAACTCTGAATTCCGGTCATTCTGTAACCGCGCAGCAAAGGCCGCCTTGATCGACGCCTTGTCATGGTCACGCACGGCAATGATGAAAGGAAAGCCGAATTTTTCCGTATATGCCGCATTCTGCGCCGCAAATTCTGCGCGTTCTGCATCGGTCAAAGCGTCCAGACCGGCGCTTGCCTGCTCTGCCGTGCTTTCCGCTGTCAGCCGTTTCGCCGCCGCCAGCTTGCCCGCCAGATCGGGGTGGGCGGTCAGAACGCCCAGCCGCTCTGGCTCTGACGCGGACCGGAACATGCGGCACAGCGCATTGTGCATCCCCACGGCGGTGTCATGCGCAGGGCCCAGTTCCAGCCCATGTGCGCGGTCGGCAATCCAAGCGGAATGTTCAAACACCCCGCCATAGGCCGCGACAAAGGCGTCATGATCCATCTCCGACGGGCGATCAAACCGCTGATGCGGATGCATTGCCGCCCAATGATCGGCAATCTGTTCACGGGTCGCGAACCACACACCGTCATGCCCTTGCGCGTATTCAATGAACTGGCGAAGCGCCTCGACCCGGCCGGGACGGCCGATCAGACGGCAATGCAGGCCGATCGACATCATCCGCCCGCCTTCGCGATACAGCGCGTCGAAACTGGCCCTCAGGTAGTCGAAAAACTGGCCCCCCGCGTTGAACCCCTGCGGCGTGGCAAAACGCATATCGTTGGCATCCAGCGTATAAGGCACGATCAGCTGGTCGTGACAGCCAAATTCGGACCAATAGGGCAGATCATCGGCATAGGTATCTGCGACATAGGCAAACTGGCCGGTTTCAGCTGCCAGCCGCACGGTATTCACCGAACAACGCCCCGTATACCAGCCGCGCGGGGGCGCGCCCACGACCTCGGCATGCAGGCGAATCGCCTCTGCCATATGGGCGCGTTCCAGATCCTCGGGCGCGTCTTTGTATTCGATCCATTTCAGACCATGGCTGGCGATTTCCCAATCCGCATCTTTCATCGCGGCCACCTGTTCGGGCGACCGTGCCAGCGCTGTGGCCACGCCGTAAACCGTGACCGGCAGTTCAGACATCAGACGATGCAAGCGCCAGAAACCCGCACGCGCCCCGTATTCGTAGATGCTTTCCATGTTCCAGTGCCGCTGGCCGGGCCATGCGGCGGCCCCCACGATTTCGGACAGAAACGCCTCTGACGCGGCATCGCCGTGCAGGATGTTATTTTCGCCGCCTTCTTCGTAGTTCAACACGATCTGCACGGCGATCCGCGCGCCACCGGGCCAAGCCGGATCAGGCGGGGTGGCACCGTGGCCAATCATGTCACGCGGATATCTTTGCACGAGGGTGTCTCCTGTTTGTTACAAAGCTATTGCAAAACAATCGCCGTGTTTTTCAAATAAATCACGAAGCACTTTCGGCAGATCGCACGGCATCATTGATCCGGGCGATCATGAACTCCATGAACAACCGCGTCTTGGGGTCCTGATGCCGCCTATGCGTGTAAAGACAGGCCATTTGCACGGGCGTCGGCGGGGTTGCAGCCGCCACGACGATCAGCGCGCCGGATGCCAGATGCTCTGCCACTTCGAAAAGTGGTTTCATCGCCACGCCCTGCCCTGCCAGCGCCCAATCGGTCAGCACGTCGCCATCGTCGCTTTCCAGTCTGCCCGTCACACGAAACCGCTGCGGGCCATCGGGGGTGTGCAACAACCACTGGAATTCCTGCGCACCGGGAAACCGCAGGTTCAGGCATTCATGCTTGTCGCGCACCAGTGCCGCCCCATCCATAGGATGCCCGCGCCGCACCAGATAATCAGGTGCGGCGACCAGCACGCGCGCCACATCAGCGATCTTGCGGATCCGCAGGTTGCTGTCGGCAGGCTGGCCAAGGTGAAACGCCACATCCAACCCTTCGGCGGTCAGATCCACGTTGCGATCTGTCAGCCGCAGGCGCACGTCGATCAGCGGATATTTCGCCGCAAAATCAGGTACATGCGGTGCGATTAATCGCCGCCCCACGCCCAAGGGGGCGGCGACATGCAACTGCCCCTTGGGGTTTTCGGTCAGGTCCATCACCTGCGCCTCGGCATAGGCGACGGAATCCAGCACGCTGCACGCCCCGCCATAAAACGCCTTGCCCTGCGCCGTGGGTGTCAGGCTGCGGGTCGTGCGCTGGAACAGACGGACCGACAAATGATCCTCAAGCTGGGAAATCCGCGCTGATGTGACCGCAGGCGAAATCCGCAGATCACGGCCTGCCGCAGACATTGACCCCAACTCGTAAACGCGCACAAAGGTTTTGATGTTATCAAGATAAGACATTGTTCCGCTTTTTTTGAGAGAGCTTGGCAATATCAGGGAATACAAGGCAACACTGTCGCTGGCTAGACTGTTCGGCAAAGGGGGACCGACATGCATGATATCGCAATTTTATGGGACTGGCTGGCCTTTGCGGTGCGCTGGCTGCATGTGATCACGGCGATCGCATGGATCGGGTCATCGTTCTATTTCATCGCACTTGATCTGTCGCTGAACCGCCACATCGACGGGCCTGCCGATGGCGAGGAATGGCAGGTTCATGGCGGTGGCTTTTATCATATCCAGAAATATCTGGTGGCGCCTGCGGCGATGCCCGAACACCTGACTTGGTTCAAATGGGAAAGCTATTGGACATGGCTGTCCGGTGCGGCCATGCTTGCCATCGTGTATTGGGCCGGGGCGGAATTGTATCTGATCGACCCGGCCAAAGCGGATCTGGCGATCTGGCAGGGTATCCTGATCTCGGCGGCATCATTAACCGTGGGCTGGATCATCTATGACCAGCTGTGCAAATCGCCGCTTGGCAACCAGCCGACCACGCTGATGCTGCTTTTGTTCATCCTGCTGGTGGCGATGTCTTGGGGCTATAACCAGGTTTTCACAGGCCGCGCCGCCCTGCTGCACCTTGGGGCGTTCACCGCCACGATCATGACGGCCAATGTGTTTTTCATCATCATGCCGAACCAGCGCATCGTGGTGGCCGACCTCAAGGCCGGACGCACGCCCGACCCGAAATACGGGAAAATCGCCAAACTGCGGTCAACGCATAATAACTACCTTACGCTGCCGGTCATTTTCCTGATGCTGTCCAACCACTACCCGCTGGCCTTCGGCACGCAATACGCGTGGATCATTGCCGCACTGGTGTTCCTGATGGGGGTTACGATCCGGCACTACTTCAACTCCATGCACGCCCGCAAAGGTAAACCAACCTGGACATGGGCGATTACCGTCATCCTGTTCATCGTGATCGCATGGCTGTCCACCGTGCCGGGCCATGACACATACGAGGAAGCCGAGGCCCGCGTGCTGACCCCCTATGAACAACGTTTCGCCAGCGCAAACGGGTTCGAAGATGCACACCAGATCGTGACCGGGCGCTGCTCTATGTGCCACGCCCGCGAACCCGTTTGGGACGGGATGCACCGGGCCCCCAAGGGCGTATTTCTGGAAACCGAAAGTGACGTGGCCAAATACGCCCGGCAAATCTACCTGCAAGCAGGGATCAGCCACGCCATGCCCCCCGCCAATATTACCGACATCCCGCCCGAGGACCGTGCAAAAATTGCCGCTTGGTATCGCGCCGGATCGTAGGATGGGTGATTTCACCCATCTTCCCCTTGGGTTCCCCCTTCCATCCACCGCCCCATTTGTTAGCGTCAACAAAACCCAAGGGAGCCGCAGGATGCGCGAATGGTGGCGTGACGCCGTAATCTACCAGATTTACCCCCGGTCGTTTCAGGACGACAACGGCGACGGCATCGGCGACCTGAAAGGGATCACACGGCGGTTGGATCATGTGGCATCGCTGGGCGTGGATTGCATCTGGCTGTCACCGATCTTTCCCTCTCCGCAAAAGGACATGGGCTATGACGTGTCTGATTACACCGATATCGACCCGCTGTTCGGCACGCTGGATGATTTCGACGCCCTGATCGCGCGGGCGCACGAACTGGGGTTGAAAGTCATTACCGATCAGGTGCTGTCGCACACATCCGACCAGCACCCGTGGTTCACACAATCCCGGCTAAGCCGCGACAACGCCAAATCGGACTGGTATGTCTGGGCCGATCCCTTGCCCGATGGATCCCCCCCCACCAACTGGCACAGCCATTTCGGCGGGCCGGCATGGGAATTCGACCCCCAGCGCGGGCAATATTACCTGCACCATTTTCTGGCCAGCCAGCCCGACCTGAATTTCCATAACCCCGATGTTGTGAATGCAATCCTCGACACCTGCAAATTCTGGCTTGATCGCGGGCTGGACGGGTTTCGGCTGGATACCGTGAACTATTATTTCCACGATCAGAAACTGCGGTCGAACCCGCCTGCACAAACGCGGCCACAGGTCATGGCGACCGATCTTTATGGGATGCAGGAAAATCTTTATAATAAAACGCGTCCTGAAAACCTTGGCTTTCTGGAAAAGCTGCGCGCGCTGACCGACCGCTATGACAACATCATGATGGTCGGCGAAGTGGGCGAAATGGGCGGCAAATCCATCCGCATCATGGGCGACTACACCGCCGGAACCAACCGGCTGCATATGGCCTACAGCTTTGCCATGCTTGGGCCGGATTACAGCCCCGACCATTTTCGCAGTTGCATCGAAGGATTCCAGCAAGGCGCGCCCGACGGGCACCCGAAATGGTCGTTTTCGAACCATGACGTGCCCCGCCATGTCAGCCGCTGGGCCGACCACGCGGTATCGGATGACCATATGGCGCGCCTGTCCTGCGCGATGCTGATGGCCTTTGAAGGCACGATCGGCATCTATCAGGGCGAGGAACTGGGCCAGATCGAAACCGAACTCACCTATGACGAACTGACCGACCCGCCCGCGCTGCGGTTCTGGCCTGCGGTCAAGGGGCGTGACGGCTGCCGCACCCCGATGGTCTGGGAAAGGGATGCATCCCATGCAGGTTTCAGCATCGGCACGCCGTGGCTGCCCGTGAAAGCCCCGCAAATCATGCGCGCCGTCGATACGCTGGATGCTGCGGAACACAGCATCCTGCATTTCTATCGCAAGGTAATTGCCTTTCGCAAAGCCAGCGCGGCGCTGACGCGCGGCAAGACACGGTTCATCGACCTGCCTGACCCGCTGCTGGCCTTTACACGCACCGCTGAAACGCAAACCCTGACCTGCATTTTCAACCTGTCCAAGGACGATCAGCGCATCCATCTTGACGACACGGCCACATTAACCGGCCCGCAGAACGCCACACTGACGGGGCAAGACCTCCACTTGCCGGGTAACGGCTTTGCCTATCTTGAACATACCGGCCCCTTGTCTCTTTTGACAGACTGACGCCCCCAAAACCCGCGTTTTCCGCGCATGAATATCCGCTGGGGGGCAGCCCCCTATTACAGCTCAGCCTGCTGCCGCGTCACGAATTGCGCGGATATTCGCGCCATATGGGGCTGGATCACTGACGGACCCGCCGCGAAAGACAGCCGATCCGGCCACCAGCACATCCGCGCCCGCAGCCGCGACCATCGGCGCAGTCACAGGATCTACACCGCCGTCAATTTCAATATGGATGGGGCGGTCGCCAATCATGCTGCGCAAGGTGCGCACCTTGCCGGTCATGTCGATAAACTTTTGCCCGCCAAAACCGGGATTCACCGTCATCACGCAGACCAGATCAACCATATCCAGCAATTCTTCAACTGCACCGGCAGGGGTGCCGGGGTTCAGCGCGACACCGGCCTTGGCCCCAACGGCGCGGATCGCCTGCAAGGTCCGGTGAATATGCGGTCCCGCCTCGACATGGGCGGTGATGATATCGGCACCGGCCTGCGCAAAGGCATCGATAAAGGGATCGACGGGCGAAATCATCAGATGCACATCCATCACGCCCTTGATATGGGGCCGGATCGCCGCGCACATCGCCGGACCAAAGGTGATGTTGGGCACGAAATGCCCGTCCATCACATCCACGTGCACCCAGTCAGCGCCCTGCGCCTCGATTGCTGCGCATTCCGCGCCAAAATTGGCGAAATCAGCCGACAGGATCGACGGCGCAATCTTGATGGAACGATCAAAGGACATGAGCACACCTCTTGCTTGTTTGCCTGCGCTTTAACGCGCTGGCGGGCTATTGTCACGCGGCAACAGGCTGTCGCTGCGGACCCGACGCGATCAAATTTCATCCGGCATGACGAAAAATGCTGCGATGCAGAAAATTCTGTGGTATTTTGACTTATGGGCAAAACACTTTTTCACCACGACATCCTGCAAAACGGCGCGCAGGTCCATCTGACCCGCGCCACACTGACGCCCGCGCGGCCCAAGGCGCTGCACGATCACGACTTTTACGAGCTTTTCTGGGTGCAGAACGGCAAGGTTCAGCATCATTTGCCCAACGGCAGCACAACACTGGACGAAGGCAGCGTCATTTTCCTGCGACCCGGGCAAGCCCACGCCGTGCAAGGGCGCGGCGAACAGGCGTTGATCGTGTCGCTGTGTATTCATCCACAGATCGTCACATCACTGGCCCAGCGACACCCCGCCCTTGCCGGGCGTCTATTCTGGAAAGACGGCCCACCGGCGCAACACCACCGCGATATTCGGCAGTTGGCTGCGCTGAACCACGCGGCTGTCCTGCTGGAACGCAGTCAGCGTAACACCCTTGCGCTTGAAGCTTTCCTGCTGCCGCTTTGCGCCGATCTGACCGCGCAAAACTTTCCCCCCGACATGCCTGCATGGCTGGCCGCAGCCTGCACCGCGGCACATGATCCTGCCGTGTTCCGTGATGGGGCTGCCGGATTGGTCGCGTTGACCGGCAAGGCACACCCACATGTCAGCCGGAGCATGCGCAAATATCTGGCGCAAACGCCATCCGACTACATCAACCAGATCCGCATGGATCACGCCGCCCGCGCCCTGACCACCGATGCCGACCCGGTTGCGCAGATTGCGGCAGAGTGTGGCATTCCGAACATGTCGCATTTTCACAAACTGTTCCGCGCCGCCCACAGCCTGACACCGCTGCAATACCGGCAGAAATTCCAGCGCCAGATCGTGCAGCCGACCTGACGGCATCGCTTGCCAATGCAAGCGCAAAATGGCAATTTGCCCCTAACCGCAGGAGGCTGCCTTGCAGACAACGCTTTCCCCCACGCAATTGCCGCAAGTGCAAGACCCGCGCAACAACGGCACGCCGCTTGATCTTGATTGGATCATGGCAGTGCAGGCCAACACATCCGCCATCGAACGGCGCGCAGCGACCCTGCCGGGGCGGCGCAGCGTGAAGAAAGACCATCAGGCGGCGTGGCTGTGCAAGGCCATCAGCCTGATCGACCTGACCACCCTGTCCGGTGACGACAGCGCCGGGCGTGTGCGCCGCCTGTGCGCCAAGGCCCGTCAACCCGTGCGTGCCGATCTGCTGGCGGCATTGGGGATGCAAGGGCTAACCACGGGGGCCGTCTGCGTTTATCACGACATGGTTGCCACCGCTGTGGATGCGCTGGCAGGTTCCGGTATTCCCGTTGCGGCTGTTTCTACCGGCTTTCCTGCTGGCCTGTCGCCGTTTCATTTGCGCATTGCCGAAATCGGCGAAAGCGTCAAAGCGGGTGCGCAGGAAATCGACATCGTGATCAGCCGCCGCCACGTGCTGACAGGCAACTGGCAGGCGCTTTATGGTGAAATGCGTGATATGCGCGCCGCCTGCGGCGATGCCCACGTCAAAGCGATCCTTGCAACAGGCGAACTGGGCACGCTGCGCAATGTGGCGCGGGCAAGTCTCGTCTGCATGATGGCGGGGGCAGATTTCATCAAGACATCGACCGGCAAGGAACCCGTCAACGCCACCCTGCCCGTGACCCTGACAATGATCCGCGCGATCCGCGACTATCACGACCGGACCGGCATACGCGTCGGCTACAAACCCGCAGGCGGGATCAGCAAAGCCAAAGATGCGCTGGTTTACTTGTCGATGATCAAGGACGAACTGGGCGACCGCTGGCTGCATCCTGATCTTTTGCGTTTCGGCGCGTCGTCGCTGCTGGGCGACATCGAACGGCAACTCGAACACCATGTCACAGGCGCCTATTCCGCTCAGTGGCGGCACCCGATTGGATAATCCCATGACCATCAAGGAAATATTCGACACCATGGAATACGGCCCCGCCCGCGAAAGCAGCGCCGAGGCGCTGCAATGGCTGTCCGATCATGGCGGGATTGCAGGCCATTATATCAACGGCAAATGGGGCGTGGTGCGCGACGATTTCGCCACCAACAACCCGGCGACGGGTGAAAAACTGGCTGGTGTCACCAATGGCACCGCTGACGAAGTCGCCCAGGCTGTGAAAGCTGCGCGCAAGGCACAACCCGCCTGGTCCAAATCCGGCCATAAACGCGCCCGTGTTTTATATGCCATCGCGCGGCTGATGCAGAAACATGCGCGCCTTCTGGCGGTGATGGAAACGCTCGACAATGGCAAACCGATCCGCGAATCCCGCGACATCGACGTGCCGTTGGCGATCCGGCACTTTTACTTTCACGCAGGCATGGCGCAGTTGATGAAAGACGCACTGCCCGACCGCGAAGCCTTGGGGGTTTGCGGCCAGATCATCCCGTGGAACTTCCCCCTGCTGATGCTGGCATGGAAAATCGCGCCCGCCTTGGCCATGGGCAACACTGTCGTGCTGAAACCCGCCGAATACACCCCACTGACCGCGATGGTCTTTGCCGATATCTGCACACAGGCCGGCGTGCCCCCCGGCGTTATCAACATCGTCACCGGCGACGGCGAAACCGGCGCGGCACTGGTCACTGCGGATGTGGACAAAATCGCCTTTACCGGATCAACCGAGGTCGGGCGCAAGATCCGCGAAGCGACCGCAGGGTCCGGCAAGGCGCTATCGCTCGAACTGGGGGGCAAATCCCCCTATATCGTGTGCGACGACGCCGACATTGACTCGGCGGTCGAGGGCCTTGTCGATGCGATCTGGTTCAATCAGGGTCAGGTCTGTTGCGCGGGTTCGCGACTACTGGTGCAAGAAGGCATCAGCGATCGGTTCTACACCAAGCTGAGGGCGCGAATGGACGGGTTGCGCATCGGTGACCCGCTGGACAAATGCATCGACATGGGCGCCATCGTGGACCCGATCCAATTGGCGCAGATCACGAAGATGGTCAGCGACAACACCGAAGGCAACATCTATCAGACCAAGGCACCCGAAGGCTGCTTTTACCCCCCCACGCTGATCACCGGCCTATCGCCCGCATCGCATCTGATGCAGGAAGAAATCTTTGGCCCCGTGCTGGCCGCCACAACCTTTCGCACCCCTGCAGAGGCGGTCGAAATCGCCAACAACAGCCGTTACGGGCTGGCCGCATCTGTCTGGTCGGAAAACATCAACCTTGCGCTGGATATCGCGCCGAAACTGGCGGCTGGGATCGTCTGGATCAACGGCACCAACATGATGGACGCCGCCGCCGGTTTCGGTGGCGTGCGCGAAAGCGGCTTTGGCCGCGAAGGCGGCTGGGAAGGGCTGACAGGCTATACCCGACCCAAAGGCACAGCCAAGGCTCTCAAGAAAATCGCCGCTTTCAGCACAGATGACGGGCACCCCGCCGACCCGCTGGACCGCACTGCAAAACTCTATATCGGCGGCAAACAGGCGCGGCCCGATGGTGGCTATTCCACCCCGGTCTTTACCCCCAAGGGCAAGCTCTTGGGCCATGTATCAGCGGCCAACCGCAAGGATATCCGCAATGCAGTCGAAGCCTGCAATGCCGCCAAGGGCTGGTCGAAAACCACCGGCCATCTGCGCGCACAGATTCTGTATTACATCGCAGAAAACCTGTCTGCGCGAGAAGATGAATTTGCCAAACGCATCAACACGATGACCGGCGGAAAATCCGGCGCCGATGAGGTTGAAACCTGCATCCGCACCCTGTTCACCTATGCCGCCTGGGCCGACAAATACGACGGGCAGGTCCATGGCGTGCCAATCCGGGGTGTCGCCCTCGCGATGAAGGAACCCGTCGGCACGATCGGCGTATTTTGCGATGAAGCCGCACCATTGGCAGGGCTGATCAACGCCATGGCCCCGGCCATCGCCATGGGCAACCGCTGTATCCTGATTGCCAGCGAACCCTTCCCCTTGGCAGCGACAGATTTCATCCAGGTGCTGGAAACATCCGACGTGCCCGGCGGCGTGGTCAACATCCTGACTGGTAACCACATGGAACTGGCCGCGCCATTGGCCAGCCACATGGATATTGATGCGGTCTGGTCATTTTCTTCCAGCGATATTTCCTCGGCTATCGAAATGGCAAGCGCAGGCAACCTCAAACGCACATGGGTGAACAACGGTATGGCTGTAACACCAGACACCCAGGCCTATCTGTCCGCCGCAACCGAAGTAAAAAACATCTGGATCCCTTACGGCGCCTAAGCTTCTTCCGCGTATTAATCTTCTGAGTGGGGGAAAAGGGGCGGGGCAAAACCCCCACCCGATCAGATCAGCGCCACAATGCGCCTTTGGCGCATTATTTCCGCCAACTCTCAATCCACCGCGCCAACCGGCCCTTGCGCGCGGCAATTCCGGCCTGTGCTTCATCCAGTTGGTGGCCTGCACTGTCCAGCATCGGGTCAACCGTGCCTTCGCGAAATTGGCGCCACATCCGGCGCAGGAACACGATGGCGATCATCAAAAAGATGAAGAACCCTATATTGAACCAAGGGATGATCGTCACATCGGGCCCTGACACAGTGCGCAAACTGACCGCATTGGGATAAATGCTGGCCCAGCGAATACGCCAGCCGTAATGGGTGATTACTGCCCAGTCTTCGCCACGGGCGATGTTTGCGGCTTCGGCCTGCAAGTCGGAACTGTCGAATTTGAAATACGGCGGCCAGATCCAACCGGTATCCTCGTTGCGGTAGACCATCACGGCCGTGCTGTCGCGCGGCACAAAACCCAAAAGAAACGTCTTGCGCTTGTTGGTATTGATCAACCGCAAATCACGTGTTGGCTGCTGGGCACCCCCGCTATCGCCCTGCGCATAAAACAATCTGTTGTAGGGGCTGAAATCAGTGCGTATCACCTCAGTCGAGGTGACTTGCACCACATCATGCTGCGGTAAAACATAGTGAAAGAACGCACCGACAATCAACGCAGCCGTAACGCGGACAATGATTTTAAAACGACGCATAACTGACCCTCAATTCATCTTGATCAACAAAGATATAGGGCAAAACAACCCGGATTGACATGAAATACGCCGCTCGAACGATCAGGCAGACACCGTCACATGATCAACGATATCGACATCGTATCATTCTTGCGACGACGTTTCATTTCCCCATTCGTGCGTGTAATGCACCGGTCAACAGCAATACAGCGGGAAAACGCGTTAAACGAAACAAGGGCGTGGTTGAGATTTTACACATCCGCGCCCCTTTGTTGTCAGTCTAAGCCTCATCAATAGTCGGTCCACTGTCATTGGCAACAGCCTCCGGGCCTAACAAATCCTCGGCGGGGATGATCATGGGGGGCAATTCGACCCCGCGTTCATAGTTTTCTGGATCAACACGCAGCGATTCCTCGGGCGATCGGATCAACACCTGCATCGGAACGTCAATCTGATCATACAGGTGAATCACATCCTGGTTGAACATGCGAATACATCCCGCAGAGCCGGAATTTCCGATCGATCCCAGATCATTGGTGCCATGGATCCGGTAATAGGTGTCACGGTTGCCCCGATACAGATACAGCGCCCGCGCGCCCAATGGGCTGCGCAAACCACCGGGTACGCCAGCACGAAAAGGTTCGTAAACCTCCGGTTCGGTGCGCAACATGTTCTGGGTGGGTGTCCAGCCGGGCCATTCACGTTTCAGCCTGATCGTCGCCGTCCCACGGATAGATTTGCCTGCGCGCCCCACGCCAACAGGGTATCGGGTCGCAGTGCCATCAGCGCGAACATGATACAGAAACTTTGCGTAAGGATCGACGTCAATCGAATTTGGCGGCGCCTCACCATTATAAATTCCCGACATGCGGCGATTGACGCCGCGCAAATACCGCGACGGAATACCGGGCAGATTATAGCCCGCGTCGGTTATCGGCCCGTAACCTTCAACGAAACCTTGCGGCAAAGGCGTCGGCGGCAATGTCGCAGGCTCCGGGCGCGCGCAAGCCGCCGCAGTCCCAAGCATCATCGCTCCAAAAGCGCGCCGTGTCATCTGTGTGGCCATTGTCATTCAAACCCCAATTTATCGAATCTTGTCTTAACACCCTGTTGGGGATTGGTGAAACCCGCACCGGCGGGTTCCCGCACAGACGTGACAAAACGTGACAATCAGGCCGATAAACCCGCGAAAAGTCAGGTTCCCCGGTGCGCATTACCCCACAACGTTGAAATCCGGACCGTAAGGATAGCGGGTGACATCCTCGTTCCCCTCTGCGGTGATGAACAGGATATCGTGTTCGCGGTATCCACCCGCCCCCGGCTGCGCCTCGGGAATGGTCAGCATCGGCTCCATGCTGATCACCATGCCGGGTTCAAGCACCGTGTCGATATCTTCTCGCAGCTCCAGCCCCGCCTCGCGGCCATAGTAATGCGACAGAACCCCAAAGGAATGGCCATAGCCAAAGGTGCGGTATTGCAGCAGATCACGCGCCTCGAAAAACGCGTTGATCTTTGCAGTGACATCAGAACACTTTGCCCCCGGCACCAGCAAGGACATACCGTATTCATGGGCAGCGACGTTTGCTTCCCAGATCGCGCGCGATGCATTATCCACCGCGCCCACGAACAAAGTGCGTTCCAAGGCTGTGTAATAGCCGCTGATCATCGGGAATGCGTTCAGCGACAGGATATCGCCGTGTTCAAGCACCCGCGACGTGACCGGGTTATGCGCCCCATCGGTGTTGATACCGGATTGGAACCAGACCCAAGTATCGCGATATTCGGCACCGGGAAAGCGTTTCGCAATTTCCAGCTCCATCGCATCACGGCCCGCCATGGCCACGTCAATTTCGCGCACGCCGGGCTTGATGGCGTCGCGCATGGCGTAGCCACCCACATCGGCCACCGCCGCACCGGCGCGGATCAGGTCCAGTTCGGCTGGCGATTTATGCATCCGCTGCGTCATGGTCTGCGCTGCAACATCCACCAACCGGGCCGGTTGCAAATCGTCACGCAGGGCCATGCGGGTGGCAACGGTCATGTGATCGGATTCGTAACCAATCACCTTGCCCAGCCCCGTCACCGACCGGATCGCGCGCCAGTAATTGCCGCGCTGCCAGTCGGTATAGGTTATATTGTCGCCATGCGACCGGCGCCAAGGCTGGGCAGCATCAATGCCCGCCGAAATCGTCACGCTTTCGGTCGGTGTCACCACAAGCCCGTAAGGGCGACCAAAACTGCAATAAAGGAAACCCGCATAATAGGCGATATTATGCATCGAGGTGAAAACGACAGCCTCGATCCCCTTGTCGGCCATAATCGCCCGCAGGCCAGCCAGACGCGCATCATATTCCGACGCGGCAAAGGGCAAAACCTTGTCACCCTGATGAAAACGATAGAATTGCAGACGTGCAGTCATGTCAGACCCTTTTGAAAAAGGTCCCGGCGTTCAGGACATGGAAAACAGGGAAATGCGCGACGACGCCATCGCCACAGCGCGATCCTATCTATGACTGCGCGGCGGATCAATCACCATCCAGCATCGACGGCAAGTTCAGGCCGCGCAATGCCTCGGACGCTTCCATCGGCCTTTTGCCCGCGCGCTGCACCTGCGTGATTTCAACAGCGCCATTCCCACTGGCGATGGTAAAGCCACCCAGCACCTGACCCGGCGCACCGGCCCCATCCACCAAACGCGACCGCAGCAGCTTCACACGCTCACCCGCGACAACGCACCACGCACCGGGAAAGGGCGACAGCCCCCGGATCAGCCGGTCCACCTGCATCGCCGGTTGTGTCCAGTTAACCCGCGCCTCGGCCTTGTCTATTTTGGCGGCATAGGTCACGCCATCATCAGGCTGCGGTTGCGGCATCAGGTCAGACAACCGATCCAGCGCCACAACCACCAGACGGGCGCCCATGGCCGACAACCGGTCATGCAGATCGCCGGTCGTCTCTTCGGGGCCAATATCCGTCGCTTCGCGCAACAGCACAGCCCCAGTATCCAGACCGGCCTCCATCTGCATGATGCAAACGCCGGTCTGCGTATCCCCCGCCATCACCGCGCGATGGATCGGCGCGGCCCCCCGCCAACGCGGCAACAGTGACGCATGAATATTCAGACAGCCGTGTTGCGGCGCATCCAGCACCGCCTGCGGCAAGATCAACCCATAGGCCACAACCACCGCCACATCCGCCCTCAGCCCCGCAAAATCCGCCTGCGCTTCGGCCCCTTTCAACGACACCGGGCAGCGCACCGGCAGACCCAGCGCTTCGGCACGCAGCTGAACGGGGCTCGGGCGGTCCTTCTTGCCGCGCCCAGCGGGCCGGGGCGGCTGGCAATAAACCGCCACAACCTCGTGCCCTGCGGCCACCAGCGCATCCAGCACCGGCACCGAAAAATCTGGCGTTCCCATAAAGACCAGCCGCATCATCAAAGCTCCCCTGCTTCATCTTGGCCAAAAAACTCCCCCCGGAGGGCCGGCCAATCCCACGCTCTAACGGTGCAGTTTGCGTGCCTTCTTGATCAGCATATCGCGCTTGACCCGCCCCAGCCTGTCAAAAAACATCCGCCCCGCCAGATGGTCGATCTGATGCTGCACCGACGTGGCCCAAAGCCCGACAAAATCCCGTTCCTCTGTCACGCCACCGGCGTTCAGAAACCGCACCGTCACCGCGCGCGGGCGGCTGACCCTGGCCCAGACACCGGCTAGATTGGGCGACCCTTCCTCATGATCGCGCAACATGGCACTGGCGTGAAGGACAACAGGGTTCGCCATGCGCACCGCCTGCCCCCGCGCCTCGGATGCATCGACAACAGCCAACGCCAAGCCAATCCCCAGTTGCGGTGCGGCCAGACCAACGCCCGGCATCGTGTCCATCGCAATGATCATCTCATCCCAGATCGCGCGGATGTCATCAGTCACGGCATCCACAGGCGCTGCGAGGGTGCGCAG
This sequence comes from Yoonia sp., assembly GCF_014859355.1. Lineage (GTDB taxonomy): Bacteria > Pseudomonadota > Alphaproteobacteria > Rhodobacterales > Rhodobacteraceae > Yoonia. The sequence goes on along the minus strand of NZ_JACUUJ010000005.1, from coordinate 38,631 downwards.
CACCGGATGCGGCCACATCACATAGGGACGATGCGTCATATTTCAGTCCCGCTTTCGGTGATCAGAATACCGTTCAAATGGTCCAATTCGTGACAGACACAAACCGCACCAACCCCATGAAACCGGGCAGTCTGCCGAAGCCCGGCAAGGCTGGTCCAGCCCAGATCAACCCAGACCGAGCGCATGACATCGAACGTGCGGCCCGGGATCGACAGGCACGCCTCGGGGCCGCAATGCTGCTCTGGGGCGGTGGCAATAATTTCAGGGTTCACGAATGCCATGGGGCTCGGCGCGGCCTCTTTCCAGTCGGTGTCGGTCACGAACACGCGCAGCGACACACCAACCTGCGGTGCTGCCAACCCGCGCCCCTTGCTGTCATACATCGTTGCGAACAAATCAGTGACCAGTACATCCAGGTCAGCACCAAACTGCAAAACCGGTGCCGCGATACCGCGAAGCACAGGATCCCCGTCAAAGCATAGGGTGCGCACCGGCACGGGTTCAGGCCCGCGCCATTTCGCGTTTCAGCTTTTGCATCTTACGGGTGATCATCTGGCGTCGCAGCGGTTTCAGATAATCGATGAACAGCCTGCCATCCAGATGGTCAATCTCGTGCTGCACGCAAGTTGCCCACAACCCGTCAAAGCGTTCGCGACGGGTTTTACCGGCCAGGTCCATCCACGCCACTTCAACCTCGGCAGGGCGTTCGACCTCGGCGTATTGTTCGGGGATCGACAGGCAGCCTTCTTCATAGACATTGCGCTCCTCTGACGTCCACAAAACCTGCGGGTTGATCAACACTATCGGGTCGGGGGTCGCATCCTCGCCCTTTTCGCAATCCATCACGATCAGACGGTTCATCACCGCCACCTGCGGTGCCGCCAGCCCGATACCGGGCGCATCATACATGGTTTCCAGCATGTCATCGGCCAGACGGCGCAGATCTTCCGTGACCGACGCCACGGGATCGGCCACCTTTTTCAGCCGGGGATCAGGATGGATCAGGATGTTCTTCAAAGCCATGACGGGTCATTTAGTCGGTCGCGGCGCGTATCGCAAGATCACGGCGAAATTCGCCTTGCACCTGCCCGCGCATCGTCCCACCTTGGCACCGACAATAACGGAGAGCCCCATGACATTCGACACCACCCCGGATCGCCGCAACACCCACTGTGTAAAATGGGACGGGATGGAAAAAACCTATGGCGTCAGCCCCGATGACGGGATCGCCATGTGGGTCGCCGATATGGAATTCCGCGCACCCGATTGCATCCAAGACGCGGTGCAACAGATGCACGATCATGGGGTTTACGGCTATTTTGGCGATGAAGGCGCCTATTTGAACGCGATTAAATGGTGGATGAACATCCGCCATGGCTGGCAGATTGATCCGTCCTGGATTTTTACCACACACGGGCTGGTCAACGGCACAGCGATATGTGTGGACAGCTTCACCAAGCCCGGCGACGGGGTGGTGTTGTTCACGCCTGTCTATCACGCCTTTGCGCGCGTGATCAAAGCTGCCGGACGACAGGTGGTGGAATGTGAGCTGGTCAACAATGCCGGCCGCTACGAGATGGATTTCACCACCTACGATGCCCAGATGACCGGCAACGAACGGATGTTGATCCTGTGTTCACCACATAACCCGGGCGGGCGCGTCTGGACCCACGCCGAACTGCAGGCGGTTGCGGGTTTTGCCAAACGCCACGACCTGATCCTTGTGTCCGACGAAATTCACCACGACCTGACAATGCCTGGCTACACGCATATCCCAATGGCGAATATCGACGGCGTGACCGACCGGTTGGTGATGATGACGGCAACCACCAAAACCTTCAACATCGCAGGCAGCCACGTCGGCAATGTGATTATCGCAGACCCCGACCTGCGGGCGCGATTCGCAGCGCGGATGGCGGCCTTGGGTATTTCGCCTAACAGCTTTGGCCTGCATATGGCCACCGCCGCCTATTCCCCCGAAGGCGCCGACTGGGTGGATGAACTGCGCGCCTATCTTGAAGAAAACCGCAAGATCTTTGACGCAGGTGTAAATGCCATCCCCGGCGTCACCGCGATGCCACTGGAATCCACCTATCTTGCCTGGGTCAATTTCGCGAACACAGGGATGAGCCGCGACGAATTCACCCGCCGGGTCGAACAGGTCGCAAAAATTGCCGCCAACCACGGATCGACCTTCGGCAAGGGCGGCGACAACTTTCTGCGCTTCAACCTTGGCGCATCACGGGCACAGATTTCTGACGCCGTGACCAGGTTGCAAAAGGCATTCGCGGATCTGCAATAGCTGTCAGGCGCAAATCATCCTTCGATCAAACCGGCCGGGGCAAAATCCGGCCGCACGAAATCTGCGGCGGGCCGGTCCGCGACGGGCGTCAACCACTTGAATTCAAACACCCGTTCGTCCCCGTCATCCACCGAAGACATGACCAGACACTGATACAGATGCTTTGGCCCGTCATATATATCGACATGCCCGCGCAAACGATCCGACCCTACAATATCAAGGGCAAAGCCCCCATCCCAGAACCGCCGGATGCGGTGCACATCGTCGCCATCATGCACAGACAGACGGTCCTTGCGTTTCAGCGCGGCCTTGCGCGCATCCTCTAAACCTTGTCGCACCGCTGCTGGTAAAAATTCATACATCGTAAACACCCCCACATTGGGCCAAAGATGAACCGATTTATGTAAATTTCAAGTAACCAAACCCGCCCCAGCGCAGCAAAACCTTATAAATCAGCCTTCACACGTGGCCGTAACACATGCGGCTTGGACGCATCATAAAGCGCTGAATCAGGAAATCCGTGCGAATCAGCTAGCGCCGGCCCCACCATGATCAACGCAGTGCGGGTAATCTTGGCCACACGCACCTTTTCGCGCACGTCCGTCAATGTGCCGCGAATAATCATCTGATCGGGCCAGCCCACACGATAGACCACCGCCACCGGACAATCAGCCCCATAAAACGGCACCAACTGGCGTTCGATCTCGCGCAGCGCGCGGATACCCAGATGAATCGCCAGCGTCGCCCCCGTGCGCGCAAAATTCTCCAGCGTCTCACCCGCAGGCATCCCCGTCGATTTCATCGACATCCGCGTCAGAATGATCGACTGCGCCACCTCGGGCACCGTCAGTTCCGTGCCCAGCGCCGCCGCCGCCGCCGCATAGGCCGGCACGCCGGGAATGATCTGATACGCAATGCCATCCGCCTTCAACCGCCGGATCTGTTCGGCAATCGCCCCATAAAGCGACGGATCCCCCGAATGCACCCGCGCTACATCCTGCCCCTTGGCATGGGCGGCGACGATAACACCATGCGTCGCGTCCAGCGTCATCGGGGCCGTGTCCATGACCAAAGCATCATCCGGCGAACAGGCCACCACCGCTTCTGGCACCAGCGACCCGGCATAAAGACAAACCGGGCAGGCCCCGATCAGCCGCGCCGCCTTCAGCGTCAGCAATTCCGGGTCACCCGGCCCCGCGCCAATAAAATAAACCGTCATTGTCCGCTCCCCTGCTTCATCTTGGCCAAAAAACTCCCCCCGGAGGGTCGCTCAGCCAACAGCCAGATCCCCATCAATCTTGCGCGCATAGCCCCGCGGCGTATACATCCGCGGCCCGGTGCCCAGCTGCGCCAGCCGCGAATGCGACGACCCGACCAGCACCACAGTCAGCATATCCACCTCATCCACCTGCAAATCTGCTAAACGGCGATAGCGGATATGTTCCTCTGGCCGCCCCAGCGAACTGGCCAACATCACAGGCGTATCCGCCGGACGGTGCTGCAACAGGATATCCCGCGCCTCTGCCAACAGTGTCCGCCGCCGCATCGACACGGGGTTGTAGAACGCGATAACAAAATCCCCTGCCGCCGCCGCCCGCAGACGCATTACAATATCGTCACGCGGGGTCAGCAAGTCCGAAAGGGAAATCGCACAGAAATCATGGCCCAATGGCGCGCCCGCCCGTGCCGCCGCCGCCTGCAAGGCGCTGACCCCTGGCGAACAGACAACCTCGACCCGACGCGCCGCAGCGGACACGCCCATCTGATCCGGCCCCCGATCCAGCAGTTCGAACACCAACGCGCCCATCGCGTAAATCCCCGCGTCCCCCGAACAGACAAGGGCAACGTTGCGCCCCTTACCCGCCTGTTCCAAGGCATAGCGGCAACGGTCCTCTTCCCCGCCCAATGGGAAATCCGACCGGTCCTTGCCCACGGCCAGCGGCCCCAGCAAATCAATATACAACCCGTATCCCACCAGTTCGTCCGCCGCGGCCACCAGCCGCGACACCTCTGGCGTGCGCCAGGCCGCCTGACCTGGTCCAATGCCCACAACCGACAGTCGCCCGCGCGCGCGCCCCCGCATGTCGATCAAAGGTTCAGGCGTCACCGCCAACGCACAGGTCGCATTGACCGTCTTGCGCTTGGTCAGCAGAAATTCCCCGTCCGGCCCCGCCTGCGCCAATGCAGCTGCTTCTGATACGCCGTGCGCGCCCACTTCGGCAAAAACCACATCGGAAGGATTGGCCAAACGTGGCGTTTCCGCCTCCAGCTCTTCTGCATCGAACAACCGCAAAGGCACAGCCAAAGCAGACGCCAGATCAATGATCGCAGGCTCATCCGCTTTCAGCGTGATCGTATTCACCGAATGCACCGCCTCTGGCGCGATGCCCGCCGCATCCAGCGTATCCTGCACCAACCCTGCCAATTCAGCGGGCGCACAGTTACGGGCACACCCCACACCCAGCGCCACCCGCTGCGGGGCAAACTGCAAATGCGCGCCCCCCAGATCATCCAGACGATCCATCGTCGCCGACACACGCACCGCATCGCCCTTGGGTAAATCGGCCAGCCAAGGCGCATCACCGCGCACATCGGCACCACCGCCCGACAACAGCGCCGCCATCGCACCCTTGGCATCGGCGCGGTTAACCAGCCGCCAGCCGATAGGTGGTTCATCCAGCGCCACCCCCAGCGCCACATCGCCAGCCGTGGTCACAGCAGCCACCGCCCCCAGCGCCTGCGATATCTGCGCTGCAAGCCGGTTCGCCCCACGATGCCCCCCCAAAAGCGGCACCACCACAGCCCCGTCATCCGATACCGCGATCACCGGCGGCTCTGTCGTCTTGTCAGCCAGCAAAGGTGCCACAGCCCGAATAAGGATACCCGCCGCGCAAACACCGATGATCGGCACGCCAGCCGCAAACAGATCACGAACATGATCCAGCGCATCGGGAAAACAGGCATCCGCCTGATCGATCCGCCCTTCACGACCATGCACCTGCGCACCCAACAGCGCCGCCACCCGATGCGCCACGGGCTCACCAGACCGCGACAGGGCCAATACAACAGGTTTCACAGCCATGGATCAGCCCCTTTGGTCAGTAGAATCATTGAAAAATACGGGGCCTTTTCCGGCGCTTCCGCCAGCGGCAACACAACCTCGTCGGGCAAGGTCGCGCGTTCAACATAAACCGCCTGCGCCGTCAGGCCCAGCGCGTCAATCACGGCACGAACCTTGGACAAATGTCGCCCAACTTTCATGATGACAACGCTTTCCGCGCCATCAATCCGCGCGCGCAATTCAGCTTCGGGCAAGGGGCCGGGCAACACGGTCAGGCGTTCATTGCGCGCGGCCAGCGGCATGCCGGCACGCGCCGCACAGGCCGTGACAGATGTCACCCCCGGCACCACCTCGACCCGGTATTTCTCTGACAGGCGCGCAAACAGATACATGAAAGACCCGTAAAAGAACGGATCACCCTCGCACAGGCACACAACATCCTTGCCCTGATCCAAGGCCGCCGCAATTGTCGCAGCGCCCGTATCATAGGCCGCTTGCGCCGGGGCGCGTTCAACGGTCATAGGCACATCCATCACGATTTCCTGCACCTCTGGCGCAATCAGATCAGCCGCAATCGCGCGGGCAAAGCTCGCCCCGCCAGCAAGTGTCGGATAGGCGATCACCGCGGCCCCTTCAATCAAACGCGCCGCGCGCAAGGTCATCAGGTCCGGCGCACCCGGACCCAGACCAACACCATAAAGCACCCCTGCTTCATCTTGGCCAGAAAACTCCCCCCGGAGGGTCCGACGGCTCATCTTTTCACAAGGCTCCATTGGGTGACCGGCATCATCGGCCGCCAACCGGTCAGGCGGCCCACAGGTTCGGCGCGATGCACCGAAAGTTTCACCAAATCACCACCGTAGGTCTTGTGAAGGGCGATCAGTTCCGCCTCGCTTTCCAATGTCACTGCGTTCGCAACCAAACGCCCTAAGGGCCGCAAGGCAGACCACGCCGCCACGAACGTCGCACGGCTCAGGCCACCGCCAATGAAAATCGCATCCGGCGAATCCAACCCCGTCAGCGCACCGGGCACCATCCCGTCAATCAATTCCAGTTTCGGCACCCCCAGCGCCAGGGCATTGGCCGCCGCCATCGCACGGCGGTCGGCGCGGGGCTCAATCCCGACGGCACGGGCATAGCGGGCCGCGCGCATCCATTCGATGGCCACCGAACCGCAGCCACAGCCAATATCCCACAAAAGCGCGCCGCGCATCGGCATCAGCTTGGCCACCGTCACGGCGCGGACCTCTTGCTTGGTCATCGTGCCATCGGACTGGAACAGACCATCCGCCAGCCCCGGCACGCGCGGCACCAAGGCCGCATCGGGGGCCGCGACACATTCCACGGCAAGCGTGTTGAACGCGGGCACCACCTGATCCCAGCTGTCCGCCAGGCCATCAAACCGCGCCTCGTCCTTGCCGCCCATCGCGGCCAGCACGGTCATCCGCGATTGCCCGAAACCGCGTTCCGTCAAAAAACGCGCGATCTGGGCGGGCGTTTCCGCCCCGGTCGTCAGGATCAGTAGCCGCACATCGGGCTGGATAAAGGCGATCATCTGCTCGACCGGGCGGCCATGCACCGTTAACGTTTCCACATCCGGCAGCGACCAGCCCATGCGTGCGGCAGCCAGTTGGAACGCCGAAAGCTGCGGATGGTAAATGATCTGGGCAGGGTCGATCGCCCGGCCAATCCGCGCGCCAATCGAAAACCACAGCGGATCACCCGTGGCCAGCACGACAACCCGCCGCCCGCGCAGCCCCTTGATCGTGTCAATCAGCGCATCAAAAGGATGCGGCCATGCCAAACGTTCCGCCGTCAGGTTTTCGGCAAGCATGTGATGCCGCTCGCCGCCGATGATAACCTCTGCTGCTGCAACAACGGCGCGGGTGGCGGGAAGCAGCCCGTCCATCCCGTCCTCGCCGATCCCGACGATATGCAACCAAGGTTCAGACATCTTCGGGCAACCCCGCAGCCAGCGCATTGACAGCAGCCGAAGCCATGGCAGACCCGCCACGCCGCCCGCGCAGGGCAACAAAATCGCAACCGCGCGGATCGCGTGCCAGTTCCGCCTTGCTTTCGGCAGCGCCCACAAACCCCACCGGGAAACCAAGGATAACCGCAGGCTTTGGCCAGCCAGCGTCAAGCAATTCAAGCAGGTGGAACAATGCTGTTGGGGCATTGCCAATGGCCACAACGGCGCCTGCGATCCGATCGCGCCACAGTTCCACCGCTGCCGCTGATCGTGTATTCCCGATCTGGCGGGCAAGTTCCGGCACGGTGGGGTCGTTCAACGTGACCACGACATCATTACCGGATGGCAGATAGCGCCGGATGATCCCCGCGCCAACCATTTCGCAATCGCACAGGATCGGCGCGCCGGATTGCAACGCCTTGTGACCCGCCACCACGAGACCGGGTGAAACCGCCAGACGATCCGCGATTTCAACCATCCCGCTGGCGTGGATCAGCCGCGTCATCAACGGATGCAGATCGGGGGCGAACCGATCCAGACGCGCCTCTGCCCTGACTGTCGCAAAGCTCTGGGCATAGATGCTGCGAGGGTCTTTTTCGTAGGGTCGCAAATGCGGGCCTTTCGGTGGGTGGCCAGCGGCGGAGCCTCCGGCGGGAGTTTTTTTGCCAAGATGAAGATCAGGAGACTTTGGTCTTGCGCGCGCTTTCGGGGCCATGCGGGTGCTTGGCGTGCGGATAGGGTGCATGGTGATGGTGGTCATGATCATGGTCGTGATGGTGGTGGTGGTGGTGATCATGCTGATCCTGTGCTGCCAGACGGCACATGCCGGTGCAGAATGTATCGCACAGCGCGCAATCGGCCACGTTTGACCCCGGCGCATTGGCGCCCTGCCCTTCGACGTGGTGATGGTGACTTTCCTGCACGGCGCCGACTTCGGCCTCGAACCCCAGCACCTGCACGCGGTATTTACACAAGACACAGGTGGGCGGCGGCACGACACCAAAGGCGGGGTGAGCGCGATCCTCGGCGCTGATGCGCCGGGTTTCGCCCGCATCCAGCGCCAGCACCTGCGCGCGATAGCCGCAAATGCCGCAGTTGGGCGGCGGCGTTTCGCTGTCTTGTTCCATGATCCGTTCGGCGAAGGTTTCCAGCACCTTGGGGTGATCGCCCAGATAACCGGCCTTGATAAAATCGATATCGGGGTATTGGGCGGCCACCTGATCGGTAAAGCCGTAAATCCGGTCGATCAGGATGCCCGAAAACAGGAAATACGGGAACACGATCACGCGCTTGTAGGGCAGGCGCGCCACATGTTGCAAACATGGTTCAACCAGCGGGAAGGTCACGCCGGAATAGCCCACCTCGCACCAGCCGAACCCCATGCCTTCCTGAATCATCCGCGCGATTTTGGCGACGTTGCCATTGGCGTCGGGGTCTGATGCGCCGCGTCCGATCACGACAAGGCAGGTTTCTGCCAGCGGCAGCTTGCCTAGTTTGGTGTTGGCGCGGTCCACGGCCTCTTGCACGCGCCCGGCGGCGGCGGCGATCATCTTGGGGTCCACGCCCAGTTCGCGGCCATAGCTGACGGTCAGCCCGTGTTTGGCGGCGTAGGTGTTGAGCACGGTGGGGATATCGTTTTTCGCGTGCATCGCCGCAAAGAGCATCCCCGGCACCGCCAGCACGCGTTCACAGCCTGCCGCACGCAGTTTGTCCAGCCCGTCGCGGATCACCGGGTTGGCAAATTCCAGATAGCCGTATTCGGTTTGCCAGTCATCGGGCAGATAGGCGGGCAGTTTGTCCGCCAGCGTTGCAAATTCATCCACCGCAGACTGGCTGCGCGACCCGTGGCCGCAAATCATGACGCCCGTTTTCATGCTGTTTCCTCTTCCAACTCTTCCTCTGGCGCGGGCGTATCTTTGGGTTTTTTTCCCTTCAAAGCCCCCCAGATCGCAGCCAGACCGGCAAGCCCGATGGCGGCCCCCGCCACCCAATGATCATGCCCCGCCACATCGGCCCAATGACCGGGATGCGCCGCAGCGGCAGAGCCTGCAACGCTCAGGAATAGGGAAAAAAATATGCGCATCGGATCCTCCGTTTCACATCATGACCAGAGGCCCGGGTGCCCCGGGTTTCGACGACGTGGTGTTTTGGTCCCCGTTGTGGGTCAACCGCCGCACTGCCAACCGTTCTGGCCCTGCATGGGCTTCGTCACGTCCGTCTATAAAGCGGTGCGCTGAACAGGGCAAACCCATAAGCGACACATCAGCGACAAACCCGCAGTCAGAACAGCCAGATTGTCTCTGCGCCTTCTTTCGTGCCACAAGGCCTGATCAACACAACAGGAGTGCGGCAACCCGATGGGCCGGTATCTGATTTTGATGGTCTGGGGCGACAAATATGGTGACGCCGACTGCAACCGCCTTATCCGCGACGCTTATGCCAATTCAAGCAGTATCAGGGGCGTCATTGTCTTGTCGGATCGCCTGAACCGTGTGATTGATTCGCGCGCGACCCTGCATCCGATTGTTGCCGACTTCGACACACCTGCGTTTAAATCCGGCGGGCTGCCGGTCAAGATTTCGATGTTCGACATTGACGTACTGCCCGAGGGTGCGCCGTGTGTCTATGTCGATCTGGACAGCGCGATCATTGGCGATTTGGGCAAGCTCGCCGCATTGACACGCAGCGGGCCGATCTGGACGCTGGGGACTTTTCGGGCGCGGTTCAATCTGTGGGCACGGATCAAATGGCGGCTGACAAGAGGCCGGTCTTATGGTGCTGGAAACTCATCTGCCATTGCCTTTCGTAACCGTTTTCCCGGCAACCCGACGCAGAAGTTTCGCGGCCACGCACCAATATTCGGTAACCACAATGATGCAGCCCGCCAGAACGATGACCGCTTTATCGGGTGGTCCTGTCAGGACTTGATCCGCCCGATCCCCACCGATCTGGCAGTCCGGTTCAGGATGGAGTTTCTGGCGCCGACCCTAGCACTGAACCGGGTCAAGGCCCGGGCCCGACGCAAGCGCCGCCAGCATCTGGTGCTGGTGACATTTGACGGCGATCTGACGAAACCGGAAACAATCTGTGCCCTGCGCGACAATGAAATCATTGTCGATCATCACGGGCGGCGCGGGCATTGGAATGATACGGAAATCAGCGGGCTGCGCGCGCGGCTATACGCGGGCTTGCAGGACTGACGCCAAAACGCTGCGCCCAGATATGTGCGAATACGCACGGTCAACTCGCATAAGCGCATGTTACGTTCTTTGGTGTAGTGCTTTATCTTTGCTTCAAGCAGAATGGAGATATGCAATGGGCCAACTTGTTGACGGCGTCTGGAACGACACATGGTATGACACAAAAAAATCGGGGGGCAAATTTGTCCGCTCTACCGCGAAATTCCGCAACTGGGTCACCGCTGACGGGTCCGCTGGTGCATCAGGTGAAGGCGGGTTCAAGGCTGAATCAGGGCGCTATCATCTTTATGTCTCTTACGCTTGCCCTTGGGCCCATCGGACCCTGATTTTTCGGGCCATCAAAGGATTGACGGATCAGATCAGCGTGTCAGCCGTGCATCCTGACATGTTGTCAGACGGCTGGACGTTTGAAACCGATGACAAAGGGGCCACGGGCGATACGCTGTTCAGGGTGCCGTTCTTGCGGGATATCTATCTGCGTGCCGATCCCAAAATCTCGGGGCGGGTGACGGTGCCTATTTTGTGGGACAAGCAAACCGACAGCATCGTATCAAACGAATCGTCGGAAATCATCCGGATGTTCAATTCCGCGTTCGACGGCATCACCGGCAATACCGATGATTACTGGCCCAAAGACCTGCGCGATGCCATCGCGCCGGTGAATGACCGGATTTATGACACAGTGAATAACGGCGTCTACAAGTCAGGCTTTGCCACCACACAATCCGCCTATGAAGATGCCGTTTATCCGTTGTTCGAAACACTTGATTGGTTGGAAGACCGGCTGGGCCAGAACCGCTATCTGATGGGTGACAAAATAACCGAAGCCGACTGGCGGCTTTGGACAACACTGATCCGTTTCGATCAGGTGTATCACCTGCATTTCAAATGTAACCGCAAGCGGATTGCAGATTATCCCAACCTGATGGGGTTCACGCGCGAGTTGTATCAATGGCCCGGTGTTGCGGAGACAGTGAACATGGATCACATCGTCCGGCATTACCATTACAGCCACGATACGATCAATCCGCACCGGATCATCCCGATCAATCCGCAGATCGACCTGTCTGCGCCGCACGGTCGTGGCTAGTGCTGCCGTAATGTTGCACGATCGCCGCCAGATCATTTGGCGGCGTCGCGCTTTTGAGAAAGGCGCGTGCGTTGGAACAGTGCTGAAAGATTGAACCGTCAGAAAAGAATGTCGTATCGGTGACAAAGATAATATTGGCCTGCGGCTGGCGAAATTCTGCCATATCGGCCACGGCTATGGCGCTGCCCTGGCTCAGGACAATATCCAGAACGATGACATCGAACGCCATTTTTTCAAGACAAACGAGCGCCTCTGCGCCGGTCAGCGCATGTATGACATGTGCCCCCAAGCGTTCAAGGTGCCGCATCCACAGCCCCCCCAGATTTTGCTTGCTCTGAACGATCAGCACGCGCATGGAATTTTCCTTGTCAGGTAAATATATCAGCAAAAAAATTCATTTTAAATTTTCTGTTGCGACTACACGTCCGCCGAAATTCTTAATGAAAGGTTAATGCGACCCTCATGACTGCGCTAAAGGACAGGTTAACCCGTGCGGTCTTGTGAAACCGGCGATAATTCGCTTGATATACGACAAAAACAACGGACATAAAAATGACAACTTGGATCACGGTCTGCGACACCTGCAAGCGCGAAGGGTGGGAAACTGGCAACATGGGCACCACCGATGGCGAAACGCTTGCCGCATTGATCGAGACAGAAGCGGCAGGGCTGGTTCGGGTCAAAACCCGCCGGGTGTCCTGCCTGATGGGCTGCACCGGCGCCTGCAATGTTGCCATTCAAGGCCCCGGCAAGCTGAATTACACATTGGGGGCATTTTCTCCGACTGCTGAAGCCGCGGCAGGCATTGTTGCTTACGCCAAGGCCCACGCAGAAAGCGACACTGGCCGTGTGCCCTATCGGGACTGGCCCGACACGATCAAAGGCCACTTTGTCACCCGCCACCCACCCTTGCCAGACAACGCATGACCGATCAACGTGACCACGGCGGGGGGCTCGACGCAGCTATCAGGCAATATGGCGGCAGCAGGGATGATTGGCTGGACCTGTCCACCGGGATCAATCCTGTGCCGTATCCCCTGCCCCGGCTGACCGCTGATTCGTGGACAGCCTTGCCCGACCGGGCCGCGTTCGACAGGCTTTATGCCTTGGCGCGCAACTTTTGGCGGGTGCCGCAGGCGGCAGGGATCATCGGCGGCACCGGTGCATCCGCAATAATTGCCGCCTTGCCACGGGTGCTTGAAACGTCACACGTGGCCATCCCCGGCCCCACATATAACGAACACAGTGCAGCCTTTCTGGCCGCTGGCTGGCCCGTCCGTGACGGCGCGGCGGATGTGAGGGTCGCCGTGCATCCCAACAACCCTGACGGGCGGGTCTGGCAGGCCGAAGATCTGAACAGCCCGATCACCATCATCGACGAAAGCTTTTGCGACGTAATGCCAGAGGCATCGCTGATCCACCTGGCCGCCCGCCCCGGCACTGTGGTGCTTAAAAGCTTTGGCAAATTCTGGGGGCTTGCAGGTCTGCGGCTGGGTTTTGCAATTGGAGACCCTGCCATCATCGACAGGTTGACCGATCTTTTGGGGCCGTGGCAAATATCTGGCCCCGCGCTGGCCATCGGCGCCGAGGCGCTGGCCGATCCGCAATGGGCCGACGACACCCGCGCGCGGCTGAAAATGGACGCTGCCCGACTGGATGCGCTGTTGGAAAGCAAAGGCGCCGCACTGTTGGGCGGCACCACGCTGTTCCGGCTGTATCAGGTGCAAGATGCAAAAGCCGCGCAACACCATCTGGCACAGCACCATATCTGGTCGCGCGTCTTTCCTTATGCAAGCGACTGGCTGCGCCTTGGGCTGCCCGCACCTGACCGCTGGGGCCAGCTTGAGGATGCGCTGTGACGCTGATCCTTGGCATGATCTTGGATGCGCTTTTGGGCGAACCCCGCTGGCTGTGGTCTCGTATCCCGCACCCCGCAGTGCTGATGGGGCGGCTGATCGGTTGGTGCGACGCCCGGTTCAACAAGGGCGCGCAGCGGCAAAACGGCGTGCTGAGCATGGCAGCACTGGTGATCAGCGCAGGCGCGCTGGGGTTGATTTTGCAATCGCTGCCCACAAAACTGATCGACATCATCATCCTTGCCATCCTGCTGGCGCAGAAATCGCTGGTGCAGCATGTGCAGGCCGTGGGCGATGCGCTGCGGCTGTCGCTGGGCGACGGGCGAAGGGCAGTGGCGATGATCGTGGGACGCGATACGCAAACCATGGACAGGCCCGCTGTTGCACGGTCCGCCATCGAAAGTGCGGCCGAAAACCTTTCAGACGGGGTGATCGCACCAATCTTCTGGTTCGCGGTTGCCGGGCTGCCGGGGCTGCTGATCTACAAGATCACCAATACCGCCGACAGCATGATCGGCTATCGCACACCGCGGCATGAAAAATTCGGATGGGCCGCAGCACGGTTCGACGACCTGTTAAACCTGATCCCTGCCCGCCTGACCGCCCTGCTGATCTGGGCCGTTACCACCCGCCCCGCCCCGCGCAAGATCATCCAAGATGCCCCCCTGCACCGCTCTGTCAACGCAGGCTGGCCCGAGGCCGCGATGGCCCACGGCCTGAACATCGCGCTTAGCGGGCCGCGCCGCTATGATGGTGAACTGCGTGATTATCCTTTCGTGAACGATGCAGGCGCACATGATCTGACCCCCGATGATATAGACCGGGCCGTCAGCGCCTTGTGGAAAACATGGAGCGGCGTGCTTTTGTTATCCGTCTTGCTAGCCATCGGCACAGAGCTCTGATTTGATCGGACATAGGATCAATCGCAGGAACCGCCCATGAAACGCCCCAAACCCGCCCGCATGGCCCAGTATCGGAAAATCATGCGCCGGGGGTTCAAATCGCTGCTTGTGCTGGCGCTGATCGGCATGGTTTTCTTTGGTGTCCGGCTGGGCATGATGGCAGGCATCTGGCACAGACCGGCAACGCGGCAGGATCCGATCGCTGGCTGGATGACGCCGCGCTATGTCTCACGCACCTGGCAGGTGCCGCCAGAAATCGTGGCCGCGGCGCTGGACATAGACGGCAGCGGGCGCAGGGTGACGCTGGCCGAACTGGCCGCGGAACAAGGCACCGACCTGGATACGCTGATCCAGAACCTGACAGCGGCCGTCATCACCTATCAGGCAATGCAAAATGACTGATGTTTTTTTTGCCCTTGTCGCAACATGGGGCCTGATCATTATTGGGCTATCGGCTTATTTTTCCTGCCTTGCGGTGCCTGTGCCAACATTTGCGGCAATGCTGGCTGGCGGTGCCTTTGCGGCGGCGGGCGATCTGGTGTTGTGGCAGGTGATAGCCGTGGCCTATCTTGCGGCGGTCGCGGGCGACCAGACGGGGTTTCATCTAGGGCGCATGGGGGGGCGGTGGCTTCATGCGCGGCTGGCAACGCGGCCCAACCGCGCGGCGCTTTTCGCGCGCGCTGAAACTGTGGTGGATCGTTGGGGCGGCCTTGGCGTTTTCTTCAGCACATGGGCGGCGGCCCCGCTTGGCCCTTGGGTGAATTTCGCCGCCGGTGCCGCACGGCTGAACCGCTGGCGTTTCACCCTGTGGGATACTGCGGGCGAGGCGATCTGGGTCGGCGGTTACGTCAGCCTGGGCTATTTTTTCGGCAGCAATCTTGATACTTTGGCCGATCTGGTCGCGAACTGGGGCGGTTTTGCTACAGCGGCCTGTGTTGCACTGGCGGCGGGCATCGGCCTGTTTCGCCTTGGGCGTCACCGCAAGCGCCCCTAACCAGCCCTTGCACTCCACATTGGCACTGTTACGCTTTCAACACCTCAATCGGAGCCCGCCATGCGCCTAGCCCTTGCCATGATCCTTTTGGCCAGCACGGCCAACGCCCAAACCTGCGGCGGCCCGGTCAACAATTTCATCGCCGGTGTCAAAGCCGAAGCACAGGCCATGGGGCTGCCCGCCGCAACAACGGACCGTTTCTTTCAAGGCGCCCGCATCGACGATGCGGTTTTGCGCGCCGACCGGTCCCAAGGTGTGTTTCAAAAGGATTTTATCAGCTTTTCGCGCGCGCTGATCAGTCAAAACAGGATCAACAACGGCGCGGTTTACGGCACGCGTTACAACCGGACCTTTGATACCATCAAAACGCGCTTTGGCATCCCCCGCGGTGTTCTGCTGGCGTTTTGGGCATTCGAAACGGATTTTGGCCAGGTGCAGGGCAGTTTCAACACCCGCGATGCGCTGCTGACGCTGGCGCATGACTGCCGCAGACCCGGCCTGTTCCGCCCGCAACTGATTGCGGCGATCGAACTCTACCGACGCGGCGGGATGGATCCAGCCACCACGACGGGGGCATGGGCCGGTGAAATCGGTCAACTGCAAAAACTGCCGCGCGAAATCATCACCCAGGGGCTGGATGGCGATGGCGACGGCATTGTCGATCTGAAAAACTCCGCCCCCGATGCCTTGATGACCGGCGCCAATGTGCTGGCCTCATTGGGCTGGCGTCCGAATGAACCCTGGATGCAGGAAATCATTCTGCCCGCTAATCTGGACTGGTCCAAAACCGGCATGAACCACAAGGCATCGGTGCGCGACTGGGCGAATGCCGGTGTGCGGGCACGCCAAGGGTCGCTTGGCCCCGCCAACCTGCCCGCCTCTGTTCTGCTGCCAATGGGCCGGAATGGTCCGGCCTTTCTGACCTATCCCAACTTTGACGTCTATTTCGACTGGAACAAAAGTTTCGTCTACGTCACCACCGCCGCCTATTTCGCCACCCGACTGGAGGGTGCGCCCGTCTACAACGCAGGCAACCCCAGCGCGCCGCTGACGGGACCACAAATGCAGCAACTGCAACAAAAACTGACAGCACGCGGGCATGATGTTGGCGGCATCGACGGTATTCTGGGGGCCATGACACGTGCCGCTGTGCAGGCCGAACAGTCCCGTCTGGGGCTACCCGCCGACGCATGGCCGACCCTTGAATTGCTCAACCGGCTATAGGCAAGCCGCGCATCTTCCGAGCAAAGATACCCCCGCCGGAGGCAAACGAATTTCGGTCACAAAATTCCAATACTCACACAAAAACCGCGCACGTCAGGGCGCGGTTTTTTCATTTTCATACCCCAAAAGGATCAGGCTGCGCGACCGACGAGCACCGAATCAATCTCTGCCGCAGCAGCATGTTCATCATGCCCTGCAACAGCAGCGAATTCGCGTGTCAAACGCTCCAGCGCCGCTTCATAAAGCTGGCGCTCGGAATAGCTTTGCTCGCGCTGGTCGTCCTGGCGATGCAGGTCGCGCACAACCTCTGCAATCGCGATCAAATCGCCAGAATTGATCTTTTGTTCGTATTCCTGCGCCCGGCGCGACCACATGGCTTTTTTCAC
This sequence comes from Yoonia sp., assembly GCF_014859355.1. Classification (GTDB taxonomy): domain Bacteria; phylum Pseudomonadota; class Alphaproteobacteria; order Rhodobacterales; family Rhodobacteraceae; genus Yoonia. The sequence goes on along the minus strand of NZ_JACUUJ010000005.1, from coordinate 21,644 downwards.
CTTGGCTTTGCCGCGCAGTGTTTTCATCGCGTGGGACACCACATCAGGTGTCGCCAGCGCGCGCATGCCTACGTCGGTTGCCTTATGCGTCGGCACACGCAGGGTCATCTTGTCTTTCTCAAAGGCGATGACAAAAAGTTCCAGTTCGAAACCGGCAACTTCCTGCTTTTCAATCGACACGATCTTGCCAACCCCGTGGGCGGGATAGACAACAAAATCGTTGGGGCTGAATTCGTTTTTCTTCTTGGTCATGATCGTCCTTTCATCATGCACCATCAGATCAGCCGACAGAAAAAACGCCGGTGACATATCAAGTCTCCGCCGGATTGTGTCGCGCATTGAGATGGATCAATTAGTTAGCTGCATTTGCGTGTTTATACCACAAAAATGCGCCTTTCGGAAGCGCCATGTAACAAGACAGTGAAAAGCCTGTTTATCATGGCTTTAGACCACATTTTAACGCGAATCAGCCGCCTTCTCCGGGGGTTTCAGAAAAAAGCTCTAGCTTGCCTTCCTTGCCGTCCATTTCTTCGGCAGTGGGCAATGGGTCTTTCTTGGTGATGATCACAGGCCACATTTCGGAATACTTACGGTTGAATTCAACCCATTTTTCCATGTCCGGTTCAGTATCGGGGCGGATGGCATCAGCTGGGCATTCCGGTTCACATACACCACAGTCGATGCATTCATCAGGGTGGATCACCAGCATGTTTTCGCCTTCATAAAAACAATCCACGGGGCAAACCTCGACGCAGTCGGTGTATTTGCAGGCGATACAATTATCGTTAACGATGTATGTCATGATGGCATCCACATTTTTCTCACGCGTCTAGCTAGAATAGACGCCCGCGTCATTCAAGCGCGAATGGGTCGTCGGCGGCACGGTGCGTCATCATATCCCGGCGATCCTTCTTTGTCGGACGTCCTTTCCTGTCGCCACCGGGATTATAAGAACGGCGTTCCACCACGGGCGACAAGTCTTCGTAAAGCAACTGCGCCTCGGGGGCGGGGCCCCGCCTGTCACCACAGGCAAGGATTCGCACCACTTTGGTTTCCTGTGCCTGCACAAAGGTCAAAACATCACCGGGCCCAACCGCGCGCGCCGGCTTGCTGACTGGGGTGGCATCAACCCGCACCTTGCCAGCACTCACAACCCCTGCGGCCAAGCTGCGCGACTTGAAAAACCGCGCCTGCCAAAGCCATTTGTCCAACCGGATCGTGGGGCGGGGGTCGCTCAACCCTTGTTGAACCCGGCCAGTGCGGCAGCAAAGGGGTTATCAGGGTCGATCTGCTTTTCGCGCTTGGGTTTGGCTGCAAACGTCTGCGGCCTGCCGCCATCCCCCTGCGGTTTGCCGCGTCCTGTGGGCTTGCCTGCCGGTTTGGATTTGCCGCGGGGCCGTTCCGACTGCACGCGATTTGGCCGTGCCTGCCGCGCGGCCCAGGTGAAGGTGTAGAATGTCTCCATCTCGACTGCTGCGCCAACTTTGGGGTCGCCGGGCAGTTCTTGCGGCGGTTCGGCGGGCGTTTCAACCATTCGATCACCTGATGATTCGACAGGCGCTTCAACAGGCTGTTCTTGAGATGTCTGTGTTGGCACCTCTGGCGTGCGACTTGCCTTGACCTTTTCGCGCTCGCCTTTTTCAGCATTGTAACCCAGACCTGTCATCAGGTCCGCAAACTGGTCCAGCGTCATGCCGGTAATGGACAACATGTCGGCATTGGCTTCAAATCCACCCCGGCTGTCCTTGTCGCGCAGCATGTCGGCCAGACGTTCCAGCATATCAATCCTGATGGCGCGTTCGCCTGCGGCACGATAGCCTGCCATCGCATAATAACCGGGGATCGCATCCTTGGCCGCAGGCACAGTCACCAGACCTGGCGGCGGGCTTTCGGGAAATTCAGACAGGTTCTTGACCAACGACCACACCACCAAGCGCAGACGTGTCGGCGCCGGCTTCAGCAACAGCGGCAGAAACACAGTGAACTGCCCAAAGCGCACACCATGTTTGCGCAGTGCACTGCGCGCATCCTGATCCAGCGCCTTGACCTCGTCGGCGACTTCACTCCGGGGAATGATGCCAAAACCTTCGGCCATCCGGTAGGCAAAACCCTTTGCAGCACCCGTCAGGGTTTCGTCGTTTTTCAGTGAGAGCAGCGGCTCAAACGCGCTGGCTATTTTACGGTCAATGAAATGTTGCAGGCGCCGCTGCACCTTGGCAATCACATCCGGGCCGGCTTCTTCGTCAACAAAGGCTGTCACTTGTGGCTTGAAGGGATCAGCGCCCGCCACCAATTTGCCAACAGCCTGATCGCCCCACATCAAACCACCCTGTTCGGTGAAATCAATCTCGGGGTCGGGAGCGTTGTAAAAACGGTCTGCCAGCAGGTGAAACTGCGGCACCAAGGCGGCGACTGACGCCTGGCGCAGCGTCTTGGCCTCGTCCGGGCTGCCCGCCTTGTCCATGCGGAACCGGAACCCTTCCAACCGTCCGACGAATTCGCCTTCTACGGTTACTTCACCTTTTTCGTTCACGTCAGCCAAAAGGCTCTCCTTCTGTTTGAGCCGGCGAAGCAGGATACTGGTCCGCCGGTCCACAAATCTTTGCGTTAACGCGCCATGCAGCGCGTCTGATAAGCGGTCTTCTACAGCGCGGGTTTCGTCGCGCCAATGATATTCGTCAATCAACCATCCCTTGCGTTGCGCAACATATGTCCAGGTGCGAATATAGGCCAGCCGCTTTGACAGCGTATCAATGTCGCCATCGGTGCGGTCAATCCGCCGCACCTGCAATCCGAACCAATTGGCAGAGACATGCCCAAATTGGTGAAGATCGTTGTAAATTTGCGTCAGCAAGCCGACATGTTCGCCTTGGCTGATCCCGCGAAAATCGGGGATTCGGCAGACATCCCACAACAGTTTGACCGATGGGCCATCGGTGGCCCGCGCGGCAACTTCGGCATCGGCTGACAGCGCCTTGAGAGAGGCAAGGTCGTCGCTTTCGCGCACCCGTGACAACCATTGGTCCTGCGTCTGTTCCTCAAGCGTGGCAATCAGGCGTTTGACCGACCCGAATTGCAACCGTGCATTGCGCCACTGCAATTTTGACACCGGCTGAAACTGGTGGTCGCTAATTGCCTGTGCCACGGCATCGTCTAGCGGCGGGGCCTCGCCTGTGACACCAAAAGTGCCGTTTTCCTTGTAACGCCCCGCGCGTCCTGCGATCTGCGCCAGTTCCTGCGGTTCCAGATGCCGCATCCGGCGGCCATCGAATTTGGTCAGCGACGAAAAGGCGACGTGCGAAATATCAAGGTTCAACCCCATCCCGATGGCATCAGTCGCGACCAGATAATCCACATCGCCGTTCTGATACATTTCTACCTGCGCATTGCGGGTGCGGGGCGACAGTGCGCCCATCACCACAGCTGCCCCGCCCTTGGTGCGGCGCAGCAATTCAGCGATGGCATAGACGTTTTCCACCGAAAACCCCACGATCGCAGACCGCGCGGGCATGCGGCTGATCTTTCTCGAACCTGTATAGCTCAGCTCTGACATGCGTGCGCGGTGCATGAACTGCACGCCCGGCACCAAGGCGGCAATCGCGCCGCGCATGGTTTCAGCCCCCAGAAACAGGGTTTCGTGCAGGCCACGGGCATTCAACAAACGATCCGTGAACACATGCCCGCGTTCAGGATCGGCACAAAGCTGGGTTTCATCGACCGCCAGAAAATCGCATCCCATCCCCTCGGGCATCGCCTCGACGGTGCAGACCCAATAGGCGGCGCGTGGTGGCACGATCCGTTCCTCGCCCGTCACCAGCGCGACAACCCCGGGACCGCGCACAGCCACAATCCGGTCGTAAACCTCGCGGGCCAGCAGGCGCAGCGGCAGGCCTATGACCCCCGTGCGATAGGACAGCATCCGCTCGATTGCATAGTGTGTCTTGCCCGTGTTTGTCGGGCCCAGAACAGCCGTGATCCGTGACGGTATCATTTTTTTCCCCGCGACGGGGCCAGGGGTTAAAGCGCCTGACCTTCCATCTGCAATTGCAGATCTGCGATTTCTGCCTGTATGTCGGCCGATTGCGGATTGATTTCAAGGATCATCTGATAAAGCGTCATCGCATCGCCGGGGCGATCCTGTTCTCGCATGATCGTGGCCAGGCCGCGCATCGCCTCGAAATGGCGCGGGTTCAGCGTCAGGACAGTTTGCAGATCGTCCATCGCCGGGCCAATCAGCCCCAGCGCATAATAGGCCGATGCCCTGCCGTAATAGCCTCCGGCGAAATCAGGCGCATGATCGATCAGCGCTGAAAAATGTTCTGCCGCAACGTCGGGCGTTCCCTCTTGCATGGCGTCCTTGCCACGGCGCAGCAACAGGTCCATCGCAGGTGATCCGCTTTTTTCCCAAGCCGCGAAAATCTTGTCCTGCACGCGCGCGTAAGTTCCGGCATCAGCCTGCCCCAATTCCTGATAAAGTTCATCAAGTGGCTTGTCTTGCGCGCCGACGGGTAGGGAAAACCCTACTGCGAAAAAAAGTGCCGTAACGATACGGTTGAAGCGTTGTCTCTGCGTTCTCATGTTGCAAATGTAGCCGAGTTCGCGGCCAGCACCAGTGGTTTGCCGCCATTTCACAAACAAGAGGACAAAAATATGAGCCAAGTCATAACCGAAGCCGTCGCCGCGCTGAATGCCAAAATGAACGGCGCAGGCTTTGATGGTACCGCAAAATTCGTCATCGAAGGCGAAGGGTCTATTATCATCAACGCCGATGGCGCGCGCGCCGGTGAAGAAGATGCCGATGTGTCGCTGACCGCGAGCACCGAAACCTTCAAGGCGATTTTGGATGGCGAAATGAACCCCACAACCGCCTTCATGACTGGCAAGCTTAGCGTGGATGGCGATATGGGCCAAGCCATGAAACTGTCTGGTGTACTGTCTTAAGCGATGGAAAATGCACCTTTTTTCGATGATATTTCAATCGGCCTGACGGGCGGTGCGGCGCATTGGGTCACCACATCCGACAGCCTGCGCATTCGCGTGGGCCATTGGCCGCTGGCCGCTGCGAAAGGCACGGTGATCGTCTTTCCCGGACGGACAGAGTTCATCGAAAAATACACGGGTGCGGCACAGGCTTTCCAAGAGCGCGGTTATGCCAGCGTCGCGATAGACTGGCGCGGACAAGGGTTGGCCGACCGGATGACCGCGAACCGTGACATCGGCCATGTGGGGCGGTTTGCGGATTATCAAAATGACGTGTCCGCCGCGATGCAACAGGTCGCGGCGCTGAATTTGCCGCGCCCGTGGTTTTTGGTGGCGCATTCCATGGGCGGCTGCATCGGTTTGCGGTCGCTGCTTGACGGGTTGGCCGTTAATGCAGTGATGTTTTCAGCCCCGATGTGGGGTATCCAGATGGCGGGTGCCGTGCGCCCCTTTGCCTGGGGGTTGTCAGAAATCTCGCGCTACCTGCGGTTTGACCACAGGCTGTCCCCCGGCCAAAGCACCGAATCGTTTCTGCTGCGCGACAGCTTTGAAACAAACCCCCTGACCAATGATGTCACAATGTTCGAAGCGATGCGCACGCAACTGCGCAAAAGGCCCGAGCTTGGCCTGGGCGGGCCATCACTTCGCTGGCTGAACATGGCCCTGCATGAAATGCACCAGCTGCATCATCGCCCTGCCCCAAACATGCCGTGTCTGACCTATCTGGGCGGAAGGGAAACCATCATAGACCCCGACCGAATCCGCCAGCGCATGGCGGGCTGGCCAGGTGGCGACCTGCGCTTTATCCCCGAAGGCCGGCACGAAATGATGATGGACAGCCCGAGCCTGCGCGCCGCAGTGTTCGACGCGACAGTCGCGCATTTCGACGCCCACAGGTAAGCGCAACCTGTCACACCAAAGGCGTGACGCCAGCCCAGCGCGCGCTATAGTTCCATTCATGACAGATATTCTGACCTTCACAGACCGGGGCATCTATTGCCCTGCCGGCGGTTTTTATATCGACCCGTGGCGGCCCGTGGATCGCGCGCTGATCACCCATGCCCACAGCGACCATGCCCGCCCCGGTATGGGCGCATATCTGGCAACCACCGGCACCGCCCCGGTGATGCGGCACCGGCTGGGCGATATCCGGCTGGACACGATCCGCTTTGGCGAGCCCCGCCAGATCGGCGGCGCGCGCGTGTCGTTCCACCCCGCCGGTCATGTGCCGGGGTCTGCGCAAATCCGGGTTGAGGTGGCGGGCCAGGTCTGGGTCGCATCGGGTGATTACAAGACGGTGCCTGACGGGCTGTCCGAACCGTTCGAGCCCATCCGTTGCCACGCCTTTATCACCGAATGCACCTTTGGCCTGCCGGTTTTCAAATGGACACCGCAGGATGTGCTGGCGCGCCAGATCAACGATTGGTGGGCGGCCAATGCCGCCGCAGGGCGCACATCAATCCTTGGGGCCTACGCGCTGGGCAAGGCGCAGCGCGTGCTGGCAGCGGTTGACCCCGCGATTGGCCCGATCCTGACCCATGGCGCGATTGAAAACACCAACGAAGTCCTGCGTGCCCAAGGCATCACCCTGCCCGACACGATCCGCGTGACCCGCGACACCGTGCCCAAGGATCAGCCCGGCGCGCTGGTGCTGGCCACGCCCAGCGCGCTTGGCACCACATGGGCACAGCGTTTTGGCCCGGCATCGACCGCCTTTGCCAGCGGCTGGATGGCGCTGCGCGGCGTGCGGCGCAGGCGTGCGGCAGACCGGGGGTTCATCGTGTCCGACCATGCCGATTGGGACGGGCTGAACGATGCGATCCGCGCCACTGGTGCGACCAGGGTGTTCACCACCCACGGGTATACCAACAGTTTCCAGCGCTGGCTGACCGATCAGGGCTATGACGCCCATGTCGTCAGCACCGATTATCAGGGCGAAACCCTTGATCTGGTCGCAGAGGACGCCGCGTGAAAGATTTTGCAACGCTGTTCAGCCGCATTGATGAAACGACGAAAACATCCGTTAAGACAGCCGCATTGGCCGAATACTTCCGCACGGCGCCAGACACTGACCGCATGTGGACCATCGCGCTGTTCACAGGCCGCCGCCCCAAGCGCTCCATCACCGCAACGCGCCTGCGCGCCTGGGCGGCAGAGGTGGCCGCCCTGCCCGACTGGCTGTTCGAGGAAAGTTACGGCGTCGTCGGCGATCTGGCCGAAACCATCGCGCTGGTGCTGCCCGACCCACAAGACACCAGCGACGCAAGCCTGACCCATTGGATCACCTATATCCGCGACCTGTCCATGCTGGACGATCACGCCCGCAAGGCAGGCATCCTGCGGGCATGGAACAGCCTGCCTGCGACCGAGCGGTTTTTGTTCACCAAGCTACTGACGGGTGGTTTTCGCATCGGGGTCAGCGCGAAACTGATCGTGCGCGCCCTTGCGCAGGCCACCGGACAGCCGGAACCGGAACTGACCCATAAACTGATGGGCAACTGGACACCCGACACCACGACATGGGACAGGCTGATCGTGGCCGATGACCCCGGCGCCGACCTGTCACGTCCCTATCCGTTCTATCTGGCCTATCAACTGGATGGATTCGACGATCTGGGCGATCCCGCCGATTGGACCGCGGAACGCAAATGGGACGGGATAAGGGGCCAGTTGATCATCCGCGGCGGTGCACATCATCTGTGGTCGCGCGGCGAAGAACTGATGACAGACCGTTTCCCCGAACTGGCGCAATTGCGCGATTATCTGCCCGACGGCACGGTGATCGACGGGGAAATCCTCGCCTTTGCCGATGAACGCCCCCTGCCCTTCAACGCGCTGCAAAAACGAATCGGGCGCAAATCGGTGCCGAAAAAGCTGCTGACCGAGGCGCCGGCGATCCTGATGGCCTATGATCTGCTGGAACACGGCGGTGCGGATATCCGCGATCAACCGCTGGCGCTGCGGCGCGCGCATCTGGAAACGCTGACAACACAGGCCCCAGCGACTGCACCGATCCGCCTGTCGTCCGTTTTACCCTTTGCGACATGGGATGATCTGTCAGCCGCGCGCGACCAGTCACGTGACCTGAACGCCGAAGGTCTGATGCTGAAAAGGCGCGACAGCCCCTATCTGGCGGGGCGCAAGCGTGGCGACTGGTGGAAATGGAAAATCGACCCGCTGACCGTTGACGCGGTGATGATCTATGCCCAGGCTGGTCACGGACGGCGGGCAAACCTGTTTACAGATTACACATTCGCAGTGCGCGACGGCGACGATCTGGTGCCCTTCACCAAGGCTTATTCCGGGCTGACCGACGCCGAGTTTCGCGAAGTCACCGCCTGGGTCCGCAAGAACACGTTGCAAAAATTCGGCCCCGTCCGGCAGGTGCCGCCTGTGCATGTGTTCGAAATCGCATTCGAAGGCATCCAACCCAGCCCGCGCCACAAATCCGGCCTTGCCCTGCGGTTTCCCCGCATGCTGCGCTGGCGGCGCGACAAACCGGTGGCCGAAGCCAATACGCTGGGTGACCTGCGTGCGATGCTGGACAACTACGGGTAAGATGGGTGATATCACCCATCCTACGGGTGTGGGGCCTTTCCACCGCGCCACAGCACACCTATGTCAAGCGAAACACACAGTCAGAGGTTCACACATGCCATTTCCAAAGCCCGTCTTCGATGCCAACACAAGCGGGGGCAAAGACCTTGGCAATCTGCCCGAATGGGACCTGACCGACCTTTACACCAGCCCCGACGCGCCCGAACTGGCCCGCGATATGGCATGGCTGGAAACCGAATGCGCGGATTTCGCCAAATCCTACGAGGGTAAGCTGGCCAGCCTTGATGCGGCGGGCCTGCTGCGCGCTGTGCAGCGGTATGAACAGATCGACGTGATCGCGGGGCGGATCATGTCGTTTGCTGGTTTGCGCTATTACCAGATCACAACAGACAGTGACCGCGCCAAATTCATGGCCGATTGTCAAGACAAGATCACCAAATACACGACGCCATTGGTGTTCTACGGGCTGGAATTCAACCGGTTGGACGATGACCACCTTGCCGGGCTTTTGACGGACAACGCCGATCTGGCGCGCTATAAACCCGTATTCGACCGGATGCGCGCGATGAAACCCCATCAGCTGTCGGACGAGCTGGAAAAATTCCTGCACGACCAATCCACCGTGGGGGCCGCCGCGTGGAACCGGCTGTTTGATGAAACCATGGCGGGACTGGAATTCGATGTGAATGGCGAAACGCTCAGCCTTGAATCCACACTGAACCTGTTGACAGAACAGGACCGCGCCACGCGCGAGGCCGCAACACATGCGCTGACGGCCGTTTTTCAGGACAAGATCAAGCTGTTCGCGCGTGTCCACAACACACTGGCCAAGGAAAAGGAAATTGAAGACCGCTGGCGCAATATGCCCACGCCGCAAACCGGGCGGCACCTGGCCAACCATGTTGAACCCGAGGTGGTCGCGGCACTGCGCGACGCCGTTGTCGCCGCCTATCCACGCCTGTCGCACCGCTATTACGCGCTCAAGGCGAAATGGCTGGGGCTTGATCGGATGCAGGTCTGGGACCGCAACGCGCCGCTGCCGATGGAAATCACCCGCACAGTTGGCTGGGACGAGGCGCAAGACACTGTGCTGACCGCCTATGCAGAATTTGATCCGAAAATGGCGGATATCGCCAAGCCATTCTTTACCGACGGCTGGATCGACGCAGGCGTGAAACCGGGCAAGGCACCGGGCGCATTCGCCCACCCCACGGTCACGCCGGTGCATCCGTATGTGATGCTGAACTATCTGGGCAAACCGCGCGATGTGATGACGCTGGCGCATGAACTGGGCCACGGCGTGCATCAGGTGCTGGCTGCGGAACAGGGCGAATTGCTGTCATCCACACCGCTGACATTGGCGGAAACGGCATCGGTGTTCGGGGAAATGCTGACATTCCGCAAATTGCTGAATAACGCCAAGACGCAAGAGGAACGCAAAGTTCTGCTGGCCGGCAAGGTCGAGGATATGATCAACACTGTCGTCCGCCAGATCGCATTTTACGATTTCGAATGCAAACTGCATGCCGCACGGGCCGAGGGCGAGTTGACACCAGATGACATCAACGCGCTGTGGATGTCAGTGCAGGCGGAATCGCTGGGCGAAGTGTTCGATTTCGTCCCCGGTTACGAAACCTTCTGGGCCTATATCCCGCATTTCGTGCATTCACCGTTCTACGTCTATGCCTATGCATTCGGCGACGGGTTGGTGAACGCGCTATATGCCGTCTACGAAGAAGGCGATCCCGATTTCCGCGCCAAATATTTTGACATGCTGCGCGCAGGCGGGTCCAAACACCACAAGGAACTGCTGGCCCCCTTCGGGCTTGACGCCTCTGACCCGAAATTCTGGGATAAGGGGCTGTCGATGATCGAAGGGTTCATCGACGAACTGGAAGCCATGGAAGAAGGCTAAGCCTACCACCCGGCGCAATCACGATCCGGTTGCGCCGGGCGCTGCCCCACCGGCGGCAAACACCATATCCATCATCACTTGCGTGCCGTGCGAAAATTCCAGTGGGCAGGCGTAATCTGCCCCGTCGCGCACCGATGTGCAGAAATTTTCGACCTGCAAGACATAGTGATTGGCGGCAGGCCAGCGTTCGGTAACCACCGTGCGCGCGCCGGTGTCCAGCGTCAGCTCGGCCACATCAAACAGGTTTGCATTGAACGGGCAGGTCAAGCGTAACACCCCGCTGTCCCCATGAAAGGTGATCTGCTGGCGCGGCTGCATCCGCATGGAAACCAGCGCGGAATAGCTGAAATCGGGGAAATCCGCCGCAACCCGCGCGATCACATCAACCCCGTTTTCATAGGTCAGATTGGCATAAGGCACCGCAACAGGTTCCTGCCCCGACACAAACCGCGCCGCGCCAAATGTATAAACACCAATATCCGGCAGCCCCCCGCCCCCGGTTTCGGGCCGGTTACGGATGTTCCCGACAGCGCCCGCATTATTATAGGTAAAGGTGGCATCCACATGGCGAAGACGGCCAATGGCCCCCGCCTGCACCAGTTCACGCGCCCGGATGAACTGCGGATGATGCACAATCATGAAAGCCTCGGCCGCCAATAACCCTGCCTTGTCGCGCGCCGCGATCAACGTCTCAAACTGGCCCGCCTGCAGCGCGATCGGCTTTTCACACAGCACATGTTTGCCCGCCTCAAGCGCCTTGATCGTCCATTCCACATGCAAATGGTTGGGCAGTGGGATATAAACCGCATCAATGTCCGGGTCGGCCAAAAGCGCGTCATAACTGTCATGCAGCCGCATCCTTGGCGCAAAATCCAGAAAACCCTGCGCTTTGGCCTGATCAGATGTCGCAAGGGCCACCAATTCCGCGCCCCTTGCAGCATGAATGGCGGGTGCCATGTGATTCTTGGCAAAATGCGCAGCGCCCAAAACGCCCCATCGGATCGGTGTCATGTCATGCTCCCTTTCGGCAGCATGTTAGCGCCACCACCGCAGAAAGGGAAAGATCCCTTGCTTCTTTGTCGAAAAAATCCCCGCCAGAGGCTCTGACGGGGATGATCATTCCGGCGATGCGCGGCGGTTCAGGCCGTTTCCAGCATGCCCTTTTCTTTTGCAAGGTCCCGCATCTTCTTTTGCAGTTTTTCAAAGGCGCGCACCTCGATCTGTCTGATCCTTTCGCGGCTTACCTTGTATTGCGTGCTCAGATCTTCCAGCGTGACCGTATCCTCGGCCAGACGCCGCTGCACCAGAATATCCTTTTCACGATCATTCAGAACCGCCATCGCCTCTGTCAACAGCGCCCGCCGCGCATCAAGTTCGTCATGTTCTTCGTAATCGGCGGCGGTGTTGGCGCTTTCGTCTTCCAGCCAGTCCTGCCACTGCATGGAACCTTCACCGTCCGACCCCACCTGAGCGTTCAATGACGAATCACCCCCGGAAAGCCGCCGGTTCATCGAGATGACTTCGTCTTCTGTCACGCCCAGGTCGTTTGCAATCCGCGTCACGTTCTCAGGGCGCAGGTCTCCGTCCTCCAGCGCTCCAATGCGCGATTTTGCCTTGCGCAGGTTGAAAAACAGCTTTTTCTGCGCACTCGTCGTGCCCAATTTCACCAGTGACCACGACCGCAGGATATATTCCTGAATTGACGCACGGATCCACCACATCGCATAGGTCGCCAGACGGAACCCTTTTTCCGGGTCGAACCGTTTCACGGCTTGCATCAGCCCGACATTTGCTTCGGAAATGACTTCTGCTTGCGGCAAGCCATAGCCGCGATAGCCCATGGCGATCTTTGCAGCCAACCGCAGGTGCGATGTGACCATCTTGTGCGCGGCTTCGGTATCCTCGTGGTCAACCCACCGCTTGGCCAGCATGTATTCTTCCTCGGGTTCCAACATCGGGAACTTGCGAATTTCCTGCATATAGCGGTTCAAGCCACCTTCCGGTGTCGGTGCGGGGAGATTTCTTTCAATGCTCACTGTCGTTGCCCTCCATTATGTTTAAAGGCTTAACATAGATATGGTCACAAAAGTATAGCCTTTCAAGCGGCAGACGTTTGCGTGTTGTGAGACTATTGTGACGCTATCACCCCCGTAACACGAGGCACTTTTTCGTGCGCTCACGCACGTGAGATATCATATTTCAGCTTGTTCCGCCGAGATTGCGCAGTAAATCACACATATCGACGGGCATCTCTGAGGCGAACTGCAAAGATGTACCCGTTACCGGATGCACAAACCCAAGCGTTGCCGCATGCAAGGCCTGGCGACCAAATTCTGCCGCTGCCGTTGTGCCGGCTTCGCCCACGGCCTTGGGCGACAACTTTCGTCGCCCCCCATAGACCGGATCACCGATCAACCCATGCCCGCAATGCGCCATATGCACACGAATCTGGTGCGTGCGGCCCGTTTCAAGCCAACATTCGATCAGGGCCGCACAGGGCGGCGCACCCAGTGGCTGCAGAATACGGCTGCGCGTCACGGCATGACGACCGGCGGTAAATGAAACCGCCTGACGCTGACGATCTGTCCTGTGTCGCCCCAACAAGGTCTGCACCTTCAGGATATTACCTGCTTCGAAAGACGCCCCCTTGATCCCGCGCAATCGCGGATCGTTTGCGTCAGGCACACCATAACATATCGCCAGATATCGCCGTTCGACCGTATGCGCGGCGAATTGGTCTGCCAAGGCGTGATGCGCCCGATCTGTTTTCGCGGCCACCAACAAACCTGATGTGTCCTTGTCGATCCGATGCACAATGCCGGGCCGTTTCATACCACCCACACCTGACAGCGTATCGCCACAATGATGGATAAGCGCGTTCACAAGCGTGCCACCCGGCGTGCCAGGGGCCGGATGCACAACCATGCCTGCCGGTTTGTTCACAACGATCAGGTCGTCGTCCTCAAACACAATATCAAGCCGTATATCTTCGCTTTCGATGTGGCTTTCTGCGGCGTCGGCGACAGCAACACAGATGGCGGCCCCTTCGGCGATGCGAAACCGGGGATCGGTGACGACGACATCATCGACCGTGACGGCCCCTTCGGCGATCAGACGGGCCAACCGTGACCGGCTTAACGCGGCCTCTGCCGGAACATCGCGCGCCAAGGCCTTGTCCAGACGCGCCGGCGGATTGGGTCCGATGGAAAATTCAACGGCAAAGGTCATGGGATACGGTCCTGTTTCATCGTCTGGCCCGATACGCACCCGCGCAGACAATTGCAAATTTATTGAAATTTGGCTGATGGTACCACCTCCTGGTCTCGAACCAGGGACCTCTTGATCCACAATCAAGCGCTCTAACCAACTGAGCTAAGGCGGCACAGGAGGGGATTTAGCCGCCCCGCCGGACGATTGCAAGACCCCATCAGCCGATTGCCAACCGTCCAAGCCTTGCACACCGGCCTATGCTCGGGCTAGGAAAACACCAACGGATCACGGGGGCCATCATGGGTATCAACAGCGAACGCGACATCGAAGCAAACATGCAGATCGGGCCAACCGACCTTGGGATGGTGCGCATCTTTATCGAAGCAAACGGCGTTGAGGTGCCGATGGATTTCGAACCGGAAGAGGCTGACGAAATCGCAGATGAAATCAAGGCCGCCGCCATGGCCGCGCGCGCGATCAAAAAACGCTGACAAAACCCGGATCGCGGGCCGCCTGTGCCCGCATGGCGGCGTGGCGGGCAAACTTCTGAATCACAGCTTTGCGCCGGGCCGGCGCAAGCCGCGATTCTGGTCCGATCCGCATGATTTCCGCATCATAGCCGTCGGCAAGGATCAGACCCGTGTCAACAGGCAACAAATCTGTCGGAAATTCGCTGTCAACCGCCCAGAAAAACCGGTCACACCAGTCCAGATAACCCCGCCATTTCTGATCGGTCATATAATCCGCCCGGCTTGATTTACATTCCACGATCCAAACCTCGCCTTTTGGACCAAGCGCCATGACATCGACCCGCAAACCTGCCACGGGCACCAGTTCCACGACGCTGACAAAATCGTGGCTGCGCAAATGGCGGCTGACTCCACGTGCCAGCAATTGACCCGGCATCATGGGCTGAACAAGATAATCTGTAACCATGACTTAAATATGAACAAAACAGAAACATCGTCAAGCAACAAGACAAAGTGCGCGACGAATGCGCAGCATTCTTTCACCAACGTGAACCAATTAAGACGGAACCGCCGGCAAATTGTTCAGTATAACCATGCAGAGGCCATTATTTCGTCTGTTTTTTCATCGAACACTTAAGCAAGTTTAACAAGGATGGCTTCTATGACCCTTTTTGCCAGTATCACGTTTTTTCAGGTTTGCATGGCACTTTTGACCGTTGGCGTGGCTGAACGGGCGCTGCTTGCCTTTGGGCCGATCGGGATGGTCGGACCAAAGGGCTGGCTGCTGCGTGGCGACGTAGAAGAATAAACTTTTCCAAACCCTTGCTCTGGCGCGTGCGGATGCCTAGTTCTCTAGACGACGGGTTTCTGCGCTTCTCGTAGTTACAAGGTACAAATCCAGTGGCCTTAAGCAAATCCGAGGGAGCTGGCTCTGTTCAGGCTCTGGTCTGATTACCTGGTGCCCACCTGTAAAAACAGGTCCTCGGGGTTAGTTGCCTTTACGGTCGCCGTGGTTCCCGTCACTTTTCAACATGAAAATCCACCCCGGCGCACCGCCAGTCAGCGATGAGCCTGCACCCGCACAGCAACGGGCACGCCGGCGCCGCGGTTATCGTCGTCATCGTTTTTATCAGTGTTCAGCATCACCATGATGGCAAATTGCACGCTGCCGAAAACAGTTCCATGAAAGAACCACAGCAAAAAAACAGCCATCAGGGCGATATCGGATCCCCCGATCAGGCTTGCAAGGTGCCCGACATCAAACCAAAGGATCAATCCGACGAACACAGCCGACAGTGCAAAACCTATTGCGCAATGACGCAAATAAAGCCGAATCAAATTAGGTTCAGGTTTTTCGATCATGACCGTTGATACGATCAGTGTCCCGACTGTGAAATAGGCTAAAACGCCTCAGGCCGCGCCTCGCGCGCCATATGGTCCAGAACGGCGTTGACGAACTTGGGTTCCTTGTCGTCATGGGCGAAAGCCTCGGCCACGGCGACAAATTCGCTGATCACCACCTTGGGCGGGGTCTGTTTGTCGGTCAATTCGGCACCTGCGGCCCGAAACAGCGCACGCCACGTCGGGTCGATCCGTGCAATGGGCCACTTGGCGACCAAGGCACGGTCGGTCATTTGATCGATCATCGCCTGATGATCAACGGCCTTTTCCATTAGCAAACGAAAGGTCACAACATCACCTTCGGCCATTTCGCGATCTTCAAAAATCTCACCGAACCGGTGGTTTTCGAATTCGGTTATCACTGCATCAACGGTCTGGTTGGATGCTTCCATCTGAAACAGCGCCTGCACGGCATAGAACCGGGCGGCGGATTTCATCTTGCGGCGTTGGTTGTTTGAAATTGTCATGCTTTTTTCGCGTTGCCCGCATCACCGGCCAACAGAATTTCCCGTGTAAAACCGACACCCTTGTCAGCGTTGCCCCACTTACGGGCCAGCGCGATCAGGTGCAAGGCCGCAGCGGCCGCACCGCCGCCTTTGTTCATCTGGTCAGGGTCTGCACGCACGACAGCCTGTTCATAATTCTCAACCGTCAGGATGCCGTTGCCAATACACAGCCCTTGCAGCCCCAGAAGCTGGATCGCGCGGGAACTGTCATTGCAGACTGTATCGTAATGCGTCGTTTCCCCCCGGATCACACAGCCAAGCGCGACATAGCCGTCAAAATTGCTCATCCGTTCAGCGATGCCGATCGCGGTGGGGATTTCCAGCGCGCCAGGCACATGCACCATGTCCCATGTCGCACCCGCCTTTTCGATTTCCGCCTGCGCGCCTGCGACCTGATGATCGGATATATCCTTGTAATAAGGCGAGGCCACGATCAGCAGTTTCACCGGCTTGTCGAATTCCGGCAGCGGCAGAATATGGTGCGACGGTCCGGCCATTATCCGATCTCCGAGATTTTGCGCGTGCCGACGATTTGCAGGCCGTAGGCGTCAAGCCCCACGACCTTGGGGCGGGGTGAATTGGTGAGCAGTTCGATTTCGTGCAGCCCGAGCGACGACAGGATCTGCGCGCCCAACCCATATTGCCGCAGGGTTTGCGGCGATGATTCCTCGGCCGCGTCCAATTGCATATGCACATCCCGCAACAGCACCAGCGCGCCGCGCCCTTCGGCGGCGATCAGCTCCATCGCGTCGCCGAATTCGTTGCGTCGCCCTTTTGGGCCGGCCCCGACCACATCCAGCATGGGATCAAGTGCATGCATCCGCACCAGAACAGGTTCGGGTGTGGTGATATCGCCCTTGATCAGCGCGATATGTTCAGCCCCTTGGGTTTCATCGGTGTAAATCCGCATTTCCCATGCGCCGCCGAATTCCGACTCAATCGTGCTGGTTTCGCGGACGCGGACCAGATTGTCGTGGCGCCGCCTGTAGGCGATCAGGTCGCTGATCGTGCCAATCTTCAACCCGTGCAGTTGCGCAAAGGCAATCAGATCCGGCAGGCGGGCCATTTCGCCATCTTCCTTCATGATCTCGCAGATCACGCCAGCGGGGTTCAGCCCGGCAAGGCGGGCAATATCCACTGCTGCCTCTGTATGCCCTGCGCGCACCAGCACGCCGCCGTCGCGCGCGCGCAACGGGAACACATGGCCGGGGGTGGCAATATCAACCGCGCCTTTGGACGCATCAATCGCCGTGGCCACGGTCAAGGCACGGTCGGCGGCGGAAATGCCAGTGCTGACACCTTCGCGGGCTTCAATGCTGACGGTGAACGCCGTTTCGTGACGCGATGAATTATGCGACGCCATCAGCGGCAGCCCCAGCGCATCAATCCGCGCGCCCGTCAACGACAGGCAAATCAGCCCGCGCCCGTGTTTGGCCATAAAGTTGATGGCATCGGGCGTGGCCATCTGCGCGGGGATCACCAGATCGCCTTCGTTTTCGCGGTCTTCGTGATCGACAAGAATGAACATCCGCCCGTTGCGCGCATCGGCGATGATATCTTCGATTTTGCTGACAGCGTCAGACCAGTCCAGCTCGACCGGCCCAGGTGTTTCGAATGTCTGGTTCATGGCAGTCCCCGATGATTTGTTGCAAGCCAGATAGCCCAGCGCCCGCACTTTGGAAAGGGCGGGCGCGCATCAGCCATAGTCGCGCAGGCGGGCAACATAGCGGGCCATCGTGTCGATTTCCAGATTGATCAGGTCGCCCACTGCTGTGTCCCCCCATGTCGTCGCCGTTTTGGTATGCGGGATGAAATTGATCCCGAAATCGCGCCCGACCACTTCGTTCACCGTCAGCGACGTGCCGTTCAGCGCCACTGACCCCTTGGGTGCGATGAATTTTGCAAATTCTTCAGGCGCGCGAAAGGTCACGCGGGTGCTGTCGCCTTCGTCTTTCATGACAATCACTTCCGCCACGCCATCCACATGGCCCGACACGATATGCCCTCCCAGTTCATCTCCGACCTTAAGCGCACGTTCAAGGTTCAACCGTTTGCCAACGGCCCAGCCACCCACATTGGTGGCCCCGACGGTTTCAGCGGAAATTTCCACATCAAACCAGTTTTGCGGATCTCGCCCCAGCGCAATGACCGTCAGACACACCCCGTCACAGGCGATCGAAGCGCCGATGTCGATCCCCGCCACGTCATAACCTGTTCCGATCCGCGCACGCAGATCACCACGTTTTTCCAGTTCCAGCACCCGGCCGATATCGGTGACAATTCCTGTGAACATGTGTGCCCCCTTTGCTTTGGTTTTGACCTAACGTCTTGGCCCTGCACCGGCAAGGCGACATTCTTGCAGTTCTGTCGTAATCAGGCCAAACAGGACCATTAACTCTTTGCGCATGAGTATCGGCAATATAATCTTTATGACCTCTGCCACGCACCGCCATTTTTTATTCCTTCAGGGGCCACATGGGCCATTCCTGCGCCAGTTGGGGCGCATGTTGCGTGCCACCGGCGCAACGGTCTGGCGCGTGGGGTTCAATGCTGGTGATGCAGCGTTCTGGGGGCATGATCAGGGATTTATTCCTTTCAACGCCCCCCCCGCAGAATGGCCCGCAACCCTTGACGCACTGCTGCGCAGCCGCAATATCACCGATATTGTCTTATATGGTGACACCCGCCCGATCCACGCAGAAGCGGTCAAACAGGCCCGCACCGCAGGGGTGCGTGTGCATGTCTTTGAAGAAGGTTACATGCGCCCCTATTGGGTGACCTACGAAAGGGGCGGCAGTAACGGGCATTCGCGCCTGATGCATCTGTCAATTACCGACATGGCTGCACGGCTGGCCCAAGCCGACAACGACATGCCCACGCCACCGGCGCATTGGGGCGACATGCGGCAGCATATTTTCTATGGTGCGCTGTATCATTGGTTCGTCATGTTCCGAAATCAGCGCTATCCCCATTTCCAGCGGCACCGCGCCCTGCCCATCCGGCAAGAAGCGCGGCTTTACACGAAACGCTTCCTGCGCATGCCATTTCAGGCGATCGCGCGCCGTTGGGCTTCTTGGCGGATCAAGGCGGGCGGATACCCCTATCACATCGCGCTGCTGCAACTGGAACACGATTCAAGTTTCCAAGCGCATTCGCCTTTTTCCAGCATGGCCGATTTTATTGACATCGTGATCAGCGGTTTTGCGCGCGGGGCACCGCGCCATCACCATCTGGTGTTCAAAGGTCATCCGCTTGATAATGGGTCTCTGCCCCTGCGCCGCGTTATCGCCCGAACGGCACAGACGCATGGTATCGCCGATCGCGTCCACTATCTGCACGGCGGGAAACTTGCGCAGATACTGGGCGATGCGCGCAGTGCAGTGACCGTCAATTCCACAGCCGGGCAACAAGTCTTGTGGCGCGGAATCCCGTTAAAAACATTCGGCACCGCCGTTTATGACAAACCGGGGCTCGTCTCTGATCAGTCATTGCCTGCGTTTTTCGCCAGCCCCGCCCGCCCGGATATGACAGCTTATCGCATCTATCGGCGGTTCCTTCTGGATACCAGCCAAGTTCCAGGCGGGTTCTATTCCGCGCGCGGGCGGCGGCAGCTGTTGCGCCATCTTGTCGATAGGATGTTGGCGGATGCTGACCCCTATGACGCGCTATGCGATCTGCCCCCGGCGGACAAACCGATGCTGCGAGCTGTGCCTTGAGTGTTCACAAGCGGCAAAAACTGTTTGTCTATAATGGCGGGTTTCTGACACAAGGGCGCGTGCGCCGGATACTTGATCTTGCCGGGTTTGACATCAGGCTCGGTGCGCCGGGGCCAGATGATCTGGTGGGTGTCTGGGGACACAGCCCAACTGCCCCGCGCGGTGAAGCCGTGGCAGACCGCCGGCAGACGTCCGTGGTGCGGATCGAAGACAGCTTTTTACGCTCGGTGCGGCCAGGACGCGATGGCGATCCGCCAATCGGGTTGAACATCGACCGGCGCGGCGTCCATTTCGACCCGGCAGCGCCGTCTGACCTTGAAATGATTCTGACCCAAGACCCATTGGATGACACTACCCTGCTCGATCGTGCCCGCAGGGGAATAGCCGCCATCTCTGCAGTGCATTTGTCAAAATACAACGCCTTTGACCCAAAAGTAGCAGCACCGGACCCCGGTTATGTGCTGGTGATCGACCAAACCCGCAAGGATGCGTCCATCCGCGCCAGCGGGGCCGATGCCAATACCTTTCGCGAAATGCTGTTTTTTGCGCAAACCGAACATCCCGGCGCGCGCATTGTTATCAAAACCCACCCCGAAACGGTCGCGGGGCACCGCACCGGCTATTTCACATCCGACGACGTGACAGACCGGATCAGCCTGTGCGATGCGCCATTGTCGCCCCGGGTTTTGTGCGAAGGGGCGATTGCCGTCTATACTGTCAGTTCGCAAATGGGGTTCGAGGCGATTTTAGCAGGGCATAAACCCGTCGTCTTCGGCCAACCATTCTATATCGGCTGGGGGCTGACTGATGACCGTAAGCCACTGCAACGCCGCCAACGGACCCTGACACGTGCGCAACTGTTTGCGGGGGCCATGATCCTTTATCCGACATGGTATGACCCGTTTCACGACCGGTTGTGCAGCTTCGAAGAAGCCGCAGCAACGCTGGCGACCTTTGCCCGCGCATGGCGCGACGACGAACAGGGCTGGATTGCTGCCGATATGCGTTTATGGAAACACGCGCCGCTGCAACGGTTTTTTGGCGGGCCAAAGCGGGTCATCTTTGCACAGGGAAATCAAGCAAAAGCCAAGGCCGAAAAGACAGGGCGCCGCCTGATGCGCTGGGGCAGCCGCGGCGGGACCGATGCGGTTTTGGTCGAAGACGGTTTTTTACGCTCGCGCGGGTTGGGTGCAAACCTGATTGCGCCGCTCAGCCTCGTGCTGGACCAGTCGGGCATTTATTATGATGCGACCCGCCCCAGCGATCTGGAAAACCAGATCAACGCCAGCGCCGATCTGGATATCGGCGCGCGCGCCCGCGCCACTGATTTGATCACCCGCATCACTGATGCGCGATTGTCAAAATACAATCTGCGCAATGCCACCGCCTTGCCGTCGCTGCCCAAGGGACGGCGCATTCTTGTCCCAGGTCAGGTTGAAGACGACGCCGCAATCCGGCTGGGACGCGCAACGGTGACCACAAACCGCGCCTTGCTGGAAGCAGCCCGACAGGCCAATCCTGCCGCCGTCATTATCTACAAACCACACCCGGATGTCGAAGCGGGCCTGCGCCCCGGCGCCATACCCGATGCCCAAGATACCGCCGATGTGGTTTTGACCAATACCGACCCGATCGCCGCCATTGACGCGGTAGACGCGGTTTGGACCATCACCTCGCTTTTGGGGTTCGAGGCGCTTTTGCGTGGCAAGTCCGTCACCTGTCTGGGCATGCCGTTTTATGCCGGTTGGGGGCTGACCGACGATCGCGCCATGCCGATCACGCGGCGGCGTGCCACGATTGATCTGGTGGCGCTGGTCCATGCCGCTTTGATCGCCTACCCCCGCTATTATGACCCCGTCACCGGCCTGCCCTGCCCGGTCGAGGTGAT
>NZ_JACUUJ010000027.1 GCF_014859355.1 Yoonia sp. | reverse complement strand
TGATATCGTGACGGATGCCTTGGTCGCGCAGGTAGACTTTCAGGCGGTCGTGGAAGAAGGCAAGGAGGTTGTCTGATGTTTCCTCGCCTGGCAGTCGAACTTGTGACCAGTCCACGTCACCGAAAAGCCGATCCATTGCTGCCTTCCATTTCTCTGGATTATCTTCAGACGAAATTACTTTCCCACTCGCGCGTCTATAACTGTTCAATTTTTCAACAGAAACGCCAACATAGTCAGCGACCTTTATCTCAAACTCAATCTCTTCTTGAAGCATCTGATCATGCTCTCGCCGCTCAAAGTCAGCAATCGGAGCGGTCAATACTTCTTGCAGTGGAAACCGCACCTCATTTTCCAACACCAACCGAATAACCCCCAGCGCCGCGCGGCGCAGCGCATAGGGGTCCTTGCTCCCTGTCGGTTTCTCGTCAATCGCCCAGAACCCGCACAACGTGTCGATCTTGTCGGCCAGCGCCACGGCGACGGACACGGGTGCTGTCGGCACGGCATCCGACGGCCCCAAGGGGGAATAATGTTCCTGACAGGCCTCTGGCACGCCGTCGTCGTGGCCTGCGGCCTGCGCATAATACCGGCCCATCAGCCCCTGCAATTCGGGGAATTCACCGACCATTTCCGATTGCAGGTCGGCCTTGCAGATGCGCGCGGCCTCTGCCGCCAGATCAGGCTGCGCGCCGACATGCGGTGCGATTTCGCGCGCCAGTGCTTCGATCCGTGCGATCCGGTCAGCCTGCGAACCCAGTTTGTTGTGGAAGGTCACGTCCGCCAGCCCAACGCCCATGCCTTCAAGGCCGACCGCCTTGACCGTGCGCAGATCATTTTCCCAAAAGAATTTCGCATCCGACAGCCTTGCTGCCAGCACCTTTTGGTTGCCCGCAAGAATCGTCGCCCCCTGATCGGCGGTTTCCATGTTGGCCACGGTAACAAAGCGTTCGATGCGCCCAGTCTTGGGGTTGCGCACCGAGAAAAACTTCTGGTGTTCCTTCATCGAGGTTTGCAGCACCTCGGGCGGCAGGCTCAGAAAATCATCATCAATCCGGCCCAGCAGGACCACGGGCCATTCCACCAGCCCTGCAACCTCGGCCAGCAGGCTCGCGTCTTCAACCACTTCCAGCCCCAGCGCGAATGCCTGATGGGTGGCGTCGTGCCAGATCGCCTGCGCACGTTCGTCAGGGCGCAGCACGACGCGTGCGCGTTTCAGCTTGGCCTCGTAATCGTCAAACCCCGTGACGGTAAATGCATCCGGCGCCAGAAATCGATGCCCGCGCGTGGTGTTGCCCGCCTTGATGCCATCGACTGTCAAGGGCACGACCTGCGCACCCGCCTCATCCGACAGGATGCACAGGATGGAATGCAACGGGCGCACCCATTTCAGGGTGCCTGCCCCCCAGCGCATGGATTTCGGCCAAGGGAAATTCCGAATCGTCTTTTCCAGCACCTCGGCGATGATATCCGCCGCCACGCGGCCCGGCTTTTCGATCACGGCAAAATAGACCTGACCTTTTTTATCCTCGCGGATTTCCAGATCTTCGCGGACCACGCCCGCCCCGCGCAGGAACCCGTCAATCGCCTGTTGGGGCGCGCCGACCTTGGGGCCTTTGCGTTCTTCGCGGACTGCGCGGCTTTCACCGGTCAGCCCTTGGATGGACAGCGCCAGACGGCGCGGCGTGGAAAAGGCGGCTGCGTCGGCATAGGTCAGGCCCGCCTCGACCAACCCGTCCGTGACCAGTTTTTTCAGATCATCGGCGGCGCGGCTTTGCATCCGCGCGGGGATTTCCTCGGAAAAGAGTTCTATCAGCAGATCAGGCATTATCTCAAGCTTTCGGGAACGGGAGGGCAATTTTCAGGGGCTGGGTTGCCATCAAAAACAACCGCACCACAGGGATTGATCTGATGCCAGACAAAGCCGCGGCCATCAGGATAGACCGCAACAACACGGTCGATCCCATAACGGATGTTTTCTGTGCCCATAAAGGCAATCGCATCACCAGCGGCAAGTTCGCCGCCGATCTGTCCGGCATCGAAACAGCCAAACCAGCCGGGTCCTGTGAGAGGTTCGGCATTGTCAGCCAGCACAAAGGTTGCAGTCAACGTCTCCAGCGACAGCGGCGTGGTGAAACAGGCGCGATAGCGGATCGGGCTGCTGTCGGAATCGATCCCGGTGAAATCATCAAATGGGATAGGTTCTGGCAGGCCGGTTGCGACCGATGTCAGCTGCACCTCGGCCGGTGTTGGCGGCACCGTGTCATAATAGGCATAGACCTGCAAATAATACAGCGCGCCCCCCGCGATCAGAGCCATCACCACAATGACGATGATTGCGACCCGCCCCATCACGCAATGGCCCCCGCCGCATCTGTCTGCACGAATGCATCGGCACAGGCCTTGGCCAGTGCGCGCACCCGCCCGATATAGGCCTGCCGTTCGGTGACCGAAATCACACCCCGCGCGTCCAGCAGGTTGAATAGATGGCTGGCCTTGATGCATTGATCATAAGCGGGATGCGCCATGATGATGCGCTTGCCGGTTTTGGGGTCGTCGTGCGGGGCGTCAAGTATGCGCTGGCATTCGGCCTCTGCGTCTTTGAAGTGTTGCAGCAACTTATCAGTGTCGGCCACGTCGAAATTCCAGCGGGAATATTCCTGTTCGGTCTGGCGGAACACATCGCCATATTTCAAGGCAATTGGTGCGTCCGGGTCATTGAACGGCATATCCATCACATGATCGACGCCCAGCACATACATCGCCAGCCGTTCCAGCCCGTATGTCAATTCACCCGCCACAGGTTTGCAATCATGCCCGCCGACTTGCTGGAAATAGGTGAATTGCGACACCTCCATGCCGTCGCACCACACCTCCCAGCCCAGCCCCCAGGCGCCCAGCGTCGGGCTTTCCCAGTCGTCTTCGACAAAGCGGATGTCGTGCAGGGTGGCGTCGATCCCGATAGCGGAAAGCGAACCGAGGTAAAGATCTTGCAGATCCGGCGGGCTGGGTTTGATCAGCACCTGATACTGATAATAATGCTGCAAACGATTGGGGTTTTCGCCATAGCGCCCGTCGGTCGGGCGGCGCGACGGCTGCACATAGGCGGCCGCCCATGGCTTGCTGCCCAGCGCGCGCAGGGTCGTGGCGGGGTGAAAGGTGCCTGCCCCCACTTCCATGTCATAGGGTTGCAGAATGGCACAGCCCTTCGCCGCCCAGTAGTTTTGCAACCGCAGAATGATTTCTTGAAAACTGCGTGGTTTTTCGGCCATCTTTACCCTCGTCTGCTTTAAACGGTTCAATAGGGCGCGGCGCGGCAAGGGTCAATCGCGCAACATTCTTGGCAGCACCGGCCGCATATTTGGAAACAATCGTGCGTGCCATGGGCGGCACGGAGCAACAGATTGCGACTCACACACGCCAGAATTTGATCGATAAAATCGTCAGCACCACCATGATCTCAAGCCGACCTAGAAACATGGCCATGGTCAGGATCCATTTGGCTGTGTCGTTGATGTTGACAAAATTTCCCGCAGGTCCGATTTCTGGGCCCAATCCCGGACCAATATTGCCAATCGCCGTCGCCGCCCCCGAAATGGAGGTGATGAAATCAAGCCCGGTCAACCCCAGTAAAACAGCCGTGCCCCCCAGCAAAAGCACAAAGGCCACGAAAAATGCCATGACCGAATTCAGCACGTCGTCGCCGATGGGGCGCCCCTGGTAGCGCGGGGCAAAAACGCCATGCGGCGAATGAATCTGGCGCAGCTGGCTTTTGATGGATGCAAACAACAACTGATAGCGAAAGATCTTGACAGAACAGGCGGTTGAGCCTGCGCAGCCGCCGATCAGCCCGATAAAGAAAAACATCACAACGGGAAACGTGCCCCATGTCATGTAATCGGCGCTGGCATAGCCAGTCCCCGATATGATCGACGTGACATTGAACAAGGCCTCGCGAAAGGCCACTTCGGTCATCACACCTTCGCGGCCCCAAAGCCATGCTGTGATCAGCAGCACACAAGCGCCGATGGCAATGAAAAACCCATGCACCTGCGTGTCGCGCCACAGCGGCTGCGCCGTCCCCGCGAGCAGTTGCACGTAACGGACAAAAGGCAAGGCCGCGAGCACCATGAAAATGACTGCGACATAATGCGCGCCTGCGCCAAATGCCTGAAACGAAATATCGTAATTGGCCATGCCCCCGGTCGAGACCGTCGTCAAAGCATGCACCAAAGCATCAAACGGCAACATGCCCGTGGCACTGTATGCCAGCCCGCAAGCGACGGTCATTGCCACATAAATCACCGAGATACTGCTGGCAATCTGCCCCGCGCGCGGCAGGATTTTCCCCATGGTGTCAAACGCCTCGGCCCGAAAAATCTGCATTCCGCCGACGCGCAATTCCGGCAGGAACACCATGGCAACAACAATAATGCCGACCCCGCCCAGCCATTGCAGGACCCCCCGCCACAGGCGGACACCTTCGGGCAACTGATCCAGGTTTTCAAAGGTCGTGGAGCCGGTGGTCGTCAGCGCCGACATCGATTCGAAAAACGCGTTGGTAAAACTGGACTGCGACGCACCCAGCATGAAGGGCAGCGCGGCAAAGACAGGCAGAATCAGCCATACCAGAGATGTCAGCAAGAAGGTTTGGCGCAGTGACAACCCTGCGCTGACCCCGTTCGCACAGGCCAGCGCCACCAGCCCCCCTGTCAATGTCGTGATGACGCCCGCTTCAAAAAAAATGAACCAATGATCGTTTCCTGCCAGCACGTCTGCAAACAGCGGGCCCAGCATGGTCAACCCAAAGGTCGCCACAATCAAACCGATCACATATCCCACTGGGCGAAAATCTAACATGTGGCAGGGTTGGCGCGCACATGCGCCGGTGTCAAGAACCTGCACCCTTTGATACGTCGTCGCCTTGGCAATGCAGGCCGGACCGAAGGCACGTACGAAAAGGCACACCAAACAAAAACCACCCCCGATGCATTGCGCCAAGCCACTTGCACGTCATTATCTGCTGCTGTCAGCACCGCCTCAGAAATGATCTCGGACCGCTTCTTGCGCGCATGAAAATCCGCGCCAAAGGCTCCTGGTTTTCCTTGAAAAACCGGGGTCGTAACAGCGAAAAATCCCTTGTCTTTCGACAGCGTCACTCTAAAACTGAACTGAACAGTTCAATTCATAAGGGGTCAACGATGCCCACCGCATTAACAATCAACGGAATCGCCCACCTGGTCGATCTACCCAGCGACGTGCCACTCTTGTGGGTCTTGCGCGATGAAATCGGGCTCACCGGCACAAAATTTGGCTGCGGCGTCGCTGCTTGCGGTGCCTGCACGGTACATATCGATGGCGAGGCGGTGCGGTCCTGTCAGGTTGCCCTTGCCGATGTCTGGGGCGCGGTCACAACGATCGAAGGCCTCGGCACGCCTGACAATATGGCGGTGATCCAGCAGGCGTGGGTTGATCATCAGGTTGCGCAATGTGGTTACTGCCAGTCGGGCCAGATCATGAATGCCGCCGCCCTTTTGGCGCAAACCCCCGCCCCCACGGATCAGGACATTGACGATGCAATGCAGGGCAACCTGTGCCGCTGCGGCACCTATCCGCGTATCCGCGCAGCGATCAAAGACGCCGCCCAGCGCATTCAGGAGGCTTGAAGCATGGCCAGCATCGGAAAAATCGCCCGCCGCACCTTCCTGATCGGGACCGCCGCCATCGCAGGTGGCGTTGCCTTTGGTGTTTATCAAGTACGCAAAGACGCCCCAAACCCGCTAATTGCCGGTGAAGACGAGGCCACGCTGAACCCCTATATCCTGATCAATCAGGACGGTATCACCATCATCGCCCCCCGCGCCGAAATGGGCCAAGGCGTGCATACCACGCTGGCCGCACTTGTGGCCGAAGAACTGGATGCCGCATGGGACGACATCACCGTGCTGCATGGCCCGCCCGCGCAGGCCTATTACAATCAGGCGCTGTTAGGACTGGCGCTGCCGTTCAGACACTATGCCGACAGCGATTTCCAGCATAATCTGCGCAAGAATGTAGGCATGGTCGGCAAACTGCTAAACCTGCAAGTGACCGGCGGATCGACATCAACCAAAGACGCCTATGACCGGATGCGCCATGCGGGCGCGTCGGCGCGCGAGGCGCTGAAACTGGCGGCGGCCGCGCAGCTGGGCGTGGACGCCAGCACATTGCGGACCGAAGACAGCGCCGTCATCGCCCCAGATGGCACCACGCTGGCCTATACCGCATTGGCCAAGGCCGTGCGCGACATCACCCCACCCGATGTGCCGCTGCGACCGAAATCAAGCTGGAAGTATCTGGGCAAATCCATGCCCCGCACCGATATGGTCGCCAAAGTGACCGGCACCGCGCAATTCGCGGCCGATACGAAACTGGAGGGGCTGAAATTCGCCACCGTGCGGATGAACCCGCGCCGTAGCGGCATGATATCCTATGATGACAGCGCCGCGCGTGCCATGCCGGGGGTCGAAGCCATTATTGATCTGGGCGATGGGATCGGCGTCGTGGCTAACAACACATGGCTGGCGATCCAAGCGGCGAATGCTGTGGAAATTGAATGGGAACCTGCGACCTATCCCGCTGACACCGCCGGAATGCTGGCGGCGATCAAGGCCTCCTTGAACAATGCGCCTGACAGCACCACCCGCAACGACGGTAATGTGACGGCCAGCATTGCGGGCACGGAAATCACGGCGGAATACATCGTGCCATTTCTTGCCCATGCGACGATGGAACCGATGAACGCCACCGCCCTGTTCACCGGTGACGCGCTGACGGTCTGGTCGGGCAATCAGGCCCCGATCATCGTGCGCGACAAGTGCGCCGCAGCCGTTGGGCTCACACCCGAACAAGTAACCGTGCATACGACGTTTCTGGGCGGCGGCTTTGGCCGGCGCGGCGAATACGATTTTTCAGGCCATGCCGCACGCATCGCCGCTGCGATGCCCGGAAGGCCCATTCGCATGACCTGGAGCAGGGAAGAAGACATGCGCCACGATTTCTATCGCCCGGCCGCTGTCGCACAATTCCGTGGCGTCGTCGCGGATGGCACAGCGCAACTGCTGGATGGCAAGATCGCGGCCCCCTCGGTCACGCATATTTCATCCATGAGGCTGGTCGGGCAAATCCCGCCGGGGCCGGACCGGGGCCATGTGGAAGGGGCCGCTGACCAGCCCTATGCCATCCCCAATTTCCGCCTGACGGGGCATCTGACCGATCTGAGCGTGCCATTGGGGTTCTGGCGGTCTGTAGGTAATTCATTCAACGGTTTCTTTTTTGACACCTTCATTGATGAAATGGCACATGCTGCGGGCGCAGATCCGCTGCAATTCCGGCTGGACCTTGCGCGCCGCGAACACGCGCCATCAGCAGGCGTGATTTCAGCGGTGGGCGACATGTCCGGCTGGACAGGCACAACGCCTGACAACATCGGGCGCGGTGTGGCCTTTACCTATTCGTTCGGCACGCCTGTCGCCGAGGTGGTCGAGGTCGAAGACACAGGCAATGGCATTCGCATCAACACATGCTGGATCGCCTGCGACGTGGGCACCGCACTCGACCCCAGCATCATCAAGGCGCAGATGGTTTCAGGCGCGATATACGGGCTTTCTGCTGCTATGCAGGGCGAAATTACCTTTGCCGATGGTGCCGCCGAACAGGGCAATTTCTACGATTACGACGCGCTGCGGATGCACAACGTGCCAGAATTTGCGGTGCAAATTCTGGAAACCAGCCCGCATATGGGCGGCGTGGGCGAACCAGGCACACCGCCGTCCATGCCGGCCTTGGGTAATGCGCTGTTTGATCTGACAGGCACCCGCGCACGCGAATTACCGCTGATCAAGACCTTTGACCTGATCCTTTGACACGGGGAAAGAGGGTCAAGAATTTTCGCTAAAATTCCTGACCCTCAGACCAACCAACTAGGATAATCGCTGACCAAGAGATGCGTTGGCGCGGCATCTTCCTCGATTTGCGCAAAGCGCCCGATAGGATCACGAAAAATATTGTCGGTCTCATCGTCGTTCACGGTGGACACTTCGCCGATCAAGACATCGCCACCTTCACCCCAAAAGGCATGCCAGTCACCGGGCATCAACGTCACACTTTCGCCCGGCGCCAATGCTAGCCTTTCACCTGGGGCAAAGCGGTGGGCGATCCCGTCGCACATCACGGTGCCCCCTGCCGTTTCATCAAAATTGCCATCCGGGTCAGACCCGAAAAGTTCGACCACCAGCATGGCCCCGCCCCGGTTGATGATATCCTCGGCCTTGATCACATGCGTGTGCATCGGCGACAGTTGATCCTGCTTTGAAATCAACAGCTTCTCCGCGTAACACATGCCACCGCCGCGTTGCAGGTCAGCCAGCCGGCCATTGCGCAGGGTGAACAGGAAAAGCCCCATGTCATCAAAACGTCCCGCACCGTAATCCGTGATATCCCAGCCGCAGCGCGCGTCGATAAGCGCCTGCGCCTGCGCCGCGCACGCCTTGAAGCGCGCTGGTGTCCAATAGGCAAAGGGCGGCAGGACAAAACCGAAGGATCGGATCATCTCGTCAGCTTCTGCCATTATTTCGTTGATGCGGGATCGTTTCATACTGCACGGCCATTTTCTGCAAAGGATGACGCAGAAACCGCAACGATGCAAGCGTCCGCATCAGCCCGTTTTCAGCCAGTCATCGAGCCTGCGTCGCAAGGCATCCCAGTCGGTGTATTCCTTGTCCTGATGGGGATCGACATCCTGATCCTTTTGCGCAGCGATCCAGCGCATCGCCCATGATTTAAAGAAATCGTATTCGGAAAACCGGAATGCCCCCGCCACATGCATAACAGATTTCGGCGTCCAGCCTGTCTTGGCCGCAAAGCGTTCCACAATGTCGCTCAGGCTGTCCCAGTCATCCTTGTCTGTGCCAGCCGCCGCCAAGGAAACCGACAAAAAAGCGGATTTCATTACCGTGAGCGCCGCCGCCCGCTGCCTTGCCAATCTGACCAGAGGCTTTTGATATTTTCCGCCGTGGACCGATCCTGCCAACAGCACCGCATCAAAACGGGAAAAGACAATGTGATCGGCATCAGCCGCGGGCAAAAGTTCGACGCTGTGACCGTCTTGCAGGAAATGATCGGCGCAAAACTGCGCGATTTTGCGCGTTTGCCCCTCAGTCGAGGCGTAGGCAATCAGTATTTTCATGTCTGGTCCCCCATTCGTGGGCAAACCCTAGCCTTTTGATGATGGCGCAACATTGATTTTTGTCAGCGCGCCTAGCCCGCCCTGCGCAACCCGCCTGCAGCCCATGCGCGGCACGCATCGCCAAAGGCTTCGAACAACGGGCGCGAAACCGGGTCAGCATGCGCTTGCCATTCCGGGTGCCATTGCACTGACATGGTAAACCCCGGAGCATCGGCGATATAGATCGCCTCGGCCGTGCCGTCCGGGGCATAGCCGTCGATCACCACACGTGACCCCGCCGACTTGATCCCCTGCCCGTGCAGCGTGTTCGTCATGACCGACCGCGCGCCCAGTAACCGCTCAAACGGCCCCCCTTCGGCAAAGCGCACTTCGTGGCGCAGCGCGAATTTTTCTTCCAGCGTGCCATCAGGGGGCATCCGGTGGTTATCACGCCCGGGCAGATCGCGAATTTCAGGATGCAGCGTGCCGCCCATCGCGACATTCACCTCTTGAAACCCTCTGCAGATACCCATGATTGGCTGCCCGCGCGCGATGCAGGCCCGGATCAGGGGCAACGAAATGCGGTCACGGTCACGGTCGAAATCGCCATGCGCTTCGGTTGCATCTTCGCCATATTCTTCGGGATGGACATTGGGGCGTGCGCCGGTAAACAAAAAGCCATCGCACAGACCAAGCAATTCTTCGACCGAGACAATACGCGGGTCCGTCGCCACGATCATCGGCAGGCCACCCGAAACCTCGGACACCGCCTGCGCGTTGATCTGCCCAGCGCCAAGCACCACATATTGATCATTGATAAGATGGCTGCCGCCGATGATTCCAATCACGGGCCGTGACATCATGCATCCTTTCGCGTTTCCCCATCCATACCGCCAATCGCGGGCAAGCGGAAGATACGGCATGCGCACACTCATACTGTCAGATATGCACATGTCGAAAGCAGCGTGGATTTGCCCAAACATTGGGCAAATGCACTGCGTATTCATGCGGTCATTGATTTTCATGACCGTGCTTTATGGATGACCTGCGGCGTGACGCGCTTGCGTCAGGCTTCGCCGATCAGGCCGGCGGCTTCGATTCCGGCCATTGCGGCAATCACATCGTTATCTGACGTGTCGCCCGTCACCCCGACCGCACCGATCACCGCGCCCCGCTTGTCGCGGACCAGAACCCCGCCCGGCACCGGCACGACCTGCCCACCATACACGCCATTGACGGCGGCCATGAAATAGGCCTGCGCCTCGGCGCGGGCCATCTGTGCAGTGCCAGCCATGCCAAGCATAACCGAGCCATAGGCTTTGCCATGCGCAATTCCAAACCGCCCCGGGGCGGCCCCGTCAGCGCGTTCAAATGCCTTGACATGGCCACCTGAATCCAAAACCACGACAGACAAGGGTTTCAGGTTCAGATCTGCGGCCTTGGCAAAGGCCTTGCGTATAATGATCCGGGCTTTGCTTGCTGATATCTCTGCCATTTTCCAACTCTCTGTTGGGTGGAATTCGATCCACCCGGTTCAATAATTACGCTGTGCTTTCAGTTCCAGACGGCGCTGGTGCAGGATCGGCTCGGTATATCCTGAAGGCTGCAGGCGGCCCCTGAACACCAGATCACAGGCCGCCTGAAAGGCGATCCCATCAAATTCCGGCGCCATGCGCCGATAAGCCGGATCATCGGCGTTCTGCGTATCCACCACGGCGGCCATTTTCTGCATCGCCTCCATCACCTGTTCCTGCGTCACGACCCCGTGATGCAACCAGTTAGCCAGCGCCTGGCTGGAAATCCGGCAGGTGGCGCGGTCTTCCATCAGGGCGACATTGTTGATGTCGGGCACCTTGGAACAGCCCACGCCCTGATCAACCCAACGCACCACATAGCCAAGGATGCCCTGGGCGTTGTTTTCAATCTCTTTGAATTTCTGCGCATCGGTCCAGCGCTGGTATTGCGCCAGAGGAATATCAAGGATTGACGACACATAGGCGCGCCGCCCGCCTGCGCGCAGACGCGCCTGCACCGCCATCACGTCAACCTTGTGATAATGCAGCGCGTGCAGCGTGGCCGCCGTAGGGCTGGGCACCCATGCACAGTTCGCGCCCGCCTTGGGGTGTTCGATCTTTTGTTCCAGCATCGCCGCCATCAGGTCAGGCATGGCCCACATGCCCTTGCCGATCTGGGCGCGCCCGGAAAAACCGCACTCAAGCCCGATATCGACGTTCTGATCCTCATACGCGCCGATCCACTGCTTGCGCTTGATGAAATCCTTGCGGCTGAACGGCCCTGCTTCCATCGAGGTGTGGATTTCATCGCCGGTGCGGTCCAGGAAGCCAGTGTTGATGAACGCCACACGGCTTTTGGCGGCGCGGATACATTCCTTGAGGTTCACCGTCGTGCGCCGTTCTTCATCCATGATACCGATCTTTACGGTGTGGCGCGGCAGGCCAAGGATATCTTCGACCTTTGCAAAGATGTCATTGGTAAATGCCACTTCTTCGGGGCCGTGCATCTTGGGTTTGACCACGTAAACAGACCCATGGGCGGTATTGCCGCCCTCGCGTTTCAGGTCATGCATGGCGATCATCGTGGTGACGATAGCATCCATCAGACCCTCGAAAACCTCGTCGCCCTGCGCATCCAGAATGGCGGGGTTCGTCATCAGGTGGCCCACGTTGCGGATCCACAAAAGCGCGCGCCCCTTGATCACCAGCGGGCTGCCGTCAGGGGCGGTATAGGTCAGATCATCGGACAGACGGCGCGTGATCGTCTTGCCGCCTTTTTCAAGGTCGGCTGTCAGATGCCCCTGCATCAGCCCCAACCAGTTGGTATAGGCCAACACCTTGTCTTCAGCATCGACACAAGCAACGCTGTCTTCGCAATCCATGATCGCGGTGACAGCGCTTTCCAGCCGCACATCGGCCAAAAGCGCCTGATCGCGGCTGCCGATGGGATGGGCGCGGTCAAAGACCAGTTCCACATGCAGCCCATTATTCACCAACAGCACCGCATCGGGCGCCTTGGGGTTACCGCGATAACCGACAAATTTTTCCGGCTCACGCAGTGGCATATCATCAACCAGCAGCGCGCCGTCATGCACATAATACCGGCGCACATCGGCGTGGCTGGCCCCTTCGATGGGAAACGCCTGATCCAGAAACACCCGCGACCGGGCGACAACACGGGCGCCATGGCCGCGGTTATAGGGGCCTTTTGGCGGGGCCTCGCCCATGGCATCGGTGCCATAAAACGCATCATACAGACTGCCCCAGCGGGCATTGGCCGCATTCAACGCAAAGCGGGCGTTGGTGATCGGCACAACCAACTGCGGGCCGGGCACGCGGGCGATTTCGGGGTCCACGTTGGCGGTGTCAATTTCGAAATCATCCCCTTCGGCGACCAGATAGCCGATCTCGCGCAGGAACGCTTCGTATGCGGTGCGATCAAGCGGGGCATCGCGGTGCCGGATGTGCCAGTCATCAATGGCCGATTGCAGGTCTTCACGTTTTTGCAGCAGCGCGCGGTTGCGCGGCGTCATTTCCGCGACAAAGTTCGCGAATTCCGCCCAGAACACATCCGGTGCAATTCCGGTACCAGGCAAAGCATGGTCATCAATGAATGTCGCAAGCTCAGAGGCCACTTGCAGCCCATGTTTCTCAATCCGGTCAGTCATGATGGTCCCCTTCGGTTTGGTGCATACTGTCGCACACATTCGGTCATTTGCCGATTAAAAGAAAAGTTTCCGATAGGCAACATCAGTGGTCATGAAACATGACCAATTTTGCAGATCATGATTTTGAGCGGCCCCGCTTGCACCGCTCAGAGCAATAGCGCACCTGATCCCAGACGCGCGCCCATTTCTTGCGCCACACAAAAGGGCGCCCGCAGGTCGCGCAGATCTTTTGTGGCAAATCAGCCTTTTTGCGCATCGGGGCCATCAGCAAGGCTCGCAGACAGGGGTGCGCCCGCCAAACCCTGTGTCAGCAGCCTTGGGCGCGCCAGCGCCCGCCAAAATCCCGACATCCTGTAAAGGATGTCGCCTGCGCGTGCAGGTGGTATCGGGGGCTGACATATCTTTCATCCTGCGTGTCTGGGGCGGTTGTGCAAGTGACACCAGCCTTTTATCCTTACCTCTTGACGTGGTGACCACAAAAGGAAAGTCAATGAAAGACGCCAGCCCCCAGACCATCTATCTGCGCGATTACACCCCGTTTGATTACATCGTGGACAGCGTTCATCTGACTTTCCGGCTATCCCCGGCAGCCACGCGCGTCAGCTCGCGGATTGCGTTTCGACCAAACCCTGCAACGACCACGCGGCAGTTTTTCCTGCATGGCGAAAATCTGCGGTTGATCGGCGCAAAAATTGATGGCAACGCGATTGATCCCGAAATCACCGCGACAGGATTGCATTGCACGGCACCCGACGCGCCTTTCGTTTTCGAGGCAGAGGTCGACATCAGCCCCGCAAACAACACCGCGCTAGAGGGGCTATATATGTCGTCAGGTATGTATTGCACCCAATGCGAGGCCGAAGGTTTTCGCAAAATCACCTATTACCCCGACCGCCCCGATGTAATGGCGGTGTTTAGCGTGCGGATCGAAAGCGACCTGCCGGTGCTGTTGTCCAACGGCAACCCCGTCGCATCGGGCGATGGCTGGGCCGAATGGCATGACCCATGGCCCAAACCCGCCTATCTGTTCGCGCTGGTCGCGGGCGATCTGGTAAACCACCCCGACACATTCACCACGATGTCCGGCAAGGATGTGGATCTGAACATCTGGGTGCGTCCGGGCGATGAAGGCAAATGCGCTTTTGGCATGGAGGCGCTAAAAAAATCGATGAAATGGGACGAAAATGTTTACGGCCGCGAATACGATCTGGACATCTTCAACATTGTTGCGGTCGATGATTTCAACATGGGCGCGATGGAAAACAAAGGGCTGAATATTTTCAATTCATCCGCAGTGCTTGCCAGCCCTGAAACCGCGACTGACGCCAATTTCGAACGGATCGAGGCGATTATCGCGCATGAATATTTCCACAACTGGACCGGCAACCGCATAACCTGCCGCGATTGGTTCCAGCTGTGCCTGAAAGAAGGGCTGACCGTGTTCCGCGACCAGCAATTCACCGGCGACATGCGCGGCCATGCAGTCAAGCGGATCAACGATGCGGTTGTCCTGCGCGCAAATCAGTTCCGCGAAGATAACGGCCCGTTAGCGCATCCGGTGCGGCCGGCCAGCTTTGTTGAAAT
The DNA here is from genome assembly GCF_014859355.1 of Yoonia sp. Classification (GTDB taxonomy): domain Bacteria; phylum Pseudomonadota; class Alphaproteobacteria; order Rhodobacterales; family Rhodobacteraceae; genus Yoonia. The sequence continues at coordinate 22,006 of NZ_JACUUJ010000027.1, read as the reverse complement.
CAACAATTTCTACACCGTGACCATCTACGAAAAAGGCGCGGAAATCATCGGGATGCTGCGCCGTCTGGTGGGCCCGGATGCCTATCAAAAGGCGCTGGATCTGTATTTCACCCGCCACGACGGCGATGCCGCCACGATCGAGGATTGGCTCAGGGTTTTCGAGGACGCCACCGGGCGCGACCTGACACAATTCGCCAAATGGTATAGTCAGGCCGGCACCCCGCGTGTTGCGGTCAGCGAAGATTATGCGAACGGCACCTATACACTGACCCTGCGCCAAAACACACCGCCGACGCCGGGACAGGATGAAAAAGAGCCACTGGTCATTCCTGTCGCCGTCGGCCTGCTGAATGAAAACGGCGACGAGGTTGTGCCGACCCGGATTTTGGAGCTTACCCAAGCGCAACAAAGTTTCACCTTTACCGGAATGGCCAGCAAACCGATCCTGTCGGTTCTGCGCGATTTTTCCGCACCGGTTATTTTGGACCATCCGCAAACGAACGCCCGCCGCTCGTTTTTACTGGCCCATGACACCGACCCGTTCAACAAATGGGACGCGGGGCGCACGCTGGCGCAGGATGTTCTGGTGGCGATGGTGCGCGATGGTGCAACGCCCGATGCGGCCTATCTGGACGGGTTGACGGCGGTTTTACGCGACGACGCGCTTGATCCGGCATTCCGCGCGCTGGTGCTGGCCCTGCCAACCGAGGATGACACGGCACAGGCCCTTGTCGATGCAGGTGAAACCCCTGACCCGGCCACGATTTACGACGCGCATGAATCACTGAAATTGCAGATCGCGCAGCATATGCAAGATCTGTTGCCGCGCGTTTATGCCGCCATGACACTCAGCGATGCCTACCGGCCCGACGCGGATCAGGCGGGCAAACGCAGCCTTGGCAACGCGGTGCTGGGGTTGTTGGCGCGGTGTGACGGGGGCCGGCAGGCTGCCGCGCAATATGCGGCCGCTGACAACATGACCCAGCAACTGGCGGCACTTGGCACGCTTTTGAAGGCTGGCAAAGGCACCGCAGAGCTGATCGCGTTTGAAACGCAGTGGCATCATGACCGTCTGGTCATGGACAAATGGTTTGGCCTGCAGGTCAGCTGCGCCACCCCCGACCAGGCCGCAGCAACAGCCGCCCGACTAACCGAACACCCCGCCTTCCAGATGAAAAATCCTAACCGCTTCCGCGCTGTCCTTGGTGCGCTGGCGGGCCATGCGGCGGGGTTCCATCACGGATCCGGCGCGGGCTACAACCTGCTGGCGGACTGGCTGATCCGGCTGGATCCGCTGAACCCGCAGACAACGGCGCGGATGACATCGGCGTTTTCAACCTGGCGGCGCTATGACGCGGACCGTCAGAAGATGATGCGTGCAGCATTGCTGCGACTGGCTGACACCCCCAAACTGTCCCGCGACACCATGGAAATGGTCAGCCGCATTTTGGGCTGATCCTTGCCGAAACGCGACTTATGGCGGGATTCGCATTGCGATTTGTCAAGACGCGTTCGCGCTGTCGTGCAAATGTTACATGTCACTAGGTAAGTATGGCGCATGAAACATCGCATCGACCCCCTGATCGCCGAACGTGCGCCATGGCTTTATCGAGATCGCCCCGGCACACGGCTGGTGCGCAACAGTCTGAACAGGATGCTGGGCTACGACAAGACCGTGCAGATCGCCCGGCATTTGCGGGATGCCCCGTCAGATGACATCATGCGTGACATGGGTCAGCGGCTGGCGCAGACCGTGACCGCCAGCGGGCTGGGGCATATCCCTGCCCATGGCCCCGCGCTGATCGTGGCAAACCACCCCACCGGGATTGCCGATGGCATTATCCTGCACCATCTGATCGCGCAGATGCGGCCCGATGTCTATTTTTTTGCCAATCGCGATATCCTGCGGGTGTTTCCACAGATGGAAAGCATGATTGCCCCTGTCGAATGGCGCAAGGCATTGCGCAGCCACGCCAAGACCCGCGAAACCATGACCTATGTCCGCAACGCAACCGATGCAGGGCGGCTTGGCGTAATCTTTCCATCCGGGCGGCTGGCCAAACGGCAGGGGCTGCGACTTTATGAACGGCCCTGGATGGCGTCCGCCGCGATGCTGGCGCACAAATTCGACCTGCCGGTGATCCCTGTCAACATTCAGGCGCGCAATTCCGCCCTGTTCTATCTGTTCGATGCAATTCATCCGACCCTGCGCGATATCACCCTGTTCCATGAAACGCTGAACAAGGCGCGACAGCCTTATATCGTCACGGTGGGCGATCCGATTTCTGCGGCATCGCTACCAAAAAGCGCCGAGGACGGGATTGCCATGTTGCGCAAGGCCACGCTGGCGCTGGGGGGAAAACACGCCCCCGAGGTCGATCTGGTCGCAACATCCCGGCCTTGGATGGCAGAGTTGCGCGCCCACTAGCGACGCAACGCGCTTGAAGCTGCGCGGCGGTTCTTTTACAGAACGGGAAACGCCATTTTCAAGGATGTGCAAATGCTCGACCTGACGTACGACGCCCCTACCCCCAAAGTGATCGCCGGTGCCAAACACGACTGGGAACTTGTCATCGGGCTGGAGGTGCACGCGCAGGTCGCCAGCAAGGCAAAGCTATTTTCCGGCGCATCCACCTTATTTGGGGCCGAACCCAACAGCAACGTGGCGTTCGTGGATGCAGGTATGCCAGGCATGCTGCCCGTCATCAACGAAGGCTGCATCGCGCTGGCGGTGAAAACAGGGCTGGGGCTGAATGCGCAGATCAACCTGCGCTCGGCGTTCGACCGCAAGAATTATTTCTACCCCGACCTGCCGCAGGGCTATCAGATCAGCCAACTTTACCACCCCATCGTCGGCGAAGGCGAAGTGCTGGTGGAATTGGGGGCGGGGGCGGGTGAAAAGCCGACTGCGCGCCGCGTGCGCATCGAACGCATCCATCTGGAACAGGACGCGGGCAAATCCATTCACGACATGGATCCGACGATGTCGTTCGTGGACCTGAACCGCACCGGTGTGGCGCTGATGGAAATCGTCAGCCGTCCCGATATTCGCGGGCCAGAGGAGGCCGCCGCCTATGTTCTGAAACTGCGCCAGATCCTGCGGTATCTGGGCACCTGCGACGGCAACATGCAAAACGGCAACCTGCGCGCGGATGTGAACGTATCGGTCTGTCGCCCTGGCGATTACGAACGCTATCAGGAAACCCAGGATTTCAGCCACCTTGGCACGCGGTGCGAGATCAAGAACATGAACTCCACCCGGTTCATCCAGATGGCGATCGAGGTTGAGGCGCGCCGCCAGATCGCCCTGATCGAAGATGGTAAAGATGTGGTGCAGGAAACCCGCCTATATGACCCTGACCGCAACGAAACCCGGTCCATGCGATCCAAGGAAGAAGCGCATGATTACCGGTATTTCCCCGACCCCGACTTGCTGCCACTGGAAATAGAACAGGCGTGGGTGGATGATATCAAGGCATCATTGCCCGAACTGCCAGACCATAAAAAAGCCCGCTTTATCAGCGATTTCGGCCTGTCCGATTACGACGCCTCGGTGCTGACCGCCGAAGTCGCCAATGCCGCCTATTTCGAACAGGTCGCACAGGGGCGCGATGGCAAACTGGCTGCAAACTGGGTGATCAACGAATTGTTTGGCCGACTGAAGAAAGAGGATCACAGCATTGAAAACAGTCCTGTATCCGCAGCCCATTTGGGCGCGTTGATTGGGTTGATCAAAGATGGTGTGATTTCCGGCAAGATCGCCAAGGACGTGTTCGAAATCTGCTATACCACGGGCCGCGACCCCGCCGAGATTGTCGAAACCGAAGGCATGAAGCAGGTCACCGACACCGGCGCGATCGAATCTGCTGTGGACGCGATTATCGCCGCCAACCCCGCGCAGGTCGAAAAGGCCAAAGCCAACCCGAAGTTGGCCGGATGGTTCGTGGGGCAAGTGATGAAAGCCACAGGCGGCAAGGCTAACCCTGCTGCAGTCAATCAGATCGTCGCGGCAAAACTGGGGTCATAGGCGGCAACAGCCCCCAGTGTGCCTTGCTTGGATTCCGGGGCAAGAATGACTATACTAGCCGTCGGTAAAGATTGGGGTCATAATGTTATATGAATACAAGGTCGTTCCGGCCCCGACACGGGGCTTGAAAGCCAAAGGCGCAAAATCTGTCGAACTCCGTTTTGCAAACGCCCTTGAGACCGAGATGAACAGGCTGGCGCGTGACGGGTGGGAGTATCTGCGCACAGATACCCTGCCCTGTGAACAACGCGAAGGCTTGATGAGCAAGACAACCGTGTTTCAGAACATGCTGGTGTTCCGCAGGCAACTGACAGTCAAAGCGGCACCACGGGGTGACGCGGCAATGCGCCCGTCACCCTCATTGTCTGCGCCGGCCAAGCCTGCATCTTCAGACTTTGCGGCAGAGTGATTATTGAATGTCGATTGCAAGCGCGTGAACACGCCCGATGATATCCTTGCCCAACGCCGCGTGAATGGCGCGATGCCGGGCAACCCGCGACATGCTGGCAAGCTGTGGGGCCGCAATCACGACACGCCAATGGCTTTCGCCTGATCCATCATCGCCCGCATGACCGTGGTGTTGCGCACTTTCGTTGATCACCTCTAGGTGTGTTGGCGACAAACTTTCCAAAGCTGTGCGAATTTCTGTCACGAGTGCCATTATTTTATCCTTACCCTCTTCAATCCTGTGCTGGGGGGTTTAAGGTCTGTCGTCCGAGTCGGAAAGGCGAGATGCACAATGAAAAAAGACGACCCCTTTGGTTTCGACCTGTCGGTCTCAGGTTCCAAGAAGAAAAACCCTCGCGGTCGCAGAGGCATGTCTGGCGCATCAGAGACATCGACCCGCGTTTGCGACCACGAAGGGTGTCAGGAATCCGGCCAATATCGCGCACCTAAATCGCCCGATGTGCTGGATGATTATTTCTGGTTCTGTCAGGAACACGTCCGCGAATACAACCTGAAATGGAACTTCTTTGACACCACGACAGAGGCAGAACTGGCCGCGCAGATGGACAAGGATCGCGTCTGGGACAGACCGACAAAACCGTTCAAACGCAGCGTGGAAGAACGCGCATGGGCAAGGCTGGGGGTGGATGATCCGCATCAGGTGTTGGGGCAGAACGCCACCCGAAATCCCGGACGGGGCGCTGCGGTGGGGCGCAAATTACCAGCAACTGAACGCCGTGCGATCGAAATTCTTGACGCCAAAGACAACTGGTCAAAGCCCGAGATCCGCAAGGCCTACAAATCCTTGATCAAAGTGCTACACCCCGACATGAATGGCGGTGATCGCAGCCAAGAGGAGCAACTGGCAGAGGTTGTCTGGGCGTGGGATCAGATCAAGGTCAGCCGCAATTTCCGAGACAAGACATAACCCGGTAAAAACCGGGTCGCAGCAGAGGGATAACGGCAGTTTGCAGGGCTGTTAATTCAGTTTACGGCCATACAGGCTGACCTGCGATAGCTGGCTCAACTGCGAAACGGCACGGTTGTCATAGCGCAGGCTTTGGCGCGTCCGCACGCTGATCAGCAGATGCGCGGCTGTGCCGACCATCAACCACGCGACCCCCAGCACAGGATACGTCCAAAAGGCGGCAACAAGCACAAACGGCCCCATGACCAAGCCAACCACCGGCGCAACCAACAACCCTGCGATACTGGCCGCCGAAAGCGCGACCAGCGCGCTGCCTGCGACGGCATTCAACAGACCTGTTGCACCCAGTCGGCCAAACCAGCCGCGCAAGACATAAAAGGCGGCCCCGGCAGACAGCGCACCTGCCAGGACGGCCCAGCTATCGGCAGTGCCGGATGCCGCGCTTGCAGCGGGTTTCGCCGTCACCGACAGGATCATCACTGTTAAACCAGCTGAAACCGCCATGACGACCGCATAGGCCATCGCCAAGGCGCGATCACCCCGAGACAAATGCGTGAACTTGAAAAAACGTCGGCTCATAACACGCCACCTCGTCTAAATCGGTTACAATAATGTCCATCGATAATCATTGTTTACATAATTTCAAAAAACACACGGCAGCTTCACTTCAATGCCCCATTTCGACCACATTTTACCAATTCTTTCAACAGGAAACACGCCACATCAGGTGCCTTCACACTGACTTAGCTTTCCCCGGCTGCGCATCAAAACGCGGCTTCAACGGGCCGTAACGGGGGATCAAAAACTACGCGCTCTGCCCGATGGTGCAAAGGGTCAGCGCGCCGAACAAATATCTGCGGCAGCCGGCCTGCGTGGCGGTCGTGGCAAAGGGGTATATGTGCGGCCGCACAAGGAGCGTCAGCCCGGCGCGATCCGGGGGCAGGTCATCCATGCAGGCCACAAAGCGCGCCCGATCAGATGCCGCAACCGTCGCCTGACCGCCCAAGACGATGCGTAGGATACAATTTTTATGTCAGTGAAATCGGCTTTTGCCGCGCATCTTGGACAGAACACCAAAAAACAACATTCACTTGCCAAATGTTGCGGCACAACTCGCCTACCACGCCTTCCCCTTGCGGCGCGGCAGTTTATGATGCATTTCGTGAAAAGAACGGAATTGACAGTCAAGCAAAGGCAATCACATGGCCGACGGCACCACCGACATGCATGCAAAACCCACCGAAGAAATCTCGGTCCGCGATGTTTTCGGCATCGACAGCGACATGAAGATCAAAGGGTTCGCTGACCGGACAGACCGGGTGCCCGAAATAGATTCCACCTATAAATTCGATCGTGATACGACGCTCGCGATCCTTGCTGGCTTTGGCTATAACCGCCGCGTGATGATCCAAGGCTATCACGGCACAGGCAAATCGACGCATATCGAACAGGTCGCGGCCCGCCTGAACTGGCCCGCCGTGCGCGTGAACCTTGACAGCCACATCAGCCGGATCGACCTGATCGGCAAGGATGCGATCAAACTGCGCGACGGCGTGCAGGTCACCGAATTTCACGAAGGCATCCTGCCGTGGGCGCTGCGCAACCCCGTGGCGATCGTGTTCGACGAATACGATGCAGGCCGCGCCGATGTGATGTTCGTCATCCAGCGCGTGCTGGAGGCTGATGGCAAGCTGACCCTGCTGGACCAGAACGAAATCATCACCCCCAACCCCTATTTCCGGCTGTTTGCCACCGCCAACACCGTGGGCCTTGGTGACACCACGGGCCTGTATCACGGCACCCAGCAAATCAATCAGGCCCAGATGGACCGCTGGTCGCTGGTGGCGACGCTGAATTATCTGTCACACGATGCCGAAGCGGCCATCGTGTTGTCGAAATCACCGCATTACAACAACGAAAAGGGCCGCAAGATTGTCAGCCAGATGGTCACAGTGGCCGATCTGACGCGCACGGCATTTATGAACGGTGATCTATCCACCGTCATGTCGCCGCGTACGGTCATCGCCTGGGCTGAAAATGCGCGGATCTTTCACGATGTGGGCTATGCGTTCCGACTGTCATTTCTGAACAAATGCGACGAACTGGAACGACAGACGGTGGCGGAATTCTATCAACGCTGCTTTGACGAGGAACTGCCCGAAAGCGCGGCAAGCCTCAGCCTTGGGTGAGTGAAAAGGCGGGGATCACCCCGCCTTTTTTCGGCATCATCACCCACGTGCAGCCTTGGTTGCGTTGGCCCACCAGACGACATCATCGAATGTCGCCGTAACAGACGCGTCCAGATGGTCGGCGATTGAGTCGATTTCGGCGTTCCCCCCCATCGGATGCACAGCCATAAAATCACCGCCACCGATATGCACCGCATTGCGCGTTGGCACCATCTGCAATTCCACGGCGATATTGCGCAGATGTTCCAGCGCGCGCGCGCCGCCAACAGCCCCATAGGCGATGGCCGACATCGGCTTGCGGTTCCATTCGTTATAGGCCTGATCCAGCGCGTTCTTCAGCGCCCCTGTGATCGACCGGTTATATTCTGCCACAACAAAGATATAGCCATCGAATTCGCCGATCTTTTGCTGCCATTTCACGGCACGTTCGTCGCTGGATGGCATCCACAGGTTGCTTGCGGCCTCGTCAAAAAGCGGCAGGTCATAATCACGCAGGTCAACCAGTTCGATTTCCATGTCATCGCGTTTCTGGGCCTGTGCCAGCATCCATGCGGCAGGTTTATCAGCAAAGCGGGTTGCACGGGTCGACCCGATGATCAGGGCAATTTTTGGTTTCGTCGTCATGATTTTATCCTTTGGTTTAAACAGGTTATTCCGGCTCCCTACATGCGCCTGCAAGGCGATGTTGAAAAGGCGCGCCATGGCGCAGCATCTGTGCGCGAAAGAAGAGATGCGCGCCGCCTCTTGCCCCCGCGCCGATCCGGTGCTTTATCGTTTGTATGAACAAACCAAGCGACAACCACGCCGATCCGTTCAAAAAGGCGCTTGCCGAAGCGACCAGAGTGTTGGCCGACGATCCTGACTTGGCCGTCACTTATTCGGTTGATCCTGCCGGGCAGACCGACGACACGATTCGTCTGCCGCAAATTTCGCGGCGGATGACCCGTGACGAGGTGCTGCTGGCACGCGGCACCGCCGACGCATTTGCCTTGCGGCATAAGTTTCATGACGGTGCGGTCGCGGCCCGTTACATGCCCCAGGGCCAAATGGCCAAGGATCTGTACGAGGCGATGGAAACGGCCCGGATCGAAGCGGTGGGCGCGCAGTATATGCCCGGCACGGCAGGCAATATCGACGCCAAGATCGGCACCGAAGCCCAGCGCAAGGGCTATGACCAGATCACGCAGGCCGCCGATGCACCTCTGGCTGTTGCCGCCGGTTACCTGATCCGCCATCTGGCCACTGGCCGCGATCTGCCCAAAGGGGCCGACAACGTGATGAACCTGTGGCGCGGGTTCATCGAGGATCATTGCGGCGGAACGCTGGAAGGGTTGCAGGAGCGGCTGACCGACCAGCAGGCCTTTGCCAAGTTCGCCCGGCAGTTGATCAGCGATCTGGGCTATGGCGACCAGTTGGGCGATGACCCGGACAATCTGGACGACGATCAGGACGATCAGGCCGAAGAAGGTCAGGACGACACGCAGGAACCCGACAGCACCGGCGACGACAGCGAAGGCGAAGACGCCGAAGCATCGCCCGAACAGACCCAGGACGATCAGCAAGACGCGTCACAGGCACAGGTCAGCATGGATGACCAGGCCGATGCAGACATGGGCGAAGACACCGAAATGCCAGAGGGCGAGGCCCCGATGGAACCCCCTGCCCCGCAGCCCGTGTCAGAGGCCGACCCGGATTACAAAGTGTTCGCCACCGCCTTTGACGAAGAAATCAACGCCGCGGATCTGGCCGAACCTGTCGAGCTGGAACGCCTGCGCGCCTATCTTGACCAGCAGCTTGAGCCGCTGAAAGGCGCTGTATCGCGCCTTGCCAACAAGTTGCAGCGCCGCTTGCAAGCCCAGCAGAACCGGTCATGGGAATTTGACCGCGAAGAAGGCATATTAGACGCTGGCCGTCTGGCCCGCGTGATCGTCAGTCCGACGACGTCTTTGTCTTTCAAGGTCGAAAAAGATACCGATTTCCGCGATACGGTGGTGACGCTTTTGCTGGATAATTCGGGGTCGATGCGGGGCCGCCCGATTTCCATCGCGGCGATCTGCGCCGATGTCATGGCACGGACGTTGGAACGCTGCGATGTCAAGGTCGAGATTTTGGGTTTTACCACCAAAGCATGGAAAGGCGGGCAAAGCCGCGAAAAATGGCTGGGTGAAGGCCGGCCCGTGGCCCCCGGACGGCTGAACGATCTGCGCCACATCATCTATAAATCTGCCGATGCCCCATGGCGGCGGACCCGGCCCAATCTGGGTCTGATGATGAAAGAAGGGCTGTTGAAGGAAAACATTGACGGCGAGGCGCTAGAATGGGCGTATCGGCGTCTTTCTGCCCGCCGCGAACAGCGCAAGGTGCTGATGGTGATTTCCGATGGTGCGCCGGTGGATGATTCCACCCTGTCGGTGAACCCAGCGAATTATCTTGAAAAACATCTGCGCGATGTGATTGCCATGGTCGAAAAACGCCGTTCGGTCGAATTGGTGGCCATCGGGATCGGCCATGATGTCACGCGCTATTACGAACGCGCAGTGACCATTACGGATGCCGAACAGCTGGCTGGCGCCATCACCGAACAGCTGGCCAGCCTGTTTGACACGGACCCGCGCAACCGGGCGCGTGTTCTGGGGCTGCGCAAGGTCGGTTAGGGCGTTTTACAGATCAGAAAAAGGGTGATTTGATGTTTCAGACATTCACGGCGCAATCTTCACCCGACCAAGGGCCGCCCCGGCTGGCAGCGTTACGCAAGCGCATGGCGCAAAGCGGCGTTGACGGGTTTGTGGTTCCGCGGGCCGATGCCTATCAAGGGGAATACGTCGCCCAGCGCGATGCCCGGCTGCAATGGTTGACCGGATTTTCCGGTTCGGCCGGATTCTGTGTGGTTTTGCCGGATCTGGCAGGCATTTTCATTGATGGACGCTATCGGCTTCAGGTCCGCAGCGAAGTGGCAGATGTCTTCACGCCCGTGAACTGGCCCGAAACCCGTCTACCGGATTGGCTACCTGACCATATGCGCGATGGCGCGGTGCTGGCCTATGATCCGTGGCTTCATACGGTCAGCGAAATCAACGAACTGCGCGAAGCGTTGCCGAACATCATCCTGCAACCCGTTGATAACCTTGTTGACGCGATCTGGGATGACCAGCCGCCCCCACCCGATGCGCCGTTTTCCTTGCACCCGATAGAACATGCGGGCGAGACACATAGCGACAAACGTGAAAAGTTAGCCAAAGAGCTACGTGTTGACAGCGTGGTGCTGACACTACCTGACAGCATCGCATGGCTGTTGAACATCCGGGGTGCCGATATCGCCCGTAATCCGGTGCCTCATGCCTTTGCCTTGCTACATCGCTCGGGCAAGGTTGACCTGTTCGCCGGTCCGGGCAAGACACGCGATATTGAGGATCATCTGGGCGCGGACGTGACGCCGCATGATATCGGTGTCTTTCTGGAACATCTGGCGGCACTGGCCGGAACCGTGCAAATCGATCCGAAATCCTGCCCCGATATCGTCGCGTCCACCCTGCGCACCGCAGAGGTGACAATCTCTGAAGCCCGCGACCCGTGCATATTGCCCAAGGCGCGCAAGAATCCAGTAGAAATTGCAGGTGCCAAAGCGGCGCATGAACGTGACGCCGTAGCGATGGTCCGCTTCCTGGCATGGCTGGATGCCACAGCCCCCAAAGGCACCCTGACCGAGATCGACGTGGTGCGCGCGCTGGAAACCTTTCGGGTGCAGACAAACGCGCTGCGCGACATCAGCTTTGAAACGATCTGTGGTGCCGGCCCGCATGGGGCCATCGTGCATTACAGGGTGACAGAACAAACCAATCGCATGATCGCCCCGCGTGAATTGTTGCTGGTCGATAGTGGCGGTCAGTATGTGGATGGCACCACCGACATTACCCGCACGATCACGATCGGAACACCAACGCAAGACCAGCGGGCCTGCTATACCCGTGTTTTGCAGGGTATGATCGCCATCAGCCGGGTGCGTTTTCCAAAAGGGATCGCGGGTCAGCACCTTGACGCTTTGGCGCGTGCGCCGCTGTGGCTGGCGGGGCAGGATTATGACCACGGCACCGGCCACGGGGTTGGCAGTTACCTAAGTGTGCATGAAGGCCCGCAAGGGCTGTCGCGCCGGTCAGAAGTCCCGTTGGAGCCGGGCATGATTCTATCGAACGAACCGGGCTATTACCGCGAGGATGCTTTTGGCATCAGGATCGAAAACCTGATTGTCGTCACACCGGCCCCTGCCTTGCCCGGCGCTGACCCCGCGCGCGAGATGCTGGCGTTTGAAACGCTAACCCATGTGCCAATGGACCGCAGGCTGATTGACCCAGATATTCTGACATCCGCAGAACGGGGCTGGATTGATCGCTATCATGCCGATACATTCGCTCTGCTGGGTTCCCGGCTGGACGAGCCGACGCGCGCTTGGCTGCAAGAGGCTTGCGCGCCGCTTTGACAATCAAAGACCATCGACCCCAGATGCGCTGATGATATGCGCAACCGCACCCGCGGGTGTGCGCACGAAAGGACAATGTGATGACAGACCATATCAAGATACGTCCCGCGACGGGAAACTGGACCGTTCGGGCCGGCGGTGCCGTCCTGGGGGAAAGCACAGACGCGCTGGAACTGATCGAAGGCGATTACACGCCCGTCATCTATTTCCCGCCCGGCGATATCGCAATGGCCTTTCTGGAAGCCTCTGACACGACCTCGACATATCCTTACAAGGGCGCGGCGCGTTTTTATTCGATCATCACTAAAAGCGGCGTCATCAAAGATGCCGTCTGGTCGTATGAAGACCCAAGCCCAGCCATTGCCGCGCTCAAGGGGTATCTGGCCTTCTACACGTCAAAGGTCGCCGTCGAGCAGGTGTGACGCCCTGTCAGGCGGCGGCAATCACGTCTGCCGCCGCATCCAACGCACCACGCCCATGCGCAATGCCAAGCGCCGTCAGCCCTGCCTCGATTGTGCCAAGCAAGCCCATGATCATCTGTGCGTTGACATGGCCCATATGCCCAAGGCGGAAATAGGCATCACTAGGCGATCGGCCCAGCCCGATGCCAAGCGTCAACCCCGCCTGATGTTCGCACCAATGGCGCAGTCTGTCGCCGTCTGGCGACCCGATTTCCACCGATGTCACCGCATGAGACCGATGCGCGGGGTCTAAAATGTTCAGGCGCATGGCGCCGGTTTTAGACCACTGATCAAAGGCCGCCCAAATGGCGCGTGCCAGCGTTTCATGGCGCCAAAACACATGATCTAGTCCTTCGGCCAAGATGATATTGAGCGCCGCGCGCAATCCATAAAGATGATGCGTCGGAGCGGTGCCATCGAAATACTGGAAATACATCTCGGGCGCACTTCGCGGGCGCCAGTCCCAATAGGTGGTCACACAGTTTCCGCGCGCAGCATCCGCTTTGGGGCCATACCAGACAAAACTGATGCCGGCAGGCGTCATCAGGCCCTTTTGGCAGGCGGCGACCATCACATCGACACCCCAGGCATCCATTTCAAACTGGTCGCAACCCAGCGACGCGATACAATCGACCATCAAAAGTGCGGGGTGCCCCGTCTTGTCCAGCAGGGCGCGCAAACCCGGGACGTCGTTCTTCACACTGGTCGAGGTATCCACATGCACCGCCAGCACAGCCTTGATCCGGCCAGCCGTATCAGCGACCAGGGCCTGTTCGACCAGCGCCAGATCAATCGGGGCCTGCGCACCATAGTCGATCGTCTGCACATCTGCGCCCAGTCCTGCGGCCATTTCGCCCCAACCGATACAAAACCGCCCCGTTGCCAGCACCAGCACCGTATCGCCGCGCGACAGCACATTGGCTAGCGCCGCTTCCCATGCGGCATGGCCGTTGCCGATATAAATGGCGACGTTGTGATCGGTCCGTGCTACGGTTTTCAGGTCGGGGATCAGGCTTTGGGTCAGATCGTGCAATTCGCCTTCGTAGATGTTGGGCGATGCGCGATGCATGGCGCGTAAGACGGCATCGGGGATGACCGAAGGGCCGGGAATGGCAAGATAGGCGCGACCGTTGGACAGTGACATGATTTGACTTTCAGGATGTATTTCTGCGCGACCCTAACGACAGACGATGCGGCGTCAAGCCGGCGCAACTTGCCCGTGACCCGATTTGCGACTAGACCGAGACAGCCCGCTACCGCAAAGGCCGCTTATGTCGTTTTCTGACCTCCCAAGCCCCCCACCAAAACCTGAATCAGCGCCTCGGCTGTTCTGGTGGCTGTGGCGCGATTATTTACGCAAGCACAAGCTGCTGCTTGGTGGCGCATTGGTCATGATGGCGATTGAAGGGTCGATGCTGGCCTTGCTCAGCCGAATGGTCAAACCGATGTTTGATGATGTATTTACCAAAGGCGACACGACCGCGCTTTACTGGGTCGGCTTTGGCGTCATGGCGATATTCCTGATCCGGGCGGTCACATCCACCGGGCAGCGGGTTCTGATGACGATGATCAGCCAGTTGGCGGCAGCTGACATGCGGCGGCATATGTTGCGGCACCTGATGACTTTGGACAGTGCGTTTTATCAGACCAACCCGCCGGGCCAACTGATTGAACGGGTGCAGGGCGATGTGGGCGTGATCAATAGCGTGTGGAGTTCGATCCTGACGGCGCTTGGCCGCGACCTGATTTCCTTGATCGGGCTATGTGCCGTCGCGCTGTGGATCGACTGGCGCTGGACGCTGATTGCCGTGGTGGGCATTCCATTGCTGGTGCTACCATCGCTGCTGGTGCAGGCCTATATCCGCCGGCGCGCTGGCAGCGCCCGCCAGATCGCGGGCCGAATCTCGACGCGCCTGGACGAGGTATTCCACGGCATCCACCCCATCAAGCTGAACGCGCTGGAAGACTATCAGGCGCGGCGCTATGATCAACTGATCGATGAAAGCGTCAATGCCGAGGTCAAGACATCCATAGGTCAGGCGGCCGTGCCTGCGCTGATCGACATCATGACAGGCATCGGTTTTCTGGGCGTGCTGATCTATGGCGGTTCGGAAATCATTTCAGGCGAAAAGACAAATGGTGAATTCATGGCGTTTTTCACCGCCATGTCACTGGCGTTTGACCCGCTGCGCCGCCTTGGCGCGATGAGCGGGCAGTGGCAAATGGCCGCCGCCAGCGTCGAACGCCTGCGTGAGGTGCTGAACCTGCGTCCGACGATCCTGTCACCGGCCCAACCGCGCCCTGCGCCCGAAGGTGCCCCTGAAATCACATTGCGTGATGTCGCGTTGCAATATGGTGAATTACCCGTTTTGCGGGGCGCGACATTCACCGCCGCCGCAGGCAGGACGACCGCCTTGGTCGGGGCGTCGGGCGCGGGCAAAAGCACTGTTTTCAATGTGCTGACGCGCCTTGTCGAACCAGCCAGCGGCAGCGTTATGATAGGCGACACGGCCATCAGTGATATGGAGCTGGCTGATCTGCGCGCGCTGTTTTCAGTGGTAACACAGGACGCGGCATTATTCGATGAAACCCTGCGCGACAATATCTTGCTGGGGCGCACCGATGTGGATGAAACACATTTGAAATCCGTGTTGGACGCCGCGCATGTCAGCGACTTTTTACCCGGCCTTGTCAACGGGCTGGACAGCCCCGCAGGCCCGCGTGGGTCCAACCTTTCAGGCGGGCAGCGACAGCGTGTCGCCATCGCCCGCGCGCTGTTGCGCGACACGCCGATCCTGCTGCTGGACGAAGCGACCAGCGCGCTTGACACCAAGTCAGAGGCGATTGTGCAGGCCGCACTTGAAAGACTGTCAGCCGGGCGCACAACGCTGGTGATCGCGCATCGCCTGTCCACCGTGCGCAACGCGGATTCCATCGTCGTGATGGATCAGGGCCGCGTCGTGGATCAGGGCACGCATGACGACCTGCTGGCGCGCGGCGGCATTTATGCAGATCTGCACCGGCTGCAATTCACGCAATCAGAGGACAAGACACATGACTGACCGCACCGTCATCGCCCTGACCGGGACCGACCGGGTTGATTTTCTGCAAGGGCTGATCACCAACGATGTGACCAAGGCCACAGACGGCATCATCTATGCCGCCCTGCTGACACCGCAGGGCAAATTCATCGCCGACTTCTTTGTGCTGGGCCAACCTGACAGGTTGTTGATCGACGTGGCCAGTGATGTGGCCCCTGCCCTTGCACAGCGACTGGGGATGTACCGTTTGCGCGCCGACGTGCAGATCACGCAGACCGATCTGGTCGTCTCGCGCGGGACTGGCCCTGCACCTGAGGATGCAATGCAAGACCCGCGCAACCCCGCGCTTGGCTGGCGCGCCTATGGCGATACAGACATCAGCGATGATACCGACTGGAACGCATTGCGCGTGGCCTATCTGATCCCGGAAACCGGGATCGAACTGACCCCCGACACCTATATTCTAGAAGCCGGATTCGAGGCGCTTCACGGCGTCGATTTCAAAAAAGGCTGTTTTGTCGGGCAGGAAATCGTCGCCCGGATGAAACACAAGACCGAACTGAAAAAAGGTCTGGCGCCGGTGCAGATAGCCGGCACCGCAACACCCGGCACACCGATCACGGCAGACGGCAAACCCGCAGGCACGCTTTATACCGTCGCAGGGGATCGGGGGATCGCCTATCTGCGGTTTGATCGCGCAACCGGCCCGATGCAGGCCGGTGATGCGACGTTGACGCAGATCACAGATTAGGCACGTTCGACGTATTCGAACAATTCAGTGTTCACAACGATATCTTCATCCTGCCCGACGAAGGGCGGGATCATGACGCGCACACCATTGTCCAGCAACGCAGGTTTAAAACTGTTTGCCGCCGTCTGGCCTTTGACCGCAGGTTCGGTTTCCACAACTTTGCAGACAACACGCGCGGGCAGGGTCACATTCAGTGCCTCATCGCCGTAATATTCGATATGCACGACCATGCCATCTTGCAAGAACGGCCGCCGGTCCCCCAGAATATCCGCAGGCAGGGCGATCTGTTCATAGGTTTCGCTGTCCATGAATGTCAGCATATCGCCTTCTTCATACAGGAACTGCTGGTCTTTTTGGTCAAGACGCACGCGTTCGACCTTGTCAGCTGACCGGAACCTTTCGTTCAGCTTGCGCCCGTCGCGCAGGTTCTTCAGTTCAACCTGTGCAAAAGCGCCCCCTTTGCCGGGTTTGACATGGTCAACCTTCACCGCAGCCCAAAGGCCGCCTTCATGTTCCAGCACATTGCCGGGGCGGATTTCGTTACCGTTAATCTTGGGCATTTGGTCACTTCACATTGATCTGTGGGAAAGGCTTGATTGGTTTTTCACAGACGCTATATCTGTGCAACGGAAACATGACAAGATGGATGAAAACGCTTGCTTGCAAGATGAGATATGCGATAAATGCATAGCAGCCATTCCAAATGAAGAAGCCCGAATCAACACAATGCATGCATATTGCGCGTTACTCGGGAACTACAAGAAAAAAAAGAAGGAAGCATGATGAGAGATTTCGTTGACGGTACCGCGTTCAACAATGAACAAGGTAATCGTGCACGTAAACTGTTCGCTGCTGTTGTGCTTGCAGCGTTGGATGATGCAATCGCAGATGACAAGAAATACGGAAATGGTCCAGAACAGATCGCCCGTTGGGCGCGATCGCGGGATGGGCGCGAAGTGTTGTCTTGTGCCGGAATCGACCCGAACGAACGGGTTGTGAATGGTCTGATGGAATTCGTGGGTAAAGGTGTGCGGACTTCTGTTGCACTGTCGCGCGAAGAAAGTGAACGTCGCAACGCGGCCGAACAAGAGGCGAAAGCCGCCTGATCGTTTGAAATAGTGGTGCGCATGCAATGCAAAACGCGGTCTTTCAGGGCCGCGTTTTGCATTGCTGACAAAGGCAAACATCAGTCTGCCCTTTCCGGCCACCTCCGACCTGCCTAGAACCAGACCGGCACGGGAGACATCTGATGACGCGGGCAATCATGATTCAGGGGGCAGGGTCGAACGTCGGCAAGTCGATGTTGGTTGCGGGTATCGCGCGGGCCTGTATGCAGCGCGGCCTGTCGGTGGCCCCATTCAAACCGCAAAACATGTCCAACAACGCCGCCGTCACCGCCGACGGTGGCGAAATTGGCCGCGCGCAGGCGTTGCAAGCGCTGGCCTGTGGGCTGGACCCCTTGGTGGATATGAACCCGGTTCTGCTGAAACCGGAAACGGACATCGGCGCGCAGGTGATCGTACAGGGTAAACGCTTTGCCACGATGAAGGCACGCGATTACGGCACACAAAAGGCCAAGTTGCTGCCGCCGGTGCTGGACAGTTTCAATCGGATCGGATTGGGCCGCGACCTTGTTATCGTCGAAGGCGCTGGCAGCCCCGCCGAGGTAAACCTGCGCGCCGGTGACATTGCCAACATGGGCTTTGCCGTGGCGGCGAATGTGCCTGTCGTGCTGATCGGCGATATCGACAGGGGCGGCGTGATTGCGCAGATCGTCGGCACCCATGCGGTTCTGCCCGACGCCGACCGTGCCCTGATCCGCGCCTTTGCGATCAACAAGTTTCGCGGTGATGCGACCCTTTTTGCCGAAGGTATGGATATCATCGCCGCCCGCACTGGCTGGGCGCCGCTGGGCATTATCCCGTGGTTTGCCGATGCGTGGAAACTGCCCGCCGAGGATGTGATGGACATTGCCAGCCGTCAGGGCGGTGACATCAAGATCGCCGTGCCTCGCCTGAACCGTATCGCCAATTTCGACGACCTTGATCCGCTGTCAGCCACCCCCGGCATCAACGTCGAGATTATCGCACCCGGGCGCGCCCTGCCCGGTGACGCAGATCTGGTGATCATTCCCGGATCAAAATCGACGATCGCTGATCTGGCCCATTTCCGTGCACAGGGTTGGGATATCGACCTTACCGCCCATGTGCGGCGCGGTGGGCATGTGTTGGGAATTTGTGGCGGCTATCAAATGCTGGGCGCTGAGATCATCGACGCAGACGGGATCGAGGGGCCGCCATCGCGGGTGCCAGGTCTTGGCTTTCTTGATGTCGTCACCACGATGGAACCGCAAAAGCGACTGGCGTTGTCAGCGGCGACCTTTTTACCGACTGGCGACGCGGTTTCCGGGTATGAAATCCATATGGGCGCCACCACGGGGCCAGATTGCGCGCGCGCATGGTTGTCTGTGCAAGGGCGCGGCGAAGGGGCAACGTCAGCCGATGGCAGGGTCATGGGGTGCTATTTGCACGGGCTGTTCGCGGCCGATGCCTTTCGGGCCGCCTTTCTGGACCGGCTTGGCCTTGAGGCATCAGCGCATGACTATGCCGCAGGCGTCACCGATACGCTGGATGCCTTGGCGCAGCATGTGGAAAGGCACCTTGATCTTGACGCGCTGCTGGCCTGTGCCGGCCCTGTCTGAAATCCGTGTCAGTCAAGTTCGCGACTGATCAGCAGACGGTTGATTTCGCGTCGCACCAGCTTGCGCACATTGCGGGTCATGCGTTCGCCAATCTCGCCGTTTAATTCTTCGCGAATAACCTCAACCACCAATGCGCGCAGGGCATCGGGATTGATCAAAGAAGCATTTTCCAACGATGCCGCATCAGCCGCCGGTGGCAGGTCAGCCTGTGACCCGGTATCGAAATTGCGTTCATCTTGTGGTTCTGCCGCGTCGGTTATTGTATGCAAATGAAATGCGCTGGCTTCCCATGCGGCATCGGTCAGCCCTTCGCCGTCGTCGGGTTCCCACTCATCAGGTCGGGCAGTCACAGCCGCCTCCAGTTCCGCGATCGTCGCTTCCAGACCCGCCCGGTCGGAACGGCGGGCTGGCTCCAGCACCAGCACGTTGTCAGATCGCGGCTTCGCAGCGGCGGCGTTCTGCGTATCCGTTTCCGGCGGCAAGACGAAAAGCTCATCTTCAACCCGAAAGGCCGAGGTCAGGACAAACTTGTCAAGCCCGTCCTCTAGTTCTTGCTGTGTTGGCGCACGCAAAACGGTGCGATCGTCCTGAGATACAAATTTGCGCACTGAGGACATCATATCATCAATTTCGTCCGTTCGTGCCGTGTCAGACATTGTTCATCCCGGATAAATCCTAATTGTCTGCATGCTATCGGAACACCCGCGATCAAACAATCACTGTTGTTCCCCGATGGCGCGCAGCACACGGTCCAATGCCTGTCCTTGCGCAGAGTTCACTGCGGGCGCATCCTTGGCCATATTGTAGTAAATAGTCGGATCATATTGCTGGACCGGCAAACGCAAATGATCTGCCGTCAACAACCCCATTGCCGCCAAAAGCGCATAAGATGCGATCACTTCGTCGGCCTGCGCCGAGATCATGTTGGCCCGCGCATCCAACAGTTCCTGTTCCGCGTTCAGCACGTCCAATGTGGTGCGCGCGCCGACTGCGGCCTCTTCGCGCACACCGTTAAAGGCCACTTGGGCTGCTGCGATCTGCTGGTCTGATGCGGTGCGCGATGCACGTGCGACCGTCAAAAAAGCAAAGGCATTGCCCACTTGCTGTTCAACCCCCAACCGCGTCAGATGCAAACCGGCGCGGGTTGCATCCCGGCGCGACATGAATTGCCGGATCTGGCTGGACAGGCGACCACCGCTATAGATCGGTCCGCCTGCCTGAATACCGATCTGGCGCGAATCGTCAAAATCGGCATCCGTGCCGATAAACCCTTGCAGCGATACAGACGGACGCAGCGCGGCCTCGGCGCGGCGAATGTTCAGTTCTGCTGCGCTGACCGCATGCTGGGTTTCCAGGATGCTGGGATGGTTGCGCACGGCAAAGGCTTTGGCTTCATCAAGGTTGCGCGAGACCGGTGCGGGCGTGGCCGGCACCGGCGCATTCGGCGCACGCCCCACAGCAGCGCGAAATTCTTCAGCTGCACGGGCACGCGCGCCTTCGGCAGCGGCCAGTTGACTGCGCGCGGCAGCAAGGCGTGCCTCGGCCAGTGCAACATCGGTGCGCGTGACCTCACCCACTTCAAAACGGTCCTGCGCGGCGCGGAACTCCTGCGTGATCAAACGCACGTTATTTTCGCGCAGCGACACAACCTCGGTTTCGCGGCGCACATTCATATAGGCCTCGACCGCACGGCGCAGCACATCCTGCTCGACACTGCGCAGCGACTGACGCGTTGCCAAAATCGTTTCTTTCTGTGCGTCAACTGCCAGCTTGCCGATACCACCGTCATACAGCGTCAGCGATCCTGAAATCCGCGCATTCGCCTGAACAAGATCCGCACCAGCTGGCCGTGGCCGCGTTGCTGTCGCGCTTAATGACCAGTTTATGACGGGCAATGTCGCGGCAATGGCTTGCGCCAGATCTTCGTCCGTCGCCCGCAAAAGCGCCCTGTTCTGTTCCAAAAGGCCAGAGTTGTTGTAAGCCGAGGTCAGCGCATCTACCATCGTTTCAGACCGCGCCGGTGTAACCGAGCCAAATGCGACGACAAAGGCCGTGGCGAAAATGCAGGCTTGTCTGATCATGTCTTGCGCCCCTTAAGAACCGCTGTTGAACAACTTTGTCGCCCCGCCCGTCGTTTAAAGCGAAAAGGCCTTTGCCTTAATGAAATCGGGCAGGACCGGGGCGCTGGCGTTAAACGAAAAACGCCAGTTGACGACGCCGTCGATCTTATGACCGACCCGCACGACCCCCAGCGCACCTTCTGCAAAAATACAACCGATCCGGCCGCCTTCGCGCAATTGATCCAGTAAGGCATCTGGCACTTGCTCGACCGCGCCCTCGACGATGATGATGTCGTAGGGTGCCGATTTGGCCGCGCCCAAAGCAAGCGGTCCTTCCATGACAGCGGCATTATCGACATCGCGCCGGGACAGAAGCGCCTGCGCCTCTGCCGCGCGGTCGGCGTTATCTTCGACGGCGACAACAAATTCGCACAGTTGCGCCAGCACCGCCGTCGAATACCCCAAGCCACACCCCAGATCCAGCGCTACATGCCGCGGCTGAATGTCCAGAGCGTCAAGGATTTTTGCGAATGTGCGCGGTTCAAGCAAGACACGCCCGCCACCTAGGTCAAGGTTTTCGCCAACGTACGCCGCCTCGCGCAGGTTTTCCGGCACAAATTCTTCGCGCGGAACTGACAGCATGGAGTCAATGATCGGGAATTTTGTCACATCGGATGGGCGCACTTGCGTGTCCACCATCATCATGCGGCGTTTTGCGTAATCGGTCACGGTCTAAACTCTTTCGTTCAGTTCTGTTGATATTTCATGCCACAGAAGAATCCCGGCGGCAACGGTTGATCGCGCCGCACAGTGGCTTGCACAGCCATTGGGCATGGTATATCTGCCAGCCAGCGGCGAGTGGGCAGGTAGGTTATGCAGCGGATTGCAAATCCGTGTAGACCGGTTCGATTCCGGTACTCGCCTCCA
>NZ_JACUUJ010000068.1 GCF_014859355.1 Yoonia sp. | reverse complement strand
AAACAGGTGCTTAGCCAACAAGCCTTTGATATCGCGAAATTTGTCACCCCGCATTCAGCTGCATTCGCCGACATTCGGCCGCAAACCCAGCGCGAAACCCGCATTCGCGGGTTGATGTAGCTTCAGGCCCCATTCTGCCCAACTTTAATCGCAAACGGCCCAGCACTGCCCTTCAATCCAAGATTTGGTTTGCCAAAAAGCTGCCGCTCAAGCTCTATGCGGCACAGGGAAGCTAGCAAACTCTTTTTTCAAGACTTCGTCAAACAACACGCAAGTTGATCCCTCAGTACAAGGGATTGAAGACCGTTAATATGCTTGGTAGAACTCAAGCCTGTCGCTGGTTTGATGAAGTACGGTCTCGCCCGCGATCTTGTATTTGGTCGCTGCTGAGCAGCCAATCCCGGAATTCAGAAACCTCAGAGCGTTCAAGCGCCTGATTTTCAATAATCATGAAATAAGCTTCACGGATTGGCAGGCGATATTTGAATGGGCTTACCAGCAACCCTTTGTCCAGATATGGGGCTGCAAAGCTTTCATGGATAATGCCTGCGCATCCGCCACCCAAAAGAATTTGCAGGGCCACAAGCGACGAATCCGCTTTGGTGGTATAAGCCGCTTGGCCTAGATCAAGCGAATAGTGTGATGACAACCGCTGCCATTCAATCTCTGATCCCATGACCATCACAAGGCGATCGGTTGCCATCGACGTAATATCTGGCTTTTTACCGAACCGCGCCGCATGATCAGGAGAGCAAACGACTATTCCCGTCTCATGGGATAGTTGCCACATGTGTGGATCGGGCCAGTCGCCTGTGCCGTAACGGATGTCGATATCAATGCTCGTATCGTCCAGCCTGTCAGACCAAACCGTGGTTGACATATGCAGTTCTATATCCGGTTGCAAAACAGAGAATGCGGCCAGCCGGGGCGCAAGCACCAGCGATCCGTAAGTGATGGAGGTTCTGATATGCAAGTGCCGTTTACGCCGCTGTGAAAATAGTCCAGACGTCGCATCCTGCATCTCACGAAAGGCCTTGCGGATCGGCAACGCATAAGCCTGCCCCACATCTGTCAACAAAACGCCATGAGGTAGCCGCTTGAACAGGCTGACACCCAGATGCTGTTCCAAAAGACGGATATGTTGGCTGACTGCTGCCGGCGTCAGGTTCAACTCATCAGCTGCACTAGAAAAACTGCTATATCGGGCAGCAGCCTCAAAAGCGCGCAACCAGGTGACATGGGGTAATTTCGACATGGACAACGCTCCTGTGGGACATGTCCAGTATGTACTGGATAACAGACCTATGAAAATAGCGCCTCGACTGCTCCAGGCCTAAAAATATCGCCCCCTTAGCCAGAAGACTCGTTGTTTGCAGCTCTTGTTCACGCAGGTCAGAGATAACCTTAATTGTGCCAGGAGACACAGATGACAGAATATGACTACATCGTCATCGGCGCTGGCTCGGCGGGCTGTGTGCTCGCAGATCAGCTGAGCGCGAACGCGCGAAACCGGGTCCTTGTGCTTGAGGCCGGCGGTTCAGACAGGCGCTTTTGGATAAAGGTGCCGCTGGGCTATGCTTTTGCCCATACTGATCCACGCGTTTCAATACGCTGCGAGACAGAAGTTGACGAAGGCTTGGCTGGGCGACGCAGTTCGTGGCCGCGCGGACGGGTCGTTGGTGGCTGCAGTTCGATCAATGCAATGGCTTATATGCGCGGCTTGCCCACCGACTTCGACGATTGGGCAATGTCTGGCGCAACGGGATGGGACTGGTCAACAGTCCGCACAGTCTATGACAGGCTTGAGGCACAAGACGATCGTCCTGAAACTGGCCCGATCCGGATCAGCGATCTTTCGCGGCACATGCACCCATTTTCACAAAACTTTCTGCGCGCGGCTGAAGATGTTGGATGGCCACTGCTTGAAGATCTGAATGTCGGTACCGAAGGGATCGGCCGTTATCGCAGCACAGTGTGGAATGGGAGACGCTGGTCAGCAGCGGATGCTTTTCTGCGTCCGGCCTTAAAACGCCACGGCGTTCGGC
Organism: Yoonia sp.; assembly: GCF_014859355.1. GTDB lineage: Bacteria > Pseudomonadota > Alphaproteobacteria > Rhodobacterales > Rhodobacteraceae > Yoonia. Next base: position 5,554 of record NZ_JACUUJ010000068.1, on the reverse strand, counting down.
TTGAAATGCATGCGAAAGTCCAGCGCATCGCGTTCGATGCTGGTGAAGCGCGCGGCGTGATCTACCGCCAGCATGGCAAGACCATCAAGGCGATAGCGCGTCGCGAAATCATCGTTTGTGCGGGTGCTATACATTCACCGCAGATACTTCAGCTGTCTGGAATCGGTCAGGGCAGCTTACTGCAATCACATGGCATTACCGTCCATAACCCTCTGGCTTCGGTCGGTCAGGGCTTGCAAGATCACCTCGCCATCACCTACAGCTTTGCTGCAAATCAAAGAACACTCAACGCCATCCTTGGCGCGCCTTACGGGCGTTTGAAAAGCGGGGTACGCTACCTGATGACACGCGGTGGCCCGCTTGCGGTGCCGGTCAATCAGGTTGGGGGGTATATTGCATCGGGTGACAAAGGCGTGCCGGATACCCAGATTTATTGTAACCCGATGGTTTATTCCTATGGCCCAAAAGGGCCAAAGGTGACCCGCGCACCGGGCTATATTTTGTCCGCGCAACCCTGTCGGCCGACCAGCCGTGGCAGAATCTGCATCACGTCGCCCTCGGCTGACGACCAACCGGGTATATGGCCCAATTCCCTGACAACGGATGCAGACTGCAACGCCGCCATCCGTGCAGGACGACTTTTGCAACGCCTCGCGCAAAGCAAAACCATGACCCAGACACGACGTGATGCCATTGGCCCTGACCTGATGACGCTGGACGACGATGCGTTGCTTGCGGATTTTCGCGCGCGCGCCTCTACTGTGTTCCATCCAAGTTGCACTTGCCCGATGGGAGATGACCCCAGACGTTCCGTTTTGGACTCAAGGCTGCGCGTGCATGGCACGGGTCGCTTGCGTGTTGTTGATGCTTCGGCCTTCCCGAACATCACGTCGGGCAATACGAATGCGCCAACCATGATGCTTGCCGCCCGTGCGGCTGAGCTTATTCTGGAGGATAACAGATGATCGAAATGAACCACTTCTACATCGGCGGTGCTTGGATTGCGCCGCAGGGCGCACAGACTATGCCGATCCTGAACCCCGCGACAAACAGCCAAATAGGCACGTTGACAATGGGCAATGCGGCGGATGTAGACCTTGCCGTTGCTGCTGCCAAAACCGCATTCGAAACGTGGAGCTTTACACCAAAAGTCGAGCGGCGCGCGCTTCTGGCGCGTTTGTTGGAGATCAGCGAAGAACGTGAGGAAGAGATGGCGCAGGCCATCACGGCAGAAATGGGCGCACCGATTACGCTTTCGCGCGAACAGCAGGCGGCCTCTGGTACCGGGCATTTGCGGGCTTTTCTGGATGCATTTGATGCGATGCCTGAGGAAGAGATACTGCCCAACGGCGATATCGTGTCCCATGAGCCGATCGGCGTCTGTGGGTTGATTACCCCATGGAACTGGCCGGTCAATCAAATTGCACTTAAAGTCATTCCAGCGCTTTCGATGGGTAATACCTGTGTACTCAAGCCGTCAGAACACACACCGCTTTCCGCGCGGCTCTATGCTGAGATGATTCACGAGGCGGGCTTTCCGGCAGGCGTTTTTAACCTTGTCTTTGGAGATGGACCTAGCGTCGGTTCAGCAATGTCCCGTCACGCAGATGTGGCGATGATATCCTTTACCGGCTCTACGCGCGCTGGCACAGCAGTGACAAAGGATGCGGCCGATAGCGTAAAGCGCGTGGCGCTGGAATTGGGAGGCAAATCACCCAACATTATCTTCGCCGATTCTGATTTAGAGGCCCGAGTCAAAGAGGGCGTATTCGAGTGTTTCTCGAACACCGGTCAGTCCTGCAACGCACCCACGCGGATGCTGGTGGAACGCAGCGTTTACGACGAGGCCGTGACCATTGCGGCGCAAGCTGCACAATCACAAACAGTGGGCGATCCCTTGCAAGAAGGGGACCATATTGGCCCGCTCTTCGACAGAATCCAATATGATCGCGTGCAGGTCATGATCCAAAAGGGCATTGATGAAGGCGCAAGGCTAGTCGTTGGGGGTATGGGCAAACCCGAGGGGTTCGAGGCGGGTTGGTTTGTCAAGCCGACCCTGTTTGCCGATGTGACCAACGACATGGCTATCGCCCAAGAGGAAATTTTTGGTCCGGTGCTGGTGATGATCCCCTTTGATACCGAAGACGACGCAATCGCCATAGCTAATGACACGCCCTATGGGCTGGATGCCTTTGTATCAACAAGCGATGAAGCCCGCGCTTTGCGCGTTGTGCGGCGTCTGCGCGCAGGGGGCATTCACATTAACGGGCGGGCGGTGGATTACGGATCACCTTTCGGGGGCTTCAAGCAATCCGGCAATGGCCGTGAAGGTGGGGCGCACGGGCTGGCCGAGTTTTACGAGGTAAAGGTGCGCCCACCCTTTCAGTTTTGATCAAAAAAGCTTTGGTGGCCGGGCATGACAGCCCGGTCAATTTGCAATTTTGCTCGTCAAGCGGTTTCACGCACGGGCGCAACAGCCCCGTCAAACCCCTGCTTTGCAAGCACACGGTAGGTACTGCGCAGTGCGCCACGATCACAATAGCAACCACGCAAGTGGCGCTTGCCGCTATCGGCGACATAGCCTTCGCGCCCATGCACGATGCGGTGATTATCAAATACTACGCAATTCCCGGCCTGAGAGCGGAAACGCACCACAAAGCGATCCTCCTGCATAAGCCGGATGAACTTGATGAAAGCCGGATAATACTCATCCAGCAAATCTTGCGGCAGGTCCAACGTGTCTTGCAGATGCTGAGAAATTGTCACGCCAGTCACGTTGCCCTGCTGGTCAGTTTCGATCACTCGCTGATGGGCGCGATAATCTAACCTGTCATGTCTGTAGAAAAACGGGATCTCGTAAGTCGCAAGAAGCCTGAATGCTTCGGGATCTTCCGCGCGCAAAGCTTCGGCCACGGCGGCACCGTCCAGAAACAGTGAAAGCCCCCCTTCAACCGTGTTTTCCAGACAATGCAAGAATTGCAGGCCCGGCGCTGCTTCTTCGCCCGGCAAATCTGTATGCATTTCTAGTGGGCCAGCGGTGAAAGCGAGGTTGGTGGGCGCGATTTCGACGCGTACTTCGAAGAAATAACCTTCGGCGGAAGGGGTGATGCTGCCGAGCGTTTCCACAAGCGCGGTCAGGCTTTCCTTACTGGGCTCCATGCCAGTCACAATAGCGATCCCGTCTTCGATCAGTGCCCTGCAAAACCGTGCCCGCCCGTCATCGCTGTGCAGCACGTCAGATTGTGGAACGCGCGCAATAGACGGCTCGAATTCATTCGACCAAAGCTTTTGCGGTAGATCAGCAGGATCATATAGGCGTCCCTGATCCGCCACATCGCGCAGCAGCAGCATTGGGACAGACGACACCACTGCCTCATCTTGCCAAGACAGACGCAAGTGATCACCCTCGATCCATGCGTCTGTTGCCCTTGGTGGGTTTGGCAGCGCAGAGCTGTCGAAAATACGCTCGCGGGTTTGCGGGTCGATACAACTGACGCAGGCATCGCGCAGCCAGTAATAATTGAAATACTGAGGCTGTGTACCGAATGTGATGGTCAGGCCGCGGTCTGAAAGAGAGATATGAGTGTTCATTTTGCGCTTTTCTCAATTGGCGTAATCGGGTGCGTCACGGTCGAGGATGCGACGGATTTGGGACAGATGCGCATCGGCTTGACCTGGGTAGTTGTCAAGCTCACGCGCTGTCTTTTCCGCAATCTCATCGGAGAGCACGCGCAAAACTTGGCCTGTTTGCAATGCGCGAATATAGGTCTCGGCTGCGCGCTCAAAGTAGTAAAGGCGGTTAAATGTGTCGGCCACATTGGAACCGATAACCAGCACGCCATGGTTGCCCATGATCATCACCTTCAGGGCTGGGTTAGACAGCATGCTCGCGCAGCGCATCCCCTCTTCTTCGAACGCAAGCCCGCCAAACTGGTCATCGATCACATATCGATTGAAAAATGTCGCCGTATTCTGGTCTATTGGGGGCAACCGGCTGTCCGCGAGCGAAGCCAGAACCGTACCAAAGATCGAATGGGTGTGCATGACGCAGCGCGCATGCGGGCAAAGCCGGTGGATCGAGCTGTGCAGCCCCCATGCGGTAGGGTCTGGTGCATCGGGCCGGTCCAACGTCGCGGGGTCATTCGCATCGATCAACAACAGGTCAGAGGCCCGTACCAAGCTGAAATGCACCTGATTAGGGTTCATCAAAAAGCGCGTGCCATCGTCATTCACAGACAGGCTGAAGTGGTTGGCCACCGCCTCGTGCATCCCAAGCTTAGCTGCCCAGCGGAACGCTGCCGCGAGGTCGCAGCGCTCGGCCCAATGGTCCATGTTAGGGTGGGTGTTCATGGTGCTATTCCGCTGCAAGTGGGCCGGCGCGGCCCGTCGGCACGACTTCATAGCCTTGCTCTTCGGGTTCGTCATCGGTCAGCTGCGCGGGAAACCCTGGTGCCAGAACGCTCAAGCCCGTCGCATCCTCAAGACGCTTGATGATATTGGGCGACAGTTCGCGCGCCCCGTATCTAGCGATGCCATCGTCAAAAATCGCTACCATCAGTGGACTGATTTCCAGCGGCACCCCCGCGTCTTCGGCGATCTGCTGGAACAGGCCGATATCCTTTTTCACCAGATCCATTGTAAATGAAATATCGCGGGATCCGTTCAGAATGATCTGGCTTTCGGTCTCATGCACAAACGACGTGCCAGAGGAAATCTTGATCGCCTCAAAGGTGGTGTTCATGTCCATTCCGGCGGCTTTCATCGTCACCAGCGCCTCGCTTATGCTCAGCAGGTTCGCGGTCGCAAGATAGTTTGTCATGACCTTCAACACGGATGCTGTGCCGATGTCACCCGTGTGAAGCACGCGACGGCCTAATGTGGTCAGCAAGGGTAGAACGCGCTCAAAACTTGCGCGATCACAGCCGGCAAAGATGGAAATATTGCCAGTATCAGCACGGTGGCACCCACCCGAAACCGGGCATTCTACGACAGCACCGCCCGCCGCCTGCACCTGTGCTGCCAGTGACTTCATGACATTCACATCCGTGGTGGACATCTCCATCCACGTTTTGCCAACCGTGACCTCGGGCAGCATTTGCGTCACCGTGGCTTCGCAAATCGCCGGTGACGGCAGGCATGTGATCACCACGTCATTGTCGCGCATCAGTTCAGCCGCGCTCTCTGCATGCCATGCACCTAGCGCAGTAAACTCGGCAACCTTTGCAGCGTCGACGTCGAGAACTGTCAGGTCATGCCCGTTGCGCAGCAAGCTTCCTGCCAATTTTGACCCCACGTTGCCTAGTCCGATAAAGCCCACTTTCATTTGATATCCTCTCAAAAATCTATTGGAACCCTGCAAAATCATGGTCCAAAAGTGAAACGACTGATGATGCGGCCGAGGGGTCGTTTTTATAGGAACTAGACGTTCATTGAGGGATCAGAACCATATCCACGGTGATGGGCCTGAATATCCCCTAGATTTGTAGACGCCTTGCTTGTTAATTTTGGAAGCAAGGAGGACGAGAGAGATGTCCGCAAACATATTCACAGACGA
>NZ_JACUUJ010000067.1 GCF_014859355.1 Yoonia sp. | reverse complement strand
TCCGCATCCGACCGGCGCGACCGCCACAGCATTGCATCGGTTCGGGCAATGTGAAAAGGGGCCAGCACATCGCCAAAGGCGGCTATAAGATCGTCATGTTCGGTGGCGGTCAGGCCCAGCGACAGCCAAGCCTCACGCAGGATCGCTTCGGCCTGTTGGATCTGGCCCGTTGTGGTCAGCGCCTCGGCCAGACGCAGCGCGCCTGCGCCGGTCTGGGGGGCGGTGTCGGCGAACCATGCAACCACCTGCGCGGGGTTGTGGCCTTTTTCTATCACGCGCTCGCCCGCGGCACGCAAACGGTCGATGCGCGGCCAATCGGGCCGTTCCGCCAAAAAGGACTGATAGCGCGCAAAAGGCGCGTCGCCGTCCAAAAGCCGCATCCATGTCAGCACATCCACCGCCAGCGGTTCAGCCGTTTCCGCCAGCTTCAGGGCCTGATCCCAGTCGTTGCGCCCCATCTCGATTGCGGCCACGGCGTTTGGATCCGTGCCTTGGGCCATCGCGGGCAGGGCTGGCAGGAAAAACCCAACCAGAAAGATCAAAAATCGCATCAAATGCCCCATATCGCAGGTTCACACGCAACCTAGCGCGCGCGCATTCAATCACAACGCACAAACTTGGCAATCGGCAAAAAGCCGTCTAGTGTCCGCGCGATTTTACCCAAGCGACTCAGATCGCCACACAGAAGGAAGCGTGCCATGTTCAAGGGATCTCTCCCCGCTCTCGTCACGCCGTTTGCGAACGGCCAAGTCGATGTGGCCACGCTGAAAAAACTTGTCAACTGGCATGTGGAACAGGGCAGCGATGGCCTTGTCCCTGTCGGCACCACAGGCGAAAGCCCGACGCTGACCCACGCCGAACACGACCGCGTTGTCGAAATCGTGGTGGCAGAGACGGCAGGCCGCATTCCTGTGATCGCCGGGGCGGGATCGAACAACACTGCAGAAACCGTGCGTTTGGTGAAGGCCGCCAAATCTGTGGGCGCAGATGCGGCACTTGTGGTCACGCCCTATTATAACAAGCCGACGCAAGCAGGGCTGATCGCGCATTTTACCGCCGCCGCCGATTGTGGCCTGCCGATCATCATCTACAATATACCCGGACGGTCGGTGGTCGATATGACCCCGGCGACGATGGGCGAACTGGCCAAGCACCCGATGATCATCGGGGTCAAGGATGCCACCGGCGATCTGTCGCGTGTGCCCAAACAGCGGGTCACCTGCGGGGCCGATTTCATTCAACTGTCGGGCGAGGACGCCACAGCGCTTGGGTTCAACGCCCACGGAGGAGTTGGTTGCATTTCGGTGACGGCAAACGTTGCACCGGCCCTTTGCGCGGCATTTCAGAAAAGCACGCTGGCAGGCGATTATGCCCGCGCGCTGGAACAGCTTGACCGGCTGATGCCCCTGCACGAGGCGATTTTCATCGAACCTGGTGTTGCGGGGGCAAAATACGGTCTGTCGCTGTTGGGGATGTGTGCGGATGAGGTGCGCCTGCCGCTGGTCCCGCTGACTGATGGCACCAAGGAAAAAATCCGCGCGGGCATGATTCACGCGGGGCTGTTGAACTAGTCAGGTTTCCTGCTTGAGAACGGCGAGTTGCTGTAGCCTGATCTGGCGCAGCGCCTCGACCAGCAGGGCGGTGACAAGGCCGATGTTCAACAACCCGTTGGCCGCAGCCAGCCCGCCCAGCAAGCGCCATTCGATCGGCAACAGCACATCGCCGAACCCCAACGTGGTGAATGACACAAGCGAAAAATAGACCGACAATTCCATTGTGTCGAACACGCCCAGACCAAATAACGCAAAGGCCCACATCCACACGCCTGCCGTCATCTGCCCAAGGATCCAGACTGCAGCGACGCAAAGCACGAGAATCAGCTTGGGCCGGTGTGGCGTGCGGGTCAGCCACGGGCGCAGCCGCATCAAGCCGATTTCCATCAGCCAGTAACTGATACCGGCGATGATGATCGACAAAAGCAACAGTAAGGTGCCAAGCGCCAGTTGGATGAACATTGGTATCCACTTTCTTTGGTTGTGCAGCATAGCCCGCCGGCCATGATTGCAAAGTGGCAAATGCCACATCTTGTCCCGCCGCCCGCAATCGCTTATCTCTGCGCGACAATGGCCAAGAAACCTGAAAATAAAAACTACAAGGTCATCGCCGAAAACCGGCGTGCCCGTTATGATTTCGCGATCGAGGACGATCTTGAGGTCGGCATCATCCTGACCGGATCCGAGGTGAAATCGCTGCGCACCGGGCAATCCAATATCGCCGATAGCTATGCATCGGTAGAAAACGGGGAACTGTGGCTGACGAACGCCTATATCGCGCCCTATGACCGCGCGATGTTCAGCCACGAAGAACGGCGCAGGCGCAAGCTGCTGGTCAGCCGCAAGGAACTGGCAAGACTGTGGAACGCGACCAAGCGCGAAGGCATGACGCTGGTGCCGCTGGTGATGTATTTCAACGACCGCGGGCTGGTAAAACTGAAGATCGCCACTGCCAAGGGCAAGAAAAATCACGACAAGCGCGAAACCGAAGCCAAGCGCGACTGGGGCCGCCAGAAACAGCGGCTTTTGAAGCACGGCGATTAGCACCGCATCTTGCCAGATGCGCCAGCCCGCGATACCCATGCGCCATCCGCAAAACGGAAGGCCGTATGATGACCATGACCGCAGCTGATGACCCAAGAACGCTGGTTAGCACCGACTGGCTTGCCAGCCATTTACGCGACCCAGACCTGCGCATTTTTGACGCCTCTTGGTATATGCCCGACATGGGGCGCAACGCCGTTGCAGAATACGAACAGGCCCATATTCCCGGTGCGCGGTTTTTCGATATCGACGACATCAGCGACCATCGCTCGGAATTGCCGCATATGGCCCCGCCGGTGGAAAAGTTCATGTCGCGGATGCGCGCGCTTGGCGTGGGCGACGGGCATCAGGTTGTCGTTTATGACGGTGCGGGGCTGTTTTCCGCCGCGCGCGTCTGGTGGCTGTTTCGCCTGATGGGCAAAAAAGACGTGGCCGTGCTGGATGGCGGGCTGCCCAAGTGGCTGGCCGACGGGCACGCGGTGACAGACACCCCCCCCACGATCCGCGACCGGCACATGACTGTCACCCGCCAGAACCTGTTGGTGCGCGACGTGACCGAAGTGGCCCGCGCTGCCAAACTGGGCGATCATGTCATCATTGACGCCCGCGCGCCCGAACGGTTCAGGGGCGAAGCCCCCGAACCCCGTGAAGGTCTGCGCACAGGCCATATTCCGGGGTCGCGTAACGTTTTCTTTAAGGATCTGTTAAACGACGACGGCACGATGAAATCGCCCAGCGCCCTGCGCACGGTCTTTCACGATGCGGGCGTCGATCTGCAAAAGCCCGCCATTACCACATGCGGATCGGGCGTGACGGCCGCGATCCTGTCGCTGGCCCTTGAACGGACCGGCAAGACCGATCATTCACTTTACGACGGCTCATGGTCCGAATGGGGCATGTATGCCGACCTTCCACTCGCTACCGGAGCTGCCTGATGCTGGAACACCTCAAATCGCAACCTGCCGACAAAATCCTTGCCCTGATGGCCGCCTACAAGGCCGATCCGCGCACCGACAAGATCGACCTTGGCGTCGGCGTCTACAAAGACGCGACCGGCAACACCCCTGTCATGCGCGCCGTGAAAGAGGCCGAACGCCGCATCGTGGCCGACCAGACCACCAAGGCCTATACCGGGCTGGCCGGTGACCCGGCCTTTGGCGCGGCAATGCGTGATCTGGTGCTGGGTGACAGCGTTGATGCGACCCGCGTGGCCGCTGTGGCCACCCCCGGCGGCACAGGCGCGATCCGGCAGGCGCTGGAACTGATCCGCATGGCCAGCCCCGATGCCACCGTCTGGCTGTCCAACCCCACATGGCCGAACCATCCGTCGATCATCAAATATCTGGGCATGAAAATGGCCGAATACACCTATTTCGACAGTGCCACGCGTGGTGTCGATTTCGCGGGCATGATGGCCGATCTGGACGGGTTGACCGCGGGCGATGTGGTGCTGCTGCACGGCTGCTGCCACAACCCGACCGGCGCCAACCTGACCACAGACCAGATGGATCAGGTGATTGCGCTGATGCAGAAAAAAGGTGCGGTGCCATTCATCGACATTGCCTATCAGGGCTTTGGCGACGGACTAGATGCTGATGCGCAGATCACCCGCCAGATCGTGCGCGGCTTTGACAATGCGCTGATCGCGGCCAGTTGTTCCAAGAATTTCGGAATCTACCGCGAACGCACAGGCATTTTGATGGCCGTGGCCCGCGATGCGGATGAACAGGCGCTGGCGCAGCAGAACCTTGCCTTTCTGAACCGGCAAAACTATTCTTTCCCGCCCGATCACGGGGCGCGCGTTGTCACCACCATCCTGACCGACCCCGCACTGCGCGCCGATTGGGAGGCAGAACTGGAAGACACCCGCAACGGCATGCTGGCCCTGCGACAGCAGCTGGCGGATGAACTGAAGCGGCTGACCAATTCCGACCGGTTCGATTTTCTGGCACATCATCGCGGCATGTTCAGCCGTCTTGGCACCACGCCCGAGATGGTGGAAAAACTGCGCGCCGATCACGGAATATACATGGTCGGCGACAGCCGGTTGAATATTGCGGGCTTGAACACGAACACCGTGCCGATCCTTGCAAACGCCATCGTCGTCGCCGGAATATGAATGCCGCTTTTGACGCGAACAGGATAGACAGGTCGTAAATCCGCCCCCTACGCTTGGGTCAAAGGCAAAAAGGAGCGATGGATCATGGGCGAAGCAACCAGCACAGGGGCTGGCCCCCGTCGGTCCGGCGGCAGGGCCGCGCGCGTCGCGCTGCGGGCGGCACCTTTGGCCGACAATGTGCGGCCCGTCCGGCCCGGTATGTCGGGTGGGCTGTATAACCCGCTCAGCACCGCGCAGGTCGCCCGCATCCATCAGGCAGCGTTGCAAGCACTCGAGGAAATCGGCCTGTCGCAAGCCCCGCAATCGGGGGTCGATATCATGACCGCCGCGGGTGCCATTCAGGGCGATGACGGGCGTCTGCGCTTTCCGCGCGCCTTGGTCGAGGATATGCTGGCGGTTGCCGCCCGCGACATCACCCTGCACGCCCGCGATCCGCAACACGATCTGAAACTGTCCGGCACGCGGGTGCATTTTGGCACTGCGGGGGCGGCTGTGCATCTGGTTGACCTGGAAACCAACAGCTACCGCGACAGCAAGGTGCAGGATCTTTACGATGCCGCGCGGCTGACGCAAAACCTTGATAACATACACTTTTTCCAACGTGCGATGGTGTGCCGCGATATCCCTGACAATTACGAACTGGACCTGAACACGCTTTACGCCAGTTGCGCAGGCACCACAAAACACGTCGGCACATCGTTCACCGAGGTTGCCAACGTGCCGGGTTGCCTGCAACTGGCCCATATGATTGCAGGCGGCGAAAACGCATGGCGCGCACGGCCTTTCGTGTCAAACTCCAACTGCTTTGTTGTGCCGCCGATGAAATTCGCCACCGAAAGCTGTCTGGTGATGGAGGCATGTATCAGGGGTGGCATGCCCGTGCTGCTGTTGTCGGCGGGCCAAGCTGGTGCCACAGCCCCTGCCCCCATCGCCACGGCCATCGTGCAGGCGGTGGCGGAATGTCTGGCGGGCATGGTTTACGTCAACGCCATGATGCCGGGGCATCCGGCGATATTCGGCACATGGCCGTTCGTATCCGACCTGCGCACAGGTGCGATGTCGGGCGGGTCCGCCGAACAGGCGCTGCTGACGGCAGGATGCGCACAGATGCACCGGTTTTACGGGCTGCCCGGCGGCGCAGCAGCGGGGATTTCCGACAGCAAACTGCCCGATATGCAGGCAGGCTGGGAACAGGGCATAACCAATGTCATGGCGGGCCTGTCAGGCCTGAACATGGTCTATGAGGCTGCGGGAATGCATGCGTCGCTTTTGGGCTTCTGTTTCGAAAGCCTTGTGCTGGGCGACGATATTCTGGGGCAGGTCATGCGCTGCGTGCGCGGCATCGACGTGACCGAAGACAGCGTGTCGATCGAAGTGATGCGCGATGTCTGCCTGAACGGGCCGGGGCATTATCTGGGCAGTGACCAGACGCTGAAACTGATGCAGACAGAATATATCTACCCCACCGTCGGTAACAGGATGAGCCCGAAAGAATGGGCCGAAAACGACAAACCCGATCTGCTGGAAACCGCCATCGCGCGCAAGAACGCGATTCTGGCCAAGGCAAGCCACCAGATCGACCCCCAAATCGACCGGGCGATCCGGTCCACATTCAGGATACATCTGGCATGAAGTATGGCGTAATCGGTTGCGGCAATCTGGGCGGGCATCTGGCCGCCAGTCTGGTCAGGGGCGACTTTGACGTTGTGGTGTTCGATCAGAATATCGCCAATACCACCCGCCTGACCGACCTTGGCGCTGTGCTGGCCGCTGACCCTGCCGCATTGGCCGCAAGCTGTGATGCGGTCATCACCTGTCTGCCGTCGCCTGTGGTGTCAGAGTCCGTGCTGGACCAGATCCTGACCACCGCAAGACCGGGACTGACATGGATCGAAATGTCCACCCTTGGGCGCGATGATATCGTGCGACTGGCCGCCAAGGCTGCCGCACATGGGGTTAATTGCATCGAATGCCCTGTCACCGGCGGCGTGCATCTTGCGGCCAGCGGTGACATCACCGTGCTTGTGGGCGGCGATCAGGCGCTGTTTGACCTGCACCGCCCTGCCCTGCAGGCGATGGGCGGCACGATCATCCATATGGGCCCGCTGGGGTCTGCTGCCGTGATCAAGGTGATCACCAACATGCTGGCCTTTATCCACCTTGTCGCGGATGGCGAAGCACTGATGCTGGCCAAACGCGCCGGGCTGGACCTTACGAAATCCTGGCAGGCGATCGCGGCCTCTTCGGGCAATTCCTTTGTGCATGAGACCGAAGGGCAGTTGATCCTGAACGGTAGCTATGACGTGGCTTTTTCAATGGACCTTGCGCTTAAGGATCTGCGCTTTGCCAAGGGGTTTTCGGATGAAACCGGAACACCGCTGGCGCTGGCCGATCTGGTGCATGACATATTCAAACAGGGCAAGGCGGCATACGGCGGCAGCGCACAATCCACCCAGATCGTGAAACTGCTAGAGGATGCATTGGCCACCGACCTGCGCGCGCCGGGGTTCCCCGCGCGGCTGTGAATTTGCTGCGGTTGCACAATCCGGGTTGCGGGCGGTCAGGTCATATTATATCCGGCAGGTAACTTGTGACGCAATTTTGCTACCCAAAGGATCGCCCATGTCATTCCGCCTGCAACCCACGCCCCCTGCCCGCCCCAACCGCTGCCAGCTGTTCGGGCCGGGATCGAACACAAAACTGTTCACGAAAATGGCGGCATCGGCAGCGGATGTGATCAACCTTGATCTGGAAGACAGCGTATCGCCATCCGACAAGGACACCGCGCGCACCAATGTGATCGACGCGATCAACACGGTCGACTGGAACACCAAGTATCTTTCCGTGCGCATCAACAGCCTTGATACGCCGTTCTGGTATCGCGATGTGGTTGATCTGCTGGAACAGGCGGGTGACCGGCTGGATCAGATCATGATCCCCAAGGTGGGATGTGCGGCGGATGTATACGCTGTCGATGCGCTGGTCACCGCGATCGAGGCGGCCAAGGGCCGGCAAAAGCGGATCAGCCTAGAGGTCATCATCGAATCCGCCGCTGGCATCGCCCATGTGGAAGAAATCGCCGCCGCATCACCCCGTTTGCAGGCCATGTCACTGGGGGCGGCTGATTTCGCGGC
>NZ_JACUUJ010000066.1 GCF_014859355.1 Yoonia sp. | reverse complement strand
CGCCCTTGGGTAATATCCAGATGCTGGGCAAGATCACCGGTCCAATCCTTGCGGCCAATAGCACCCTTCCGCGCTGGCTGGCCCATATGATCGCCGCGCGCAGCTTTGATTTTTACGTCATGTCCGAAGACCTGCCCAACCCCGATTCCCGGGTCACGGTTAAGGGTGGGCAGATCAAGCTGGATTGGCAGCGGTCCAACTGGAACGCGCATTTGCAGCTTGTGGCCAAGCTCAGGCAGGCCCTGCGCAAGATCGGGTTTCCGATTGTGGTGTCGCAGGCTTTTGATCGGCGCACGCCGTCGCACCAATGCGGCACGGCGCGGATGGGGGCAGACCCCGCGACCAGCGTGGTCGACACCTTCTGCCGCAGTCACGATCACAAGAACCTGTTCATCGTCGATGCTTCGGTTTTGCCGACCTCGGCGGCTGTAAACCCCGCGCTGACAATCGCCGCCCTCGCGCTGCGGGCAGGGCGCCATATTCAGGAAACGGACTTCGCGGCATGACGACAGAAGGTTTTGATTTCATCGTGATCGGGGGCGGGTCTGCGGGGTCTGTCATCGCTGCGCGTCTGTCTGAAATCCCTGATGCACAGGTGCTGTTGCTCGAGGCGGGCGGCAGTGACCGGCACCCGTTTTTCCACCTCCCTGCCGGCTTTGCCAAGATGACCAAGGGGATCGGTTCCTGGGGCTGGTCGACGGTGCCGCAGCGATCAATGCAGGGCAAGGTTTTCAATTACACGCAAGCCAAGGTGATTGGCGGTGGGTCTGCGATCAACGCGCAAATCTACACGCGCGGGGCCGCGCAAGACTACGACGAATGGCGTCAGATGGGCTGCGAGGGTTGGAGTTACGCTGACGTTCTGCCCTATTTCAAAAAGTCCGAGGACAACGATGTCTACAGCGGGGAATTTCACGGTAAGGGCGGCCCCTTGGGTGTGTCTTTGCCCGCGGCCCCGCTGCCCATCTGTGATGCCTTCATCGCAGCGGCAGGACAGGTAGGAATCCCCAAGACAACCGACGTCAACGGACCCAAGCAGGACGGTGCGGGGTATTACCAACTGACCCAACGCAACGCGCGCAGGTCATCGGCGGCCATGGCGTTTCTGGGCCCTGCAAAGGGCCGCAAGAACCTGACCATCCGCACGAAGGCCAACGTGCGCAGGATCACGGTAGAAAACGGCCGTGCGACGGGTGTCGAAATGGCAGACGGCAGCAAGATCACCGCGGCGCGCGAGGTGATCCTATCATCCGGCGCGATAGGCTCGCCCCGTTTGTTGCAGCTGTCGGGGATCGGGCCTGCCGATGCATTGACGCCCCTTGGTATCGACGTGGTGATTGACCAGCCGGGTGTTGGTTCCAACCTTCAAGACCACCTTGATCTGTATGCAATCTGCGAAGTAACTGGTCCGCACACTTATGATCGCTTTGCCAAACTGCACTTGTCTGCCCTGGCGGGACTGCAATACCTGCTGACCCGCAAGGGGCCGGTTGCCTCGAGCCTGTTTGAAACGGGCGGGTTTTGGTATGCGGACGAAAATGCGCGCTCCCCCGATATCCAGATGCACCTTGGCCTTGGCACGGGCATCGAAGCGGGGGTTGCGGTTATGCCAAATGGCGGCGTGACCCTGAACGCCTGTCATCTGCGTCCAAGGTCGCGCGGCACCGTTCGCCTGCAAAGCGACAACCCCGCCGATATGCCCTTGATCGACCCCAATTACCTGTCGGACCCCTATGATCGGGAGATGTCGATCCGGGGGCTGAAGCTGGTGCAGCGTATTCTCTCGCAGAAGGCGCTTGCGCCGTTCATCATGGCCGAACGGCTGCCAGGGCCGGATGTGCAAACGAACGAGGAGTATTTCGACTTCATCTGCGTGCATTCCAAGACGTCGCACCATTGCGCTGGCACCTGCCGTATGGGCAGTGATGATGCCGCCGTTGTGGACCCGCGCTTGCGGTTCAACGGGATAGACGGGCTGCGGATTGCCGATGCGTCCATAATGCCAGCCGTCAATTCGTCCAACACCAATGCCCCTGCGATGATGATCGGTGAAAAGGCCGCCGATATGATCAAACAAGATCAAGGAATGACAACATGATCCGGCACATTGTTCTGACCAAATTCAAACCGGAAACGCCCGAAGACAAGATTGCCCAACTCTATCAGGGCCTGTCTGCGGTCATCGATAAGCTGCCGGGCGCGCACGGGTTTACGGGCGGGCGATCGGAAAGCCCCGAGCAGATCGAACGGGGGTATATGCACGGCTTTGTCATTGACTTTGATGACTGGGCGGTGCTTCAGGCCTATGCCGATAACGAAGACCACAAGGCGCTGGGGGCGCAGCTGGTGGCAAATGCTGTCGGCGGGATTGATGGCATACTGGTGCTTGACCTGCCGGTTTGAAACGGGCGAATAAAGGGACGAAGCAAGGCGATGAACTCGAGACCGACAATCTTCGATGTGGCAAAGAAGGCCAAGGTGTCGAAATCCACCGTTAGCCTTGTTTTGCAGGGCAATGATGTGGTCAAGGAAACGACGCGGCTGGCGGTTCGCAAGGCGATGGCCGACATCGGCTATGTCTACAATCGCTCAGCCGCGACGCTGCGGTCTGCGTCATCGGGGCTGATCGGGCTGGTAATCAACGATCTGCGCAACCCGTTCTTCACCGAATTCGCGACACTTTTACAGATGGAGCTGGCGCGCAACGACTTTGCCACCGTCCTTGCGAATTCGGACGAAGATCCGGCGCTGCAGACCCGCATGATTTCGTCGCTGGTTGAACACGGTGTGTCGGGTTTCATTATTTCGCCCAGCTACGGCGACGATGAGGGGGCGGTGTCAGTCCTGAGGTCGACCAATACACCAACGCTTCAGGTCTTCCGTTCGTTGAAATCGGAAGGTCATGACATTCCGTTTATCGCGCCTGACTACGAGCGGGGTGGGCGGCTGGCCGTGGAACATCTTGTTGAAATGGGGTGCAAGCGCATCGCGTTCCTCGGCGGGCTTGAAGGGCGGCCGGTGACCGAAGCACGCATGAGCGGATACCTCGCCCTACTGGCAGAGATGGGCACCCCACCTGTGGTGCTGACGGGGCAGGCAACGCGGTCCTTCGGCAAGACAATGGCGGCCAGACTGCAGGCCGACTATCCGGACGTTGACGGGGTTATCTGCTTTAACGATCTGGTGGCCCTTGGTGTGCTGTCTGCGTGCCCCGAACTGGGTGTGAAGGTTGGCCGCGATCTGCGTGTGGTAGGCTTCGATGATATCGAAGATTGTCAGGACAGCTATCCGCCGCTCAGCTCGGTCAGCTGCAATATCCCCGATTTTGCCAAGTCTGCCGCCGAACAGATCCTGGCATGGGTCAAAGACGGTGTCGCGCCGCAAATGACCGCGCGCAGCCCTGTGAAACTTATCAAACGAGCCTCAAGCGGGGGCTAATCACCAACACGGGACGTCAGGGGCAGACCGTGGTTCTTGACACCTAAAATATGGAAAGTTCCATATTCATCCCGATCGAAAGGATTGCACAATGACCGAGGTAAAAGTGGCAGTTTTAGGCGCGTCCGGATGGATGGGCAAAGTGCACACGATGGCCTACCAGACGTTCCCACATTTTTTTGGGGACAGCGGTGGTACTGCGCGGGTCGTGGCCTTGGTCGAGGCAAACGCAGATGCTGCCAAAAGCCTTGCATTCCGTGCACCGGGCGCGAAAATCCTGAGCACATGGCAAGAGGCCGTCGCGCTTCCAGACATTGACCTGATCGACATCTGCCTGCCGGACAACCTGCATTACGAGGTCGCCAAGGCAGCACTTTTGGCGGGAAAACACGTCTATTGCGAGAAACCTCTGGCCGATACGGCAGCGCAAGCGCGCGAACTGGCCGATATTGCCAGCGCCAAAGGATTAATCACCCGTGTCGGCCATGCTTTCCCGCGCAATCCGGTGCATGATCTTGCCAAAGAGATCATCGACGCCGGAGAGATCGGGGATATCAAGCTGTTCAAGGCCTGCCAACATGTCGACATGTATGGCGATCCGCTGGCCCCGTACATGTGGCGCGCGAATGGGGACCTGGCACCTACTGGCATCATTGGCGACACGGGCAGTCACGTGTTTAGTTTCATGGAATTTCTGGTCGGCAGGGTAAGCTCCTTGATCGCGGACAATTTCATCGTCACCGAAAAACGCCCGGTTGTTGACGGTGCTGGATTCGGCGAAGATACGGTTCTGAACGGGGATGAGGAATGGGCCGATGTCACCAACCCCGATGGGTCCAACATTCTTTGCAGATTTGCCAATGGCGCCCGCGGGCTTGTGGATTTCAGCCGCGTCGCCACAGGCCGCAAGTTCATGCAGACCTACGAGATTTACGGCACCAAGGGCAGTCTGGCCTACACCTATGACGAGGTGAACCGGCTGCGGTTTTATTCCAACGACGATAAAATCGGGCGTCGGGGCTACCGCGAAATTGACGTGGGCCCAGAACATGAAACCTATCGCGCTTTCCTGCCGCTCCCAAATTTCGCCCTGGGATATAACGAAAGCAAAATCATCGAGGTGGCCGAAGTGGTGCGTTCGATCGTATCCAACAAGCCTATGTGGCCGACCTTCGAGACAGGGCACCACATCTGCCAGATCGTAGACGCCTGTATGGCCTCTTCTGCGCAACAACGCTGGGTCGACATCGCATGAGTATGTCTGTTCCCCAACATATCCTTAATGCGCTCACGGATGTGGACATGCCCCGCCTGACGACGGCGCCCAAAGCGGCGCAACACATGACCGTCGCAGGCTTCGACATCCCCGTATTCCGCACAGGCAGCCTTGTGATTGGCAGCGGGGCCGCCGGACTGCGCGCCGCGGTCGAGATGAAACGTCGCAGAGTGGACGTCACCATCATCAGCCAAAGTGCGTGGGGTGGCACATCGGCCTGTTCGGGGTCGGACAAACAGACATTGCACACGGCCAACACCAAGGATCAGGGGGACAATTTCCAAGCCATGGCCGCCGCAATCCGTGGCGGTGGGGCGATGGATGAAGACACCGCCTATGTCGAGGCGGTTGGATCAATCCGCGCTATGGCGTCGCTTCAATACCTCGGCCTACCGCTGCCTCAGGATGATCTGGGCGGCACGCTGCGCTATCAGACGGACCATGACGAAGTCGGGCGCGCTACGTCTTGCGGGCCGCGCACGTCGCGGCTGATGGTAAAGGCGCTGGCAGAAGAGGCGTTGCGCCTCGACATCCCGTTTTATAACCAGACGACAGCCGTAAAGGTGCTGACCGAAGGGCAGGGCGATCAAGGGCGTGTGGTGGGGGTTCTGGCAATCCGTCCAACGACAAGTTCGGACGCCAACCCTTACGGGCTCGCGCTGTTTCAATGCGCGGCCCTCGTCTTTGCGGCAGGTGGGCCGGGCGAGCTTTATCGCGACAGCGTTTTCCCCAACGGATGTTTCGGCAGCCTTGGGTTGGCACTTGAGGCGGGGCTTGAACTGGTCAACATAACTGAAAGCCAGTTCGGGATCGGCACGCGGCGCGAAGGGTTCCCGTGGAACCTGTCGGGCACCTATGTGCAGGTCATCCCGCACATCTATTCCGTGGACGCGGACGGGCACGAACACCACTTTCTCGGCGACTATTACCGCACCACCCAAGAGATGGCGTCGAACGTCTTTCGCAAGGGATACCAATGGCCGTTCCATGCCAGCCGCATGCTGGATTTCCAATCCAGCCTCGTTGATCTGGCGATCTTCAAAGAAAGTAAGAAGGGTCGGCGGGTCTTTATGGACTTCAACCGCAATCCCTTGCCGGTGCCGGGCGACCAGCCCTTCAGCCTTGATCGGTTGGACGACGACGTGCGCAGCTACCTGACCCACGCTGGCGCGACGCAAGCCACGCCCATTGACCGGCTGCGCCACATGAACCCGCTCGCGATTGAACTCTACAAACGTTACAAAGTCGATATCGTCGCCGACCCGTTGGAATTTGCGGTGAACAACCAACACATGAATGGCGGCATCGCGGTCGACACTTGGGGGCGCACAAACATTGCCGGCATCTACGCGGTAGGCGAGGCCGCAGGCACCCACGGCGCCACCCGCCCCGGCGGGTCGGCGTTGAATGCGGGGCAGGTCTTTGGCACCCGCGTGGCCGAACACATAGCCGCCAGCAAACATGGGCAGACCCCGCCCAGTGCAGATGTCAGCGGCCCGACAGCCGACGCCCTGCGCGACATCGAAGTGACCCTCCAAAGCGCCAGCCCCATTGCCCTAAGGAATGTGCGCGCTGAGGTTCAGGCCAGGATGAGCGACCATGCCGGTATCCTGTGTACGCCCCAAGGCGTGGCCAGCGCACGCAAAGAGGCCGAAAAGCTGAGCGATTTGATCCGACAGAATGGCATATCCTTTGCCCGCCACAGTGAGGTAGGGCGTGCCCTGCAATGGCAGCAGATGGCCCTTGCATCCCAGGCGGTTCTGACGGCTCTCGACTATTACATCGCGCAGGGCGGCGGCAGTCGCGGGGCGCGCGCTATTTGTGACCCCGACGGGGCGGCCTTGCCGCAGGCCCGCAGCGGCCCCTTGCCAGATGTCCGGTTCCGGCCCGAACGCGAGGAAGACAAACAGACGCAAATCTTCATCCGCTTGCAGAATGGCGAAATGACCATCACAACCCGTCCGAACCGCAAATTCGATGCAAATGCCAAATCCTTTTTTGAGCGCGACTGGCCCGCGTGGTTGACCGGTGGCATCTATGATTTGAAAAGCGGGGGCGCATAAAAATGCTTTCGTTCACCTCAAAACGAAGCGTCGCCATCGGTGAAGCGATGATCGAAATGGCGGTGGTGGGTGAGGGTACCTATCGGCGCAGCTTTGCAGGGGACACGTTCAACACCGCTTGGCACATGGCGCAGTTGCTGGGACCGGATTTTCCTGTCGGGTTCGCCACAAAGGTCGGCACCGACACGATCTCGCGCAGCTTTGTAGAAGAGCTTGAGGCGGACGGGATAGATGTTACCTGCGTCGCGCGCGATGCGGACCGCACGATGGGTCTTTACATGATCGAACTGGACGGGGCGGAGCGGCATTTTCACTACTGGCGCAATCACTCTGCAGCCCGCCTTCTGGGGGATGACGCCGGGTGGTTGGACCGTGTGGTGCGCGATGCGGGGCTGATCCATGTGTCCGGCATCACGCTGGCGATCTTGTCACCCGACGGGCGTTCGCGGCTCTGGAATGCCTTGGCGCAAGCCCGCCTGCGCGGTGCGCGGGTGTCGTTTGATCCCAATGTGCGGCCCCGATTGTGGACCAGCGCAACCGAAACACGCGACACGCTCGCGTGGTTCTTTGAGATCACAGACATCGCGTTGCCCAGCTTTGATGACGAAACCGCGCTCTGGGGCGATATGTCACCCGATGCGACCTTAAATCGGTTCGCGAAGGCCGGTGTCACCGAAATCGCACTCAAGAATGGCGCAGGCGCGGTTCAGGCGCGCTCGGACGGGGTAGAAACCTCTGTCCCCACGCCGCCTGTCAGCGACATTCGTGATACGTCAGGCGCGGGGGATGCTTTCAACGCGGGTTATCTTGCCGCGCGATTGTCGGGCATGGATCAGGCTGACGCGATCGCATGCGGGCAGCGGGTTTCATCGCGGGTTATCCGCTATTTCGGAGCACGCTTGTCAAAAGAAAACGTGCCCAAATTTGAATGAGGCAGGCGGTTTGGTTCTGTCGCGCCCCCAAATTCAAAAAGCGCTGAGAAGGCCGCGCGCTCTATCAGGGGTAGATTCCGGCTGAGTGCAGGATGACACCCTAAGAGGCTGATCGAAAATGAGTTGAGTGAATTCAGCAGGTTGTGATTCTGTT
>NZ_JACUUJ010000097.1 GCF_014859355.1 Yoonia sp. | reverse complement strand
TTGTCAAATATCTCATCGACATAAGTGTCGGGGTCGTTGCTCATACTGGGTGTCATGCCGATGATTGGCATGATCGTGGCCCCGTCGGCCAAGGCCGCTGCCATCGCCTCGTATCCGGCAAGGCGCATCACTTCGAGAAACGCCTTGTTATCCGCGGCGTCGCGCAGGGTGCTATTGACGATTGCAGACGGGATCAGTTCGGCGGCGTTCACGATCAGCTTCATCCATTTGGTCGAATGGATGTCGTCCACCACCGTGACCGTTCCGGAATTGCGCAGCAGGGCGGCCACACCTTCGACACGGCTGTGCTGTGCGGGGTCAACGGCGCCAAGGGCAAACCATGATGTATCGGTGTCGTTCTGACGGTTGGTGATCCCCGGTCCCCACATATTCGAGGCGATCTGGATCACCGCACCAATCGCACGATGCGCGCCGACGATATCGGCGATATCTTCGTGGGTCATGCCGTTTTGCAGGCCGATGACGAAACCGTCGTCTGCCAGAACCGGCTTGATCATCTCGGCGGCCCAACGGGTATCGTAGGCCTTGACGACCATGAAGATCAGGTCGAATGGCTGTTTGATTTCGGCGATTTCGCACAAGTGCAATGCTTTGACCGGCGTATGCAGAACCCTGTCGGGCATGTTTACGGTCAGCCCATTGGCGCGCATCGCCTCGACATGCGCGGGCCACTGGTCGATCAAGGTCACATCAAGGCCCGCCAGCACAAAGTCCGCAGCAACCGATGCCCCCTGCGCGCCGGTCCCAATGAACGCGATACGCCGGGTGTCAGGTGTGTCAGTTGGCATCAGGTTTCTCCGTTGTCGCAACGCTGTCAGGCCGCAGGTGACAGCACAAAATTATATTCCGAACGCCATTTGGTTGCGCCATCGGTGACAGGCTCAAAGGGTGCGATCAGGGTTTCTTTCACGCCAAACACGGCGTCTGAGTGCAAATAGGGATCGCCCGCGACAAAGGTGTGCGTCGTGACCCGGTCATAGCCTTCCGCGCTGACGATAAAGTGCATATGCGCGGGGCGGTAAGGGTGCCGTCCGAGGTTTTCCAGCAACTTGCCAACAGGCCCGTCATCAGGGATCGGGTAGGAAACAGGTTTGATCCCCTGAAACCAATACCGCCCGTCTGGACCGGTTGTGAACACGCCCCGATTGTTGTGCCGTGGTTGCACATCGGGTTGCTGCACATCGTAAAAGCCTTCTTCGTTGTCGGACCAGACGTCAATACGAACGCCCTGGATCGGCGCGCCGTTCAGATCGGTGACGGTGCCTTCGAAAAGACAGGTCTCGGCCCCGCCAAGCTGGGTGATATTTGCGCCCATGTCATATTCCGGTGCCCCGTCGACGTGGAACGGGC
>NZ_JACUUJ010000026.1 GCF_014859355.1 Yoonia sp. | reverse complement strand
TGTCCGCACTGGCAGGAACACCGGTGGCGCATTATGGGTGAGAATTTGACGCCTGCTTTTATCTGCTTTAAGTGGGGCGCGGGTTATCCCTGCATTTACACCAATATCCTGTTTCGTGCTTTGTCCGACCTGATGACAACGCCGTTTCGTTTCATCTGCCTGACGGATGACCCCCGGGGGCTCGCCCCCGGGATTGAAACGCAGCCGATCCCGCCCTTCCGCATGGACCAGACCGACTGGCAAAAAGGCATGTGGCCCAAACTCTGTGCCTTTGCCCCCGGGATCACGCCCCATGGCACACCCGTCATTATGATGGATGTGGATGTGGTCGTCTTACGCGATCTGACCCCGCTGATCGACCACCTGCGAAAGCAGGGTGGCTTGCACATCATACGCGAAATCCCCGATACACTGCCACGGCTTTTTCCCTCAATCTTTGGTAAGCCCCTGTTGTCAAACTCATCCGTGGTGGGCTTCATATCAGGCACGCAAGACCACCTGTTCGACATGTTTGCCGACAAGACTTATGATGACTTGCGCGCGATCGGGAACGACCAGAATTTTATCCACCACAATGCCAAAGACCGGCATAGCTGGCCAACGAGCTGGGTGCTGAGCTTTAAGAAAGATCTTGTTTTCCACTTCCCCGTTAATCTGCTGCGTCCGATCAAACGACCCGAAGACAGTTACATAGTCATGTTTCACGGAACGCCCAACCCCGAGGACATGACAAAAACGCCCTTCAAACGATGGGGTACGCCCGAAAAATTCGGGTTCTTTCCTGTAAAATGGATCAAAAACTATTGGGAACGCTATTCCCGCGATACGGATCGCCAGCCCCCTTCTTTTGTTTAAAAATACCTTCGGGGTGCGGGGCAGACAGCCCCGCTGGCCGCAGGCCACCATGACGCTGTAAACCAATTTACAACTCTGCCCTTGCGACCTGCACGCAGGCTTGCCCCCCTGCGCAAAACCCGCGAAAACAGCGGTAACACCGTGAGGGAGGAAGACCATGGGTTACGCAGAAGTATACGCCGCCGCACAAAAAGACCCCAATGGGTTCTGGCTGGAACAGGCCAAAGCGATCGACTGGGTCACGCCGCCGACCCGCGCGCTGGATGACAGCCGCGCACCGCTTTATGAATGGTTCACCGACGCGACGGTCAATACCTGCTATAACGCCGTGGACCGCCACGTGGAAAACGGCCGCGCCAATCAGGCCGCGATCATCTACGACAGCCCTATGACCGGCACCAAGGTGCAGATCACCTTTGCCGAACTGAAGGATCAGGTCGCGTCACTGGCCGGGGCGCTGCGCGACAAGGGCGTCACCATGGGCGACCGCGTCATCATCTATATGCCCATGGTGCCAGAGGCGCTGGTCGCCATGCTGGCCTGTGCGCGGCTGGGGGCGATCCATTCGGTCGTCTTTGGCGGCTTTGCGGCGCATGAACTGGCCGTGCGGATCGACGACGCCAGCCCCAAGGCCATTATCGCCGCATCCTGCGGGTTGGAACCGGGGCGCATCGTGTCCTACAAACCGCTGATTGACGGCGCAATCGACATGGCCACCCACAAGCCCGATTTCACCGTGATCCTGCAACGCGACCAGCAACCCTGTGATCTGATCCCGGGCCGCGACCATGACTGGCACGCGGTGCAGGCGGGTGTCACCCCTGCCGATTGTGTGCCGGTGCCGGGCAACCACCCCGCTTATATTCTTTATACATCCGGCACCACCGGCGCACCCAAGGGCGTGGTGCGCCACACGGCGGGCCATCTGGTCGCGCTGAACTGGACAATGAAAGCGATCTATAACGTGGATCCCGGCGATGTGTTCTGGGCCGCTTCCGATGTGGGCTGGGTCGTGGGGCATTCCTATATCTGCTACGGCCCGCTGATTCACGGCAACACCACCGTGGTGTTCGAGGGAAAACCTGTCGGCACCCCCGATGCGGGAACGTTCTGGCGGGTGATTTCGGAACATAACGTCCGGTCGTTCTTTACCGCACCCACCGCATTCCGCGCGATCAAACGCGACGACCCACAGGGCGAACTGATCAAGGATTACGATATTTCTTGCCTGCGCGCGCTGTATCTGGCAGGCGAACGGGCCGACCCCGATACGATTCAATGGGCGCAGCGCGTGTTGGGGGTGCCGGTTTATGATCACTGGTGGCAAACCGAAACCGGCTGGACCATCGCAGGCAACCCTGCGGGCATCGAAGCCCTGCCGGTCAAGATCGGGTCGCCCACCGTGGCGATGCCCGGCTATGACGTGCATATCCTGGACGAGGCAGGCCACCCTGTGCCCACTGGCACGCTGGGCGCCATCGCCATCAAATTGCCGCTGCCCCCCGGCACCCTGCCCACCTTGTGGCACGCCGAAGAACGGTTCGTGAAATCCTACCTGAACACATTCCCCGGCTATTATGAAACCGGCGATGCGGGGATGATGGACGAAGACGGCTATCTTTATATCATGGCGCGCACCGATGACGTGATCAACGTGGCCGGCCACCGCCTGTCCACCGGCGCCATGGAAGAAGTGCTGGCAAACCATCCCGATGTTGCCGAATGCGCGGTGATCGGCGTAGGTGATGAGCTGAAGGGACAGTTGCCCATGGGATTTGTCTGCACCAACAAGGGCACAACCCGAACCGATGCCGAAATCGTCGCCGATTGCATCCGCATGGTCCGGCAGGAAATCGGGCCGGTGGCGGCCTTCAAGCTGGTCGCGGTAGTGGACCGTTTGCCCAAGACCCGTTCGGGCAAGATCTTGCGCGCAACGATGGTCAAGATCGCGGACAGTCAGGAATTCAAGATGCCCGCCACGATTGACGATCCGGTTATTCTGGATGAAATTCGCGCGGCCCTGAAACCGCTGGGGTATGCAAAGAGCTAAGGCCGGCTTGCGCAGGGCGATGGGCACATTATCTCTTTACCATGAAGGGAAAACAGAATGCGCCATCGCTTTATCGCTCTGCTTGGGCTGTTTCTGGGGCTTGTGGGGCCGGCCATGACGCAAACAGCCATGGTTGACTACACCCCGCCTGCGCACGATCAATGGACCTACCTGAGCGATCAGGTCATGGGCGGTGTGAGCACAGGTGGCGCCCAAATCAGGGGCAGCGGGGCTGATGCGTATTTGCAGTTGCAAGGCGATGTCAGCACGCAAAACCGGGGCGGCTTTATCCAGACACGGGTGGCACTGACCGATCCGATCCCGGCCGATGCGCAAGGGATCATTCTGCAAGTGCGCGGAAATGGCGAAACCTATTTCGTTCACCTGCGCACAAAGGGCACCGTTCTGCCTTGGCAATTCTATCAGGCCGGATTTGAAGCAGGCGCCGACTGGACCGAAGTCCGCATTCCTTTTGACGTCTTTGCGCCTTCAAGCAGGCTGATACGCAAGGGTCTGCGGCCTGAATCAATGACCAGTCTGGGCTTTGCCGCCTATGGGCGCGACCATCGCGCCGATCTGTCCGCGCGCTGGATTGGTGTCTACTGACCCCAGACACAGCTTTAAGTGAACTGTTCGCGGATCAGCCGTTCTTCCAGCCCGTGACCGGGATCAAAAAGAATGCGATGCGTGATGCTGGGTTCCGACCGGATTTCAGCACTGATGACATCACGCACCGAAGCACCATCAGCATCGGCCATGACGGGGCGTTTTGCCGGTTCAAGCACGTCGAACCGCACAATGGCATTCTTGGGCAACAAGGCCCCGCGCCAGCGTCTGGGCCGAAAGGCGGCCATGGCCGTCAGCGCCAGCACATCCGACCCGATCGGCAGGATCGGGCCGTGCGCCGAATAGTTATAGGCCGTGGACCCCGCAGGCGTCGCCACCAGCGCACCGTCACAGACCAGTTCCGGCATCCGCAGCTTGCCATCCACAGTGATGCGCAACTTGGCGGCTTGCGGACCTGCGCGCAGCAGGCTGACCTCGTTTATGGCAAGGGCGTGATGGGTTTTACCGTCGGCGGTGACGGCTGTCATGGTCAAGGGGTTGATCACCTCTTCTGCCGCCTCATCCAGCCGGTCTTGCAGGTCATCGGCGTGAAATTCATTCATCAAAAAACCCACCGTGCCACGGTTCATGCCGTAAACCGGCAGGTTCAGTGATTGGGTTTCGTGCAGGGTTTTCAGCATGAACCCATCCCCGCCAAGCGCGACAATCACATCCGCCCGGTCCGGCGGCACATCGCCATACATGTCGCGCAATTGCGTCATGGCTGTTTGCGCGACAGGCATGGAGCTGGCGGCAAATGCAATCTTGCGGTGTGACATAGGCAAAAATTCCTTGTGTTCCGCCAAGTTGTGGGATGATCGCAGCCGGAACGCAAGGCGTACATAAGAAACATGCATGACGCGCTCATAAAGATCATGGTCGTTTTGGACCTTTAGCACAGGGGGGGCATGGGGTATGACAGCGCCAGTTTTTCTGCCACAGGCACCTGCAAGGGGGATTTACCCATGAACGTCACCGTCCGCGACAACGGCTTTTTCACCGAAACACTTGAAACCCGCGACCCGGTGTTACACGCGGCAATTCAGGCCGAACTGAAACGCCAGCGCAAGGAAATCGAGCTGATCGCATCCGAAAACATCGTGTCTGCCGCCGTGATGGAAGCGCAGGGCAGCGTGATGACGAACAAATACGCCGAAGGTTACCCCGGCCGCCGCTATTATGGCGGGTGCGAACATGTAGACGTTGCCGAAAATCTGGCCATCGACCGCGCCAAGGAATTGTTCGACTGCGGTTATGTAAACGTGCAGCCCAATTCAGGCAGCCAGGCCAACCAAGGCGTGTTCACCGCCCTGCTGCAACCCGGAGATACGATCCTTGGCATGTCACTGGACGCAGGCGGCCACCTGACCCACGGGGCCAAGCCCAACCAGTCGGGCAAGTGGTTCAACGCAATTCAATACGGCGTGCGCCAGCAAGACAACCTGCTGGATTATGACGAGGTGGAACGCCTAGCCACCGAACACCAGCCCAAGATGATCATCGCCGGTGGGTCTGCCATTCCGCGGATCATCGACTTTGCCAAAATGCGCAAAATTGCCGACAGCGTGGGTGCCTATCTGCTGGTCGATATGGCGCATTTCGCCGGTCTGGTGGCGGCGGGGCTGTATCCATCGCCCTTCCCGCACGCGCATGTGGCAACGACAACGACGCATAAAACCCTGCGCGGCCCGCGTGGCGGCATGATCCTGACCAATGACGAAAGCTTGGCCAAGAAATTCAACTCGGCCATTTTCCCCGGCATTCAGGGTGGCCCGTTAATGCATGTGATCGCCGGCAAGGCCGTCGCCTTTGGCGAGGCGCTGCGCCCCGAATTCAAGACTTATCAGGCGCAGGTAATCAAGAACGCGCAAGCTTTGGCCGATCAGTTGATGAAGGGCGGCCTTGATATCGTGACCGGCGGCACTGACACGCATGTGATGCTGGTCGATCTGCGGCCCAAGGGCGTGAAAGGCAACGCGACGGAAAAATCGCTGGGCCGCGCGCATATCACCTGCAACAAGAACGGTATTCCGTTTGACCCTGAAAAACCGACCGTCACATCCGGTATCCGGCTTGGGTCGCCTGCGGGCACCACGCGCGGTTTCGGCGAACCGGAATTCCGCCAGATCGCAGACTGGATCGTGGAAGTGACCGAAGGTCTGGCCGCCAATGGCGAGGACGACAACGGCGCGGTCGAACAAAAAGTGCGCGCCGAGGTCGAAGCGTTGTGCGACCGCTTTCCGATCTACACCAACCTTTGATCCAATATGTAGGGTGGGTCATCACCCACCCTACAACCGCCGATCAGACAAAGCCGCGCTGCACCAGAACAAACAGAATCACGACGAAAACCACGATCAACGCCAGCGCGATGGACGCCGCGACATTCAGAACACGCGTCCACATCTGCGCCTTTGGATCAAGCCCTTGCAGATAAGCCACCGTGTTGTGATGCGCACGGCTGATCTTGTCCTGGTTGATCATCCGCGCCAGTTTCGGGTTGTCGCCCAAGGCCGCCGTATCCAGAAGATAGCGGATATCCCGCCGCACCGTGCGCGGCAAAAGGCGCCCTGCCCTGCGATACTGCACATGCAAATCACGGCCACTGATCCGCAACTGGCTGCGCATCAACCCACTGATCTTGGAAATCTTGTCGTTCAAACCGTTATCCATAACCGCGCGGTTAATGATGTTTGCGCCGCCGCTCAATGCCTCTGGCATCTGTGGGACGCAAAGGGTTAAAACAGGTGCATGTTGAACACGGTATCTTATGAAGGCCCCGCCACCACGCCCTTGCTGATCGCCCACGGGCTGTTCGGATCGGCGCGCAACTGGGGCGTGATCGCGAAACGCTTGTCAGGGTCGCGGCCCATCATGGCCGCCGATATGCGCAACCATGGCGGCAGCCCGTGGTATGACAGCAATTCCTACGAAGACATGGCCGATGATCTGGCGCAGCTGATCACCCAGCCCACGGACGTGCTGGGCCATTCGATGGGCGGCAAGGCGGCGATGGTGCTTGCGCTGAAATATCCGCACAAGGTGCGCCGCCTGATCGTGGCCGATATCGCCCCTGTGACATACCCCCATACCCAGATGGGGCCGCTGAATGCGATGCGCGGCGTTGATCTGGCAGCGATTGAAAACCGCGCCGATGCGCGTGCAGCCTTGGGGGATCTGGAACCGGGGGTGGCCGATTTTCTGCTGCAAAGCCTTGATATCAAAGACCGGCGCTGGCGGCTGAACCTTGATGTATTGGCCGCCGACATGGAAAAGATCATCGGCTTTCCCGATATGGCCGGGCAATTTGACGGGCCGGTGCTGTTTTTGTCGGGGGCTGCGTCTGATTATATCCAACCAGCCCACCGCCCCGCGATCAAGGCGCTGTTTCCGAACGCGCAATTTGCGAAAATCCCCGGTGCGGGCCATTGGTTGCACGCCGAAAAACCGCTTGAATTCATTGCTGCCGTCACCGCATTTCTTGCATGATTGCACGTCGGCCTTGCGACGTCGCGGGTGTCGCCCTAATCTGAAGCGACCAAAGGAAAAAAGGACACAAAATGATCAGATTTCTCGCCATCGTGGCCATCCTGAGCCTGACAGCCTGTGAAACTGTCAAAGGCGTTGGACAAGACATCAGCAACGCTGGCACTGCGATGGACAACGCGCTTTGACCTGAAGAACGGCATGTAGCGCAAACCGCATGCCGTATGGTGCCGTAACGGCAACGCAAAAATACCCGGGCGTTTAAGTCGCCCGGGAAAAAGTTACAC
Organism: Yoonia sp.; assembly: GCF_014859355.1. Lineage (GTDB taxonomy): Bacteria > Pseudomonadota > Alphaproteobacteria > Rhodobacterales > Rhodobacteraceae > Yoonia. Next base: position 32,605 of record NZ_JACUUJ010000026.1, on the reverse strand, counting down.
AGCGCATTTTTTGCATAGTGGAGTTGCAGGCAACAGTTCAAGCCGCGCGTCCGATATCTGCCCACCGCATTTTGCACAGATGCCGTAAGTTACCTTTTCAATGCGGTCCAGGGCCGCGTCGATCTGTCGAAGCTCATCCAGTTCAAGGTTACCCAACGCCTGTAACACATCGTCGCCTTGGCGTTCAGCCGACCGGTCTTCCCAGTCTTTTGTGGGTGGGTCGTCAAGCTGATCCTCGATTTCAAGCAGATCACCGGTTATTTCTGCCCGACGGGCCAGAAGTCTTTGTTTTTGACTCGCGACATCCATGAAGGTCTCTCCCTTTAGATCTGACCCAAGGTCGCGCGTCACGACGGAATTTGCCTTGATTTGAATCAATGGCAGATCGTGCTAGCGCACTTTGAGTGTGGCCAGCCCGATCATCGCAAGGATCAGCGATATGATCCAGAACCGGATCACAATCTGCGGTTCTGCCCAACCCTTTTTTTCATAGTGGTGATGGATCGGGGCCATCAGAAACACCCGCTTTCCGGTCCGTTTGAAATAGAGAACCTGAATGATCACGCTTAACGCCTCTACCACGAAAAGGCCGCCAACAATCGCCAGCACGATTTCATGTTTCGTGGCGACGGCAATCGCCCCTAACGCCCCGCCCAGGGCCAACGACCCGGTATCGCCCATAAACACGGCAGCAGGTGGCGCATTATACCATAAAAACCCCAGCCCCCCCCCGATCAGGCCCATCGTGAAAATCAGGATTTCGCCGGTTTGCGGCACGTAATGCACATCAAGGTATTGGGTAAAGTCGGTCCGACCCACCGCATAGGAAATCACCCCGAAGGTGCCCGCCGCTATCATCACCGGCATAATCGCCAGCCCGTCCAGACCGTCGGTCAGGTTGACGGCATTGGCCGACCCCACGATCACGATAATGGCGAAGGGAATGAACAATATCCCCAGATTGACCAGCGTGTTCTTGAAAATCGGAAATGCCAGTTGGTTCGTCAGATCAGCGGGGTGATAGGCAGCCGCCCAATAACCTGCGATCCCGGCAATCAAAATACCCAGCAAAATCCTAAGTTTGCTGGATACACCCTTCGTGTTTTGCTTGGACACTTTGGCATAGTCGTCGGCAAACCCGATCAGCGCAAAAGACAAGGTAACAAACAACACCATCCAGATAAACGGGTTGTCCAGACGCGCCCACAGCAATGTTGATGTGGTCAAGGCCCCCACGATCAGCAAGCCCCCCATCGTCGGCGTGCCTGCCTTGATGAAATGCCCCTCGGGGCCGTCATCACGAATGGGCTGTCCTTTGCCCTGACGGCGGCGCAGCACATTGATCAGCGGACGCCCGAAAATGAACCCAAACAAAAGCGCCGTCATAAAAGCGCCGCCTGCCCGAAAAGTGATATAGCGAAACAGATTGAAAAAATCGCCGCCTTCCGAAAGCGCCGTGAGCCAGTAAAGCATGTCAAAAACCTTATTTTTCGTAAGAGCGGCGATGCCCCAGTTTCCGGATGGCGTCAACGACCAGACTGATCTTGCTGCCCTTTGATCCCTTGACCAGCACAATATCGCCAGCATCCACCAGCCGCGATACCTGCCCGACCAGTTCAGCAGCAGTCGGCGCCCACTGCCCGCGCTGCCCTTCTGGCAGGGCTTGCCACAAATGATGCATCATCGGGCCGGCACAATGGACCAGGTCAAGCGATTTCAGATGCGCATTGTCCGCCATCGCCCGATGCATCTGCGCGGCTTCCGGCCCAAGTTCCAGCATATCACCAAGAATGGCAATGCGCCGTCCCTTGACGAACCGGCCCACGTTGTCAGTCGGCTTGCCATCTGCCACCACCTCGAGCGATGCGGCCAGCGATGTGGGATTAGCGTTAAACGCGTCGTCGATCAGCGTCAGATCTTCGCCTTCGTTGGCACGGTCGATCAAAATGATTTCCCGGGTGCCACGGCCCGCAGGCGGCACCCAACTTGCCAGATCCAGCGATGCGGCCAGCGGGTCCGCCCCCAGCGCATCAGCAACGGCCAGCACGCCCACGGCGTTCATCGCAAAATGCCGCCCCGGCACCGACAGTTTGAACAGGTATTCCTGCCCGTCGTGCAGCGCCGTTATCACTGTTACATCGCCCGAAAGCCTTGCGTTGCGCAGCGTCCAGTCTGGCCCGTTCGCCCCAAATAGCATCTGTCGGGCACCAGTTTGCGCGGCATGATCACGCAAGATCCCCACCGTTTCGATATCGGCGTTCAGCACGGCAACGCCCCCCGGTTCCAACCCGTCCATGATCGCCGCCTTTTCAGCAGCAATTCCCGCCAGATTATCGAATGACGCCAGATGCGCCGCCGCCACGGTCGTCACCATGGCCACATGCGGTCGGGCCATACGCGCCAAAGGCGCGATTTCACCGGGGTTGCTCATCCCGATTTCGATGATGGCGTAATCGGTATCGGCTGGCATCCGCGCCAGTGTTAGCGGCACGCCCCAGTGGTTGTTGTAACTTGCCTCGGCGGCGTGGCATTTGCCCTGCCCGGACAGCACCGCGCGCAACATTTCCTTGGTCGAGGTTTTCCCGACCGACCCCGTAATCGCGGCCACCCGCGCCTGCGTGCGGCCGCGCGAGGCCTTGCCCAGCGCCACCAGCGCCGCCAGAACATCCCGCACGATCAGCAGTGGCGCGTCATCCGCCACAGCGGCAGGCCGATGAGTCACCAACGCCGCAGCAGCGCCCTTTTCCAGCGCCTGTGCGACAAAATCATGCCCGTCGCGCACGTCCTTCAGGGCCACAAACAGATCACCGGGTTGCAGGGTGCGGGTGTCAATGGACACGCCGTTTGCTTGCCAATCAGTCGTGGTTTTCCCGCCCGTCGCAGCAACCGCATCGGCAGAGGTCCAAAGCGTCATATCTTACCCTCTAGTGCTGCAACGGCCACGCTGGCCTGCTCTACATCGTCGAATGGTAGCACGCTGTCGCCCACAATCTGCCCTGTTTCATGCCCCTTGCCTGCAATCAGCAGCGCGTCACCGGGGGCCAGCATGTGAATGCCGCGCAAAATCGCCTCGGCGCGGTCGCCGATTTCGGTGATGCTATCGGTTACGCCCGCATCGACGGCACCGGCAAGAACGGCGGCGCGGATGGCGGATGGGTCTTCGCTTCGGGGGTTGTCATCGGTCACGATCACCACATCGGCCCACTGCGCCGCAGCCGCGCCCATCAGCGGGCGTTTGCTGGTGTCACGGTCACCACCAGCCCCCACGATCACGATGATGCGGCCCATCACATGCGGCCGCATCGCCTGCAAAGCCGTCGCAACTGCATCGGGTGTATGAGCGTAATCAACAAATACTGCCGCCCCGTTTTCACGTGTCGCGGCCAGTTCCATCCGGCCCCGCACCGTGCCCAGATGCGGCAGCGCATCGAACACATCGGCGGGCACAGCGCCCGCGGCAATCACCAGCCCTGCGGCCAGCAACGCATTATCGGCCTGAAAGCCGCCAATCAGGTTCAGCCGCACCTGACGCGGCGTGCCCTGCCACGTGAACAAGACATCCTGCCCCGTCGCATCAAACCGTTGGCCTGTCAGACGCAACCTTGCCCCATTCGCGCGGCCCACGCCGATCACCTCTTGCCCGCGGGCCGCACAAATCTCGGCAACCTGATTGCCTTTGGGATCGTCGCGGTTGATAACGGCGACGCCTTCTTCGGGCAAAACGCGGGTGAACAGGCCCATCTTGGCCTGAAAATAGGCATCAAACGTCTGGTGATAATCCAGATGATCCTGCGTGAAATTCGTGAACCCACCTGCGGCCAGCAACACACCGTCCAGCCGCCGTTGGTCCAATCCGTGGCTTGATGCCTCCATTGCCACGTGGGTCACGCCGTTGCGCGCGGCCTCGGCCAGCACACGGTGCAGGGTGATGGGTTCGGGTGTTGTGTGTTTCAGCGGATGCGCCCACGCCCCCTCGACCCCGGTGGTGCCAAGGTTGACGCCCGCAATGCCCATTTCCTCCCAGATCTGGCGGCAAAAGGTGGAAACGGATGTCTTGCCATTGGTGCCGGTCACAGCCACCACCGTCGCCGGATGCGGCCCGAACCAGAGCGATGCCGTTTGCGCCAGGGCTTGCCGGGGATCTTGCGCGATGATGACAGCAACTTCTGCATGCTCCAGCGCATCAGCCGCCAGTGCCGCACCCGCTGCATCGGTCAGGATCGCGACAGCCCCCGCCTGCAAGGCAGTTGCAATGAAGGTGCCACCATGGGCCTGCGCACCGGGTAGCGCGGCAAACAGATCGCCCGGCCTTACCGCGCGGCTGTCCACGGCCAGCCCTGTCACCTGCGCCTCGGCGCGGCCTTGTGCTGTCAGCCCAAGTTCTGCCAGTGTTTTCATCGTTGTGGTCCCACCTAGTTTGCGGTGAGTGTTACACTGACCGGCTGGGGGGTGTCCACGTGTGGCCGCAATCCCAACAACGGAGCGACCCGCCGGATGATTTCTGCGGCCACGGGCACAGCTGTCCAGCCCGCCGTGCGACGCGGTTCACTGCCTGAATTTTCCGAAGGTTCATCCAGCGACACGATCAGTACATATTGCGGATCATGCGCCGGAAAGACCGAGGCAAATGTCGCGATGACCTTGTCTTTGTAATACCCGCCGCCCGCGGCGCGGGGTTTGTCCGCGGTGCCCGTTTTACCACCCACAGCATAGCCCGGCACCTCGGCCAGCGACGCGGTGCCGCGCACAACGACCTTGCGCAACATATCAACAGCAGTGCGGCTGACCTTTTCGCTGACAACACGCTGCCCCTGCTTTGCCGTATCGACACGCAACAAGGTTGGCATCACTTTGGTGCCACCGTTCAGCAATGACGCGTATGCGGTCGCCAAATGCAACGGCGACGATGACAAGCCATGCCCATAGGATATTGTCATTGTCGATATTTCCGACCAGTTCGCGGGCAGCAAAGGTTTGCCTGTCGGGGCTTCGACCATTTCGACCGGGGTTGGTTCAAGCAGGCCCAGCGCCCCCATAAATGCCTTTTGGCGGTCCGCCCCGATTTGCATCGCAATCCGGGCCGTGCCGATGTTTGACGAATGCACAATCACATCTTCTGTGGTCAGTTCAGGGCCATAGTTTCTGAAATCGCGGATGCGAAACCGGCCCCAGGTCAATGGGCCTTTGGTGTCGATCATGGTTTGCGGGGTTATCAGACCCAGTTCAAGCCCCTGCGAGATGGTCAAAATCTTGAACACAGACCCCAGCTCATAGACCCCTTGCACCGCCCGGTTGAACAGCGGGCTATCAGACTGATCCCCACTGGTCGGCAAACGGGGCCGGTTGTTGGGGTCGAAATCAGGGAGCGACACCATGGAAATAATCTCTCCGGTGTGGATATCCATCAGAACCGACGCCGCACCTTTGGCATTCATCAGTGACATGCCCCCGGCAAGCACCTGTTCAGCGGCGGCCTGCACCGTCAGATCAAGCGATAGCTGCAATGGCGCGCCTTCGTTGGCGGGATCGCGCAGAAAGGCATCAAACTGCCGTTCAACGCCCGCCACGCCAATGACTTCGGCGCTGTCCACGCCTTCGCGGCCATAGCTGGCCCCGCCAAGGATATGCGCGGCAATCGGCCCGTTTGGATAAAGCCGCATCTCGCGCGGGCCGAACAGCAGGCCGGGCGACCCGATGTCATGCACCGCCTGCATCTGTTCGGGGCTGATCTGGCGTCTAATCCACAAAAAACGCCGTTCACCGGTAAAATCCTTAAGAAGTTCTTTTGCATCCAGTTCGGGGAAAATCGCAGCCAGCCCGCGCGCGGCATTCGCCGGGTCGATCATGTCACGCGGATGCGCATAAAGCGAATAGGTCGCAAGATTGGTCGCCAGAATACGCCCGTTGCGGTCAACAATATCGGCGCGTTGGCCAATAATCGGGTTGCCCACGGCAGCGGCGCGGGGTTCTTCGGGCACGGACGATGCCAGCGTCCCCATCCGCCCGCCAATCGCGATGAAGGCGCAAAAAAATGCAAGCCCCAGCACCAAGAGCCGCCCCTCGGCGCGTTGGCGGGCCTTGTCGGCCATCGCCTCGTGGCGCAAGCGCAGGTTTTCGGCGGCAATTGCATCGGGATTTTCGCCCTTTTCCCGGGCTTTGAGAATGCGGGCCAAAGGCCGAAGCGGCGTGCGGATCATAGCGGGTCTTCCCAGTCGTTGAACGCCTCGCTGGACAGTGCGATGGGGTCGGTGATTGGCAAAATGGGCGGCAGCGGATAGATGATCTGATCGACCCGCCCAAAGGCGACCGACATCAGCGGCAAAAGCCCCAGCCGGTCAAAGTTCAGATCAGCCAGATCAGCCAGCCGGTCAGGCCGGTTCAGATAGGCCCATTCGGCGCGTAGAATATTCAGCCTTTCATGCGCGGCGCCAATATCGGCATGTAGCTGGCGCACGTCCTTGATGGCGGCCTGAGTCTTGTAATTTTCCTGATAGGCCCAAAAAGCAAGGCCCATCACGGCAAAGGCGGCCAGCACATAAAGAAATCCGCGCATCATTTGCCCCCTTTCATTATCGGCATACCCAGTGTTGCCGGATCAACCACAGCAGCCGGTGCATCGGTGCGGATCGCCACACGCAGCTTGGCCGACCGTGACCGCGGATTTTCCGCCAGTTCCTGTGCATCCGGGCCGATAGCCTTGCGTTTTTCGATGCGGAACGCGGGCGTGATCTGTTCGGTTTCGGGTGCATAGCGGTTGGCATTGGCCACATTGCCCGACCGGACCTGCAAAAACCGTTTGACCATCCGGTCCTCGACCGAATGAAAGGTCACGACGGCCAGTTGCCCGCCGGGTTTCAGCGCACGTTCGGCGGCCATCAGCCCTGCTGCCAGTTCGCCGTATTCGTTGTTCACCGCGATGCGAAGCGCCTGAAAGGTCCGCGTTGCCGGGTGGCTTTGCCCCGGTTTCTGGCGCGGCAGGCAGGATTCCACAACGCGGGCCAGGTCCAGCGTTGTCGCCAAAGGGCGCGCCGCGACAATCGCCCGCGCGATCCTGCGCGACGCGCGTTCTTCGCCGTAAAGGTAAATGATATCAGCCAGTTCCGCCTCGGTTCCTGTGTTCACCAGATCGGCCGCCGAAGGCCCCGATTGCGACATGCGCATATCCAGCGGCCCCTCGCGCATGAAGGAAAAACCGCGTTCGGCCAGATCCAACTGCATCGAACTGACCCCAAGGTCCAAGACGACCCCATCCAGCCCGGAACCGTAGTCATCCAGCTTTGAAAACGTGCCTTCGACCATTTTGATGCGGTCGCCATAGTCACCAGCCCAATCGGCGGCCATTTCAAACGCCAAAGGGTCACGATCAACCGCGATCACCTGATCGGCCCCAGCGGAGAGCAAGGCGCGCGTATAGCCGCCTGCTCCAAAGGTGCCATCCAGCCAGACGCCGGACACAGGTGAAACGGCATTAATCAACGGACGGATCAAAACGGGGATATGCGGTGCGGGGTCTGCGGCAGCTGACATCATCACGCCCCTATTCGTCCAGCAAGATCAGCGGATCGAAACCATCGCCCTGCGCGGCCAGCCAATCGTTCAGATCATCTGCAATTTCGGCGCTATAGGTTTCCGCCTTCCAGATCTCGAAATGGTCACCAAGGCCGCTGAACTGCAACTCGCCTTCGGTGACGCCCAGTTTCTGACGCTGCTTGATGGGCATCACGGTGCGGCCATCCTTGTCAACGTCCAGCTTGATGGATTGCCCGATGATCAGACGCGACAGTTTTTTCTTGCGGTCAGACCCGCGTGGCAGCGCATTAATCTGGGTCACGACCTTGTTGAATTCATCAACCGTGTAGCCGTGCAATTCGTTTTTCAGGTGATCGCCATACAGCAGAAACATCCGCGGGCTTAACCCCGGGGCCCAGTCAGGGTCGCCTGCTTCCAGCACACGACGAAAATCAGCCGGGATCGACATGCGCCCCTTGCTGTCCACCTTTTGGGTGTGTTCGCCTGTGAAACTCAGCACCACTGCCCCTTGGCCCTTTTTAATAACCGCCCCCGCAACCTGCCTTGGATGTGAAAACGGCGGATTGCGCTGCTGCCACTGCACAATCCGCCGCCCTCGTCCCATTTCTGGGATAGTCCGACTGCGCGTGCCACCTGGGGGGATGTCTGCTCGCTCACGCGCCGGATCTCATTGGGTAAAGACGAAGCCTGTATGAAACCTGGCTTTGCCGGTGGGGTTCTAAGCGCCCCGATTAAAAGTCTTGTTCGCCGTTACCGTGGAACAGTTGTCGCACCAGTTGGCACAGCGAGCAACAGTTTTTTGGGATTTCATGGAACTTACTGGGCCAATCCGCAAGAAGCAGTGTCTATTTTCAACTTGACCATGGCGCTGGCAGCCATATTTATAGTGAATGTTCTAAATTTTAACACAACATATAGTTATCTTACGCGTTGAAACTCCTTCACCATGAAATCCCGTTTTTTTACCTGCGATAACCCTCTATTTTACGAAATCCTGTATTTTACCTTTGTTTGCCTGAATTTTAGGCAGTTCTTGACGGGAATTTGATTCGGCTTCAGTCTTGATTCCATCTTTTCCCAAAATGACAGGCACGGTTGATCCCATGATGTCTTGGTGGCATATTTGCACAAAGCAAGGCGGCAATGATCGTGTGTAATCTTTATTCACTGACCAAAGGACAGGCCGCGATCCGCGCAATTTTTGACGATTTGCAGGATAAGGCCGGCAACCTGCCCGCTTTACCCGGCATCTACCCCGATCAGGCCGCGCCGGTGGTGGCAAATACCCCCGGCGGGCGGGTGCTGACCATGATGCGCTGGGGTATGCCATCACCTGCATTTGCATTGAAAAACCGCAACGCGGACAAGGGCGTGACCAACATCCGCAATACGGCCTCGCCGCATTGGCAGCGTTGGTTTGGTGTGGAACATCGCTGTGTTGTCCCGTTCACGGCCTTTTCCGAATACCAGACAGGCGTTGGCCCAAGGTGGTTTGCCCTGGAGGGATGCAAGCCGCTGGCGTTCTTTGCCGGGCTTTGGACAAATTGGACATCGGTGCGCAGGGTCAAGGACGGACAGACAACAGACAATCTGTTCGGCTTTCTGACAACCACGCCCAACAGCGTCGTCGCCTCTTTTCACCCCAAAGCGATGCCAGTGATCCTGATTTCGCCACAGGCGATCAATATGTGGCTGACAGCCCCGCCCGCAGAGGCATTGCGCCTGCAAAGACCCCTGCCCGATGACAGGCTGACCCTTGTGGATGGCCCCCGCTAAAGCCTTTTATACATCACATATGCGTCCACCATCCCAAGGGCAGGATGTGCAAAGGCATCCGGTATCGTGCCGACGGTGGCAAATCCCAGCCGGTGCCATAAGCGGACTGCGCCTGCGTTGCTGGCCAACACAAAATTGAACTGCATCGCATGATAGCCCAGCGTGCGGGCTTCATCCTGGCTATGTATGCACATACGCGCCGCGACCCCCTGCCCGCGTGCGGCCTTTGCCACAACATATCCGCAGTTGCACACATGTGCGCCCCCGCCCGGCTGGTTCGTGCGGATGTAATAGGTGCCAATGATCCCGCTGCGATCCTCGGCCACAAATGTGGCGGCCGCAGTCGTCATCCAATAGCGGCGCGCCGCCGACTTGTTGATCTGCGGATCAACCGCATAGGTGGTGCCAGCACGAAAGACATCGCGCAACAAGGGCCAGATCGCGTCAAAATCCGCGGGTTCTGCCCTGCGGATGATCACGCCATCCCACCTGCGATGAAACGCCGCGCGAGTTGCCGATAGGCATCAGACATCGGACCATCACCAGCAGCAATCGGTGTGCCTGCATCGCCCGCCAGCCGGGTATCAAGATCAATGGGCAAGGCCCCAAGGAAAGGCACGCCAATTTTTTGCGCCTCTGCCGCGACACCGCCATGGCCAAAAATCTGCGTTTCCGTCCCACAAGACGGGCAGACGAAGGTCGACATGTTTTCAACCAGGCCCAGAATTGGCGTATTTAAGGTGCTGAACATATCCAGAGCCTTGCGCGCATCCAGCAGGGCAACATCCTGCGGGGTGCTGACAACAACCGCGCCGGTTAGCTGGGTTTTCTGGCAAAGTGTCAGCTGCACATCCCCCGTTCCGGGTGGCAAATCAACGATCAGTACATCCAGATCGCCCCATAGCACCTGCCCCAGCATTTGTTGCAGCGCCCCCATCAGCATGGGCCCTCGCCAGACAATCGCTTTGTCAGGGTCCATCATCAGACCGATCGACATCATCGTCACGCCATGTGCCTGTAAGGGAATGATCGTTTTGCCGTCGGGGCTGGCTGGGCGTTTGCTGACCCCCATCATGCGCGGCTGGCTGGGGCCATAGATATCGGCATCCAATAATCCGACGCGGCGGCCTTCGCGGGCCAATGCCACGGCAAGGTTGGACGATACTGTCGATTTTCCGACCCCGCCCTTGCCCGACCCGATTGCAATAATGCGATCAACGCCCGCCACCTTTGCGGGGCCGGCCTGCGGTGCGGGGTGTCGCCCAATCTTCAGTGAAGGCGGTTCCGGCGCCTTGGGGGCAGGCCCATGCGCCGTCAGGACGACCGAAACCGTCTCGACCCCCGGCAAAGCCTTGACGATATTTTCGGCGGCCATGCGCACGCCTTCCATCTTTCTGGCCTCGGTTGGATCTGCCGCCTCGATGACAAACCGCACCGATGCGCCGTCAATCTGCAACGCGCGCACCATGTCACGGCTGACGATATCATCCCCGCCAGGCAGCGTGAGTCGGGACAGAGCGCCTAAAATTTCATCACGGTTGATGGACATGTCGAAGGTTCCCATTCTCATTACGGCAGATTTGCGACCAACATCTGGCACGTTTCAGGCAAAGTGCAAGCAACCCATGACAGATGGCGCGATATGTAACAGCCAGATGACTTTAGGTCAGCATAGCTTATGCATTTTCTGCATAGCAGCATTGCCCAAACACTCATTGTGCAGCCGCAGCATCGTCATACATATTGATCACAACGAAGCGGCAAACGTGACCGCAAAACTAAAGAAAGATGTGATGATGACATATCAGACAGAGACAATTACCGGCGGTTTTTCCTTTGGTGATCGGATCGCAGCACTGCGGACCGCACTGACCGCACGCCGCGCCAATCACAAGATCTACACCACAACATTGCGCGAACTGCAAGATCTGACAGACCGTGATTTGGCAGATCTGGGCATGAGCCGGAGCATGATCAAATCCGTCGCTCTCGAAGCGGCATACGGCAAGTAATTATCGGATCGGGTCCGCCTTCTCCTCCCATTCGGGTTGACCTGAAACGACCGTAGCTCTGCCTCCTCCCTGGGGCACGGTCTTAAATAAAGTGGCGGCATCTACCTCCTCCCGGATGCCGCCACTTTAAAACAGAATTCGGAACCGCCCACCTCCTCCCGGGTTGGAACCGATCATACCGCCTGCCGCGCCCACCTCCTCCCGGGTAACGCGGGCGAGGACGCGCCTTGCTTCTTCTCCTCCCGAGACGCAAGGAGGCGCTGATAAAAAGAACGGTCATGCCCACCTCCTCCCGGGCATGGCCGTTTTTTTGCATCTGGCGCATGGCAAAACCGGGCAGTATCAGCTGCGGTCATGACATATGAAATCTTCTTGGCCCTTGTCGGCTTTGCCTTTGCCAGTTCGATCACGCCGGGGCCGAACAACCTGATGCTGCTGGCGTCGGGCGCCAATTACGGGCTGCGCCGGACGGTGCCCCATATGCTTGGCATCTCGCTGGGGCATGCGTTCATGGTGGTCATGGTCGGCATCGTATTATTGCAGATTTTCGTCACCTATCCGGTGCTGAACATCGTGCTCAATGTCGTCAGCGCCGCCTATATGCTGTGGCTGGCGTGGAAAATCGCCAATGCCGTCCCGCCCGAAGCGCAGGCCGCGACGGGAAAACCCTTTACCTTCATGCAGGCCGCAGCATTCCAATGGGTTAACCCAAAGGCATGGTTCATGGCGATCACCGCGATCAGCGCCTATGCCCCGCAGGATCGGGGCATTTTGGTGGGGTCATTGATCGTGGCGGCGGTGTTTGCGGCAACCAACCTGCCATCGGTGTCGGTTTGGGCATGGATGGGTGTGCAACTGCGCCGCTGGCTGGGCACGGCGGGGCGGTTGCGGGTGTTCAACGTGACAATGGCAGTGTTGTTGGTGGGGTCGCTCTGGCCGATGTTGGCGGGGTGAAGCTTTCAATAGCCTGAACTGACGGCTCCATCAAGTCCAACACATTGACCATACTAAATAGCGGTCCGCGAAAAACTTCTTTATCATCTCCCGCCTCTCGCCATACTTTTTCTTCTTCATCCCAAGTAAGGTTCAGATCGACCACAACCTGAGGCCCCCGAACTTTTGCACCCGTAAAATACCAAAGCCAGCCGTCAACATTTTCAACACGTGTCTTTCCACTGTCAGTTGCGAGTTCGCTACCTTTGCTTCTGACTGCATGCTTCGTCGCGTTCGATAGAGCGCGGACTACTTTGAACTGCCAAGCGTCAGGTGACTTGCACAGGTCATTTTTAAAATTCAATTCAACCACACTTCGATGTTTTTGAGATAAAGTAGGCGAGTCCACCTTTGACCATGCAAAATGCGAAGCATAAGAATCGACCGCCCAGACGGCAGCATATGCGTTAAACAAACGATTGGGATGGTCGGAAAATGCTTGTATGGCGGGTTCAAGAATTTCGTTTTTAAAACAAGACAGATCTAGCATGCAGTGATCCTAAAACGGCACATCATCCGCCGCGTCGGCGCTGATGATAAACCGTGCCACGACATGTTTTTCGCCGGCCTTATCGAATGCAATCAGAAGTTTGTCGCCTTCGATCCCCAGAACAGCGCCATAGCCGAATTTCTGGTGGAACACGCGGTCATCCACGCAGAAGGCTGAAACGGCGGTCGCATCAATCGTCATGTTGCGCGCCTCGGATGGCATCGACATACCGCGCTGCGCGCTGCGGGTCTGCAACCGCCGCCAACCGGGTGAATTGTAGACATCCGCATCATGCGCCTTTTGGTGCAGATTCGACGCCACTGCCCCTGCAATCGCCGGCGATGCACTGGCCGCCATGCCCGCCGCGCCATAGCCGCCGCCATACAGACCGGGGGGCGTCAGCACCTCCACGTGGTCCTCGGGCAATTCGTCGATGAACCGTGACGGCATCTGTGACTGCCACTGCCCGTAAACACGCCGGTTGGCGGCGAATGATATGCTGCACAACGCCTCTGCCCGCGTGATCCCGACATAGGCAAGGCGCCGTTCTTCTTCCAACCCTTTCAGCCCGCTTTCGTCCATGGACCGTTGGCTGGGGAACAACCCGTCCTCCCATCCCGGCAGGAAGACGGCGGGAAATTCCAGCCCCTTGGCGGCGTGCAGGGTCATGATGGAGACTTTTTCACCCTGCTCTTCGGTTTCGTTGTCCATGATCAGGCTGACATGTTCGAGGAACCCTTGCAGGTTATCGAAATTCTCCAGCGCCTTGACCAGTTCCTTAAGGTTTTCCAGCCGCCCCGGCGCCTCTGGCGTCTTGTCATTCTGCCAAAAGCCGGTGTAGCCGGACTCGTCCAGGATCATTTCGGCCAGTTCCACATGGGTATCCGCCTCTGCGCGGATCTGCGCGTGCCAGCGGTCGAGCGCATCGACCAGAATCGTCAGTTCCTTCAACCCCTTACCACCCAGCAGTTTACCCTGACAGACCAGACGCGCGCCTTCCACCAGTGACACGCCGTTGGATCGCGCCGTGCGCTGAATGGTCTGCACCGCCTTGTCGCCAAGGCCGCGTTTGGGGGTATTGACGATGCGTTCGAACGCCAGATCGTCGGCGGGGGACACGGCCAGCCGGAAATAGGCCATGGCATCGCGAATTTCCATGCGTTCATAAAACCGTGGCCCGCCGATGACGCGATACGGCAGGCCAATGGTCAAAAACCGATCCTCGAACGCGCGCATCTGGTGCGACGCGCGCACAAGGATCGCCATGGAATCAAGGCCCAGCGGTGCCATGCCGCGCGTGCCGCGCCGCATTGCCTCAATCTCCTCGCCGATCCAGCGGGCTTCTTCCTCACCGTCCCAATGGCCGATCAGGCGGACCTTTTCACCCTCTTTAACCGAGGTAAACAATTCCTTGCCCAGCCGCCCCTTGTTGGCGGCAATCACGCCCGATGCGGCGGCAAGGATATGCGGAGTCGAACGGTAGTTTTCCTCCAGCCGCACCACATGGGCGCCGGGGAAATCCTTTTCGAACCGCAGGATATTGCCCACCTCGGCCCCGCGCCAGCCATAGATCGACTGGTCGTCGTCGCCTACGCAACAGATGTTCTTGTGTGACGCGGCCAGCAGACGCAGCCAAAGGTATTGGGCCACGTTGGTATCCTGATATTCGTCCACAAGAATATAGCGGAACCAGCGTTGGTATTGCCGCAAGATATCGTCGTGGTTTTGAAAGATCGTGACGACGTGCAACAGGATATCGCCGAAATCAACGGCGTTCAGTTCCAACAGGCGGCGCTGATAGCCGGCGTAAAGCGCCACGCCCTTGCCATCAAACGCGCTGCTGTCGGCAACGGGCACCTTGTCAGGGGTCAGCGCACGGTTTTTCCAGCCATCAATGATGCCCGACAGCATCCGCGCGGGCCAGCGTTTATGGTCGATTCCGGCAGCCTCGATCAGTTGTTTCATCAGGCGGATCTGGTCGTCGGTGTCCAGAATGGTAAAGTTGGATTTCAGCCCCACCAGTTCCGCATGCCGCCGCAGCAGCTTAGCGCTGATCGCATGGAAGGTGCCCATCCATTTCATTGGGGTCTGTATGTCAAATGGCTCGTTCTCGAGCCGATTTCGCATCTCCTTGGCGGCCTTGTTGGTGAACGTTACCGCCAAGATTTCGTCAGACCGTGCGCTTCCGGTAAGAACTAGATGAGCCACACGACTCATCAGCGCCTTGGTCTTGCCGGTGCCCGCGCCCGCCAGCATCAATACCGGCCCCTGCAACGTCTCGACCGCCTCGCGCTGGGCGGGATTCAGCCCGTCAAGATAGGGCATTGCAGGCCGCGCCATTGCGCGTTGGCTTAACGGCACGGCGGCCTCGAATGCATCTTCATCGGAAAAACTGGTCATGGCGTTGAGCATAGCGCCAATGACACGCAGAGAAAACCCTTGTTCTATTTCTGTTCCCCATCTTCTTTTGTTTTCAAATACCTTCGCCGAAGGCATCCTGCCACTTGCCAAAACCGCATCCATCGCAATAGCGTGCGCGCCATGACATTGCACACCCGCTACCCCGCCATCGCCGATCTGAAACGCCGCGCCCGCCGGCGGATACCGCATTTCGTCTGGGAATATCTTGACAGCGCCACCGGGGTCGAGGCGACGCAGGCGCGCAACCGCACCGAACTGGACAAGGTGCTGCTGCAACCGTCCATCCTGCACGGCGAATTCACGCCGGATCTGTCCACGACATTTCTGGGCCAGACATATCCGCTGCCGGTCGGGATTGCGCCAGTCGGCATGTCGGGGCTGATCTGGCCGGGGGCAGAACAGATGCTGGCGCGCACAGCGGCGCGCGAAAACGTCCCCTACACCCTGTCCACCGTCGCCAGCCAACTGCCCGAGGATGTTGGGCCATTGGCTGGCAAACACGCGTGGTTCCAGCTTTACCCCCCACGCGACCCCGAAATTCGCAAGGATATCCTGAACCGCGCGCGCGCATCCGGTTTCACCACGCTGGTGCTGACAGTCGATGTGCCGGTTGCCTCGCGCCGCGAACGCCAGACACGCGGCGGGCTGACCAACCCGCCGAAACTGACGCCACGGCTGGCCTTGCAGGCGGCACAATGCCCGGCTTGGCTGAACGGTATCCGCAAGACAGGCATGCCGCGCCTGCGCCTGATGGAAAGCTATTCGGATATCAAGACCGCCCTGCCCTCGAACCAGCATATCGGCTATCTTTTGCGCACCTCACCCGACTGGGATTACCTGACATGGCTGCGCGATCACTGGGACGGGCCGCTGATCGTCAAGGGGGTGGGCAACCCCGATGACGCGCCGCGTCTGGCCGCCGCCGGGGTCGATGCGATCTGGGTCAGTAACCATGCCGGGCGTCAATTTGACGGCGGGCCTGCGTCAATCGAAGTGCTGCCGCAGATGCGCGCCGCCACCAATCTGCCGCTGATCTTTGACAGCGGGATCGCAGGCGGGCTTGATGTGTTGCGCGCGCTGGCGCTGGGGGCGGATTTCGTGATGCTGGGCCGCGCGTTTCATTACGGGCTGGCCGCCTTGGGTGAACCCGGTGCGGCGCATGTGCTGGATATCCTGCGCGCCGATATGATCAGCAACATGGGACAGATCGGCGCGCGCGATCTGAAAAATCTTCCCGGAACACTTCGTTAGCGCTAACATTAATTCACGCAAAGGTATGGACATCTGCACGCCCCTGCCTAAAAATGCTGCAACCGCGAAAAGATAGCCAAAGGAACACCCATGGCCGACTTCAAGAAAATCCTCATTGCCAACCGTGGCGAAATCGCGATCCGCATCATGCGGGCCGCCAACGAGATGGGCAAGAAAACCGTCGCGGTCTTTGCAGAAGAGGACAAACTGGGCCTGCACCGTTTCAAGGCAGATGAGGCATACCGCATTGGCGAGGGTCTTGGCCCCGTCGCCGCCTATCTGAGCATCGATGAAATCATTCGCGTCGCCAAGATGTCGGGCGCGGATGCCATTCACCCCGGTTACGGCTTGTTGTCGGAAAACCCCGATTTCGTGGATGCCTGCACCGCCAATGGCATCACCTTTATCGGCCCCAAGGCCGCAACCATGCGCAGCCTTGGCGACAAGGCCAGCGCGCGCCGTGTCGCGATGGAAGCCGACGTGCCGGTGATTCCCGCGACCGAGGTGCTGGGCGATGACATGGATGCCATCCGCAAACAGGCCGCCGAGGTGGGCTATCCGCTGATGCTCAAGGCGTCATGGGGTGGCGGTGGCCGGGGGATGCGCCCGATTATGAACGAATCCGAGCTTGAGGAAAAAGTCCGCGAAGGCAGGCGGGAGGCAGAGGCGGCCTTCGGCAATGGCGAAGGTTACCTGGAAAAGATGATCATGCGCGCCCGCCATGTCGAGGTGCAGATTCTGGGCGACAGCCATGGCCATATCTATCACCTGTGGGAACGTGATTGTTCGGTCCAGCGCCGCAACCAAAAAGTGGTGGAACGCGCTCCTGCCCCCTATCTGTCGGGCACGCAGCGCGAACAGATCTGCAATCTGGGCAAGAAGCTCTGCGCGCATGTGAACTACGAATGCGCCGGCACCGTCGAATTTTTGATGGATATGGACAGCGGCGCGTTCTATTTCATCGAGGTGAACCCCCGCGTGCAGGTCGAACATACCGTGACCGAGGAAGTCACCGGCATCGACATCGTGCGCGCGCAGATCCTGATTGCCGAAGGCAAATCACTGGTCGAGGCGACAGGATGCGCATCGCAGTATGACGTGAAACTTGACGGTCACGCGCTGCAATGCCGCGTCACGACCGAAGACCCGCAAAACAATTTCATCCCCGATTACGGGCGCATCCAGATGTATCGGTCTGCCACCGGCCCGGGGATCCGGCTGGACGGCGGCACCGCCTATTCAGGGGCAGTGATCACGCGCTATTACGACAGCCTGCTGACCAAGGTCACGGCGCGCGCGCCGACGCCGGAAATGGCCATTGCCCGGATGGACCGCGCCCTGCGCGAATTCCGTATTCGCGGTGTCAGCACCAATATCGCCTTCGTCGAAAACCTGCTGAAGCATCCGACGTTTCTGAACAATGAATACCACACCAAATTCATCGACGAAACGCCAGAGCTGTTCAAATTCACCAAACGGCGCGACCGGGCCACGAAGATCCTGACCTATATCGCCGATATTACCGTCAACGGGCATCCTGAAACCGCAGGCCGTCCACTGCCGCCAGCTGATATCAAGAAACCGCGCCCGCCGGTGCGGCCAACCACCGACATCACCCCCGGCACCCGCCAGATCCTTGACCAGTTCGGGCCAGAGGCCGTGGCGGACTGGATGCGCGACCAGCCGCAACTGTTGATCACCGACACCACAATGCGCGACGGGCACCAGTCGCTGCTGGCCACGCGGATGCGGTCGATCGACATGATCAACGCTGCCCCCGCCTATGCCGCGAAGATGCACCAACTGTTCAGTGTGGAATGCTGGGGCGGGGCCACGTTTGACGTGTCTTACCGGTTCTTGCAGGAATGTCCGTGGCAGCGCCTGCGCGATATCCGTGCCGCGATGCCCAACATCATGACGCAAATGCTGCTGCGCGCATCCAACGGCGTGGGTTACACCAATTATCCCGACAACGTAGTGCAGGCGTTCGTGAAGCAGGCCGCCGATAGCGGCGTCGATGTGTTCCGCGTGTTCGATAGTCTCAACTGGGTTGAAAACATGCGCGTGGCGATGGATGCCGTGATTGCCGCCAATAAGGTCTGCGAAGGCACGATCTGCTATACCGGCGATATGCTGGACCCCGACCGGGCGAAATACGACCTGAAATATTATGTCGGCATGGCCAAGGAACTGGAAGCCGCAGGCGCACATGTGCTGGGCCTGAAAGACATGGCCGGGCTGCTGAAAGCCCCCGCCGCATCCGCCCTGTTCAAGGCATTGAAAGAGGAAACCGGCTTGCCGATCCATTTCCATACCCACGACACATCCGGCGCGGCGATTGCCACAGTGCTGGCGGCGGCTGATACCGGTGTGGATTGCGTCGATGCCGCGATGGATGCGCTTTCGGGCAACACATCGCAGCCCACGCTGGGGTCGATCGTATCGGCGTTGCGCGGCACCGACCGCGATACCGGACTTGATATCAAGGCGATCCGCGAGATCAGCAATTACTGGGAACAGGTCCGCAGCCACTATGCCGCCTTTGAAAGCGGCCTGCAGGCCCCCGCGTCAGAGGTTTACCTGCACGAAATGCCCGGCGGGCAATTTACCAACCTCAAGGCGCAGGCGCGGTCGCTGGGGCTGGAAGACCGCTGGCACGAAGTCGCGCAGACCTATGCCGATGTGAACGCGATGTTTGGCGATATCGTCAAGGTCACGCCATCGTCCAAAGTGGTGGGCGACATGGCGCTGATGATGGTCAGTCAGGGGCTGACACGGGCACAGGTCGAAGACCCCAGCGTTGATGTCGTATTTCCCGACAGTGTGGTGGACATGATGCGCGGCAGCCTGGGCCAACCCCCGGGCGGCTGGCCAATAGCGATCCAGAAAAAGATCCTCAAGGGCGAAAAACCGATCACTGAACGCCCCGGTAAATCCCTGCCCCCCGTAGATCTGGAACAGGTCCGCGAAGATCTGATCAAGCAGCTGGAGGGCAAAGCCGTCGATGATGAAGACCTGAACGGATACATGATGTATCCCAAGGTGTTTCTTGATTACATGGGTCGGCATCGCAAATACGGGCCGGTGCGCACCCTGCCCACGCGCACGTTCTTTTACGGCATGGAACCGGGCGAGGAAATTACCGCCGAAATCGACCCTGGCAAGACGCTGGAAATCCGCCTGCAAGCGGTGTCGGACATGAACGAGGATGGCGAGGTCAAGGTGTTCTTTGAACTTAACGGCCAACCCCGCACAATCCGCGTGATGAACCGGCTGGCGGCGGCCGACAAGGTGCAGCGCCCCAAGGCGGACGTGGCCAACCCCAACCATATCGGCGCGCCGATGCCGGGGGTTGTGGCCACCGTTTCCGTTGTGGTCGGCAAACACGTCAAGGCGGGCGACCTGCTGCTGACCATCGAGGCGATGAAGATGGAAACCGGCATTCACGCCGAACGCGACGCGTTGGTCAAGGCGGTGCAGGTGCAGGCCGGAAGCCAGATTGACGCCAAGGATTTGCTGATCGAGTTGGAATGATTGCACAAAGACCGCGCCACCCTTCTTATCTGGGGGGCCAACACGAAAATATGCACACCGATGTGTTTTTGGTCTTGCGGCGGACGCGAAGTGTTTATAAATCACGGCTCACGGAACGGATGCGGGCGTAGCTCAGGGGTAGAGCATAACCTTGCCAAGGTTAGGGTCGAGAGTTCGAATCTCTTCGCCCGCTCCAAATTTCCCTTACCCAGGGAACCGTAAAACAATAAGAGATGACTAAAATTCGCCGCGATTGGTGGTTTTCACATTTCAAAATGTGCAGATCCTGCGCCGCAAACATACAGCGACCGGCCGGGAAAATATTTTCCCCGCCGATCCCAATTCAGTGTTGAACAATGCCAGCCGCGCAGCGGCTGCGCGCGCAACGCATCAATGTGCGAGAAACACCGCCACATCTGTCTGTTCGACCATGCTTCGCGTTGTGCCGCCAAAGACAGCCTGGCGGACCCGTGTGTGCCCATAGGCCCCCATGACAATCAGGTCAGCCCCCACACCCGAGGCCCTGTCGCGGATCGCGGCGCCGAGTTCTTCACCAGCGGAATCATATTGCCGGACCGTTACGGCGCATCCGTGATGGCTCAGCCACTTGGCCAGATCCGCACCGGGTTCTTCACCTGCTGCGGTTTCCTTTTTCACCGCATCAAAGGTGCCGATTGTCACCTGCTTGGCGGCCTTCAGCATCGGCAACGCCTCGCGTACTGCACGCGCGGCAGGTTTACTTGTGTTCCAAGCCAGGAAAACATGCGCAGGTTGTAACGGTGCTGCCGTCTTGTGCGGGTTCAGCACGATACCTGTGGGCGATTTGAACAAAACCCCATACAACAGGTTGCGAAAGGCATCGTCATATTCGCGCAGATCATTGTGAATGATTGCCACATCGCACAGCATCGCGCGTGGTGCGACGATATCATCCAGACCGGCGGGAAATGTGCTGATGATCCCGGCTTCGCCCGATATGCCCTCTTTTTCAAAAAACGCGTTGGTTTTCTGTCGGCATTCATCCAGTTCGCGCGAAAGGATTTCACGCTCTTCGATCCACTTGTGAGGAATTTCGACAGCCCCGTAAGGCATGCCACCATAGGCATAGGCGGGGATGGGGTCGGTCGGGCCAATATGCAGCACAGAAATATGCGCGTCTTGTGTGCGGGCCATATCGGCCAGATACGACAGTTCGGCCGTTGTCCCCTTTGGACCTTGCAGGACAAGGATTGTTTGTTTTTGCATGACCGGCTCCTTTGCAGTGGCTGCTGGTAATCCCTATCGGAGTGCTGCGAAAATGAAATTGAGATGGATCAATCCACAACCGCGGCGGTCCGTTATGTTTGGTTCCAGAAAGTGCAAGGTTTTGTGATGGTGCAAGAAGATTTTTATAAAACCTTGGGTGTTGCTCGCGATGCCAGCAGCGATGATATCAAGCGCGCCTATCGCAAGCTGGCCCGCAAATACCATCCAGACGTCAACACCGGTGCCGATACCGCCGCACGGTTTCAGGCCATCGGTCACGCCCATGACGTGCTGCGCGACCCCGAAAAACGGGCCGCCTATGATAAATTCGGCCCCGAGTGGGAGACATTGAAGCAGCAACAGCAGCAGGAACAAACCCGCTGGACTGGCGGATATGGCTTTGCCCCAGAAGACATGAGCCAAGCCGATGCAGGTATTTTCGAAGATTATTTTTCTGCCTTCAGGCAAGATCCGTTCGGCAGGCGCGCATCTACCCGCCCCATGGACCAGCACGCGCGCATCGACATCGCACTGGAAGATATCTTTACCGGGGCAACAAAAACATTTGGATTGCAGGTGCCTGATCTGGATGATCAAGGCAGGGTCGTCTGGCGTGATCAACGGATCGCCGTTAATATCCCCAAAGGGATCGCCGCAGGCCAGCATTTGCGCCTGAAAGGCAAGGGCGGCCAAGGGGCCGACCTGATCCTAGAGGTGGCACTTGCCCCGCATCCGACATTTCGCGTGGATGGCAGGGATATTTCCGTCGCCCTGCCCGTCACCCCATGGGAGGCAGCCTTGGGCGCAAAGGTAGGCATGCCGACACCCGGTGGGAAAGTGCAGATCACGGTCCCACCAAATGCACGCAGCGGACAGCGGCTACGGCTGAAAGGGCGCGGATTGCCCGGACCGCACGCCGGCGATCTTTATGCAGAACTTCAGATCATCAATCCGCCCGTCAACACCGCAGAAGCCCGGGCATTTTACGAACGCATGGCCAAGGAACTGAATTTTGATCCCCGCAAAGATCAAGGAGGAGGGCAATGAGACTTGCCGATCATGACCAAATCGAAATCATTGAAACACTGACATTGGGCGAATTGAGCCACTTTTGCCACGTGCGAACTGACTGGGTTGTTTCGCTGGTGGATTACGGTGTGCTTGACCCTTTGGGGGGCCACGCATCCGATTGGCGATTTACGCCACCCAACGTGTTACGTGCGCGCAAGGCACGGCGTTTGACACATGATCTGGGCCTGAATCTTGCCGGTGTCGCGCTGGTGCTTGACCTGATCGAGGAACGCGACGCGCTGGCACGCAAGCTGGCGCAGCTTCCGCATTGATCAAGCGGGCGAAGTGATTTGAACCTTGCGCGGTGCGGCTTGCGTGCCGCCGGTCTTGGGCACGGTCAAACACAGCACTCCGTTTTCAAAAACAGCATCAACCGGATCATCGCCCGGAATGAAACCCAGTGGGATAACCCGGCGGAAGGGTCCGTGCCGACGTTCGGCAAGGTGATAAAGCGCCTGATCGTCCGAACGATCATCCCGCTTGTGCCCCTCCAGCACCAGATGATCGCCTTCAAGGGTGATCGAAATATCATCTCTGGCCACGCCCGGCATCTCGGCGATGATGGCGACGGCGGATTCATTTTCGGTCATGTCGATTGCCGGCACCAACTGGCCCGATGCCCCCAGACGCAACGACACATCATGCAGCGCGGGGTTGAAACGCAAGCGATCGATCAGGCGCTCTATCTCTTCTTGCACGGTATCCAACAAAGGGTGCGGGCTGTTTGGTTTAGGGGACAACGGCAGTTTCATCGGTGCTTCCTTTCAATGATAAAACGCTGCAACTGCCATAGCGCCCGCACCCGCCAAAGGATTGATACGGCTCAATCCGGTGACGCCGCTTTCCGGTAAAAAGACTTCAATTGAACAAACCGAGGTGCAAAATGTGCAGTCTGGGCAAACTGATCGCTTTATCAGCGATACTGCTAACCACACAGGCTGCCGCCGATAGCGTCACCACGGCGCATGGCGGCGATCTTTTTACCACCGGTTCGACCATCAGCCAAACCTATGATGCCGGGCGCGATGTTTTTGCCGCCGGCGAGGTGATTGCCATCAGTGGCCGGTCAGCGGGCGATATCCATGTGGCCGGTATGGATGTGACCGTCACAACCAGCACCGATACCGATCTATATGCCGCAGGCGCCACGGTGACGATCGGTGCCGATGTGGCGCAAGATCTGTCGGCCATGGGTTATAGCGTGCGATTGTTGCCCGATTCCACCGTCGGCGGGAATGCGCGGCTGCTGGGGCGCGCGATTGTCATTGATGGCCCGATTGCAGGCGCTTTGATCGCGGCCGGAGGCGAGGTGGTTTTGAACAGCGTTGTGCAAGGTGATGTGCGTATCATGACCGAAAGGATGCGTTTTGGACCAGATGCCCGGATACTGGGGCAACTGACCTATCGTGCCCGCGCAAAGATCGACATTCCCGATCGGGTGATCCCGGCGGATCGTGTGCGGTTTGAACGCTGGACCAGAGGCCCAATGTGGGACGATATCCACCGGACATGGCAACAGATGGACATGCCCCTGTTGCCAGGTTTCCTGACGGTTTTTGCGGCCTTTGTCATTACGCTGGCGTTTTTCGTGCTGACTGGCAGCATTTTTCTGACATTTGCCCCGCAGCCCGTCGCACAGATGCGGCATGACATCGCAAAAAGACCCGGAAGATTGTTTTTGCTGGGTATTCTGGGGTTGTCCGTCCTGTTCGGGCTGGTGCCGATTACAGCCCTGACGATCATTGGCATCCCCTTTATCCCCTTTGCCATCCTGCTGATCATTGGCGCATGGACACTTGGGTATGTATTAGCCGCCTATGCCGTCGCCATGCGTGTTGTGGGGCTCGCGGGCGGGCCGGCTGATCCTTCGCTTTTGTTCCGGCTGCTGGTCCTGGCCTTGGCCGTCTGCATCGTGACGTTGCTGAACTTTATCCCCTTTGTCGGCTGGATCATCAACTATACTCTCGTGTTGCTGGGTATTGGGGCAATGACTGCCGCGCTGTTCAACCACCTGATCGGAAATCCCGGCGATGCGCTCACTGTCGATATGACATCAACGTAACCTGAATAACAGACTGGAGCCTGAGCATGACCCGCACTGTCCATGTATTTGATCGCACTGTCCACGAGGCCCATGACTGGGTCAACGAACTCACCGGTCGTCTGGGGTGGTCCAGCGAACGCGACGCGCTGCGTTTATTGCGCACCGTCCTTTGCAAAATCCGCGACCATCTGCCGGTCAACGAAATGGCACAATTTTCCGCGCAATTGCCAATCATGCTGCGCGGCATGTTTTTCGAAGGCTGGCAGCCCAAGAAAACCCCCGTGCAGGAACGTCATGCTAAAGATTTTATCGCAGCAATCGAAGAACAGGTTGGCGATGTGCTGGACTATCGTGGCGCGATGGATATCACAGCTACATTCACTGTCATCAACGCCCGCATTTCCCGAGGCGAGGTTGAAGACGTGCGCGCCAACCTTCCCCAGGAATTGCGGGATTTGTGGCCAGAGCCTTAATCCCTACCCTCGGCCTCTTTTATCAAGGCCTCTGGCTTGAGGATAACGACCGTATGCACCCGGTCCAATGCGATGATGTTCAATTTGCGCAGCCGGGTCAGCGTGCGACACACGGTCTCTGTTGTCATGCCCAGAAAATCCGCAATGTCTGACCTGCTCATTGGCAGGTCGAACTGGGTGAACTGGCCAAGCGGCATCCCTACCCTTTCTTGAAGTGTCAGCAAGAACGACGCGACCCGCTCAGCCGCCGATTTACGGCCCAACATCAAAAAATGGTCCTGCATTGCACTGATTTCATGCAAGGCAGCCTGCAGCAGCTTGGTGTGCAGGGCTGAATTGCCGGCCGGGCTTTCCAATGCGCTGCGGCTATGCACGATCACAGTCGTCGAAAGCAGCGCGTCGCAGTCGGTGTGATATTCGTCATCGCTGTGAAAGCCGACAACATCGCCGGGATAACCAAAGGCAATCACCTGACGGCGCCCGTCCGCCATCACACGGGTCAGACGCAGCACACCTTTGACAACTTCATATATATTTCGTGCTGTCTGGCCTTCGTGGAAAAGATGCTTGCCCGCACAAATATGGTGCAGATGGTGCTGCTGAACCGGACGTGCGCGCAATGGCAATAAAAAGTTTTCAATTTGTTCGTTTGGCCGCGTGACATACATGCCGTTTGCCCCCTAGGTTAGTATATTAACAGCCTGAACCCGCATTGTCCGCGTAATATTATTGCCAGCGTAATGGATTGTATCAAATTGTAATGTGACTTGTGTATTCGCATATAGATGGCTCAGTTTATGCGAACTGAGCATGGTTTTAACGACAGATAATTGGGGGCCAACATGTCAGACAAGACGATCCTGATCGTCGATGATGATCCTAAGGTTCGAAAAACACTGCGAATGACCCTCCAAACAGATGGATATATTGTCGTAGAAGCCGACGATACGGCATCCACGCTTGCCGCCATAAGTGCCCATAAGATTGACCTTGTTACCCTTGATTTACAATTACAGGTTGACGACGGTTTCGATATTGCCCGGCAAATACGGTCTTTTTCGCAGGTGCCGATCATCATGCTGACAGGAAAAGGTGACGTGATCGACCGTGTTGTCGGGCTTGAACTGGGCGCGGATGACTACATCATCAAACCGTTCCATCTGCGTGAAGTGCTGGCGCGCGTGAAATCTGTTTTACGGCGCGGGCGCGACGCACCGTCAACCGATCAACAAGGCGCACCGCCTACGGAAATGCTGTGGTTTGACGGCATGCAGGCCCGGCTGGAACAGTACGAACTGATCGGGCGTGACGGCAATCTGGTTGATCTGACCAGCGGTGATTTCAAATTGCTGCGGGTGTTTCTTGAACATCGCAAAAGGGCCTTGTCGCGCGAAACGCTGATGGATCTGATTGGTGGGAACAACTGGGCACCACTGGACCGCACCATCGACAATCAGGTCGCCCGTCTGCGCAAAAAAATTGAACGCGACCCCGCCCTGCCCCGCCTGATCAAAACAGTGCGCGGCATCGGCTATGCCTTTGCTGGCGACGTGCAGACACATTCAGACAAGAAGCCGAACACATCCACGTGACCCGAAACCGGCGCGGTCACCTTGCCTGATGCGGCCGTGCCCCGACTGTCTGGACAAGGGTCAGATATCGCATCAAATCGGCCAAGGTGATGACTCCTTGCAGTTTACGGCCTTTGACCACAAGAAACTTGCGCCGGCCCGTCTGCGAAAGCCTGCGCAAGACGCTTTCAGCGGGATCATCCGGGCTGACGGTATTTTCTGGGCTGATTTCGACATAGACATCACCAACCAGCGTGTCGGCCCAGTTTTCCGGTTCAATGCTGCGCAAGACATCAAGGTCAATATACCCCAGCAACACATCACGATCGACCACCGGCACAAAGCTGATGCGCCGCCGCAAGATGTAGTGATCCACCAGCGTCGCAAGGGTTTCATCAGGCAAGACCGTCACCGGCGCAGGCGTCATGACATCGCGCGCTGTCCTGTGTTCCAGCAGCTTGTGCAGGCGCATGTTTTCATATGCCCCTCGCCCAGAGGCAAGTATGAAAAATCCGATGATCACGATCCATAAACTGCCAAGTTGCCCGGTCAGCGCAACATTCATCAGCCCAAGGCCGATCAGCATATAGGCCAGCACGCTGCCTGCACTGGTTGCGCGGGCTGTCGCCTCCAGTTGATCGCCGGTGCGTTGCCAGACAATCGCCCGCATCACCCGCCCCCCATCCATGGGAAAGGCTGGCAACAAGTTGAAAATGGCCAGAATGGCATTTGCCCAGGCCACGTAGGAAAACAGCGCCGTGACCAGCTCTGGCATACCCAGCAGTTCGGACAGTAACCGCGCGATCCAGAATATAACCGCCAGGGCAAAGCTCATCGCGGGGCCAGCCAACGCGATCCAGAATTCGGCGCCCGGCGTCTGGGGTTCGTTTTTCAGTTCTGCAACGCCACCAAAGATGAACAGCGTGATCCCTTTGATTTCAACACCGCAGCGGTGGGCCACCAACGAATGGGATAATTCGTGCAGGATCAGCGACCCGAACAGCGCCAGCATCGAAAGCACAGACAGCACCAGAATCTGCAACGAAGTCGCCTGTGTCAGGGTTTGCGGAAAATATCCCGTTGCAAGGCTCCAGACGACGAGCAGCGCAATAAAGAACCAACTCAGGTCGAGCTTGATATCATAACCAAACAAGGTGAATATAGTGAATGATCGGCTGAACATGGCAGTTTCCGTTATTTCCCTATTTTACATATGACATCGCTGCATTGGCGGTATTGACCTTTATCAGCCACAATAGCATCAGCCCTGCGATCTTTGTCACCGATCCTGACGGATTTGATCAACATCAAGACCGGTTTCTGTTATAAACGGGTATAGACGAAAAAACCGACGCAACAATAAAGGGCAATAGCATGGTGAAATCTTCAAAAGAGACCACAAAGGCTGACCCAGCAGACCCCCTTCAGACCGCGCTTCATCAATTACAAGAGTCCGGGCTTGGTTCATTGACGTGGATGGGCACCGCATGGACCGAAGCCATGGCACAAATGGGCAGCGAAATGATCAGCTTTATGGCCGATCGCATTCAGGAAGATGTCAAAGCGCAGCACGAGATCCTGCAATGCAAGACACTGGCCGAACTACAAGCCGCGCAGGCTGCGTTTCTGGAACGGGCATATGTGCAATACACGGTTGAAACCGGAAAACTGATCAAGATGGGCACCGAAATCTTTCCGCCGTTGCCGACCGAAACCAAGGCGACCCCGCTTTAACGCGTTAGCGCGCTGCGCAAGACGATACGCTGGCCCGCCGTCAGCGCATCATTGGGATGCACGACCACGGCGTCGCCGGCGACCAGCCCATCAAGCACCTGCGCAAACTGGCTGTTGCGCCGCCCAAGCGTGATCGTGCGTTCCGTCACCACATTGTCGATGGCCAGGAAGACGGTCCATGCATCCGCACGTTTGAAAACCGCGCTCAGCGGAACCTGAAGTGCGTCTTTTTCTTCCCATTCCACGATCCGCAGAAATACCCCGAACCCATCGCCTAACGTCAGGCGATCCTGTGGCGGCGATGTGATGTCAAAATAGGCATCCACACGTTGCTCTGCGATGCCCAGCGCGGAAACCTTGGTTTGTGCCGCTGGCGCAATCCGGGTCAGCGTGGCGTGCAACAAACCGTCCCCGCCCCAGCGTTCCACGCGCGCGACAGCCCCCGGTGCGACGCGCACGGCGTCACTGGACAAAAGATCGGCGACAATTTCCAGATTTGCAGGATCACCGATGCGCAGCAAGGGGGCACCCGTGGTGACCGGCCGTTCGCTCGGGCTGGTGACAGACAGCACCACACCATCCGCCGGTGCCATGATCTGCATGCAGCAGGTCTGTTGGGTGCCTGCGAATGTGCCAGGATCTTGCACCAAGGTGCGCATCCGCACCAGTGTGCTTTGCGCCATGTCAATACGCGCCTGTGCGGCCTGAACCGATGCGTTGGCCACGGCCAACCGCTGGGCGGCATCCTCTAGCCGTGTAAAGGATGCAACACCGCGTTCCACCAGCGTTGTGGCCCGCTCGTATTGGGTCTGCGCCAAGGTTTGATCATCGCGAGCTTTGTCCAGATCGGTTTCAGCCACATGCAATGCGGCTTCTGCCTCTTGCACGCTGGCTTCGGCCTGAAGCATGCTG
Organism: Yoonia sp.; assembly: GCF_014859355.1. GTDB lineage: Bacteria > Pseudomonadota > Alphaproteobacteria > Rhodobacterales > Rhodobacteraceae > Yoonia. The sequence goes on along the minus strand of NZ_JACUUJ010000026.1, from coordinate 3,548 downwards.
CGGCTGTCCAGCAACCCCGGCGTTGCCGGCATCACCGACGCGACCAGCGTTTCCCCCGCCACCACGCGGTCTCCTACCGCGACGGGCATCCGCAGGGCCATGCCTGTAATCGGGCTGGCCACATCATAGATGTCGCGGATGCGCGTCACCCCATCGGCATTGATCGTGATCTGCATCGGACCACGTGTCACGACGTGCACATCCACAGGGACAGGATCAGGCCGGAAGGCCACAAAGATCAACCCTGCCATCATGGCCGTGCCCAACCCGATCAGGACAAGTGTTCGTGGTTTCCAGCGCATTGTTATTCCCTTACTTTCATCACAGCGACAAGGCTTTGCTTGTCCAGACGCCGCCGCACGATCATGACGGAGACAAAGGCGGCTGTCAGCACAACAAGGCTGGCTTGCGCAAAGATTGCAGGGCGCAGCACCAGCGGAATATTGTAAAGATCGCTGGAAAATCCATTTACCATGGTCTGCGCGATCAGTGCGCCAATCAGCCAGCCCAAAGGTTGCGCCAAAACCGCCAACAACATCGTTTCCCCGATCAGAATGTAGGACACCTCGCCTCTTGTGAAGCCAAGGATGCGCAGGCTGGCCAGTTCGCGCGCCCGTTCCGACAGTTGGATGCGCGCGCCATTATAGGCCACACCGATGGTGATAAGCATGGAAATCACGATATAGACGGTGTTCATCACGACGACATTTTCACCGATGGTTTCGGTAAAGGTGCGGCGTGAATCCGACATCATGACGATACTGACCAGTTTCGGGATGTCTTTCAAACGCGTGTGCAGTTCCGGGACCGCGCTGTCATCCAGCGACACGTTGACCATGGATATGCGCGGCGACTGGCGCAGCAGGGCATTGACATCGGCAAGGTCCATATAGGCGCCCATGCCAAAGAACTGTTCCACCACACCGGTCAGCGTGACGGTCAGCGTTTCCTTTCGGCCACCCAGAAATTCAACCGCGACCGGATCCCCGACCGACAGGCGCAACTGTTCCGCCAGACGGTCAGACAGCACGATCCCACCCGGAGGCGCATTGATCTGCGCACCACTTTTGTCGATGACGCGGCTTAGGTCCACATTCGGGCGACGGGCCTCGATGGCGGCACGTTTTTCGTGCGGACCATTGCGCAGGATTGCGGGCAGATATTGCTGGCCTTCGGCCTGTAGAACAGCGGGCAAGCGGGCAACGGTTTCAATCACGCTTTCGGGCATGTCATGGGCAAAGACCAGCATCGCATCCTGCCGGTTGGTTTCATAAAATGCGCTGTCCACGATTTTATCCAGCGCATCATTCATGAACGATGGCGCCACCACCGTCGCCACCGCCAGCGCCAGGCCCAGCATCGTCATTGTGCTGCGCACGGGCCAGCGGAAAAAACTGCGCAGGATCATGATCGTCTGTTGGCGCAAATGGAGCGCCGCCATCGTCCGGTCGATGATTGACCGTTTGAATTGCGGCGGTGCGGGTGGTTGCATCGCAATAGCGGGTGCCAGCCGCGCCGCGCGCAACGCTGCCTGGGTCGCACCCAATGTCGTGGTTAACAGCGCCGCGATCCCCGACACCCCGTAAACCCATAGTGATGCGCCAAAAATCAGGAACGGAAAGGCAAAATAAATCGCATATTGTTGCGCCAGCCAACGCGCGATCAAACTGCCTGCCCCCCAACCAACAATCAGCCCCACCACAGCGATCAGCGCCGCCAACATCAAATAGTGAAGGCAAATTTCGGCGTTGGAATAGCCGATTGCCTTGAGAAGGCCGATCTGGCTGCGTTCCAGCGCAATGATCCGCCCCATCACCATGCTGACCAGAAACGCCGAAATGCCAAAAAAGATCGGCGGCAGCACCGATGCCATGGTGCGCAACTGTTTGATTTCGGCGTCGATAAATGAATCCGATTGATGCAGGCTGCGATCATGCGCCCCCAACCCCCCGTAAGCATCAAGCACCGTATCCACCCGGTCAATCACCGTAGCGGGCAATGCGGTCGCCGTCAGTTTCAGCGAAAGGTCATTAAAGGCCCCCGTCATGTCAAAGGCAGCCGCCACCGCCCGCTCGGACATCCACAAAATTCCATAGGTCGCATTGTCGGGCATGATCGCACCGGGGCCGATCGTATAGATGAACTCGGGCGACAAGGCGGTCCCTGTGATCATTAACGCCCTTTTCTGCCCACCGAGATTGGCAAGAAACGTATCGCCCGGCACAAAACCGTTGGAATCGGCAAAATGTTCGTTGACCATCACCTCATCGGTGGCATTGGGCGTGGGAAACCGACCCGATCGCAGGATCGGCACATTCAATTGCGGTGCGCCATCGGTCGGCAACGACAATATCCGGCCTGTCACGCTTTCGGTGACGTTTGGCAAATCCAGCACCGCATCGCCGACAATGCGCGCCTCGACCGCCCAGACACCATCAATTGCCGCGATTTCCGCCAAAAGCGTTTCTGGGGCGCGGCGCAGGTTGACAAAGACATCCGCAAACCGGTTGCGTTCATAGTAGCTGGCGCGCGTATCCGACAGCGCCTTATACATGCCCAAAGCTGCCAGCAAGATCGCGACACCACAGGCCAGCACCAGCGCAATCGCCAGCGCCTGTTTCCACAAGCGCCCGAAGTCGCGCAGCAATTTACGGTCAAGCGCCTGCATCACCAGACAATCTGCGATGGGGTAAGGCGGGTTTCGTTGACTTTGACATCGCTGATCTTGCCATCCTGAAACTGGATCACGCGGTGCGCCATTTTCTGGATATCCGCGTTATGGGTGATGATCACCGTCGTCGTGCCAAAGCGCGCGTTGATATCTTCCAGCACCTCAAGCACCTGCACCCCGGTGGTGCTGTCCAGCGCGCCGGTGGGTTCATCGCACAGCAGGATTTCGGGGCGTTTCGCAATCGCGCGCGCAATCGCCACACGCTGCTGTTCGCCCCCCGACATCTCGGACGGGAAATGGTCCATGCGCTTGTCCAACCCGACCAGCGAAAGCGCCTCTTCGGCGGGCATCGGGTCAAGGGAAACATCCGTGACCAGCTCCACATTTTCCCGCGCAGTCAGGCTGGGCACAAGGTTATAGAATTGAAACACAAATCCGACGTGATCGCGCCGATATCGAGTCAACCCACGGTCGGACATATGCGTCAGTTCGGTATCGCGAAACCAGACGCGGCCCTCGGTCGCGTGATCCAACCCGCCCAGAATATTCAGCAAGGTCGATTTGCCACTGCCCGAAGGCCCCAGCAAGACAGTCAGTTCGCCTGCGTAAAGCTCCAGATCGACCCCGGCCAAGGCGAAAACCTTGACAGCTCCGGTCTGATACACCTTGGTCACACCAAGGGTTTTAAAGACGACCTCTGCCAATGATGGACCCTTTTGCTTTTCGCCACTTCATCCTGCACCCCCCCGCCCATACCACATTGAGACAGATCAATGACCTGTCATGATGCTGTGATAGCGTGAAAAAAGGCTTGAAAATGGTAAAGTTGCCGATCAAACCTATAGCCGACAGGAGATTATGATGACCGTAAATGTAG
>NZ_JACUUJ010000065.1 GCF_014859355.1 Yoonia sp. | reverse complement strand
TTGAGCAGGTGCTGCGTTCGAAACAGGTGGACATCGCCGCCTTTGGCTATTGGCAGACCACGTTCGAGGGCGCGGCGCGCGCGGGTGGGGGGTTGCGCAAGGTGTTCGACGACACGGATGTTCTGGGCGAGATCGCGGGCGGCTTTACCGTGCTGCGCCGTGACTGGGTCGAGGCCCACCCAGAGGCCGCGCGCCACTTTGTCGAGAAATCGGCGCTTGCGCTCGACTATGCCCGCGAGAACCCCGAAGAAACCCGAGAGATCATCGCCAAACTGCTTGAAGCGCGCGGAGAAAACCTGGAAGTGGCCAAGTTCTTTGCAGGTTTCGGCGTGCGCGAGGGTGGCCTTCCGGTTGCGCGTGACGTGCAGTTCTGGATCGACGTTCTGGTGCGCGAGGGCGCGCTGTCCGAGGGTCAGCTTGCCGCTGCCGACATCCTTCTGGTGACGGGCGATGCGCCTGTCACGAACTAAGGTTAGCGCGATGACTCTGGTGCAGACACAGACGAAAGGTGAGGTCACCATCCGTGACCTCACCAAGAGCTTCCCCCTTGACGGCGAGACATTGACTGTTCTCAAGGGGGTCAACCTGGATATTCGCAGTGGCGAGAGTCTTGCCATCGTGGGGGCCTCGGGTTCGGGCAAGACGACGCTTCTGCGCGTGCTGGCCGGGCTGGAAGAGCCAGACGCGGGCCAAGTGCTGATCGACGGCGCGCCAGTGCATGGGCTGGGGCGAGACCGCGCGGTGATCTTTCAGGAGCCGCGCCTGCTGCCCTGGCTTACGGTGCTGGACAACGTGGCCTTCGGGCTTGAGGTGCAAGGTGTGCCGAAACCGGACGCGGCCGAGCGGGCGCGGCGCTACATCCGGCTTGTCGGTCTGGCCGAGTTCGAGGGTGCCTGGCCCCGGCAGCTTTCGGGGGGCATGGCGCAACGGGTGGGTATCGCCCGCGCCCTGACTGTGCAGCCCGAAATCCTGCTGCTGGACGAGCCATTGGGCGCGCTTGACGCGATGACCAAGATGACCATGCAAGAGGAGCTGACCCGCATCTGGCACGAGGAAAAGGTGACGATGTTGCTGGTGACACATGACCTTGAAGAGGCGATCTTTCTCGCCGACCGGGTGCTGGTGCTTCCGGGGACCAAGGGCGACGCTATCCGGCTCATCGATGTGGACCTGCCCCGCCCGCGCGACCGCAACGACACGGATTTTGTCGGCTATCGCCGCCAGTTGATGGCAGAGTTCGGACTGCATTGAAACAAGGGTCGGCCGATATGCGCTTGGCCGGCCCTGGCGAACCCATTTCAAGGTTTCTCTTTCGACCTCGCGCATTGATTTCCAAGGTCGGATTTTCTTGACGACCTGTAACCACCCGATTGGCAGCGCCTGAACGACACCTGGGCGATGATCCAAGACACGTCGCTAACCACGTCGTTAACGACGTGCCTTATCCGGGATCTGTAATGCGCTGTGAAACTCTTGGGTTGCAGACGGATATGCGCAAAGGGATCGCAGGGCTGGCAGCGGTGGCTCAGGATGTGTTGCGGCAAAAGCCTGCCAATGGCGCGGTATTTGCGTTCAGAGGTCGTCGTGGCGACTGGCTGAAGTTGCTCTAACGTGATGGTCAAGGTTTTTGTCTTTACGACAATGTGCTTGAGCGAGGCTGTTTCCTTTGGGCAAATGCCCAAAATGGTGCAATGCGCCTGACCTTGGCACAGCTTTATCAGCAATCATTGCGGCACAATATGCGCGTTCAATCCGTGCCGGTTTGGTCGGTGAATGCCATGAACTTGGTGGTTCTGGCACGACGCGACAGGATGCTACCGTTTTGTCCAGGGAAGCGGAACAACAAATCGATGGTGTAGTCTGCTCGGGCGAAGTCTGACGCGGATCTGTGCATCAAGATCAATGCTGCCTTGGAAGAGCACCGCAAGCCCTATGGCGCGCGGAAGATATGGCAGGCGGGACCGGCAAAGCCGGGCGCTAGAGCGCATGTATCCCATCGTGATGTTCGACGCGTTGCGCGTGAAAATCCGCGATGCAAACAGCCAATTGGTCAAGAACAAGCCGGTCTACGTGGCCCTTGGCGTTACCCGTGACGGCCTTCGCGCGCCCCTGGCCCGCCGCCGCAGCGATGCGGGTCAATTTGACAGCCGGGCCACGGAAAAAAGCCGCGGCCCGGCTGTCGGTGGTCCATTCAGATCACGCCCTGTGCGCGCATTGCCTCGGCCACACGGATAAAGCCGCCGATGTTCGCGCCCAGAACATAGTCGCCCGGGGCGCCGTAATCCTCGGCCGTGTCGGCGCAGGTGTCGTGGATGTTGCGCATGATGACGCCCAGCCGGTCACGGGTCTGGTCGAATGTCCAGCGGTCGCGGCTGGCGTTTTGCTGCATCTCCAGCGCCGAAGTTGCAACCCCACCGGCATTGGCCGCCTTGCCCGGCGCAAACAGCACACCGGCCTTGCGGAACGCATCTACCGCATCGGGCGTGCAGGGCATGTTTGCGCCTTCCGCCACCAGATGCACGCCGTTGCCGATCAGCACGCGGGCATCGCGGGCCGTCAGTTCGTTCTGCGTGGCGCAGGGGAGCGCAATATCGCAAGGCACATCCCAGATCGAGCCCTTTCCGGCAGCGAAGTATTTCGCATCCTTGCGGGCCTTCACATACTCGCTGATCCGCCCGCGCCGCACTTCCTTGATCTCGCGCACCAGATCAAGGTCGATGCCGTCTTCATCCACCACATACCCGCTGCTGTCGGAACAGGCGACGACCTTTGCGCCAAATTTCAGGGCCTTGTCCATTGCATAGATTGCCACATTGCCCGAACCCGATACGATGGTGCGATGCCCCTCGATGGTCTTGCCCTGCCGTGCCAGCATGGATTCCACGAAATAGACCGTGCCATATCCCGTCGCCTCGGTGCGCGCCAGCGAACCGCCATAGGTCAGCCCCTTGCCGGTCAGCACGCCCGCCTCGAAGCTGTTGGTCAGGCGGCGATACTGGCCGAACATCCAGCCCACCTCGCGTCCGCCGACGCCGATGTCGCCTGCCGGCACGTCGGTCTTGTCACCGATATGGCGGAAAAGCTCGGTCATGAAGGACTGGCAAAAGCGCATGATCTCGCCGTCAGAGCGGTCCTTGGGGTCGAAGTCAGACCCGCCCTTGCCGCCGCCGATCGGCAGGCCGGTCAGCGCGTTCTTGAAGATCTGTTCGAAGCCGAGAAACTTGATGATCGACAGGTTCACCGAGGGGTGAAACCGCAGCCCGCCCTTATAGGGGCCAAGCGCGGAATTGTATTGCACGCGAAAGCCGCGGTTGACATGGACTTGGCCCTTGTCATCGGTCCAGGGCACGCGAAAGATGATCTGGCGCTCGGGCTCGCACAGCCGGTCGATCAGCCCATCCTCAAGATAGCCGGGATGCTTGGCGACCACCCGGCCAAGGCTTTCAAACACTTCGCGCACCGCCTGATGGAATTCCGCCTCAGCAGGGTTGCGGGCCAGGATGGTGGAATGGATACTCTCAAGTTTTTCGTCTACAGCCATGGTCTGCCTTTCATTTTCTGCCTTTGCTTACTGCGCGCAGCACCTAATGACAATTCCGCCGTGCAGCGGGATGATACGGAAAACTGACGCGGGACAAAGCCGAAGCGAAAAGGCGCTTTCATGTGGCGTCGGTTCGGGCCATTTTTACGGCGATCCGCGCGCGCGATCGTCAGGTCAAAGCCTTCGGTCAGGGTGATCAGCGTGGGCAGCCAGATAGTTCGTCGTGTTTGTTGCTGTGCATGTTATCAAAGGAACGGCACCAGACTACGACAATTCAATCCTGCTTTGAGATCGTGTCGGTCGTCACGGAAATCCGAAACCCCGACACCGCGTTCTTCAGGTGGCGACCGACAAAGCAGATGTTAGGATGCATTTCGCAGGGCAGCAATTCACGGCGTGTCACATTTTAGAGCGCATGGCACTGATTAGTGGACGTAGAGGTCGTCTGGCCCCCAAATATCAACAGATAAACGGAAGAAGCCATGCTCGCCAATCAACTGCAAGAAAAGCACTGCATACAGCGCCTGAAGGCGGGTGATGAGGCCGTATTTCGCGCACTCTACACGCGTCACAACCAGCCGCTGATTCGTATGGCGGCCACCATCGTGAACAGTCGCGCGACAGCCGAAGAAGTCGTGCAGGAGACCTGGATGGCGGTTCTGAAAAACATCGGCACCTTCGAAGGGCGGTCCTCGCTGGCCGGATGGATATTCACGATCCTGATCAACAAGGCACGGACCCGGGCGCGCCGCGATGGCCGATCGGTTTCATTCGACGAGGGTGGCGAGGATGACAACCTGTCCACCGCTTTCGACGGACACGGCCGTTGGAAGGCGATGCCCGAGCTTTGGGACGAAATTACGCCCGAGCGGATCGTGGCCGGACGTGGGCTTGCCGAGCATATGCGCATGGCAATTGATGCGCTGCCGCCAGCGCAGCGCGCCGTTATCGTGCTGAGGGTGCAACAGGAGTTCGAGCCGTCCGAGGTCTGCGCGATCCTTGGGCTGAGCGACGGGAACATGCGCATTCTCTTGCATCGCGCGCGACTATCCCTGCGCGCCACGCTGGCCAAACTTTTATAGTGTTGGGGGGGCAGGGTATTTCGGCCGTTCACGTTAACTTGTGCTGTGCCCTGTAACAAAGTCCTGTTGTGGGTGTCCTTTCCCTGTGAGGTTTACGAAAGGACCACATCGACATGTTAAGCTGCAAGGACATCGCCGACCGTGCCAGCGCCCTGAACGACGGGGAACTATCTGGCTGGGATGCGCTTCAGATCCGCCTGCATCTTGCAATGTGCAAGGGATGCAGCCGGTTTGTCGCGCAAATGCGGGCGACGGATCAACTGGCCGCGCGGGCCTCTGATCCGGGCGAGCCGCTGGAGCACGAAGCCGACGACCGCCGCTTGACCGAAATCCTTTCGACACTTCGCAAAGAACAATCGCGCCACTGAAACAGGGCGCATTTAAAAGGAAAGACCATGAACAAGATTGCTGCCGGCGCTGTTGCCGGGTTTGTCGCTACTGTTGTCCTCTCTGTGATGATGATGGCCAAGGGGATGATGGGTGTGATGCCCGAATTGGATGTCATCCACATGCTCAGCGGAATGATGGGCGCTCCGGCCATGATGGGTTGGATCGGGCATTTCATGATTGGCACACTGGCCTGGGGGATCGGGTTTGCGGTGCTTTACGGCATGATCCCGGGCGGATCTGCAGTGGTCAAGGGTATCGCCTTCGGCATTGCCGCCTGGCTGGGTATGATGGTCATGGTGATGCCGATGGCTGGCGTGGGGCTGTTCGGGATGGCGATGGGAGTTATGGCACCGATGATGACGCTGGCCCTTCATGTTATCTTTGGTGCGGTTCTGGGGCTGGTGTTCGCGGCACTTTCTGCGCCGCGGACGGCTATGGCGTGAGAATAAACGCACATGACCCCGCAGGACATTCTGGCGCTGAGCGCCATGCCGCCCACAAACCCCAGCTATCCGCGCGGACCTTATCGGTTCATTCAACGCGAATATCTGATCATTACCTATGAAACCGATCCGGATGCGGTCCGTGCCATCGTGCCCGAACCGCTGGAACCCGACGGATCGGGGCAGGTGCATTACGAATGGATTGCGATGCCCGACAGCGCTGGGTTTGGATCTTATCAGGAATCCGGCGTCGTCATTCCCTGCCTTTGGCAGGGAGAACCGGTGAACTACACCGCGATGATGTTTCTTAACGACGAACCGCCAATTAGCGCCGGCCGCGAGATATGGGGCTTTCCCAAACGCTGGGGCGAGCCAAAGCTGGAGGTGCGCACCGATACGCTGACCGGCACACTGCATTATGCGGGTGAACGGGTGGCCATGGGCACGATGGCCTACAAATACGAAGACCGGCTTGCCCCCAACCCCGCAGACCGGGGCAAGCACCTGCTCAAGACCAGCGTGAACCTCAAGCTCATTCCGTGCGTCACCGGCAATCTGCGGGTGGCCGAGCTTGTGGCCTACAACCTGACCGATGTGCATATGCACTTTCACTATTCGGGACCCGCGCGGCTTCACCTGATCCCGCATATCAACGCCCCCGTTGCCGACCTGCCGGTGCGGCGGGTGGTCGAGGGGCGGCATTTCAAGGCCGACCTGACGCTGCCTTACGGGCGCGTCCTTCACGATTACCTTGCTTGATTGGAAAACACATGACTAAACGAAAAACCGCTGTCGTTACCGGATCCTCTAGCGGGATCGGGCTTGGCATTGCACAGGCACTGGCCGCAAAGGGCATGAACGTCGTGTTGAACGGCATCGAACCAGAGGTTCAGATCGAACCGATCCGTGCGGGTTTGGCCACGGAGTTTGGCGTCGATGTCATTTATGACCGCGCCAACCTGATGGACCCGGCAGGGGTGGTCGCGCTGATGACCGGGGCCGAGGCACGGTTTGGCCCTGTCGATGTGCTGGTGAACAACGCGGGCATCCAGCACGTTGCACCGATCGAGGATTTCCCGGATGAAAAGTGGCAGGCGATCCTGAACCTGAACCTTTCTGCTGCGTTTTTTGCCACCAAGGCGGCCGTGCCGGGGATGAAGACCCGCGGTTGGGGCCGTATCATCAACATTGCCTCGGCGCACGGGCTTGTCGCCTCGCCCTACAAATCGGCTTATGTTGCAGCAAAGCACGGGTTGCTGGGCTTGACCAAGACCGTCGCGCTTGAGGTTGCGGAAAACGGCATTACCGTCAACGCGATCTGCCCCGGCTATGTCTGGACCCCGCTGGTGGAAAAGCAGATCCCCGAAACCGCAAAGGCGCGCGGCATGACCGAAGAAGAGGTGAAACGCGATGTGCTGCTGGCGGCACAACCGACCAAGAAATTCGCCACGGTCGGGCAAATAGGCGCGCTGGCGGCGTTTCTGGCGACTGACGACGCGGCGTCCATCACCGGTGCTGCGCTGCCGGTTGACGGCGGATGGACAGCACAATGAGCGCCAAGGTCACGGATCATCCCCGCAAGGCGGCACAAAAGACCAAGCGCGTCAATCTGGCGCTTCAGGGTGGCGGGTCACATGGGGCGTTTACATGGGGTGTTCTTGATGCCCTGCTTGCGGATGGCCGGATCGAGATCGCGGCGATTTCCGGCACCTCTGCCGGGGCCATGAATGCGGTTGCACTGGCCGATGGGTTCACATCCGGCGGGCCAGAGGGCGCACGCGAAAAGCTGCATCATCTGTGGTTGTCGGTCAGTGAAGCGGCGCGGCATTCGCCGGTCAAGCGCGATCCGCTTGATGTGATGATGGGCATCTGGAGCCTCGAACGGTCTTGGGGTTATCAGACTATGAACATGATGACGCGGCTTTTTTCGCCCTATCAGTTCAACCCCACTGACATGAACCCGCTGCGCGATATTGTCGAAGCCTGCATCGACTTTGAATGCGTTCGGCGGTGCGATAGTATTCGCCTGTTCATTTCTGCCACCAATGTGGAAACGGGCCGCGTCAAGGTCTTTGACAGCCGCACCATGACGGTTGATATGGTCATGGCCTCGGCTTGCCTGCCCAACATGTTCAAGGCCGTGATGATCGACAATGTGCCCTATTGGGACGGTGGTTATATGGGCAATCCGGCGCTGTTTCCGTTTCACACCGAAAGCGACAGCGCCGATACCATCGTCATTCAGATCAATCCGGTCGAACGAAAAGGCGCGCCGCGGTCGGCGCATGATATCCAGAACCGGCTGAACGAGATCAGCTTTAATTCGAGCCTTTTGAAAGAGTTGCGCGCGATTGATTTCGTGACCCGACTACTGGACGACGGCAAGCTGGACGAAGCGCACTATCGGCGGGCGCGCATCCACATCATCGCGAACGAAGCAGAACTGAACCCGCTGGGGGCCTCGTCCAAGGTGAATGCGGAATGGGCATTTTTGACCCATCTGCGCGACCTTGGTCGCGAAACCGCGACCGCCTGGCTTGACCGTCACCACGGTGATCTGGGTGAACGCGGCACCGTCGATCTGCGCACGATGTTCCAGGGCATCGGGCCGGAACATCAGGGCTAGGGGATAAAGCGCGTCGGCTGGCAGATCGCGTTTTGCGCGGCACGCCGGCCGACACATGCACGCTGGTCGTCAGGCGCGTTACCTTAGAAGCGCCGGAGCCCCAGTAACCTTTTGATTCCGGGTGCCAGGGACCAAAGAACGAACACCAACGCCAGCCCCAAAATCGTCGCAC